>CAWFQP010000013.1:0-115549 GCA_963818005.1 uncultured Pseudomonadota bacterium
GTTGATGGCCATCCACATGCCCGGAAAGGCCTCGCCCTCGCCCACCACCGCGCCGCGCAGCGTGACGCGGTACATGCTCGGCTTGAGCTCCAGGTTGTCGCGGATGTGCACCACCGGCGGCAGGAAGCCGACGTCCATCGCGAACTTCTTGCGCACGCCCTTGATGCGGCCCAGCAGGTCGCCGGAGCGTGCCTTGTCGACCAGCGCGATCAGCCGGTAGCCCACCTCGAGCCCGAGCGTGTCCACCGGAACCAGGTCGTCCCAGCTGGCTTCGGCATTCGGTGCCGCGACCTCGGGCTCCTTGGGCCGGGCGGCCGCTGCCTGCTCGGCCTGCTGGCGGCGGCGCACCCACCAGGCCAGCGAGCCGATGGCCGCGGCGATGAGGATGAAGACGAAGTGCGGCATGCCCGGCACCAGGCCGAGCGCGCCGACGATGCCGGCGGTGACGACCAGCGCCTTGGGCGAATCGAACAGCTGCTTGCCGATCTGCGCGCCGATGGCGTGTTCCTTGCCGACGCGCGACACCACCATCGCCGCGGCCACCGAGATCAGCAGCGCCGGCACCTGCGCCACCAGCGCGTCGCCCACCGCCAGCAGGATGTAGCTGCTGGCCGCGGCTTGCGCCGACAGATCGTGCTGCGCCACGCCGATGACGAAGCCGCCGACGATGTTGATGAACAGGATCAGCATGCCGGCCACCGCGTCGCCGCGCACGAACTTGCTGGCACCGTCCATCGAACCGAAGAAGTCCGCCTCCTCGGCCACCTCGGCGCGGCGGCGGCGCGCTTCCTTCTCGTCGATCATGCCGGCGTTGAGCTCGGCGTCGATGGCCATCTGCTTGCCCGGCATCGCGTCCAGCGTGAAGCGCGCGCCGACCTCGGCGATGCGCTCGGCGCCCTTGGTGACGACGATGAAGTTGATGACCACCAGGATGGCGAAGACGATCAGGCCGACCGCGAAGTTGCCGCCGATCAGGAAGTGGCCGAAGGACTCGATCACCTTGCCGGCCGCGGCCGGGCCGGTGTGGCCGTCGACCAGCACCACGCGGGTGGAGGCCACGTTCAGGCTCAGCCGCATCAGCGTCGTGATCAGCAGCACGCTGGGGAAGGCCGCGAAGTCCAGCGGCTTGACCATGTGCGCCGAGATCATCACCACCATCAGCGCCAGCGCGATGTTGAAGGTGAACAGCAGGTCCAGCGCGAAGGCCGGCAGCGGCAGCACCATCATCGCCAGCACCAGGATGACGAAGGCCGGCACGCCCAGCGACTTGAGCACCGCGGCGCGCGGGCCGAGCAGGCCCTGCAGTTGCTGGATCAAGGCACTCATGCGGCGGCCCCGGGCAGGTCATGCAGCGGGTCGAGCTCCGGCGGCACCTTCAACTCGGGCAGCGGCGGCGGCGGTGCGCCGCGGCCCTGCAGGTGGGCGCGCAACTGGTACACATGCGCCAGCACCTGCGCCACGGCCGAGAACAGCGCGGCGGGCACGGGCTGGTCGAGCTCGGCATGGGCATACAGTGCGCGCGCCAGCGGGGCGGCTTGCAGCACCGGCACCTTGGCGCCCAGCGCCGCGTCGCGGATGCGCAGCGCCATCAGGTCCATGCCCTTGGCCACCACTTTGGGCGCGCTCATCCGGCCTTCCTGGTACTTGAGCGCCACCGCGAAGTGGCTCGGGTTCATCACCACCAGGTCGGCGCCGGGCACGGCGGCCAGCATGCGCCGGTTGGCCAGCTCGCGCATGCGCGAGCGCTGCCGCGACTTGACTTCGGCATTGCCCTCGACCTCGCGCTGCTCCTGCTTCATCTCCTGCACGCTCATCTTCAGCGTCTGCGCCAGCTGGTGGCGCTGCAGCGGCACGTCGACGATGGCAAACAGCGCCAGCGCCAGCACCAGCAGCAGCAGCCCACCGAGCACCACGCTGCCGGCGTGCGACAGCGCCGCCGGCAGCGGCAAGGCCAGGGCCTCGGCAAAGCGCGGCAGGTTGTGGCGCAGATAGAACGCGCCGATGGTGCCCAGGATCAGCGCCAGCAGGCAGCTCTTCAGCGTGTTGATCAGCTGCTGGCCGGAGACCATGCGGCCCAGCCCGGCGAAGGGATCGATCTTCGCGAACTTGGGTTGCAGCGCCTGGAGGCTGAAGTTCCAGCCGCCGCTGAGCACACCGGCCGCCACCGCCACCACCAGCATCGCCAGCCCGATGCCCAGCACCATCCACAGCGCCGGCAGGCTGACCAGCGCCAGCCGCTGCTGCATCACGTCGGCTTCGGCCAACGATGCTGCGTCGAAGCGCAGGCCCGAAGCCAACGCGGTCTCGAGCCAGGCCATGGCCTTCGGCGCAGCGGCCCCCAGCAGCGCCGCCGCCGTGCCGACTGCGGCAAAGTGCGCCAGGTCGCGCGAGCGCGCCACCTGGCCTTCGGCGCGCGCCTTGCGGATCTTGCGTTCAGTGGCGGGAAGTCGGCGGTCCTGGGCGTCGGCCATGGGGTTCGGTCGCGATCGATCGCGTGCCTTGCCATGGTGCCCGGCGGGCCAGGAAACTTGAGCGCGAAAAGAGGGCGAAAGCCAGCCGTGTTACGTATGGAGTTGCGGCGCGCTTCAGGCCCACGCATCGGCCAGGGAGGGCTGCCGCAGCATCTTCAGGACCAGGGTGTGCGAGGTCAGCAGCTTTTCGTCCTGCCGCGCGCCGACTTCATGCTCACGGCCGAACGACGTGGCGCGGGCTTCGCGCCGGGCCCGCGACGCAGCCTCGATCGCCTCGATGCCCTCGGGCTCGAAGCAGCAGTCGCGGCGACCTTCGGATGCGATACTTCAAGTCGTGCCAATGTGCGGGCGGGCAATGCGCGCCCGGCCAGGGAGCATGCATGGCCCGCTTCAACTACTCTTGCTTCATCAGCTACAGCCACGGCGAGGAAGACCTGGTTCGTGGCTTCGTCGAGCAGTTCAAGACGGCGCTGCGCGGCGAGCTGGAGACCTTGATCGACCGGCCCGCCTTCATCGACGAAGACATCCGTGTCGGCGACTTCTGGGAGGCACGGCTGGCCACTGCCCTGTGCCAGACCGTGTGCATGGTGGTGATCTACACCCCGGTCTACGAACGCAAGCCGTTCTGCGGGCGCGAATTCGAGGCCATGGAGAGACTCGAGCAGCGCCGCCGAGCGCTGCTGCCGGGCGCACCGCCGCTGGGGCTGATCATCCCTGTGGTGTTGCGCGGCTTCAATCAGCTGCCAACGCGCATCGGCCCGCGCCAAGCGCTCGACTTTTCGCACTTCACGCTGGCCGACCGGCAGATGAAGAGAAACGCGGGGTTCGCACCCAAGATCCGCGAAGTGGCCGATCGCATCCACGAGCATTTCCGGACACTCGAAGCGCTTGAAGAAAAGGCCTGCGAAGACTGCGACAAGTTCGCGTTGCCGCCAGCGGATCAATTGCCTCCCTGGCGGCCCACATCGGTCCCTGCCTGGCCGCCGTCCTTCCCCAACCGCTGACTGCCCCACCATGCAGGCACCGCGACGAAGTGCTGGCGGCAGCGTAGTCACCTTCTACTCTTACAAGGGCGGCACGGGCCGCACGATGGCACTGGCCAACAGCGCCTGCCTGCTGGCCGAGCGCGAGGGCAGCGCACCCGGCGCGGTGCTGGTGGTCGATTGGGATCTGGAAGCCCCGGGCCTGCACCGCTTCTTTCCACCGCGGCTGCGCACGCTGGATGCCTCGCTCGATCTGGGCCTCGACGATCAGCCTGGCCTGATCGACCTGTTCGTTGCCCTGTCCGCAGCTCTGCCCGCGACCGAGCCTGCCGACGAGACCGATGCGCAACGGGCGGCCGCTCATGCGCTCGATGCCGTACCGCTGGAACACTACATCGCGCCCACCGAGGTCGCTGGCGTGTCGATCCTGCGCGCCGGACGCAATGACGACCAGCAGTACTCGCGCCGCGTCAACACATTCGGCTGGGAGAACCTGTTCCGCCGCGCGCCCGGCATCTACCGCATGCTCGCCGAGCGCCTGGCGCAACAGTTCCGCTGGGTGTTGATCGACTCGCGCACCGGGGTCACCGACATCAGCGGCATCTGCACCTCGCTGATGCCAGAGAAATTGGTGGTGGTGTTCACGCCCAACCGGCAGAGCCTGACGGGTGTCCACGATCTCGTGATGCGTGCCGCCGCCTACCGCCTGGGCAGCGACGATCTCCGACCCCTGCTGGTCTATCCGCTGCCTTCACGCATCGAGGCCTCGTTGGAGCGCTTGTCGCGCCAGTGGCGCCATGGTCATCCGGACGCTGGCATCGTCGGCTACCAGCCGATGTTTCAGCAACTGCTGGCCGAGAGCTATGGCCTTGAGCGCTGCGATCTGCAGAACTATTTCGACGCCGTCTATATCCAGCAGACGCCCGATTGTGCTTATGGCGAAGTGATCTCGGTGCGCGAAGGCGGCGCGGACCGTCTCTCGCTGGCCAGCAGCTACCGCGTTTTCATCGAGCGGCTGGTGTCGGGGCGCGCGCCTTGGGAAGACGAGGCAGCGGCAATGACTGCATCTGTGCTGGACGCAGCGGCACCTTCGCCGCCGCCCGTTGCCAGCGACCCGTTTGCCGAACGCTCCCGCGCTGCGTCGGCGCCCGCCGGCGGCGCTGCGACGCCATCGGCAGGCGCCGAACTCCTTGGCCCTGGCTCGCGACCGTCGGCGGCTCCCGCTGCGGCCGCGCCACAGGATGAGGCGGGGCTGCCGTCGACGCGTGCGCAAGGTGCTCGCGTGTTCGTGAGTTGGGCCGCCGCTGACCGTGAACGCGTGGCTGCGGTGATCGCTGCCCTGGAAGCGCGTGGACACCGCGTGTCCTGGGATCGAAGCATCGCGGCCGGCTCGTCATACAACACCGTCGTCACGCAAGCGCTCGACGCCTCGGACGTGGTCGTGGTGTTCTGGTCGCGTGCTTCGATCGAATCGAAATACGTCGAAGCCGAAGTCGTCGAAGGCATGCGCCGGGGCGTGCTCGTTCCTGTGCTGCTGGACGAGGTGCTGCCGCCGCTGGCGTTCCGCAACATCCAGGCCGTGGACCTGAGCCGCGGCGACTCGCGCGAGGCCGCGCGCTTGATCGACGCCGTCGAGCACATCGCTGCACGCCGGCCCGGCGACACGCTGGGGCCTGTCGCGCAGCCACTGCCGCTGGATCCACCGGCTGTACCCGCCGCGACGGTGCACCGGCCCTCTACTGATGCGCCGTCATCTGCGCCGGTGCCGCGGCCGCGTTCGAAGGCAGCTTGGGTGCTGGTGGCGGCGGTTGCCGCGGGTCTGGCCGCAACGCTCTGGGCGCTGCTGCCGGCAAGGGAAGGTGCCGATGACGCACAGCGAGTTTCGGTGCCGGCCCCGATGCCTTCGCCGGTGGCGGCCCCTGCTCAGCCGCGAATGGTGACGGTGCCGCAATTGGTCAACCTCGACAGCGCGACCGCCGAGGCCGCTGCACAGTCAGTGGGCCTGGCGGTGTCGATGGTCGATGCCGACACCGGCAGCACGCAAAGATTCCTCGACGGCATCGTCGTTGAGCAATGGCCAGCGGCAAAGAGCGAGGCGCCTGCGGGCAGCGAGTTGCGCCTGACGGTAGCCACCAAGACCGTGCAAGTGCCCGCGGTCAACAACTCGAGCCTGAATGACGCGCTTTCCCGCCTGCGTGCCTACGGCCTGGAACTCGGCAAGGTCGATCCGATCGTCGGCACCCAGGTCAAGCCAGGCACCGTGTTGGAGCAGAACCCGCGCGCGGGCACGCGCGTCCCGGCCGGCACGCGCGTGAACGTCGGCGTGGCCGCGGCGCCAACGCCACAGACCACCCCAAGCCGCAAGGCGAATCCACCGCCTGCCGCCAACTGACCGAGCTTCGCGGCGCCGCGCCCGCGAGGTCGGTGGCATTCGGTGCGGCCAGGCAGGCGCCAACGGGCAAGCGAGCAGCCCCGCCTCAACGTGGCAGGTTCGGCAGCCACCCCGTGCCGATGGGTTCGGCAGCAGCCTGCGGCTCCAGCGCCTCGCTGCCGCTGCGGAAGATGCGGTCCTCGGCCTCGCGGTTCATCACGATGATGCTGATGCGCCGGTTGGCAGCGCTGTGCGGGTCTTTCGCGTCGAAGGGCAAGCTGGCGGCCAGGCCCTGCACGCGCAGCATGCGGTCCTCGGGCAGGCCTCCGCCCATCAGCTCGCGGCGCGAGGCATTGGCACGGTCGGCCGAAAGCTCCCAGTTGCCGTAGCCGAAGCCGCCGCCGGCGAAGGGCGCAGCGTCGGTGTGACCTTCCAGCGTCAGCCGGTTCGGCACCTCGCCCAGCACGGCGCCGATCTCGCGCAGCAGCTCGCGCATGTAGGGCTGGACCACCGCGCTGCCGCTGCTGAACATCGGACGCTGGTTCTCGTCGACGATCTGGATGCGCAGGCCGTCGGCCGTCATGTCCAGGCGGATCTGCGAGCGCATGGCCGCCAGCTTCGGGTTGTCGGCGATCTTCTGCTCGACCTTCTGCTTCAGCTGCTCGAGCCGGGCAATCTCGGCACGCACCTGCTCGGCCTTCAGCGCCTGCAGGTTGACGGTCTTGCGCTTCGAATCGATGTCGCCGCGCTTGACCTGGCCGCTGCTGCGCGTCATGTCCTCGCCGCCGCCCTTGACGACGTGCGAGGCATCGCCCGCGCCCGAACCGCTGGCCAGCAGCGCGATCTTCAGCGGCGAGGCGAAGTAGTCGGCGATGCCCTTCTTGTCGCCCTCGCTGGTGCTGCCCAGCAGCCACATCAGCAGGAAGAAGGCCATCATCGCCGTCACGAAGTCGGCATAGGCGATCTTCCACGCGCCGCCATGGTGGCCGTGGCCGCCCTTCCTGACGCGCTTGATGATGATCGGCTGCAGCTTCTTGGCGTCACCGGCCATGGCCCCCCCCCGCAGCGCCTTTGGCGCGCCAGCCGGCAAGCATGCCGGCTGGCCTTTGCAGGCGAGGAGCAGTCCGCAGGGACTGTTCCTCGTCGCTGCTCAGCCCCCCCAGGGGGGGCGAGACTGCGCCGAGCGAGCGCCTGCGCGCTCGCGAGTGGCTGTCGAGCGCCCAATGCCTTGCAAGGCATTGGGCGCCGCCAGCGGCCCGGCAGAGCCGGTTCCGCGGCGTCTGCTCGACGCACCGCGGCAGAGTGAAGGTCAACGCCTCAGGCAAGGTCATTTCTTCCCTTTGACGTGTTTTTCGAGTTCGGCGAAGGTCGGCCGCTCGGTCGAGTACAGCACCTTGCGGCCGAACTCCACCGCCACCTGCGGCGCATAACCCTGCATCGACGCCAGCAGCGTGGTCTTGATGCACTGCAGTTCCTTGCCGGCCTCGTCGACCTTCTGCTCGAGCAGCCCGGCCAGCGGTTCGGCGAAGGCATAGGCCAGCAGGATGCCCAGGAAGGTGCCGACCAGCGCCGAGCCGATCATGCCGCCCAGCACCGCCGGCGGCTGGCCCACCGAGCCCATGGTGTTGACCACGCCCAGCACCGCCGCGACGATGCCGAAGGCCGGCAGCGCGCCGGCCAGGCGCTGCAGCGCGGCCACCGCCGAACTGCGCCTCGTGGTGGTGGGTCTCGATCTCGTTGTCCATCAGGCTCTCGATCTCGTGCGAGTTGAGGTTGCCCGAGACCATCATGCGCAGGTAGTCGGTGATGAACTCCGACACGTGATGGTCGTTGCCCACCGCCGGGTACTTCTGGAACAGCGGCGAGGCGTGCGGATCCTCGACGTCCTTCTCGATCGACATCAGGCCTTCCTTGCGCGCCTTCTGCAGGATGTCGTACATCAGCGCCATCAGCTCCATGTAGCGCGCCTTGGTGTACTTGCTGCCCTTGAAGCACTGGCCCAGGCCCTTGGCCGTGGCTTTCAGCACCTTGGGCTGGTTGTTGGCGATGAAGGCGCCCAGCGCCGCGCCGCCGATGGCCGCCATCTCGAAGGGCAGCGCGTGCAGCACCACGGCGATGTTGCCGCCGTGCGCGATGAACACGCCGAACACGGCAGACAGCGCGACGATCCAGCCAATGATGACGAACATGTGGGAGGGCGCTTGGGTGGCGGCTGCGGGCTGCGGGCTGCGGGCCGGCCCGCCAGGAGCACGGGCCGAAGGGCCTGAGACCTTATCGGCTTGTTACCGTTTCACTTGAGGCAGCCTTGCGGCCACGCTGCAGCGGCATGCGGTACAGCCACAGTGTCCGGCCGTCGGGGCAGCGCAGCTGCAGCTGCGGCTGCCAGCGCGCGGCCCCGAACTCCAGGCTGGCCAGCCAGCTGCCGCGGCGCATTTCCAGGCGTGCCTTGTCGAGCGCGCGCGCCATGCTCTCGGGCCGCTGGAACAGGTACACCAGGTCGTAGTCGGCCCAGCTGCCGGCCCACAGGTCGGCGCGGCGCACCGTGGCCTGCGGGCACGCGGCGCGGGCCATCAGCGCCAGCGGCCAGCTCCATTCGACGCCGTCCAGCCGGGCGTTTGGGTAGGCGCGGCGCAAGGCGCGCAGGCCGTGGCCCAGGCCGCAGCCGGCGTCGAGCACGCGCGCGCCCGGCGGCAGCGGCAGCGCCAGGGTCAGCGCGTCCAGCGCGCCGGCCGGCGTGGGGAACAGCGGCGCATCGCGCCAGGCATGGCGCGGGTACAGCCCCAGCAGCAGTGCCAACGGCAGCAGCCAGGCCCAGGCCGGCAGCGCCACGGCCACGCCGCTGGCCAGCAGCGACAGCGGGAAGCCGGCGGCGATGACTGCCTTGCGCATTCGCGTCGTGCCGAAGCCACCCAGACCGAGGCCGAGGCAGGTGCCCGCACACATCGCCAGCGAGGGGGACACGTCGGCGGCGCGCAACGCAACGAACAGGGCCCAGGCCGCAGCCCAGGCCGCCAGTGCGGGCAAGGGCCAGCGCAGCCAGCGGCGCCGCACGCAGATCGCTGAGCAGGGACCCGCAGCCGGGATCGTGAACATGCCTGGAGATCGGGGGAATCGGACCCGGCAGTGTCGTGCGTCGAAGCGGCGCAAGAAGACTGAAAAGGCCGGTCTTCGAGCCGCAGCTTGTGCGGCGGGTCGAGCCGGCGGCTACTGGACGTGCTTGGTGGCCTCGTTCGAGAAGGCGCTTTCCTCGCCGTTGGCGCCGAGCGCAGTGACCGCAAAGTAGTACATGTAGCCTCGCGGCAGACCCGTCACCACATGGGTCGTGGCGCTGCCGGCGCCGAGCCCCTTGCCCAGGGCCTGCTGGTACGAACCCGAGACGGTCCCGTAGTACACGCGATAGCCGGTCACCGTGGCGCCGCCGGGCGCACTCCAGCTGAGCGTCGCCGTGCCGGCGGTGGGTGCCGGTGCCGGTGCCGGTGCCGGTGCCGGTGCCGGTGCCGGTGCCGGTGCCGGTGCCGGTGCGGGTGCCGGTGCGGGTGCCGGTGCGGGTGCCGCCGGTGCGGGTGCGGGTGCAGGTGCAGGTGCAGGCGCAGGTGCAGGCGTAGGCGTAGGCGTAGGTGCGGGTGCGCGGTGCGGTGCGGGCGCGGGTGCGGGCGCGGGTCGGCGCGGTGCCGGTGCCGGTGCCGGTGCCGGTGCAGCCGTCGGTACGGCCACGGGGACTTCGGCGGTCGTGGCCGACAGCGCGGCGCTGGCTCCACTCGAAGTCGCTGCCGCGTCCGATTCAGCACCGCCGCCGCCGCACGCGCTGGCCAACAGACCGGCCAGGCTCAACGCAACGATGGACCTTTGCCGCTGCCACGGGCACACCAACCGATGGCCAAAGCCTCGCGGCAGCAGCCCCGCGGGCGCCGTCTTGCCTGGAGGCGCTGGCCGGCATTTCTGGACAATCATCCAACGGTTCCATTGCTGGGCTCCGGACTGGCCGAGGGTCCCGGCGGCCCTTGGCTTGGAGCACAAGAACCGCGAACCGGCCAATGCCCGATGATCGGGCCTGCCGCACCCGCCTGGACCTCGAACCTGTGAGCGCACGCCGCAATGCGTGAGCATCCGCAACCGTCTTGCGAAAGCCAGCCAGGGTCAGGCAAGTCAGGCGCGCCGGCCGGCCTTCCGCCAAGGCGGCCCGGGCTCGTCGAGCCGGGCCCGTTGGCTGGCCAGGCCGCTTTGCCTGCTCGATGCGTCTCTTGCGCGTGCGCGGTCCTTCCCGATGTGGCTGGACATGAAGCCGCGATCACCCAGGCTGCGGGCGCAGCGACAGGATGCGCGCATGGTCCGGCCGCACCTTCACCCACGCGCCGGGCACGGCCGAGCGCACGGCGAAGCGGGCTTCGAGGGTGTCGCGCAGCACCGGCTCGCCCAGCGCCAGCCCGCTGGGCGCCACCAGGCTGGCCACCCACGGCAGGTTGGCGCGGCGGCCGCGGGCGACGACGATGCCGCGCTCGCCGTTGGCCAGTTCGACGAAGCTGCCCGGCGGATACAGGCCGGTGGCGCGCAGCAGCGCGCCGCCGACTTCGTCGGGCACGCCGCCGGCGCCGAGGCAGGCTTCGCGCGCAGCCTGCACCGGCGACATCGGCGCGCGCGTGCGGCGGCGGCTGATCTTGGCGGTGAAGATGTCGGCGCGGCGCAGCAGCCGCGCCAGCTGGCGCGGCTGCGGCAGCTCGGCCAGGGAGGCCTGCCCGTCGCCGGGGTCGTGATGCAGGCGCACCGCCTCGATCCAGAGCGCATCGTCCAGGCCGGCCTCGCGCAGCAGCTGCGCGCCGTGCCCGGGGTGGGCCTGAATCTGCTCGCGCATGGCCGCGGTGATCGGGCTGTCGTTCGCGGCCAGGTGGTCCTGCAGCGTCGCCATGGCCAGGTTCATGCTCAGCGCGGCGCAGGCCAGGCTGCGCACCGCGTCTGGCGTCCAGCCCAGCAACTGGGCCGCCTGCTCGCACACCAGCATGACCAGCAGCGCGTGGTGGCTGCTGTACTTCTCGGTGCTTTGGCCGGCGGCATGGATCAGGTGATACAGCGAAGTGTCGGCCTGGCGCTGGCCGAGTTCGCTTGCACGATCGTGCACCTGGCGAATGCGGGCGATGAATTCGCGGCTGGGCCGCGCCTCGCGCAGCGCCACGTCGAGCAGCGTGCCCAGGCTTTCCCACTGGTCGGGCACGCTGACATCGGCACTGGCCAGGCCTTCGCGGCTGCCCTGCTGCGGACGGGCCTCGGCGATGCTCTTCAGCGGCGCGTTCTGGCGCATCATCGCGCCGACCGCGGCACCCAGCTTGCGCCGCCATTCGTTGGATTCGGCCTCGTCGGCAAACAGCGGCAACGCGCGCAGCTGGTTCAGCTGCTCTGCACTGGCGACCGACTGCCCCGCCGCCAGCAGCAGCCGCCCGCCGGCATCGCGCACGCCAAAGGGCAGCGGCGACTGCGTGCGCAGGTGTTCGGCGGAGAAGTGAATCAGTCTCAAGGCTTCAGGCCCGGGCACCCGGTTCGACGGCGGCACCCGGACTGCCGGGATTTCGGCCGCAACGCGGCCGGCTTGAACAGCGCTCGCTGCAGAAAAAAGCGGGTCCCGAGGGACCCGCTGAAAGCACAGAGGACTGTGCCAGGAGGAGACTGCAAAGAACGGTCAGGTACTGTCATCGATATCGGCAGGGCGACGGCCCGGCTGAGCCTGCACAGCGTGAATCAATGCGCAGCTGCGGCCGCATCGGCGAGCACGCGACCCGGCGCCGACGGGATCTGCAGCGCGCCGGCCAGCTTGCCCTTGCCGGCGCGGGCCGGCGGGTTGCACATGCCGCAGACGTAGTGCTTGGCGATTTCGTACGGGTGGGTGACGAAGTGGCCGCCGCAGCTGCTGCACGGGTCAGCGTCAGCATGCCGTTGTCGACGAACTTGACCAGCCGCCAGGCGCGCGTCACGCTGAGCAGCGGCTCCAGCGCCTGCGACTGCGTCTGCTCCAGGTACAGCTGGTAGGCCTTGATGACGACGTCGATCTCGTCCAGCTCGGACACCTTGTTCAGGTATTCGTGGATGTTCAGGAACAGGCTGGCGTGGATGTTGGGCTGCCAGGTCATGAACCAGTCGGTCGAGAACGGCAGCTGGCCCTTGCTCGGGCTCTTGCCCGCCACTTCCTTGTACAGGCGCAGCAGCCGCTCGTAGCTCAGGTCGGTCTCGGATTCCAGCACCTGCAGGCGGGCGCCGAGCTGGATCAGCGTGACCGCGCGCTCGATCTGCCGCGCCTCGGTGAGGATGCTCTTGTTGCGTGCCATGCCGGGCTCAGGCGGCTTCTTGATGGCGGCCGGCCATCAGGATCGAGGCATGCAGGCGGTTGACGCTTTCGTTGGCCGCGGCCTTGCCGTGGCTGGTGAGCAGGCCCCAGACGATGTCGTCGTCCATGCGGAAGCGGCACAGCAGCGTGTTGCTGGCGGCGATCTTCATCATCTGCGCCGGCGTCAGCGCGCCGATCAGCTTGGCGGTGTCCTCGCTGACGCCCAGGCGGTACAGCGCCTGCTCGCGTGTCCACGCGGATCAGGCTTTGCGCCAGCATCAGGTACGACAGGTTGGCTTCGCGGATTTCGGCAAGGATCTGGTCGGCGGTCATCGGGTGGCTCCTCGGGATGGTGGAAGGCGTTTCGCTCAAGGCGTGAACGCACTGTAGTTTCGAGAATTGGCCTGTCCCATCAGGTCAGTTCCGTGGCTGTGAGTCCCGCTTCATCCAAGAGCCTACGTCAGGCCAAATGGTCCTGCCAGATGCGCGGCCAGGCGCGCGCAGGCACCGGTCCGCGGAGGCGCGCTGGCCCGCACGCCCTGCGCCCCGGCGCGATCCGGATTGCAGGCCTGCCGCTAAAGTTCTGCAGCCGATCGCTCGATAAGCACCCCAACGGGTCGCAGATTCGATTCCGTGGTCCGGTCGAGGAAGCGGCGCAGCGCAGATGGCGCAGGTCTCCATCCGGCGCGGGCGGCCCAGCACCGGCCATGGCGGCCAGACCTGCGGCTGTCTTGAGCACCGGCGCATGCCGGAGCACTTTCAACCATTTAGGAGTTCTCATGACCACCATCAACACCAACCTGCATGTCGCTGAACGCGCAGCGCAACCTCGACACCTCGCAGTCGTCGCTGGCCACGTCGATGCAGCGCCTGTCTTCGGGCCTGCGCGTCAACAGCGCCAAGGACGACGCCGCCGGCCTGGCCATCTGCCGAGCGCATGAACGCCCAGGTGCGCGGCCTGAACGTCGCGGCGCGCAACGCCAACGACGGCATCTCGCTGGCGCAGACCGCCGAAGGCGCGCTGGGCAAGGTCGGCGACATGCTGCAGCGCATGCGCGAACTGGCCGTGCAGTCGGCCAACGCCACCAACAGCGCCGACCGACCGCAACGCCCTGCAGGCCGAAGTGCAGCGCAGCTGCGCGACGAAATCGACCGCGTCGCCAAGACCGACCATCGTTCAACGGCACCAAGCTGCTCGACGGCTCGTTCACCGCCGCCAGCCTTCCAGGTCGGCGCCAACGCCGGCGAGAACATCACGGTCGGCTCGATCGCCGACGCCACGCTCGGCCGACGCTGGGCAGCATCGACCTACGGTCGGCACCGGCCACGGTCGCGGCCAACGCGGCGATCACCGGCTTCGGCACCGCCATCGCCGCCGGCACGCTGACCATCGACGGACGTGCGGCACGGCGTCGACATCGGCGCCATCGCCGCCGCGGCGCAGTGCCGCGAGCGCGCCGGGCCAGGTGGTCGAGGCGATCAACCGCAAGTCCAGCGACAACCGGCGTCTCGGCCTACCTGGTCGACGGCGCCGACCGGTCGCGATCACGGCTGCGAACTGCTGCCGTCGAACATCGCCGTGGCCGGCACCGCCGACTCGGCGCCACCGCTCGGCCGGCTTCGCCGGCACCGGCCGCGCACCGACGCTGCCGCTGCCGCCACCGACCGGCATCGCCGACGCTGGACGTCGACGACCGACGACGAGCGCCTAGATCGCGATGAAGCAGATCGACAACGCGCTCGACGCAGATCAACAGCGCGCGCGCCACCCTCGGCGCCGTGCAGAGCCGCTTCGAGAACGCGGTGTCGAACATCCAGATCACCGGCGAGAACGCTGGCGGCCGCCGCGGCCGCATCGTCGACGCCGACTTCGCGCACGGAAACCGCCAACCTGTCGCGCGCGCAGATCCTGCAGCAGGCCGGCACCGCGATGGTGGCCCAGGCCAACCAGCTGCCGCAGCAGGTGCTGCGCTGCTGCGCTGATCGCCGCCGCGCCGCCAGCACGGCGCCAGCACCCGGGGGCCCTTCGGGGCCCGCCTTGCCGTTCTGGCATGCTCGCGACCGAGATGGCGCGTCGAACGCGCGCTTTTCGCGCGATTCGGCGCCGACGCCCGGCCGAAGAATGGCGCACCACGCAGACCACCCGATGGGCCTGCGATTCCGCCGCCGCCGGCGTACGGGCAGATTCCGGCAACCCAACGGAGCATGCCGTCATGCCCCAGACCATCAACACCAACATCGCGTCGCTGAACGCCCAGCGCAACCTGAACACGTCGCCAGGCCTCGCTGGCCACGTCGATGCAGCGCCTGTCGTCCGGCCTGCGCGTCAACAGCGCCAAGGACGACGCCGCCGGCCTGGCGATCGCCGAGCGCATGAACACGCAGGTGCGCGGCCTGAACGTCGCGGCGCGCAACGCCAACGACGGCATCTCGCTGGCGCAGACCGCCGAAGGCGCGCTGGGCAAGGTCGGCGACATGCTGCAGCGCATGCGCGAACTGGCGGTGCAGGCGTCCAACGCCACCAACAGCGCAGACCGACCGCGACGCGCTGAAGGCCGAAGTGCAGCGCAGCTGCAGCGACGAAATCGACCGCGTCGCCAAGCAGCACCTCGTTCAACGGCACCAAGCTGCTCGACGGCTCCTTCACCGCCGCGCACCTTCCAGGTCGGCGCCAACGCCGGCGAGACCATCACCGTCGTCGCGACATCGCGAATGCCACGCTGGCGCAGCTGGCAGCGGCACCACCGACGATCGCCACGGCCGTCGGTGGCCGCCAGCGGCGCTCACCGGCTTCGCCACGGCCATCGCCGCCGGCGGCGTGACGATCGACGGCGTCGACATCGGCGCCATCGCCGCCGCGCGGCAGCGCCGCGCGAACGCGCCGACCAGGTGGTCGACGGCCATCAACAAGGTCGTCGGCGCAGACCGGCATCTCGGCCGTCCTGACGACGCCGCGACCGGCACGATCACGCTGCGCAAGCTCGGCGGCGGCATCGACGATCGCCGGTCACCGGCGCCGGCTACGGTCGCCACCGCCGGCTTCGCGACCGCCGGCACCGATCGCCGCCGCCGCCACCGACGTCGGCATCGCCGACTTGAATGTCGACCGACTTCGGCGACGCCCAGACCGCGCTGAAGCAGATCGACAACGCGCTCGACGCAGATCAACACCGCGCGCGCCAACCTGGGCGCCCTGCAAAGCCGCTTCGAGAGCGTCGATCGCCAACATCGCCGTGACCGCGGAGAACCGTCGGCCGCACGCGGCCGCATCATGGACGCCGACTTCGCGGCCGAAACCGCCAACCTGTCGCGCGCCCAGATCCTGCAGCAGGCCGGCACCGCCATGGTCGCGCAGGCCAACGCGCTGCCGCAGCAGGTGCTGCAGCTGCTGCAGCGCTGAGCCGTCCGCCTGGCGCGCAAGGCTGCCGCGCCGCCCGTGACGGCGGCGGACAACTTCGTGCTCAAGTTTCTCGCCTGACGGCCGAAACGACGGTTGGGCATCGAAGGAACCGCCATGGCCACGGAACGATTTCGTCTGCCGGCATCGGCAGCGGCCTGGACGTCAACAGCATCGTCGCGCAGCTGATGGCGCTCGAGCGCAAGCCCATCCAGCTGCTGGACGCCGCCAAGAGCAAGCTCGACACGCAGCTGTCCAGCTACGGCAAGCTGCAGGCCAGCCTGAGTGCCGTGCGCGATGCGGCCCGCAAGTTGACGGACCCCGGCGCCTGGACGGCCACGACCGTCGACCTCCAGCGACGCGGCAGCGGTCAGCGCCGTCGGCAGCGGCAATTCGTCAACCCGGCAACTACGCGCGTCGAGGTCACGCGCCTGGCGGCGGCGCAGTCGCTGACCAGCGCCACGTTGCCGCGGCCCGCCAGCATCGTCGGCACCGGTACGCTGACCATCGAGATGGGCCAGTGGTTCACCGACCCGCCCGATTTCACGCCCACTGCGGGCACCAATTCGGTCAGCATCGTCATCGGACCCGACGACAGACACGCTGGAGAAGGTGCGCGACAAGATCAACGCAGCCGATGCCGGCGTCACCGCGTCGATCGTCAACGACGCCAGCGGCTCGCGGCTGTCGATTCGCTCCAGCGAAACCGGCGCGAACAACGGCTTTCGCATCCGCGTGACCGACGACGACGGCAAGAACGGCGACGCAGCCGGCCTGTCGATGCTGTCCTTCGATCCACGACGCGCCGCCAGCCGGATGACGCAGGCGCAGGCCGCATCGAACGCGACGCTGACGGTCAACAACATCCCGATCGACTCGGCCAGCAACACGCTCACCGACGTGCTCGACGGCCTGACGCTGCGGGTCTCGCGCGTGACCACGCGGGCCGGTGGACTTGAGCGTCAACCGCGACACCGAGACGATCAAGAAGACGGTCACCGACTTCGCCGAGGCCTACAACGGGCTGGTCAAGCTGATGCGCGAGCAGACCGCCTACAACGAATCGACCAAGAGCGCCGGCGCGCTGCAGGGCGACCGCAGCGCCGTGAGCCTGCTCTACAAGCTGCGCAGCATGGTCGGCGGCAGCACCGCAGCGAGCAGCGCCTTCACCCGAATGGCCGACATCGGCCTGGAACCGCAGCGCGACGGCACGCTGACGGTCAACGCCAGCAAGCTCGACAGCGCGCTCGGCCGCATCGACGACCTGAAGGCCTTCTTCGCGCGCGACGCGGAGGGGACCGCCAGCGACGGCTTCGGCACCATGCTGCGCCAGTTCGCCGACCTGACGCTCGGCGCCGACGGCGCGATCTCCACGCGGCAGGAGAGCCTGCGCAGCCGCATCGACGGCATCTCGGAACGCACGGCGAGGATGGAAGACCGGCTGCTGCAGACCGAGAAGCGCCTGCGCGACCAGTACACCAAACTGGACACCAACATGGCCGCGCTGAGCAGCCTGCAGGCCTACGTGAGCCAGCAGGTCACGCAGTGGAACCGCAGCACCGACAACTGAGCCTGTAAGGCGCACGCTCGAGGCGGAAAACGCCGCTTGCGCCAGCGAATGCGGGGCTAAAGGCCCCGATGACGGTAGCCGATAAGCAGTGCAAGGGACACGACTGTCCCGCCCGACACTCCGGACACCTCCACCGTCATGATGACAGCCAGCCCGTTTGCCACCGGCCCCGCCTATCGAGCAGGCCACATGTACCACCAGGTCGCGGTGGAAAGCCAGATCGGCGGCCACGCCGGTGCGCACCGCCTCGTATCGATGTTGTTCGACGGACTCTTCGAATCGATCGCCCAGGCGCGCGGGGCCATGCGCAGCGGCGACGTGACCACGAAGGGACGCGCACTGACACGCGCCGCCGCCATCATCGAAGAAGGACTGCGTGCCGCGCTGGACCTGCACAACGGCGGCGTGCTCGCACGCGACCTGCACGAGCTCTACGCCTACGTGACCCTGCGCCTGACCCAGGCCAATCTGCAAGTCCGACGAAGGCGCCCTGGACGAGTGCGTGAGGCTGATGCAGCCCCTGGCCGAGGCCTGGGCCTCGATCACCCCCGACACCACCCAAGCCGCCTGAGACGCCGAGCATGAATCCCACCGAACAAGACTGCACGATGAACACCTCCGTCCTGAGCTACTACGAGGCGATCGAGAAGGCCAGCGCCGACATGCTGGACGCGGCGCGCGCCGGCGACTGGGACCAGGTGGTCAAGCTCGAAGGGGCCTGCGTGCTGCTCATCAGCCAGCTCAAGGCGGCCGCGCGCGAGCTGCCGCTGGGGCAGGACGAGACGCGCGTCAAGTCGCGCATCATGCAGCGCATCCTGGTCAACGACGCCGAGGTGCGGAATCTGGCCGAACCCTGGCTGCCCGACCTGCACCGCCTGATGCAGGGCAAGAGCCCCACGCTGCACTGACTGAACGCCCGGCACAGGCGGTCCGGCGCATGTTCCAGGACACCCAGGCAGCCACGCTCGGCGCCGACGGCGGCCTCGATGCCTGGGCCGAGTTTCGCGTCGCCGACAGCGCCGAGCTGTCGCGGCTGCTCAAGCAGTTGTGCGACGGCAGCGCGCCGGTGACGCTGAGCGCGCCGCAGGGCATGGCCCTCACCACGCAGCTGTGGGCGGTCGATGCGGCGCAGCGGCAGATCAGCTTCAGCGCCGATGCCGACAGCGTGCAGATGCAGCGCCTGGCGCAATGCGACGAGGCGGTGGCCGTGGCCTACCTGGACAGCGTGAAGCTGCAGTTCGACCTGAGCGAGCTGGTGCTGGTGCATGGCAGCCACGGTTGCGCGCTGCGCGCCGCATGGCCCGCCGCGCTCTACCGCTTCCAGCGCCGGACGAGCTTTCGCGTGCGCAGCTTCGAGCGGCGCGCGCCGCAGGCCCGGCTGCGCCACCCCTCGATGCCGGACATGCGCCTGGCCCTGCGCATCGTCGACCTCAGCGTCGGCGGCTGCGCCCTGGTGCTGCCCGACGACGTGCCTTCGTTGCAGCCCGGCAGCCGGCTGGGTGGCGTGCGCATCGAGCTGGACGGCGACTGCGCCTTCGACGCCACGCTGCGCCTGCAGCATGTCAGCGCCATGCACGGCGGCGGCCAGGGCGTGCGCCTGGGCTGCGAGTTCATCGAACTCGACGGCCAGGCCCAGCGCATGTTGCAGCGCTACATCGACCACACGCAGCAGCGGCGCCGCCTGCTGGCGCTGAAGTGACCCACCCCCGCAGCGCCTGCGGCGCTCCCCCTCGAGGGGGGCGAGCCCGGACATGGGCGGTCCAGTGGACCTTTCGTGCCTGGCGAGCGGCCGGGCGTCTGCGCCCGGCGCGGCCTGCGAGGCACGCCAGTGGCCCGGCAATGCCGGATCCACGGCGTCTGCCTGGCCGCACAGTTTGGGCGGCGCAAGCGGATCCGCGGCGGTCGCTGGATGTGAGCGCTCAGGCGTTGCGTGTGGTGCCTGCGCGCGGCTTCACGCTGGTGGAGCTGTGCGTGGTGCTGGCGGTGGCCGGCGTGCTGGCCACCGTGGCCTGGCCCTCGCTGCAGTCGCAGCTGCAGCGCGGCCGCCGTGCCGATGCGGTCGCCGCGCTGCTGCGCGTGCAGCTGGCGCAGGAGAACTACCGCTCGCACCACGGTCTGTATGCCTCGCAGCTGGGCGTGCTGGTGGGCGCCGCTGCGCCGCGCAGCAGCGAAGGCCTGTACGACATCGAACTGCTCGGCACGGGGGGTGAACGCTACGAGGCACGCGCCACCGCCCGTGCCGGCAGCGTGGTCGCCGGCGATGCCGGCTGCACGGTGCTGAGCCTGCAGGTGCGCGACGGCCTGGCCGAGTTCGCGCCATCGCCGCGCTGCTGGAACCGCTGATGCGCCGCACCGCCCGGGGCCTGACGCTGCTGGAGATGATGGTCGCGCTGGCCATCGTCGCGGTGCTGGCGACGCTGGCGCTGCCCTCCTTCGGCAGCATGATGTCGCGGCAGCGGCTCAAGGCCGCGGCCGAGCATGATGTCGATGGACCTGGCCGAGCTGCGGCTGCTGGCCGCGCAGCGCGGCCAGCCGATGCATGTCAACCTGAGCGCCGGCGCGCAGTGGTGTTATGCGCTGGCCGTGGCCAGCGGCTGCGACTGCCGCGTGCCGCAGGGCTGCCAGCTGAAGACGGTGAGCGCCAGGGACCATCCCGGCGTGACGCTGCTGCAAGGCCAGGATCTGCGCATCGACCCGCAAGCCGTGGCCCACGCGCAACGGCGCACTGCTGCAAGGCAGCGACGGCGCGCGGCTGCGCGTCGGCCTGAGCCCGCTGGGCCGCCCCAGGGTGTGCGCGCCGGACGCACCGGTGTCCGGCTTCACGGCCTGCTGAGCGCCGTCGCGCCTATTGCAGCAGGCCGATGCCGCTGTGGTCGACGTCTTTCAACCGTCACGAAGCCGAGCTCGGCGGGCGGCACGCCGGCAAGCACCAGCTCGGCCTGCGTCCAAGCGCCGGGAGCGAGCGACTCGGTGAGCTCGATCTGCCTGGACTGGGCCTTGTCGATCTGGGCGGCGCCGCTGGCGTCGACGCGGCCCCACTCGAGCTGGGCCTTGAGGCCGTCGATCCGGGCCGAGCTCAGGTTGCCGAACTGCAACGAGACCTTGCTTCCGGTGGCGTAGGGTTGCACGTCGGTGATCCTGACGGTGATGTTGCCGAGGTCCAGCTTCAAGACCGAATAACCACTGTCCTCCGGCTTCAGGAACACGACACGTTCCGACGCCTCGCGCTCGGCCTGCAGTTCGACGCTCCTGAGCTGCGCCGCCAGGGCGGCATTCGCGGCCTCGAGCCGGGTGAGCCGGTCCTGCAGTTCCTTCTGGCGCGTGTCGTCGGCACAGCCGGATGCCAGCAGCAGCAACAGACCCACGCAGGTCGAGGCGAGCGCAATTCGCATGGAGCTTCTCCGACGGCACCAGTCACACAGGCACGCACTGTAGCCGCACGGCGCCGGCGGCGAAACGCTCGCTCGCCGCCACCTGGTGGCAGTGGCTACACCTGCATGTTCATGATGTCGCTGTAGGCCTGCACCAGCCGGTTGCGCACCTGCAGCGTGGCCTGGAAGCCGAGCTGCGATTTCTGCATCGCCACCATGGTCTGCTCCAGGCTGACGCTGGGGTTGTCGAGCTGCAGTTCGCGCTGCAGCGTCTGCGCCTCCAGCTGCGACTGGCTCACCGACTTCAGCGCCTGGGCCATCGCCGACTGGAAGCTGGCGCCGGTGGCGGCTTCAGCGCCGCGCGCCAGCGGCAGACCGTCCGGGCGCAGGCCGGCGCGCGCCACCGCCTGGGCGAAGTCGAAGGGCTTGAGTTTCAGGTCCATGGGCGGTCGCATCCGTGGCGCAAGTCTAGGCAGGGCGCCGCGACGCCATGGCATGTAACTGACGGCGCTTTGCTCGGCTTCTTGCCCTATAGAGCGCCCAGGCGCTGCCGAACAATCGCCGCCAGAGCCTGCTGCTCCAGCGCGTCGCCAAGCAGGCCAGCCATCACCCGGATTCCCTTCATGGACAACGCCGTCGCGCCGCACCCCCCCCAGACCCTGGTTCCGCTGAACGCCGCACCAGGCAGCTTCGGCGCGCGACTGGCGGCCCTGCCGGCGCGCTCGCTGCTCGGCCTGGGCATCGGCGTGGCCCTGCTGCTGGCGGTGGCCGTGGCGCTGACGCTGCGCCAGGCCGAAGGCGAGTACCGCGTGCTCTTCGCCGGCCTGAGCGACAAGGACGGCGGCGCGGTGCTGGCCCAGCTGTCGCAGATGAACATCCCCTACAAGCATGCCGACGGCGGCCAGGCCATCCTGGTGCCGGCGTCGCAGGTGCACGACGTGCGGCTGCGCCTGGCGTCGGCCGGACTGCCCAAGGGCGCCGGCGTGGGCTTCGACCTGATGGACAAGTCGCCCTTCGGCCAGACCCAGTTCCAGGAGCGGCTGAACTTCCAGCGCGGGCTGCAGGGCGAGCTGGAGCGTTCGATCGGCTCGCTGGCCGCGGTGCAGGCCGCTCGCGTGCACCTGGCGCTGCCCAACCAGAACGGCTTCTTCCGCGAGCAGCAGAAGCCCAGCGCCTCGGTGCTGCTGACGCTGCACCCGGGGCGCACGCTGGAGCGCGCGCAGGTCGCCGGCATCGTGCACCTGGTGTCGAGCAGCGTGCCCGAGCTCAACCCCAAGGCGGTGAGCGTGCTCGACGGCAGCGGCGCGCTGCTGTCCGGCGCGGCGACGACAGCGGCAAGGGCCTGGACGCGCAGCAGCTGCAGTACGTGCAGCAGATCGAGGCCGGCTACCTGAAGCGCGTGGTCGAGATCCTCGAGCCGGTGGTCGGCCGCGACAACCTGCGCGCCAACGTCACCGCCGACATCGACTTCACGCAGACCGAATCGACCAGCGAGGAATTCAAGCCCAACCAGGGCGACGCCCCGGCCGCGGTCAAGCTGGTGCAGCGCAACGAGTCCGGCATCGCCCGGCGCGGCCGTGCCCAGCGGCGTGCCCGGCGCGGCCAGCAACCAGCCGCCGGTGCAGGCCACCGCGCCGCTGACCGGCGGCGCGCAGCCGCTGCAGGCGGCCCAGGGCGGCTACGGCGGCGGCAGCATGCGCCGCGACGCCGTCACCCAGTACGAGGTCGACAAGACGGTGCGCGTGACGCGCAATGCCACCGGCACGCTGCGCAAGCTGAATGCCGCGGTGGTGGTCAACCACCGCAGCAGCACCGATGCCAAGGGCAAGACCACCAGCACGCCGCTGTCGGCCGAGGAACTGGAGAAGATCACCGCGCTGGTGCAGGAGAGCCTGGGCTTCAACAAGGAGCGCGGCGACTCGGTGCGTGTCATCAACGCGCCCTTCCGCGTCGAGCCGCCGCCCAAGGTCGAGCCGATCCCGATCCACCAGCAGCCGTGGCTGCTGGACCTGCTGCGCGCCGCCGCCGCGCCGCTGGCGCTGGCGCTGGTGGCGCTGGTGGTGGTGTTCAAGCTGATCCGTCCGGCCCTCAACGCCGCCCTGCCCGCCGAGCCCAAGCCGGTGGGCGGCAAGCTCGACGTCGTCGCCGACAACGACCCGTCGGCCGCGCACTGCCGGCCAGCAGCGCCCCACCGGCGCTGGCCGCACCGCCGATGAACCAGAAGCTGGAGAGCGCGCGCGCCTTCGCGCAGCAGAACCCGGCCGCGGTGGCGCAGATCGTCAAGGAATGGGTCGGCGGCGAGCCGGCCTGACGAACGCACAAGAACATGGACGACCAAGGCATCGAGAACGCCGCCATCCTGCTGATGTCGCTGGGCGAGGAACACGCCAGCGAGGTCTTCAAGCACCTGGCGCCGAAGGAGGTGCAGCGCATGGGCGAGACCATCGCGCGCATGAAGAGCGTCAGCCACGAGCGGCTCGACCAGGTGCTGGACAAGTTCCGCGACGATGGCCGGCGACCAGAGCATGCTGGTCGGCGACAACGACGAGTACGTGCGCTCGGTGCTGAAGCGCGCGCTCGGCGAGGACAAGGCCAACCTGCTGCTCGACCGCATCCTGCAGGGCGACGACGTCAGCGGCATCGAAAGCCTGAAGTGGATGGAGCCGTCCGCGGTGGCCGAGCTGATGCGCCACGAGCACCCGCAGATCGTCGCGGCCATCCTGGTGCACCTGGAGAGCGACCATGCGGCCGAGGTGCTGAAGCTGTTCAGCGAGCGCCAGCGCAACGAGGTGCTGGTGCGCGTGGCCACGCTCGACGGCATCCAGCCGTCGGCGATGCGCGACCTGAACGAGGTGCTGAACCAGGTGCTGGCCGGCAGCGACCGGGTGAAGAAGTCGAACCTGGGCGGCGTCAAGCCGGCGGCCGAGATCATCAACATGCTCGGCGGCACGCTGGAGACCTCGGTGCTGGACTTCATCCGCGGCGCCGACAACGACCTGGCGCAGAAGATCCTGGACAACATGTTCACCTTCGACGACCTGGAGCGCCTGGACGACAAGGGCATCCAGTCGCTGATGAAGGAGGTGCAGTCCGAGTCGCTGGTCATCGCGCTGAAGGGCGCCACGCCGGAGCTGCGCGAGAAGATCTTCAGGAACATGTCCACGCGCGCCGCCGAGACGCTGCGCGAGGACCTGGAATCGCGCGGCCCGGTGCGCGTGTCCGAGGTCGAGGCCGAGCAGAAGGAACTGCTCAAGATCGTGCGCCGCCTGTCCGACGAAGGCGTGATCGTGATCGGAGGCGGCGGTGACGACGAATTCGTCTAGCAAGGGCTTTCGCAACGTGCCGCCGCCGCCGGGCACCGGCCCGGCGCGCGCCGACACGCCGTACTCGCGCTTCATCCCGCGCGAGGAGCTGGGCCAGTTCGCCGCCTGGAGCCCGGACACGCTGAACACCGAGCTCGACCCGCCACGCGCCGGCCGGCGCCGCGCCCGCCGCCGCGCCGCCGGCGGACCAGCCGGCGCTGCAGGCCCAGGTCGCCGCCGCGCGCCAGGCCGGCTACCAGGACGGCTACCGCGACGGGCTGGTGGCGCTGGACAGCTTCAAGCAATCCTTCGCCACGCAGATGGCGTCGCAGCTGGGCCAGCTGCTGCACGGCTTCAATGCGCAGATCGACGCGCTGGAGCAGCAGATGGCCCAGGCCGTGGCGCAGGCGGCGGTGATGCTGGCGCGGCGCGTGGTGCGCGCCGAGATCCATGCCCACCCCGAGCAGGTGGCCGAGGCGGCCACGCAGGCGGTGAACGCGGTGCTGCAAAGCGCCCGCCACATCCGCGTGCTGGTGCATCCGGACGACCATGCGCTGGTGGCCGCCGGCGCGGCCGAGGCGCTGCAGGCGCGCGGCGCGCGGCTGCTGGCGCAGCCGGGCATCGAGCGCGGCGGCTGCCTGGTGGAATCCGACCTGGGCCAGATCGACGCGCGCATCGACGCGCGCTGGCGCCAGGCGGCCACGGTGCTGGGCAGCGAGCTGCCCTGGGACGACGCCGGCACGGAGCGCGCGCCATGACGCCCTTCCAGCCGATGCCGGCCGACACCCGCGCGGCGCTGTGGTCGCGCTACCTGGCCGACCTGCAGGACTACGCGGCGCTGCCGCAGCCGCTGGAAACCAGCGGCACGCTGGTGCGCGTCACCGGCCTGGTGCTCGAAGCGGCCGGCGTGCGCGTGCCGGTGGGTTCGGTGTGCGAGGTGCGCGATGCTCGGCCGGCCCGGGCCAGCCGGGCGTGCTGGCCGAGGTGGTGGGCTTCAACGGCGACCGCGCCTTCCTGATGCCCAACGGCGAACTGCAGGGCCTGACCAGCGGCGCGCTGGTGCAGCCGCGCCCGGCGCCGCATGCCGCGCCGGCCTTCGGCGTGGAGAACCACCCCTGGCGGCGCAGCGAGGACCGCGGGCTGCACCTGCCGGTGGGCGCCGGCCTGCTCGGCCGCGTGGTCGATGCGCACGGCAAGCCGCTGGACCGCATGGGCCCGCTGCAGAACGTGCGCACCGAGCCGATGGTGCGCCGCGCCATCAACGCCATGGACCGCGACCCGGTGCGCACGCCGCTGGACACCGGCGTGCGCGCCATCAACGCGCTGCTCACCGTCGGCCGCGGCCAGCGCCTGGGGCTGTTCGCCGGCACCGGCGTGGGCAAGAGCGTGCTGCTGGGCATGATGGCGCGCTACACCGCGGCCGACGTCATCGTCGTCGGGCTGATCGGCGAGCGCGGCCGCGAGGTCAAGGAATTCATCGAGGACATCCTCGAGGAAGAGGGCCGCGCGCGCAGCGTGGTGGTGGCCGCGCCGGCCGATGCCGCGCCGCTGGTGCGCATGCAGGGCGCCAACTACGCCACCGCCATCGCCGAGCATTTCCGCGACTCTGGGGCCCATGTGCTGCTGCTGATGGACAGCCTGACGCGCTACGCGATGGCGCAGCGCGAGATCGCGCTGGCCATCGGCGAGCCGCCGGCCACCAAGGGCTACCCGCCGAGCTGCTTTGCCAAGCTGCCGCAGCTGGTGGAGCGCAGCGGCAACGGCCTCAACGGCCAGGGCTCGATCACCGCCTTCTACACCGTGCTCAGCGAGGGCGACGACCCGCAGGACCCGATCGCCGACGCGGCGCGCGGCATCCTCGACGGCCACGTGGTGCTGTCGCGCGAACTGGCCGAGGCCGGGCACTTCCCGGCGATCGATGTCGAGCGCTCGATCTCGCGCGTGATGGGCAGCGTGGCCAGCCGCGAGCAGGTGGCCGCGGCGCGGCGCGCACGCCAGCTGCTGGCGCGCTACAACAAGGCGCGCGACCTGATCCAGCTGGGCGCCTATGTGCCGGGCCACGATGCCGAGCTCGACACCGGCGGTGCGGCTGCACCCGCGGCTGAGCGCGCTGCTGCAGCAGGACATGCACGAGCCGGCGGCGCTGGACGACAGCTTCGAGCGACTGTGCGAACTGATCGACTCGTGATGACGCAGCGTCTGCAATCCCTTCAGGTGCTGCTGCAGCGCGAGCAGCAGCATTGCGACCAGGCACAGTCCGCGCTGCGCCGCGCCGACGACACTGGCGCGCAGCGCCCGCGAGCAGCGCGAGCAGCTGCTGGCCTACCGCGGCGAGTACCAGGCACGCTGGACCGCGCAGTTCAACCAGGGCGGCACGATGGACATCCTGCTGTGCTACCGCAGCTTCATGCAGCGGCTGGACCAGGCCGTGGTCCGTGCAGACGCGCCAGGCCGAGCTGGCCGAGCTGCAGCCTGGCGCAGGCCCGGCGCGAACTGATGGAAAGCGAGCGTCGCCTCGCCTCGGTGCGCAAGCTGATCGAGCGGCGCGCCGCCGAGATCGCGCACGCCGGCCGCCAGCGCGAACAGAAGCAGACCGACGAACAGGCGCAGCGCATGCGCTGGCCCAACACCCAGCGCGACCGGCTGCTGCCGCAATGAAGCTCACCACCGTCCAAGTCATCGCCATGCTGAACACCACCGCCCCGGTTGCCCAAGGTCCGATGGCTGTCCTGGCCACCCGCTCAGGCACAGGGCGGCGGCGACGACGGCCAGGCCTTTGCGCAGGCACTGGACCAGGCCGCGGCACGGCAGCGCGAGGCGGCGAGCGACATCGGCCGAGCCCAGCGCCCGCGAAGGCGCCGGCGGCAGGACCGAAGCCCGTGCGCGTACCGAGACCAGCGACGCGCGACGCGACCGCAGGCCCTCGCGGCGCGGCCGCGCGCAACGCCGTCGCGGCACAGACCCGTGAGCGACGCTGCAGCCGAGTCCTCATCGACTGCGCCCGGCGACGCCGTGGCCCGGCGACAGGCTGCGGACGACAGCGGCTGCCGGCCGAGCGCACCGATGCCGCCGAGCAGCCTGCTGCCGGACCTGGCCGCCTGGGTGTCGAACCTGCCTTGCCACGCCCCGCCCCGCCGACGGTGGCGACGACCCCCGCCCCGAGGCGCAGACCCGGCGGCACGGACCGCGGCCGCGCGGCACGGCCGCCGATGACTCGTCCGCCGCGGGCACGGCGCAGATGCTGGATGCGCTGGGCGGAGCACGGCCGCAGCCAGGATGCCGCGACGCCCCACCTGGCCGGCACGATCGCGGCGATCGCCAACCGGCATGCCGACGCGCGCAGCACGCCTCGCGGCGCAACCGGCACCGATGGAAGCGGCCGCCATGGGCAAGGAGACGGCCGCGGCGGCCGACGCCACGGCGCAGGCATTCAGCATGGCGCGCGAGCCATCGGCCGCACCGCGCCCGGGCCTCGATGCCGGCACGGCCCTGGCCGCGCTGCCCGGCAGCTGGGCCGGCACGCCGAGCCGGAGCCGTGGATCAGGCCGCGCCGCTGCAGGCCGAACTGCGGGCGCCGGTGGGCTCGAACGAGTTCGCGCCGGCCCTGGGCTCGCAGCTGAGCGTGATGGTGCGCGACGGCATCGAGCATGCGCAGCTGAAGCTGAACCCGGCCGAGATGGGTCCGATCGAGGTGCGCATCAGCCTGGATGGCACGCAGGCCCAGGTCGATTTCAGCGCGGCCCACGCGGCCACGCGACAGGCCCTGCAGGACGCCGTGCCGGCGCTGGCCGGTGCCCTGCGCGAAAACGGCCTGACGCTGACCGGCGGCGGCGTCTTCGAGCAGCCCGCGAGCAGCGCGGCGAGGCCCGGCAGGACGGCTCGCGCGGCAGCCTCGCGGCGACCGCCGGCGCGCCGCTGGACGGCGCCGCCGGCGCCGATGCCCGCACGCGCGCACGCCACGCGCGCGCGGCGTGGTCGATCTCTACGCCTGACGGGACCGCGCCGCGTCCTGCGGGCTCGGCCGCGAGACAGCCGGGTTTAGGGTGCTTTTCGCGCAATCCTCGGCAGCGGCGGCTTTCAATAATCGTGTGCATACGAACCCACCGCGGCGCCTTGGCCGCGTGTGCGCAACGCCAACCCTGGAGGTGTCATGTCCACTGCCGCGGCCGTCGAAGGCGCAGTGCCCGTCAAGGCAGGCAAGAAGAAGCTGATCATCGTCCTCGTGGCCGCGCTGCTGCTGCTGGCCGCGCTGGGCGGCGGCGCGGTGTTCTGGCTCAAGTCCAGGGCCCATGCCCAGCAGGAGGCCGAGGAGGCCGACGCCGGCGCCGAGGTGGCCGCTGCCCCGTCCGCGCCGAAGCGCGACCCGAAGGCCGTGCCGGTGTTCGTGCCGCTGGACAACTTCACCGTCAACCTGGCCGACCGCGAGGCCGAGCGCTATGCGCAGATCGGCATCTCGCTGGAGCTCAACGACGCCAAGGCCGGCGACAGGATCAAGGTCTTCATGCCGGCCATCCGCAACAACATCCTGATGGTGCTGGCGCACAAGCGCTCGTCGGACCTGCTGGAACGCTCGGGCAAGGAAAAACTGGCCGAAGAAGTGCTGCGCGAGACCGAGCGTGCGCTCGGCCTGGAGCCGGCGGCGCCGGGCGCGCCGGCAAGCAGGGCAGCGACGACGAGCCGCGCCCGGTGCGCGCGGTGCACTTCTCGAACTTCATCATCCAGTGATGCTCTCTGCGCGGCGACCACAGCGGCATCGGCACATGAATCAGCAGATCCTCACGCAGAACGAAGTCGACGCGCTGCTGCAGGGCATCACCGGCGAAAGCCAGGCGCTCGAGCAGGAGCAGGCGCAGACCGACGGCCCGCAGCCCTACGACCTGGCCAACCAGGAACGCATCGTCCGCGGCCGCATGCCGACGATGGAGGTGGTGAACGAGCGTTTCGCCCGCAACATCCGCGTCGGCCTGTTCAACCTGATCCGCAAGAGCCCCGAGGTGTCGATCGGCGGCATCAAGGTGCAGAAGTACAGCGCCTTCCTGCGCGAGATCGTCGTGCCGACCAACTTCAACATCGTCAGCGTCAAGCCGCTGCGCGGCTCGGCGCTGGTCGTGTGCGACCCGAACCTGGTGTTCGCGGTCATCGACGCGCTGTTCGGCGGCGCCGGCAAGTACCACACGCGCATCGAGGGGCGCGAGTTCTCGCCCACCGAGCAGCGCGTGATCCAGCGCCTGCTGCAGACCATCATCGCCGAGTACCGCAAGGCCTGGGCCGGCGTGTACCCGCTGGAACTGGAGTACCAGCGCTCGGAGATGCAGCCGCAGTTCGCCAACATCGCCTCGCCCAGCGAGATGGTGGTATCGACCTCGTTCCTGCTCGAGATCGGCGACACCAGCGGCGCGGTGAACCTGTGCTTTCCGTACTCGACGCTGGAGCCGATCCGCGACGTGCTGTATTCGGCCAGCCAGGGCGACACCGGCGAGCCCGACCGGCGCTGGGTGCAGCTGCTGAAGACCGAGATCCAGTCGGCCAAGGTGGAACTGGTGGCCACGCTGGCCAGCGCGCCGGCCACGGTGGAGCAGCTGCTGTCCTTCAAGCCCGGCGACTTCATCGAGCTCGACCTCGACCCGGTGATCAAGGCCAAGGTCGACGGGGTGCCGGTGTTCGACTGCCACTACGGCACCTCGAACAAGCACTACGCGATCAAGATCGACCAACTGCTGACCGGTTCACGTCTGGACTGGCTGGGGGAACAACACCATGTCCGCTGACAGCGCCGCAAGCTCCGAAGAAGACCGCATGGCCGCCGAATGGGCCGCCGCACTCGACGAAGGCAAGCCGGCCGGCAACGAGGTGGCCAGCGAGGTGACGAACGCGGCCGAAAGCGTGGCGCCGGCCACCTTCGCCAACTTCACGCCCACGGCGGCGAACGGGGCCGGCGCGGGCAACGACATCAACATGATCCTGGACATCCCGGTGCAGCTGACCGTGGAGCTGGGGCGCACGCGCATCCCGATCAAGCACATCCTGCAGCTGGCGCAGGGATCGGTGGTCGAGCTCGAAGCCATGGCCGGCGAGCCGATGGACGTGCTGGTCAACGGCTACCTGATCGCCCAGGGCGAGGTGGTGGTGGTGAACGACAAGTTCGGCATCCGGCTGACCGACATCGTCACGCCGAGCGAGCGGCTGCGGCGGCTGAGCCGGACATGAACGAGTCCCTGCGTACTCGCGAATGCCGGCTCAGCGGCCGGGGCATGCAGACCCCGGCGCGGCCTGCAAGGCTGAGCAGGAACTGATGGCCGTCGACTGGACCCCGCTGCTGTGGTTCGGCGTGATCGTCGTGCTGATCCCGCTGGCGCTGTGGCTGCTCAAGCGCACGCCGCTGGGCGGCGGTGCCGGCAGCGGGCCGCTGCGCCATGTGGCGGCGCTGCCGCTGTCGGCGTCGCAGCGCCTGGCCATCGTCGAGGTGGGCAGCGGCAGCACGCGGCGCTGGCTGGTGCTGGGCATCGGCAGCCAGTCCATCACCATGCTGCACACGATGGAGCCGCAGGCCGAGGCGCCGCCGGGCGCGGTCGAGCACGGCACGTCCTTTGCGCAGCTGCTGTCGCGGCTGAAGCGCAACCCATGAACAAGCGCGCCGCCGTGGCCGCGCTGCTGCTCGGCTTTGCCGGCGCCACGCTGGCCCAATCCAGCCCGGGCCTGCCGCTGGTCGTCGGCCAGGGCGCCGGCGGCACCAGCTATTCGGTGCCGATCCAGACGCTGCTGTTCTTCACCGCGCTGAGCTTCCTGCCGGCGGTGCTGCTGCTGATGACCGGCTTCACGCGCATCGTCATCGTGCTGTCGCTGCTGCGCCAGGCGCTGGGCACGCAGGCCGCACCGCCCAACCAGGTGATCATCGGCCTGAGCCTGTTCCTGACCTTCTTCGTCATGAGCCCGACGCTGGACCAGGTGTACGAACGCGCCTACCAGCCCTTTGCCGCCAACCAGATCGCCTTCGACGAAGCGCTCCAGCGCGGCGAGCAGCCGATGCGCAGCTTCATGCTGAAGCAGACGCGCCAGGCCGACGTGATGCTGTTCGCGCGGCTGGCCAAGCTGCCGGCCGAGCTCAAGGGCGAGGACGTGCCGCTTGCGCGTGCTGCTGCCGGCCTTCGTCACCAGCGAGTTGAAGACCGCCTTCCAGATCGGCTTCCTGATCTTCATCCCCTTCCTGGTGATCGACATGATCGTCGCCAGCGTGCTGATGAGCCTGGGCATGATGATGTTGAGCCCGGTGCTCGTCGCCCTGCCCTTCAAGCTGATGCTGTTCGTGCTGGCCGACGGCTGGAACCTGCTGCTCGGCTCGCTCGCCGCTTCGCTTTCGCCACATGAATCGCCCGCAGGACGCAAGTCTTCACGCTCGGCCAGGAAGGCCTGCTGCAGCTGCTGACTGGTCAGCGCGCCGGTGCTGCTGACGGTGCTGGGGGTCGGCCTGGTGGTCAGCATCTTCCAGGCGGCCACGCAGATCAGCGAGGCCACGCTGTCCTTCGTGCCCAAGGTGGTGGCGGCGGTGGCGGTGCTGGCCTTCGCCGGGCCGTGGATGATGAGCACGCTGGTCGAGTACCTGCAGCGCACGCTGCAGTCGATCCCGGGCATGATCGGCTGAGCGCTGCGCCGTCGCCGTGATCAGCTTCACCGAGGCCCAGACTGCTGGCCTGGATCACGCCGCTGCTGTGGCCCTTCCTGCGCGCGCTGGCGCTGCTGTCGTCGCTGCCGCTGCTGGGCACGCGCGTCGTGCCGGCGCGCGTGCGCATCGCGCTGGCCGCGCTGGTGGCGCTGGCGGCGCAGGCCTCGCTGCCCGCCATGCCGGTGGTGGCGCTGGATTCGTGGCTGGCCTTCCAGCTGGTGCTGCAGCAGCTGCTGATCGGCATCAGCCTGGGCTTCGCGGTGCGGCTGGTGTTTGCCGCCATCGAACTGGCCGGCGAGATCGTCGGCCTGCAGATGGGCCTGAACTTCGCCGGCTTCTTCGACCCGCTGAGCGCCAGCCAGACCACGGCCACCAGCCGCTTCTTCGGCGCCGTCGTCGGCTGGCTGTTCATCGTCATCAACGGCCACCTGCTGGTCATCGCCGCGCTGGTGAAGAGCTTCGACGCCTTTGCGGTGGGCGACGCGCCCTTCGCCTTCCTGCAGCAGGCGCGGCCGCACGAATGGGGCGCGATGATCTTCGCCACCGGCCTGTGGATCGCGCTGCCGATGGTGGCGATGCTGATGTTCGTCAACCTGGTGCTGGGCGTGATCTCGCGCGTGGCCGCGCAGATCAACGTCTTCGCCATCGGCTTCCCGATCACGCTGGGCGTCGGCCTGCTCGGCATCCTGCTGACGCTGCCGCTGATGCAGCAGCCGTTCACGATGGCGCTGGAGCGGATGCTGGCCTATTTCGAACAACCGGCTCGGCGCATCGGCGGCGACGGCCGGCCTCGGCTGCGTTGCGGCTCTCCGGAGAGTCCCCTGTCTACGTTGCGTTCTCAGGCCGCTGAGCCTACGAGACCCACCGCGCGCGAACGCAGCGGCGGCATGCTGCGTGGGCAAACCACTGTCCGGGCCGACGGCGGGGTGGCCAACGGAGTGAGTACGGATGCCTCGGAACGGCGTTGGCCACCCCGCTGGCGGCGCCGGGCGTCAAGGTCAAGCCCTTGAGCGACCGTTCGGGGATGGCAGTGCCAAGAGTCGCAACGCGCCGTGTGCAGCGCATCGAGCCTCGAGCCTCGCACGCAGACGCAGCGGGGCTCAGCTGCCACCAGCCCGTTGCGGATCGCGTAGACCGTCAGCTCGGAGTTGTTCGCCAGCTGCAGCTTCTCCAGCACGCGCGCGCGGTACACCGACACCGTCTTCGGCGACAGCACCAGGTCGGTGGCGATGTCGGACAGGCGCTTGCCCGAGGCGATCATCACCAGCGTCTGCAGTTCGCGGTCGGACAGCTTCTCGTGCGGCTGGCCGGCGGCCGGCGTGCTCAGGTTCTCGACCAGCATCTGCGCGATCTCGGGCGTGACGTACTTGCGCCCCTGCGCCACGGTGCGCACCGCCTGCACCAGCAGCTGCGGGTCGCCGCCCTTGTTGACGTAGCCGTGCGCGCCGGCGCGCAGCGCGCGGATCGCGTACTGGTCCTCGGGGTACATGCTGACGATCAGCACCTTGACCGCGGTGCCCTCGTCCTTCAGCGCGTGCAGCACGTCCAGGCCGCTGCGTCCGGGCAGGTTGATGTCGAGCACCAGCACGTCGCAGGGCGGCCTGCCGCCGTCGCCAGGCTGCGCATCAGCGTGCGCAGCTCGCCGTAGTCGGCCGCCTCGCCGACCACCTGGATGTCGGCCGCGTCGGACAGCGTGTCGCGGATGCCGCGCCGGATCAGCGCGTGGTCGTCGCAGAGAATCACTTGGATCATAGGTCTCCCCAGGCCGAAGGGTCGTGCGCCGATTCGGCTTCGGCGCCTTGTTCGGCGGGCGCGTCGGGCGCCGTCGCGGCCGCGGCCACCGGGATCGACAGGATCAGCGTCGTGCCGCGCGCCGAGCTCGACAGGTCGATCCAGCCGCCGACGGTGGCGGCGCGCTCGTGCAGGCCGCGGATGCCGAAGCTGCGCGCCTTGGCCAGGTCGCGGCTGCTCAGGCCGCGGCCGTTGTCGCTGATCTCCAGCGACAGCACGTCCGGCGCCAGCATCAGGTCGAGTCGCACGCGCGTGGCCTGCGCATGCTTGCTGACGTTGGTCAGCGCCTCCTGCGCGGTGCGGTAGGCCACCAGCGGCACGCCGGCGGGCAGCTGCAGGCTTTCGTGGCTGGTGTGGAAGCGGCACTCGATGCCGGTGCGCTTCTCGTGGCGGCTGGCCATCCACTGCAGCGCCGCCACCAGGCCCTGCTCGAGGATCGCCGGGCGCAGGTTGTGCATGATGCGCTGGCTGGCCTCGATGGCATGCGTCACCGTCTCCAGCGCCGCCGTCGCGCGGGCGCGCACCGGCTCGCTGGCCGCGTGGCGCGCGATCCAGGCCAGGTCGAAGTTCAGCGCGGTGAGCGAGCCGCCGACGTCGTCGTGGATCTCGCGCGCGATCGCGCTGCGCTCCTGCTCGACGCTGGTCTGCAGGTGCTGCGCCAGTTCGGCCAGGCGCTGGCGCGAGGCCTGCAGCTCCTCGTCGGCGGCGACGCGCGCGCGCCGCGCCTCGGCGGCCTCGATCGCATGCTCCATCGCCGGCGCCAGCCGCGCCAGGTTGTTCTTCAGCAGGTAGTCGGAGGCGCCGTTGCGCATCGCCTCGACCGCGGTGTCCTCGCCGATCTCGCCCGACACCAGGATGAAGGGCCACAGCGCGCCCGCTGGCGCGCAGCATCTCCAGCGCCTGCAGGCCCGAGAAGCCCGGCAGGTTGTAGTCGGACAGGATCAGGTCCCAGTCGGCCGTCGAGCTCGGCGGCGAACTCGGCGCGCGATTCGATGCGCCGCGCCTGCACCTGCAGCCCGGCGCGCTGCAGGTGCGCCAGCGCCAGCTCGTGGTCGAGGTCGGAATCCTCCAGGTGCAGCACGCGCAGCGCACGCCGTCCAGCGTTGTCGGTCATGCGTCGAGTATCGCCCAGCCCCCTGCACCCGCCGCAGCGCGGCAGCGGCGCAATCTGCCAACTATCACCTGCCGCCAGGCGCCTACTCGGGAGCCGCACGCAGCGTGTCGATGACCGGGCGGCGCAGCACCTCGCGCAGCCCCCACCAGCCGGCGGCCAGGGCGAGCAGCGCGCCCGCAGACGCACCCAGCAGCGGCACCCAGGGCGACGGGTTCCAGCTGAACTCGAAGGCATAGCGGGCCAGCGCCCAGCCCACGGCCATCGCCGCCAGCGCAGGCCAGCAGGCCGGCCAGCGCACCCACGCCCAGCAGCTCGGTGCGCTGCACCCGCGCCAGCAGCTGGCCGCTGGCGCCCATGGCGCGCATCAGGCCGAACTCGCGCGCGCGCGCCTCGCGCGTGGCGCTGACCGCGGCGAACAGCACCACCAGCCCGGCCGCCAGCGTGAAGGCGAAGAGGAACTCGACCGCGCGCACCACCTGGTCGAGCACACGCTGCACCTGGCCGATGGACGCCGAGATGTCGACGTTGGTGATGTTCGGGAAGTCGCGGCTCAGCCGGTTGTCGAAGCCGGGCGCATCGGGCGCACGAAAGGCGCTGATGTAGCTGATCGGCAGCCCCGGCATCTGCGCCTTCGGGAACATGACGAAGAAGTTGACGCGCATCGACGACCAGTCCACCTTGCGCAGGCTGGTGATGCGGCCTTCGCGCAGCTGCCCGGCGATGTCGAAGCGCAGCGTGTCGCCGAGCTTGACGCCCAGCGTCTCGGCCAGGCCCTCTTCGACGCTGAGCGCATCGTCCTCGCCCTCGGTCCACTGGCCGGCGCTGAGCGGGTTGTGCGCAGGCAGCGCGGCGGCATGGCTCAGGTTGAACTCGCGCTCGACCAGGCGCTTGGCGCGGTCCTCGCTGAGCCGGTCGCCACTGACCGGCTGGCCGTTGATGGCCACCAACCGGCCGCGGATCATCGGAAACCAGTCGTAGCGCTCGACGCCGGCCTCGGCCAGCGCCTTCTTGAAGGGCTCGGCCTGCTCGGGCTGCAGGTTGATGACGAAGCGGTTCGGCGCATCCGGCGGCGTGGCCTTGCGCCAGCTGTCGATCAGGTCGGTGCGCAGCAGCACCAGCAGCACCAGCGCCAGCAGGCCCACTGCCAGCGCCGACACCTGCAGCACCGCGAAGGCCGGGCGCGAGGCGATCTGCCGCGTCGCCAGCACCAGCCAGCGCGGCGCGCGGGCTTCGGGCACGGCCCGCTTCAGCACCTGCACCGCCAGCCACGACAGCAGCGCGAACAGCGCGATCGCCGCGGCAAAGCCGCCGACTGCGATCAGCCCCAGCTTCAGGTCGGACGACACCGCCAGCAGCAGCGCGACGAAGCCGGCGCTGCCCGCGGCCAGCACCAGCGCCGACGAGGCCTTGAGAGCGCCGACGTCGCGGCGCATCACGCGCAGCGGCGGCACGCGCGCCAGCTGCAGCACCGGCGGCAGCCCGAAGCCGAGCAGCAGCGTCATGCCCACGCCCAGGCCGAACAGCGCCGGCCACACGCCGGCCGGCGGCAGCGAGGCGCTGACCAGCCCGGCCAGCAGCCAGACGAAGACGTAGTGCACGACGAAGCCGAGCAGCACACCGACCACGCTGGCCAGCGCACCGACGCCGGCGAACTCGAGCGAATAAGCGCCGGCGATGCGCGCCTGCGACAGCCCGAGCACGCGCTGCATGGCGCAGTCGTTCAGGTGGCGCTGCGCAAAATCGCGCGCGGCAATGCCCACCGCCACGGCGGCCAGCAGCGCCGACAGCAAGGCCACCAGGTTGAGGAACTTCTCGGCGCGGTCCAGCGTCTGCCGCATCTCGGGCCGGCCGCTCTGCAGCGATTCGACGCGCACGCCACGATGCGGCGCGTCCTTGATGCGCTGCTCGGCCCAGGCCACGTAGGCGCGCAGCGCGGCCTCGCGGCCGCTCGGCGCGGCCAGCGCGAGCCGGTAGCTGACACGGCTGGCCGGCTGGATCAGTCCCGTGTCGTCCAGGTCGGCCTGGTTCAGCATGACGCGCGGCGCGAAGCTCATGAAGCCGGCGCCACGGTCGGGCTCGATGACGATGATCTGCGCGATCTGCAGCGCCGTGTCGCCGAGCAGCAGGTCGTCGCCCACCCTCAGCTGCAGGCTGTCGAGCAGGCCTGAGTCCACCCACACCGTGCCGCGCGCCGGCGCACCGGCGAGGTTGCGCTCGGCCGCCTCGGGCGTCGACTTCAGGCGCAGCTGGCCACGCAGCGGGTAGGCATCGCCGACCGCCTTCACCGCCACCAGGCGCGATGCGCCGCCCAGTTCGTCCGGCGCGCGGCCCATGCTCGGGAAGCTGGCGCTGCTGGCGGTCTGCAGGCCCAGCTCGGTGGCACGCTGCAGCAGCTCGGGCGGGGTGGGCTTGTCGCTGCCGATCACCGCATCGCCGCCCAGCAAGGCGCCGGCGTCGCGCTCCAGGCCCTTGTCCAGGCGGTCCGCGAAGAAACCCACCGCGCTGAGCGCGGCCACGGCCAGCATCACCGCCAGCGCCAGCAGCCGCAACTCGCCGGCGCGGAAGTCGCGCAGCGTCTGGCGCCAGGCCAAGGTGCCGATGGGCGGCACGGCATAGAAAGTGTCGAGGGTCATGACGCAGGACGGTAACCGATGCCACCGCGCACGGCCGCGATGGGGTTGAATGCTGCGTTCAGCCGGCCTGAAGGCAGGCGTGCACGGTCGATGTTCCAATGCCGGCATGAACCCTCCGGCCCTCAGCCCGATCTTCGTTTCCCACGGGTCGCCGATGACGGCGCTGGAACCGCGCGAGGCCGGCGCCTTCATGCAGCGGCTGGGCCCGGCCATCGACGCCGCGTTCGGTCGGCCGAAGGCCATCCTGGCGGTGTCCGCGCACACGCTGGCGCGCGCACCCGTGCTGCTGGCCGGGCCACGGCATGAGGCGGTCTACGACTTCGGTGGCTTCGACGACCGGCTCCATACGCTGCGCTACGACGCGCCCGGTGCGCCGGCGCTGGCCACCCAGGTGCAAGCGCTGCTGCGCGCGGCAGGCGTCGAGGCGCACCGCGCCGAGCAGGGCGGCCTGGACCATGGCATCTGGACGCCGCTGCGCTACATGTGGCCCGCGGCCGACGTGCCGGTGCTGCCGCTGGCCTTCGTGCCCACCTGGAGCCCGAGGCAGCTTTTCGAGTTCGGCGCTGCGCTGGCGCCGCTGGCCGCGATCGGCGTCCTGGTAATGGGCACGGGCAGCATCACCCACAACCTGCGGCGCGTCTTCGCCGGCGGGCTGCAGCCCAGCGCCGAGGCGCCGGAGATCGCCGAAAGCGCGGCGTTCCGCCAGTGGATGCGGCAACGCGGCCTGGCCGGTGACTGGGAGGCGCTGTTCGACTACCGCAGCGCGGCTCCGCATGCGCTGGACATGCACCCCACCGACGAGCACCTGCTGCCCTGGTACGTGGCTGCCGGTGCGGGCGGTCGCGACAGCGCCGCGCTGCGACTGCACGACAGCCTGACCTTCGGCAGCCTGGGCATGGACAGCTACGCCTTCGGGCCGTCGGCCCCACTGCTGCAACGCGCATTGGCCCGCACGACAACGCCGGCCTGAGCGTGCCCGGCGATGGCTGCCCGCTGCGGGACGGTCATCGCGGCCATCCCCGCCTCGCGCGGACCGCGGCTCAGTGCAGGCCGCGTGGCCCGGCGCCAGCTCAGCCGCTGCCAGCCGCAGCGGGGCGCGCCGGCGTGGCTTCGTGCAGCGTACGCATGGCCACCAGGTCGGCTTCGGTGTCGAGGTCGAGCAAGACGCCAGGGTCGTCGACGTCGACACCGATCGCGGGATAGCGGGCGATGATGCGGCGCGCACCTTCATCGCCGCTGAGCATCATCAGTTCGGAGTACAGCTCGGCCGCGAAGCCCACCGGATGGCCGCGCCGGCCCTGGTACTGCGCATAGGCCACCGGATGATGCTCCAGCGCGGCGGCCACGGCCAGCAGCGTGGCCGGCTTGACCATCGGCATGTCGCCGGGCAACAGCAACCAGCCCGGCACATCGGCGCGGGCTGCGATCCCGGCGGCGATGGAGTGGCCCATGCCGAGTGCGGCCGATGCCTGCGGCACGACGACCACATCGCGCGCGGCAACGGTGCGCGATGCGCTGGCGGCCAGGGCCTGCGTGACCACCACCACCACCGGCAGATGGCTTTCGATGGCATTGCGCAGCGTGCAGCCGAGCACGCTCAGGTCACCAAGACTTTGTTCCAGCTTGTGTGCGGAACCCTTGAATCGACTGCCCTTCCCTGCGGCCAGCACGACGACGGTCGGACGGGACTGCATGCCCGGTTCCTTTCGCGGTGAGACTGGTGATGGCGCGCACTGCGGCGCACTCGATGGACGAAGCATGGCCTCGTGCTCCCGCTGCAGGTAGTGGGAGCTTCACTTAGGGCCTTTCACGTAAGGGGATGCACCCGTCGCGCGATGCGGCAGCCTGCATACTCTAGGGATGGACAAGAGCATTGCCGATCTGCGCAAGAGCTACGAGCGCGACGCCCTGGACGAACAGGCCTCATCGGCTGACCCGCTGCAGCAGTTCGAGCACTGGCTGCAGCAGGCATTGGATGCGCAGGTTCCGGAACCGAATGCGATGACCCTGGCCACCGTCGGCGCCGATGCCCGACCGTCGACCCGTGTGGTGCTGCTCAAGGGCTGCGATGCACGCGGCATCGTCTGGTACACCAACTACCAAAGCCGCAAGGGCGTCGAACTGGACGCCCACCCGCAGGCGGCCCTGCAGTTCCATTGGGTCGAGCTTGAACGGGTGGTGCGCATCGAAGGCCGCGTCGACAAGGTCGAGGCCGAACTGTCCGACGCCTATTACGCCAGCCGCCCGCTCGATTCGCGCATCGGCGCCTGGGCCTCGCCACAGAGCCAGGTAATCGCCTCGCGCGCGCTGCTGGTGGCACAGGCGGCGAAGTTCGGCCTGAAATACGCGCTGCACCCGCCGCGCCCACCGCACTGGGGCGGCTACCGGCTGACACCCGACACCTGGGAGTTCTGGCAGGGCCGCAAAAGCCGCTTGCACGACCGGCTGCGCTACCGGCTGCTCGACGGTGGCTGGGTGCGCGAGCGGCTGGCGCCCTGAGCTTCAGCCCGAACCTCGGGTCTTCGTGAAGCACAACGCCCTGCGCAGGCAGCGCCCTTGTTGTCCCCACTCAGCGCTTCAGGCGCGCCTTGAAGGTCTTGCGGAACTTCTCCACCTTCGGCGCCGACCACCGCGGCGCAATAGCCCTGGCCCGGGTTCTTGGCGAAGTAGCGCTGGTGGTAGTCCTCGGCGCGCGAGTAGTTGTCGAGCCCGCGCAGTTCGGTGACGACGCGCCCGCCATGCGCCGCGTTGGCCTCGTCGATCACCGCACGCGCCACCTCGCGCTGCGCCTCGTCGTGCAGGTAGATGCCCGAGCGGTACTGCGTGCCGATGTCGGCACCCTGGCGGTTGAGCGTGGTCGGGTCGTGGATCGTGAAGAAGATCTCCAGCAGCTCGCGCAGGCTGATGCGCTGGTTGTCGAACTCGACGCGCACCACCTCGTTGTGGCCGGTGTCGCCGCCGCACACCTGTTGGTAGCTGGGGTTGCGGGTATGGCCGTTGCTGTAGCCGGATTCGACCGACAGCACGCCGTCGACTTGCGAGTACACGGCTTCGGTGCACCAGAAGCAGCCGCCGCCGAGGGTGATGATCTCTGTGGCCATGCGAATCTCCGTTCGGTAGTTTCTGCAGACAGGGGGCCGGCACTGCCGATCAGTTGACCGACCACGTACCTCGCTCCCCTCGCCTGGCGGACCTGTCCCACTGGGGTTGCAGCGCTCGGGCAGTCCTGCACAATCGTAGCAGTCGGGCCCGCTTGGCCCGGCATCGCCGCGGGATGAAGATCGCTTGTTGAACGACCTGCTGCAGCAGTTCGGCGCCGTGGGCTGGAAACCGCTGCTGACCGCGCTGCTGCTGCCGCCGGTGCCCTTGCTGCTGTTGATGCTGCTGGGTGCAGCGCTGACGCGGCGCCGTGCGCTCTGGGGCTGGCTCCTGCTGTGGGCCGGCGCGGCCGGCATCTGGCTGAGCTGCACCACCGCCGTGGGCCAGTGGCTGCAGCGCCAGCTGCTGCAGCCGTACCGCGCGCTGGGCCAGCAGGACCTGCAGCAACTGCACACATCGCCGCGCGGCGGCGCGCCGGCCGCCAGCGTGATCGTCGTACTCGGCGCCGGGCGCGAAAGCCATGCGCCCGAGTACGGCGCGGCCAACCTGTCGCCCGACTCGCTGGAGCGGCTGCGCTACGGCCTGTGGCTGGCGCGCGAGACGGGCCTGCCGGTGGCCTTCAGCGGCGGCACCGGACACGCTCAGGCCGCAGGCCCGGCCGAGGCCGAGGTGGCGGCGCAGATCGCGGCGCGCGACTTCGCTCGAGCGCTGCAATGGACCGAGGCCGAGTCACGCGACACCCGCGAGAACGCGGCGCGCAGCGTGGCCCTGTTGCGTGCGGCCGGGGCGACGCGCATCGTGCTCGTCACCCACGGCTGGCACATGCGGCGCAGCCGGCTTGCCTTCGAGCAGGCGATTGTGCGCAGCGGCGGCGGCATCGTGCTGGTGGCCGCCCCGATGGGCCTGGCGCGCGATGACTCGGTGGCCATGTTGCGCTGGCTGCCCAGCCAGGGCGGCTTCAGCGACACGCGCCGCGCGCTGCGCGAATACCTCGGGCTTCTGGCCGGCGCCTGAAACCGGCCACGTGACGCAGGGCCCAGAATGCGCGGGCCGGGCTGCTCGCTCCTGCCGGCCCAACCCCACTTGACGAGTCCCGGATCATGAACCGAGTCCTGGCCCATTGCGGCGCCCGCTACCCCATCGTCCAGGCCCCAATGGGCTGGATCGCGCGCAGCGCGCTGGCCAGCGCGGTGTCGCGCGCCGGTGGCCTGGGCATCATCGAGACTTCGTCCGGCGAGACCGAGGCCTGCCAGGCCGAGATCCGCAGGATGCGCGAGCTGGGCCTGCCTTTCGGCGTGAACCTGCCGATCCGCTTCCTGAAGGACGACGCGATGCTGCGCTTCGTCTGCGCCAGCGGGCTGCGCTTCGTCACCACCTCGGCCGGCAGCCCGGCCAAGTTCATCGCCCCGCTGCACGACGCCGGCATCGTCGTCTACCACGCGGTGCCCACGCTCGACGCGGCGCTGAAGAGCGTGGACGCGGGCGTCGACGGACTGGTGGTCGAGGGCAGCGAAGGCGGCGGCTTCAAGAACCCCGAGGAAGTGTCGACGCTGGTGCTGCTGCAGGCGGTGCGCGAGCGCGTGGCCGTGCCGCTGATCGCGGCCGGCGGCATCATCGACGGCCGCGGCATGGCGGCCGCCTTCGCGCTGGGCGCCGAGGCCATCCAGATGGGCACGCGCTTCGTCAGCAGCGCCGAGAGCCCCGTGCATGCGCACTACAAGAATGCCATCGTCGAGGCCGATGCCACCGGCACCTGGGTGCTGAACAAGAAGTCCACGCCCTGCATCCGCGCACTGAAGACGAAGTTCACGGCGACGATCCACGAGCAGGGGCTGATGTCTGCGGACACCTTCAAGGGCATCCGCTCGGTGTATTTCGACGGCGACATGGACGCCGCGCCGGCGCTGGCCGGACAGTCGGCCGGACTGATCCATGAAGTCAAGACGGTGCAGGCGATCATCGACGACACCATCGCCGGCTTCCATGCCATCACTCGGCGGCTGGGTGCGCTGGGCGTCGGCGCCCGCTTCGGCTGACAAGCCGGGCCCTGAAGTACAAACCCCCTCGAGGCTTGCGCCTGAGGGGGCGGGCGGTGGGAGCCGCCATATGGGGATCCGGAAAATGATGGTCCGGGGCCCCTGAAGCGCAGAGACTGCGCCATCGGTAGTGCCTGCATTGCAGGCGCCCCAAGCGTAGTGCAAAGCGCGCCGCACGGCAAGCGACTTGCCCGCGTTGCGCGCCGTGGCTTCGCCCGCCGACGCCTAGCTCGCCAGCAGCCGCTGCACCAGGCCGGACACCCGGGCCGTGACCTGCGCATCCATGCTGATCGGCCGGCCCCATTCGCGCGCCGTCTCGCCGGGCCACTTGTTCGTGGCGTCCAGCCCCACCTTGCCGCCCAGCCCGCTGACCGGCGAGGCGAAGTCCAGGTAGTCGATCGGCGTGTGTTCGACCAGCGTGCGTGTCGCGCACCGGGTCCATGCGGGTGGTGACGGCCCAGATCACCTCCTTCCAGTCGCGCACGTCGACATCGTCGTCGGTGACGATGATGAACTTGGTGTACATGAACTGGCGCAGGAAGCTCCACACGCCGAACATCACCCGCTTGGCATGGCCCGGGTAGGCCTTCTTGATGGACACCACCGCCAGGCGGTAGCTGCAGCCTTCGGGCGGCAGGTAGAAGTCGACGATCTCCGGAAACTGCTTCTGCAGGATCGGCACGAACACCTCGTTCAGCGCCACGCCCAGCACCGCCGGCTCGTCCGGCGGCTTGCCGGTGTAGGTGGAGTGGTAGATCGGGTCGCGGCGGTGCGTCAGGCGCGAGACCTCGAACACCGGAAACCAGTCCTGCTCGTTGTAGTAGCCGGTGTGGTCGCCGAACGGGCCTTCCAGTGCATGCAGATAGCCGCCCTGCTCGCGCAGCGCCACGCCCATCTCGCTGTGCCCCGTGAAGCCGGCCGGCGCGACGGGAATGTGGCCTTCGAGCACGATCTCGGCGCTGGCCGGCACCTGCAGCGGCAGCTCGCCCTCGCCGACGCTGCTGTGGACCAGCTCGGTGCGGCGGCCGCGCAGCAGCCCGGCGAACTGGTACTCCGACAGCGTGTCGGGCACCGGCGTCACCGCACCCAGGATCGTCGCCGGGTCGGCACCCAGCGCCACGGCGATCGGGAAGGGCCGGCCCGGGTTGGCACGGGCAAAGTCGCGGAAGTCGAGTGCGCCGCCACGGTGCGCCAGCCAGCGCATGATCACCTGGCGCGGCCCGATCAGCTGCTGGCGGTAGATGCCCAGGTTCTGGCGCAAGCGGGGGGTCGCCACCGACTGCGGCCCGCGCGTGATCACCAGACCCCAGGTGATCAGCGGGCCGGCGTCGCCCGGCCAGCAGGTCTGCAGCGGCAGCGTTCCAAGGTCGACGTCCTCGTCCTCGAAGATCACCTCCTGGCAGGGCCCACGGCGTTGCAGCGCAGGCTTCATGTCCCACAGCGCCTTGGCCATCTGCAGCAGCTTGCCGGCGTCTTTCAGGCCGCGCGGCGGCTGCGGCTCCTTCAGGCTGGCCAGCATCCGGCCGATGTCGCGCAGTTCGGCCACCGAGTCGCTGCCCATGCCCAGGGCCACCCGTTCGGGGGTGCCGAACAGGTTCGTCAAGCAGGGAATGTTGTAACCATCGGGCCGCTCGAAGAGCAGCGCCGGGCCGCCCGAACGCAGCACTGCATCGCTGACGGCGGTCATTTCCAGCCGTGGTGACACGGTTTCGGGCACCCGGACGAGCTTTTTGAGTCGCTCGAGCTGCTCGATGAAGTCGCGGAGATCGGCGTAACCTATACTCATAGTGAATTAGAGTCTCGTTCTTTATGCTTGACTCGATATATTTGGGTTTCTAGAATCCGCCGAATATTGACACCTTCCAGGGTTAACCCTTGCCGCTGTGCGCAGGGTCCGGAGGTGCAGAGGGCAGGCAGGCCAGAGCCACAGCAGGCATATCCGATGGCTGCCAGCCCTGCCGATTCATTATCACTGTCGCTCCGCGCCGCACGGCGAGCCGGGGGGCAAGGTAGCCGGCACATCACGCCGGCTCCAGCCGAGAGGACCGCCATGAAGAGCTTGCAAGTATTTCGAGCCGCCCGCGAGTCGACGACGCGCTCGATCGGCGTGTTCATGCGCGACGTGGGCAACGGCCTGCTCGAGGTCAGCCACAACGGCCTGGCGCTGCTGGGCCTGGCCGTGACGGTGACGCTGGTGTTCGTCGCCGGCCGCCCCGACCTGCGCCACCAGACCGAGACCTGGGCGCTGGGCTGGCTGCAGGAGCGCCACGGAAGCCGCGCCGAGGAATCCGACGATCTGACGGTTGCCGCGGCCGAGCCCGAGGCGGTGGAGCGCGCCACGGCCGTCAACCCGAAGGAGCTGACCAAGCAGCAGGCCGCACTGGCGAAGTGGATCTCGCGCCGCTACAACGTGGCGCTGGAGCCGATCGGACGCCTGGTACAGGAAGCCTGGACCATCGGTCACCATGTCGGGCTGGACCCGACGCTGATCCTGGCCATTGCCGCCATCGAGTCGCGCTTCAACCCCTTCGCCCAGAGTGCCATGGGGGCGCAGGGCCTGATGCAGGTGATGACCCGGGTGCACGTCGACAAGTTCGAACCCTTCGGTGGCAGCCACGCCGCCTTCGATCCGATCAGCAACCTGAAGGTGGGCGTGCAAGTGCTGCGCGAATGCATCGCCCGCGCCGGCGGCCTGGAAGCCGGCCTGCGCTGGTACGTGGGCGCCGCCAACACGAGCGACGACGGCGGCTACATGGGCAAGGTGCTGTCGGAGCAGGACCACATGAAGCGCGTGGCCAGCGGCGGCGCGGTGCCGACGAACGTAGCGTCGGGCGTGCGCAAGGCCGCGCCGGCGGCCCCGGCCGCACAGGAGGCGTCGGCCACGTCGACCCCACCCGAAAGCAACTCGAACCCGGCACCCGTCGCCGAACAGGTGGCGCTGGCGCAGTGAATCCGTTGGCCGCGGCGATACCCGCGGCGCCAGGAGCCAGCCGCTACACTGGCGGCCTGCGCGACTGGCGATAGGGACGCCGCCCCATCCGGGCCCGGCCTACCGAGGTGGATCACCACCGGGAAGCGCGGTGAGCGGCCCCAGCGCCGCCTCAATCAGCCGTTCGCCTGGGCAGCCCTCCATCGCTGCGGCTGACTTCAGCCGGCCAGCGCTGCGATGGGACAGCTTCGCACCTGAAGAGGACTGCCATGTTCGACCGTTCCCAATCCACCGTGGCCCGCATCGACCCGGAAATCTGGGCCGCCATCGAGGCCGAGAACCGCCGCCAGGAAGAGCACATCGAGCTGATCGCGTCGGAGAACTACACCTCCCCCGCGGTGATGGCCGCGCAGGGCTCGCAGCTGACCAACAAGTACGCCGAGGGCTACCCCGGCAAGCGCTACTACGGCGGCTGCGAATACGTCGACGTGGTCGAGCAGCTGGCCATCGACCGGCTGAAGGCGTTGTTCGGCGCCGAACATGCCAACGTGCAGCCGAACTCCGGCTCGCAGGCCAACCAGGCCGTGTTCTTCGGCCTGCTGCAGCCGGGCGACACCATCATGGGCATGAGCCTGTCCGAAGGCGGCCACCTGACGCACGGCATGCCGCTGAACATGAGCGGCAGGTGGTTCAAGGTGGTCAGCTACGGCCTGGACGCCAACGAGGCCATCGACTACGACGCGATGGAGCGGCTGGCGCACGAACACAAGCCCAAGCTGATCATCGCCGGCGCCAGCGCCTACAGCCTGCGCATCGACTTCGAGCGCTTCGCCGAGGTGGCCAAGGCCGTCGGCGCCTATTTCATGGTCGACATGGCGCACTATGCCGGCCTGATCGCCGCCGGCGTCTACCCGAACCCGGTGCCGCACGCCGACGTGGTCACCAGCACCACCCACAAGAGCCTGCGCGGGCCGCGCGGCGGCATCATCCTGATGAACGACGAGGCGGTGGCGAAGAAGATCAACAGCGCCATCTTCCCCGGCATCCAGGGCGGGCCGCTGATGCACGTCATCGCCGCCAAGGCGGTGGCCTTCAAGGAGGCGCAGACGAGCGAATTCAAGGCCTACCAGGCGCAGGTGGTGAAAAACGCCGACGTGCTGGCGCGCACGCTGATCGAGCGCGGCCTGCGCATCGTCTCCGGCCGCACCGAGAGCCACGTGATGCTGGTCGACCTGCGGCCCAAGGGCCTGACCGGCAAGGCACGCCGAGGACCTGCTGGGTCGCGCCCACATGACCTGCAACAAGAACGGCATCCCCAACGACCCGCAAAAGCCGATGGTCACCAGCGGCATTCGCCTGGGCAGCCCGGCGATGACCACGCGCGGCTTCAGGGAAGAGCAGGCACGCCAGACCGCGATGCTGATCGCCGACGTGCTGGACAAGCCGGAGGACGAAGGCCGCATCGCCGAGGTGCGCGCCAAGGTCGCGGTGCTGACGCGCGAGTTCCCGGTCTACCGCTGAAGGCCCGCTCACCGCCATGCGCTGCCCCTACTGCGGCCACGACGACACCCAGGTCGTCGAGACGCGCGAAGCGGACGAAGGCGGTGCGATCCGCCGGCGGCGGCGCTGCCAGCACTGCGAGAAGCGCTTCACCACCTACGAGCGTGCCGAGATCGCGCTGCCGGCGGTGGTGAAGAAGGACGGCTCGCGCGTCGACTTCGACGCCGCCAAGCTGCGCGCGTCGATGCTGCTGGCGCTGCGCAAGCGCCCGGTGAGCATCGAGCAGGTGGATGCGGCGCTGGAGCGCATCCAGGACAAGCTGTTGGCCAGCGGCGCCAAGGAAGTGCCCAGCGCCCGGCTGGGCGAGCTGCTGATGCGCGAACTCAAGCGCATCGACAAGGTGGCCTACGTGCGCTTTGCCTCGGTGTACCGCAGCTTCGAGGACGTGGACGAGTTCCGCCAGCTCATCCGCGATATCTGAGCCGAGGCTGCTTGCTGCTCCACACCCACGCCATGCCCAGCAGCACGAGCGCCGCCAGCGGGAGCGTCCCCGGCTCCGGCGTCGCGCAAGGCGGCTGATCCGCCCCGCCGCAGGATGGCGGCGGCGCGAGGAAGCCGCGCACCGCAACCACCTGGTTCCCGCCGCCGAAGGTCGAGAAGAGGAAGTCGCCGGTGAGGGGGTCGATGGCGGCCCCTTCCGCGCCGGACAGTCCGGTGAGGAAGTCGCGGCGCGTCGCGACCAGGGGATTGCCGTTGCCGTCGAGCTCGTACACCCCGACGGTGTTGGCCGAGTACTCGGAGATCAGCATGCTGTCCGCGCCGAAACCGCGTTGGCGCCGTCGATGTAGACGAAGCCTTCAGGCCCGCCCGGCACATTCTGGATTCCCGGCAAAGAAGGGTTCAGATCCTCTTGCACCACGGTAGTGACGTCGAAGGTACCCGACCCGTCCGCGGCAAGCGTGGCCGTATAGAACTGCCCGCCGGACCACGAGACGATCTTCATCTGGCCGGCTCCGGCGAACCCCGACGGCACGAAGTTCAGCGCGGCATGAGACTGCGCTGAACCAAGCGGGGCCAGGTTGACGATCTTGTCCTCGTCGGTACTGCCGGGCTTGGTCTGGCCCAGCTCGTTGACTGGCCAGCGCGAGGTGAACAGCACACCGCCCGGCCCGAAGACGACGCCGCCATCGTTGTACTCGCCCACGCTGCCGAATACCTGCGCCGTACCACTGAAGCCCGTGATGTGTCCGCCCGAACCGCGGGCCACGTCGATCGTGTAGAGGCGACCGGCCGCGGTATTGGCATTGCCGCCGATCAGCAGCGTGTTGTGGTCCAGGAATGCCAGGCCGCCGTAGCGCGCCGGCAGCCCAGGCACTGAGCCGAAGCTGGTCGCGGTGTAGTCGGCCGCGAAGTCCGACCCCAGCGCCAGGGCGCGCGATTCGCCGTGCGACGCCAGGGCAAGGACCGCTGCGCCGCACGACACCAGGAAACCCGTTTTCAGACGATCAAACATGGCACTCCCCGCAGCAGTTCTGGCGGAAGCGGATGGCTGCCGCATCAGCGGGTCGGGCCGAAGCAGATCTCATGCCAAATTCCAGAATGCAAGTCAAATCAATGGCTTGGATGCGTAGCGGCGGCATTGCGTCCGGAAACTTGTAACAAATGTCGACAGGCAACCCCTCGGAAGGGGGAGGCGCAGGGGGCCCTCCAATTCCGAAGCTGCGTTCCCCCGCGCAGGGGGCGCGCGGCGCATCGCGCTTTTCTACAGTGATGTTCATCCGATCACTGCCTGGAGAAGCGCATGAACACCACCCCCTTCGCTGCCCGCCGGCCCGTCGGCGCACGCCGTGCCCAGGCTGGCGTCACCCTGGTCGAAAGCATGGTCGTGACCTCGGTGCTGGCCGTGCTCACCGGACTGGCGGCGCCCAGCTTCGAGGCTGCCGTGCAACGCCGCCACCTCGAAGGCGCCGCCGCACAGCTGGAGACGGACATCCACCTCGCGCGCATGCTGGCGGTGGCGCGCAACGCGCCGCTGCGCATGAGCTTCGAGTCCAGCGCCGCCGGCAGCTGCTACGTCATCCACACCGGCGCGGCCAACCAATGCGGCTGCGCCGCCGACGGCAGCGCCGTGTGCCAGGGCGAGGCGCGGGCCGAACGCAGCGTCCGCTTCGATGCCGGGGGCGCCGTCGGCCTGAGGTCGAACTCGCGCTCGGTGCTCTTCGACCCGACCAAGGGCACCAGCACGCCGACCGCGACGGTCCAGTTGACGGCGCGCAACGGCAGCGCCATCCACCAGGTGATGAACGTCATGGGCCGGGTGCGCTCCTGCTCACCGGCGCCGGCGCTCAGCGGCTACCGCCGCTGCTGATGCGCGGCACGACCCGCGCCGCGGGCCCGAAGGACCAGCGGCGCCGGGCGGCAGACAGGCGGCGCGCCGCTCGCTGCCGTCGACCACCGAGGCGATCTGATAATTTCGGCCGTCATGGTTGCCACCCGTCCCTCACGCCAGGCGCCGAGCAGGCGCGCCGGCTTCACGATCATCGAGTTGATGCTCGTCGTCGCCGTGGCGGGCGTGCTGGCGCTGGTGGCCTACCCGAGCTTCATGGACTCGGTGCGCAAGGGCCGCCGCGCGGAGGCGGTGGCGGCCTTGGCGCAGGTGCAGCAGTCGCAGGAGCGCTGGCGGTCCAACAAGGTCAGCTATGCCGACAACGCCAAGCTGACACCGGCTCCGCCGAATGGCCTGGGGATTCCCGCCAGCACGAGCAGTGGCCTGTACACGCTGAGCATCGACTTCGACCCGAACAAGCCCAGCGTCTATACGGCCACCGCAACCGCCGTCACGGGCAAGTCGCAGAGCCACGACACCCACTGCACCGTGATGCGAGTACGCATGGACGGCGCAAACGTCCAGTACGGTGGCTGCGCTGGCTGCGATTTGCCAGCCGGTGCGTTGACCGACCCAGACCGCTGCTGGAGCCGTTGATGCCCGGTTGCCATCGCCTTCACATCCGTGGCCTGACCCTGGTCGAGTTGCTGGTCGTGATCGGGCTGGTCGCCATCCTGATCGGCTTGGCGGCGCCTTCGATGCGAGACCTGATTTCGGTCAAGCGCGTGCAGGGCACCAATACCGAGCTCGTCACCGACCTGCAGTACGCGCGCAGCGAAGCGGCGCGCCGCAACCACGACGTGCGCGTCGGGTTCAAGGCGACGGACAGCCTGACCTGCTATGTGATCTATGTCGAACCCGAAGCCTTGCCGGTGGAAGACCCCGATCTGGTCAACGGGGGCATTGCCGGCTGCGACTGCAGCCGCAGTGGGGCGGTCGGCGATGAAGTGTGCACCCAGGTGCCGGGACGCGAAGAGATCAAGACGGTGAGGCTTCTCCGCTCGGCAGGGGTCACGCTCGGCGTCACCAGCGCCGACGGTCCGATCGTCAGTTTTGGCCGCCGCTCCGGAGCGCCCGTCCCCCTCACTGCGGGCGGCGCGGAGCCGGGCCCCTTCGACGTGACGGTGACCGGCACGGCGCGCGGCAAGCTGCGCACCAGCGTCAATGCCACGGGGCGGCCGAGCGTGTGTTCGCCGGACGGTTCGGTTTCGGGAGTCCCGCAATGCCCGTAGCGCCGCTCGTGTCCAGGCAGCGGCGCCAGCGCGGCCTGTCGATCGTGGAATTGATGGTCGGCGTGGCCATCGGCCTGTTCGTCGTCGCTGCCGCGACGATGCTGGTGTCGACGCAGCTGTCGGAGAACCGGCGCCTGATGCTCGAAACCCAGGTGCAGCAGGATCTGCGCGCCACGGCCGACATCATCACGCGCGAACTGCGGCGTGCCGGCCATTGGGGCAAGGCGCGCGACGGCGTGTGGTACGCGGGCAACGCGGCGGCTCATTCGCGACAACCGCTATCCGCAACGTCACCAAGGCTGACGACAGCGACTTCGCCGACGGCGAAGAGGCGTCGACGGTGTTGTTTGCCTACTCGCGCAGCGGCAACGAAGCCGACGAGAACGGTGACGCTGGATTCCGCGGAGCGAACTGCGGCTTTCGTCTCGATGGCGGCGTCATCCAGTCGCGGTTGGGTGATGCCGGCTGGCAGGCCCTGACCGACGGCAATACGCTGAACGTCACCGAGTTCACGTTGACCATGAACCGTCAGCCGATCCGGCTGGAGTGCCCCAAGCCCTGCCCGGACCCGCTGGTCGACTGCCGCCCGGTGCTGGAAGTGCGCGACCTGCGCGTCGTCATCAAGGGCGAGGCCGCCAACGACAGCAACGTCAAGCGCAGCGTCGACAGCAAGGTGCGGCTGCGCAATGACGCGCTCATCCCCGGCACCTGCCCCGCATAGCATGAAGAAGACTCCGCCGCCCCGGTCCGAGCGCGCAGCGCGGCGCCGCCGCGCTGATCGTGGTGCTGCTGCTGTTCTTCATCATTTCGCTGGTGGCGGCGTATGCGGGGCGCAGCCTGATCTTCGAGCAGCGGACCTCCGCCAACCAGTACCGCGCGACGCAGGCCTTCGAGGCCGCCGAGGCCGGGCTCGAGTGGGCCCTGGCCATGCTCAACGGTGGTCGCATCAGTGCCACATGCCTGCCAAGCGCCAACGCGGGCGACAAGCAGTTTCCGTGAACGCTTTCTGCTGAGCGATGCCGAGGATCCCGATCCGCAGGGTCGATTTCAGCCGCGCACCTGGGACAACGTGACATCACCCGGAACGGCTGCAGCCCAGCTGCATACGCAGCGGTGCCGGCTGGAACTGCAGTTGTCCCGACGAAGCAAGACCCACGCCGGAACTACCGGCAGGCGGTGGCATCAACCCGGCGTTTCGCGTGTGTTTCGAGCGCGTCCCGCTTGATCCCTCGGTCCCCTTAGGGCCCGTCCAGCCGGGCGCTGTGCGGATTGTGTCCACCGGCCGCACGACCTTCGTCGACTATCAGCCCTGCGAGGACCGCGGCGAGGGCACCGCCGGCGATTCCGCGGCCACCGTGAGCGTGGTCGTCGCATTGAGCAGCGCACTGGTTACGCCGCCGAGTGTGGGCTTGACCGTGCGCGGCGACCTGGATCTCACGGCCAACATGCGTCTGGTGCCCAACTTCTTGTCGCGGGCACAGATCGACGAGGACTGGATGCCGAGTGGCTGGCTCATTCAAGTCGGCGGCGCGGCGGACGATCTGGAGCTGCTGCGGCCAGTCAATGTGCACGGCACGCCCATCAAGGCCCTCGTCGCCAGGGACCCCGCCTTGGGCGGTCTGACGCCGGGCCAGATGTTCACGTCCTTGTTCAACATGGACATGGACACCTACAAGAAGCAGCCTGCCACGGTGGTGCTGAACGATTGCGCCACCGCGTGCAGCAGCAAGCTGCTTGCTGCCTGGCAAGCCAACCCGGGACGCATGCTTTGGGTCGAAGGCGACATGACCGTCGAAGCCGACGATGAGACCTGGGTACGCGATGACGAACCCGGTGCTTGATCGTCGCCACCGGCAACATCAACCTCGACGCCGCATCGGTGCAGATCTGCGGGCCTGCTCTACAGCCAGGCTGCCACCTGGGACAACGGCGGGCCCGACGGTGTCAACGTGCAAGGCGCAGCCGTGGCCGAGGGCAACTTCACCGGCAGCGGCATTGGCGCCGGCAACCCCTGGGTCCAATACCACGCGGATATCCTGAATCGGCTGAAACTGGGCACCGGCTCATTCGTGCGCGTGCCTGGCAGCTGGAGGGATTTCCCGTGAGCTGCGCCGCGCATCGCATGGCGGCCGGGCGCCGCGTCGGCCGCAGGGCGCAGCGCGGCGTGTCGCTGGTCGAAGCCATCGTGGCGATGGCGGTGATGGCCTTCGGCATGATGGCCATCGTCGGGCTGCAGACCACGTTGCGCGCGAACTCCGATGTCGCCAAGCAGCGCTCCGAGGCGGTGCGCATCGCGGAGGAAGCGATCGAGACCGCGCGCGCGTTTTCTCTCATGGCGGGGTACAACAGACATCGGCGCACCTGGTGGTCGATCCCGTGCCGCTCGATCAAGCCACCACCAATGCGGTCTACAAACTGACGCGAACGGTGGTCGACACGGCGCAGGGCATGAAGTCGATACAGGTCGAAGTCTCCTGGGTCGACCGCTCCGGCCTGCCACAAAGCGTGATGCTGAACAGCGTCATTGCCGGCACCGAACCCGGCCCTGTCCGGCATCCTGTCGCTGCTGCCCGCCAGCGTGCCCGTGCGCCAGCCGCTGGGCCGCAACCCGAGTGTGCCCGCGCTGGCCATCGGCCTTCCCAGTGCCCCGGGCAAGAGCGCCTACCGCCCGCCCGGCGCGCCCGACGCCACGGTCTGGGTGTTCGACAACCTGAGCGGCGTCATCACCAGCGTCTGCACCTTCCCGGGCGACGACGATCTGTCACTGCTCGTACCTGCCGACAACTGTTTCGAGCAGCCCTCCTACCTGATCAGCGGCTTCGTGCGCTTTTCCTTCGGATTGCCCCCGGTTTCCGGCACGCCCACAGGCGAGCAGATCCCCATTGGCATGTACGCCATCGCCATCGGTGCCGAGTTCGCGAATGGCGAGTGTTTCCCCGCACCGGTACAGACGGACCCGCCGCTGACCTACACCACCTATGTCTGCCGAGTGCCTCAAAGTGCCAACACCACATGGACCGGCAGCATCCTGCTGGGTCCGCCGCTGGACCTGGACCTGTACGACGTGTGTCGTTACTCCACCGACGACCCGGGCAACGTCAACCATCCGCTCGTCTACACCGGCCTGGACCGCTCGCTCGCCAACCAGAACTTCCTGGTCATCAGCGAAGGGGCCACCTGCCCGTCTGTGCGTACCCGACCGCTCCAGCCTCCGCTCGAGCTGCCTGCTGGCTAGACTGGTCGCATGCCGATCAGCGACATCAGACCGAAGCCGTCTCGACGAATCCCTGGCACTGGCCCAGGCCGCCATCGGCCTGAGCGAGCCCAATCCGCGCGTCGGCTGCATCATCGCTTCCCCCGACGGGCGCACGCTGGCCCGCGGCTCGACCCAGCAGGCCGGCGGACCGCACGCCGAAGCCGCCGCGCTGGCCGCGGCACACACCGCCGGCGCCGACCTGCACGGCGCCACCGCCTGGGTCAGCCTCGAACCCTGCGCCCACCATGGCCGCACGCCACCCTGCTGCGACGCATTGGCCGAGGCCGGCATCGCCCGCGTGGTGGTGGCCGCGGTCGACCCGAACCCGCTGGTCGCCGGGCAGGGCATCGCGCGGCTGCGCGCCGCGGGCCTCACCGTCGACCTGGCCGATGGCGACATCGCCCGCGCCGCGCGCGAGCTGAACATCGGCTTCTTCTCGCGCATGCAGCGCGGCCGGCCCTGGCTGCGTTTGAAGATCGCGGCCTCGCTGGACGGGCGCACCGCGCTGAACAACGGCGCCAGCCAGTGGATCACCGGTGAAGCCGCACGCGCCGACGGCCATGCATGGCGCAAGCGCGCGTCGGCCGTGCTCACCGGCATCGGCACCGTGCTCGAGGACAACCCGCGTCTGGACGTGCGCCTGGTGTCCAGCCCAGGCCAGCCGCTGCGCGTGATCGTCGATTCGCGGCTGCAGACGCCGCCCGCCGCGCGCATCCTCGATGCGCCGGGCGCGGTGCTGATCTACACCGCGGCCGACGACGCCGCGCGCGCCGCGGCGCTGCGCGAACGCGGTGCGGTTCTGGTGCCGATGGCGGCAGCGCACGGCAAGGTCGACCTGGCGGCGATGCTGGCCGACCTGGCGCAGCGCGGCGTCAACGAGCTGCATGTCGAGGCCGGCCACAAGCTCAATGCCTCGCTGCTGCGCGAGGGCCTGGTCGACGAGCTGCTGGTCTACCTGGCGCCCAGGCTGCTGGGCATCGGCCGCGAGATGGCGGCCTTCGGCCCGCTGAGCACGCTGGCCGAGGCATTGGACTTCGAGTTCACGCAGGTCGATCGCATCGGCAGCGACCTGCGCCTGCTGGCCCGGCCGCCCGGCCGCGCACGGTTCCTGGACAATTGAGCCCATGTTCACCGGCATCATCAGCGGCATCGGCCGCATCGTCGCAGCCACCCCCGCCGCGCAGGGCAGGCAGCTGACCGTGCAGGCCCCCGCCGGCTACCTGGACGACGTGCAAAGCGGCGACAGCATCGCGCTGAACGGCGCGTGCATGACGGTCACCGCCTTCGACGCCGCCGCCGTCGCGCTTCAGCCTGGACATCTCGGCCGAAAGCCTGGACAAGACCGCCGGCCTGGGTGAAACCGGGCCGGTCAACCTGGAAAAGGCCTTGCGCGCGCACGACCGGCTGGGCGGCCACCTGGTCAGCGGCCATGTCGACGGCATCGGCGTCGTCAGCCATTTCGCCGATCTGGGCGGCCATTGGGAGCTGCGCGTGAGCGCTGCGCGCGAGCTGGCGCGCTTCCTGGCCTACAAGGGCTCGATCGCCGTCAACGGCGTCAGCCTGACGGTCAACCGCGTGACCGATGGGCCCGACGGCTGCGAATTCAGCATCAACCTGATCCCGCACACGCTGCAGCAGACCACGCTCGGCGGCCTGCGGGTGGGCTCGCGCGTCAACCTCGAAGTCGACCTGATCGCGCGTTATGTCGAACGCATGCTTTCGGCCGGCCTCACCGCGCCCGGCGGCTGAGCCGGCAGCGACAGCGCGGCGCAGGGGGTGCCGCCTACAATCCGGCGCATGCCGATCTCCCCGATCCCCGAGCTGGTGGCCGACATGGCCGCCGGCCGCATGGTGATCCTCGTCGACGAGGAAGACCGCGAGAACGAAGGCGACCTGATCCTCGCCGCCGAACACGTCACGCCCGAGGCCATCAACTTCATGGCCCGCCATGCGCGCGGCCTGATCTGCCTGACGCTGACGCCCGAGCGCTGCGAACGCCTGCACCTGCCGCCGATGGCCAGCCGCAACGGCACCAAGCACGGCACCGCCTTCACCGTCTCGATCGAGGCCGCCAGCGGCGTGACCACCGGCATCTCGGCCGCCGACCGCGCGCGCACCGTGGCCGCCGCGGTGGCCCGCGACGCCCGGCCCAGCGACCTGGTGCAGCCCGGCCACATCTTTCCGCTGCAGGCGCAGGACGGCGGCGTGCTGATGCGCGCCGGCCACACCGAAGCCGGCTGCGACCTGGCGCGCATGGCCGGCCTGGAGCCGGCCGCGGTGATCTGCGAGGTGATGAAGGACGACGGCACCATGGCCCGGCTGCCGGACCTGGAACTCTTCGCCAAGCGAACACGGGTTGAAGATCGGCACCATCGCCGACCTGATCGGCTACCGCAGCCGCAACGAATCGCTGATCCAGCGGGCCGGCTCGCGCACGCTGCACACGCCGCAGGGCGAGTTCGAATGCCACGCCTACCGCGACCGCAGCGGCGGGCTGCATCTGGCGCTGACGCACGGCCTGTGGGACCGCGGCACCGAGGTGCTGGTGCGCGTGCACGAACCCTTCACCGCGCTGGACCTGCTCGATGCCGGGCCGGGCGGCCATTCCTGGCCGCTGCCGCGCGCGCTGTCGGCGCTGCGCGCCGCCCCGCACGGCGTGGCCGTGCTGCTCAACTGCACGCAGCAGCTCGATGTGCTGGTGTCGCGCCTGCTGCCCGAGGCCGAATCCGGCCCCGCCACGCGGCAGATGGACCTGCGCACCTACGGCGTGGGCGCGCAGATCCTGCTCGACCTGGGCGTCACGCGCATGAAGCTGCTGGGCAGCCCGCGGCGCATGCCCAGCATGGCGGGTTACGGCCTCGAAGTCACCGGCTTCGTCGCCGCACAGTCCTGAAGCGAGGCACCAGACCACCATGCAGGATGCCGACAAGGGAGTGTCCGCCTCGCTGGACGGCGAGGGCCTGCGCATCGGCATCGTGCGCGCGCGCTTCAACGACGCAATCACCGGCGCGCTGGCCGAAGCCTGCCTCAACGAACTGGCGGCGCTGGGCGTGGCCGCGCGCCACATCCGCCAGGTGCTGGTGCCGGGCGCGCTGGAAATTCCGGTCGTCCTGAAGGCCATGGCCGAGACCGAGGACTACGACGCGCTGATCGCGCTGGGCTGCATCATCCGCGGCGAGACCTACCACTTCGAGCTGGTGGCCAATGAAAGCGGCGCCGGCGTCAGCCGCGTCTCGCTCGACCACCTGCTGCCGGTGGCCAATGCCATCCTCACCGTCGAGAACGAGGCCCAGGCCTGGGCCCGCGCCGAGGACAAAGGCCGTGACGCTGCACGCGTGGCGGTGGAGATGGCCAACCTGATGGACGATGTGTCGTGAGTGCCTCTGGACGCTGCCGAGCACGCACTGCGCAGCGCACGGCGCGCAAGGCCACCGCATGAGCACCGACAGCCCGGCCGAGGCCAGCAAGCCGGCTGCAGGCAAGCGGCCGGCGCCGAAGTCGGCACGCCGCCGCTCGCGCGAAGTGGCGCTGCAGGGCCTGTACCAGTGGCTCGTGTCCCAGGCCGATGGTGCCGAGATCGAAGCCCACCTGCAGGAGCATGAAAGCTTCGACAAGCTCGACCGCGTGCACCTCGACGCGCTGCTGCACGGCTGCATCCGCGAGGCCGCCGAGCTGGACACCCTGCTGGCCAGGCACGTCGACCGCAAGACCAGCCTGCTGTCGCCGGTGGAACATGCGGTGCTGATGATCGGCGTGTACGAGCTCAAGCACTGCATCGACATCCCCTACCGCGTGGCCATCAACGAAGGCGTCGAGCTGGCCAAGAGCTTCGGCGGCACCGACGGCCACAAGTACGTCAACGGCGTGCTCGACAAGGCCGCCGCCGAACTGCGCCCGGTCGAGGTGGCCGCCGCCCGCGCCGCGCGCCGCGCATGATGCGCCTGGCCTCGCGGCTCGAGCACATCGAGCCTTTCTACGTGATGGAGTGCGCCAAGACGGCGCAGCAGATCGCGCGCAGCGCCGCGTGCGACCCGGCCCGAGGCGGCGAGCCGATGATCTTCCTGAACATCGGCGAGCCCGACTTCAGCGCCACGCCCGGCGTGGTGCAGGCCGCCGAGGCCTGCATGCGCAGCGGCCGCACGCAGTACACGCAGGCCACCGGCCTGCCCGAACTGCGCGAGCGCATCGCGCGCTGGTACGGCACGCGCTTCGGCCTGGACATCGACCCGCAACGCATCGTCATCACCGCCGGCGCATCGGCCGCGCTGCAGCTGGCCTGCCTGGCGCTGTTCGAGCCCGGCGACGAGGTGCTGATGCCCGACCCCAGCTACCCCTGCAACCGGCATTTCGTCGCCGCCGCCGGGGCCACGGCACGGCTGTTGCCGGCGCCGCCCGAAGCACGCTTCCAGCTCGATGCCGCCGGCGTGCGCGCGCACTGGAACGCGCACACCCGCGGCGTGCTGCTGGCCTCGCCCTCCAACCCGACCGGCACCTCGATCGCACGCGCCGAGATGGCCGCCATCGTCGAGGCGGTGCGCGCGCGCGGCGGCGTGACTCTGGTCGACGAGATCTACCTCGGCCTGAGCTACGACGACGCCTTCGGCCACAGCGCGCTGGAGCATGGCAACGACGTCATCTCGATCAACAGCTTTTCCAAGTACTTCGGCATGACCGGCTGGCGCCTGGGCTGGCTGGTGCTGCCGAGCGAACTGGTGGCGCCGGTGGAAAAGCTGGCGCAGAACCTCTACATCTGCGCCTCCGCCGTGGCGCAGCACGCGGCCATCGCCTGCTTCGACGACGCGGCGATCGCCGAGTACGAACGCCGCCGCGAGGAGTTTCGCCGCCGTCGCGATGTCGTCGTGCCCGCGCTGCAGGCCATGGGCTTGAAGGTCCCGGTGCATGCCCGATGGCGCCTTCTACGCCTGGGCCGACTGTTCGGCCTTCGCTGCCAGCAGCTGGGACTTCTGCTTCGACATGATGGAGCGTGCCCACGTGGCGCTGACGCCGGGGCGCGACTTCGGCCCGTTTGCCGCCGACCGCTACCTGCGCTTGTCCTTCGCCAGCTCGATGGCCGAGCTGCGAGCAGGCGCTGCAGCGGCTGGCTCGCGTGCTGCGACCTGCGAGGCCGATCGTGCAGTCGCCTTGCAGGCCGCGCCCTCGCAGAGCTCGGGCCCCTCCTGAAGCACGGATCCGTGCGCAGGCACGGATCCGTGTCCTCAGTCGGCGTGCGAAATTTCGTGACAAGCGGTTAACCACCGGGCAGAAGCCACGCTTTTCGAACCACCCCGGCTCATGCACACGCCTAAGCTTCGGCGCTGTGGGACATAGCCTGTTCAAGCGCCGCGGCGAAGACGAAGCCGACGCCTCGGAGTTCGCCGCCACCGTGGTGTCGATGCCGGACTTCGAGCCTGTACCGTGGGGGGCTGCGCCCGAAGCCGCGGGCGCCGCGCCGGATTCGGCGGTGCCCGACGTCTTCACCGATTTCGGCATCGATACCGGCATCGACGCGGCCACCGACGACAGCGCCACCGCCGCGCGGCCGACGCTGTCCAGCATCGGCCGCTATGCGCTGAAGCAGCAGCTCGGCCAGGGCGGCCTGGGCACCGTGTTCGAGGCCTGGGACCCGCTGCTGTCGCGCATGGTCGCGGTCAAGACCCTGCAGTTCGACATCGACACGCCGTCGCGGGTGTCGCTGGATGCGCTGTTCCTGAACGAGGCGCGCGCCGCCGCCGGGCTGAACCATACCCACATCGTCACCGTCTACGACGCCGGTCTGTCGGCGCATGGCGTGTACATCGCGATGGAGCGGCTGCGTGGGCGCGACCTGCGCCAGGCGCTGCAGGGCGGCTGGCGGCCGAGCCCGGCCGTGGCCGCACTGCTGGTGCGACGCGTCGCCGATGCGTTGGCCTATGCGCATGCGCGCGGCGTCGTGCACTGCGACATCAAGCCGGCCAACATCTTCCTGACGCGGCGCGACAAGCCGAAGGTGCTGGACTTCGGCATCGCCCGCGTGGCGCACCATGCGGCGCTGCCGGCGCTGGAAGGCGTGATCGCCGGTTCGCCCTACTACCAGGCGCCCGAACAGCTGCAGGCCGGCAGCATCGACGCGCGCACCGACCTGTATTCGCTGGGCACCGTGCTGTACGAGATGCTCACCGGCCGCAAGCCCTTCGACGGCGACTCGCTGGAGCGCATCCGCGAGGCGGTCGTCCTGCACGATCCGAAGCCGCCGCACGAGCTGTGCCCGGCCGTGCCGCCCGAGTTGTCGGCCATCGCCGCGCGCGCCATGGCGCGCGACCCGGCGGCACGCTATGCCAGCGCGCAGGAGATGGCGCGGGCACTGCGCCTGTGGCTGGCGCAGCAGGCGTTGCCGGCCGGCGCCGAATCGTCCGAGCCGGCCACCGGCGACCCGCCCGAGCTGCCGACGCCACCGCGGCCCAAGGGGGGACGCCTGATGCTGGCCCTCGCAATGGCCGCCTTGCTGGGATTGGGCCTGTATCTGTCATGGCGCACGCCCGCGGCCGACACCAGCGCGGCGGCCGCGTCGAAGACGCCGCGGGCAGCCGCGCCGATGCCCAGCGCAAATCCGGCCACCCCGCTTGCCACCGCCGAGCGCAGCGCGACGGCCGAGGCCGCGGCGCCTGCCGAAAGCACGGGTTCTGCGACGCCCGTGGTTGCAGACGCCCGCGCCCCGGCCCCTGTGCCGGACAAGCCCCAGGCTGCGGTCGCGCCGGCGAAGGCACGCAAGCCGACGGCCAAGACCGTGGCCACCGCCACGCCGGCCGTGGTCGCGCCGGTGCTGGCGCAGGGCCTGGTCCACATTGCCATCAGCCCCTGGGGGCAGGTGGAAGTGAACGGCGCGCCGGCCGGCACCGCCCCGCCGCTGACGCGGCTGGAGCTGCCGCAGGGCACGCACACCATCACCATTCGCAACGAGGACTTCCCGCCCTACACGCAGCGCGTGCAGGTCGACCCCGAACGGCCCGTCACCCTCAAACATCGGTTCGGATCATGACGCTGTTGCATCGCACCCGCTTGTCGCTCCTCGTGCTGGCCACGGCCGCGCTCGCCGCCGGCTGCGCCGCGCCGCCGCCTGCGCCACCGCCCACCGGCCTGGCCGAGGTGCTGGAGCGGCCGGCCGAACGCTCGCTGCTCGAAGGCATCCGGGCCTATGACGACGGCCAGTACGCGCAGGCCGAGAAGGCGCTGCGCAAGGCGCTGGCCGACGGTCTGCAGAGCGCGCGCGACCGCGCCACCGCGCACAAGCTGCTGGCCTTCATCAGCTGCACCAGCGAGCGCCTGGCGGACTGCCAGACGCAGTTCCGCGAAGCCCGCGCCGCCGATGCCGGCTTTGCGCTGAGCCGATCCGAAGCCGGTCATCCGGTGTGGGGCCCGGTGTACAAGAGCCTGGTGCAGTAGCTGCCCGGCCGCGGGCCGGCGCGACACACATCGTCGACGCGAGGCGTCGCGCATAATCGGCCGCGCCGATGCACGCCACGCCCCCGCCCGCAAGCCCTGACCCCGCAGCGCCCCACGGCGCGTTTCGCCACCCGCTGCGTGTGTACTGGGAGGACACCGATGCCGGCGGCGTGGTGTTCTATGCCAACTACCTGAAGTTCTTCGAGCGTGCGCGCACCGAATGGCTGCGCTCGCTGGGCTTCTCGCAGCAGCGCATGCTGCAGCACGACGGCGTGATGTTCGTCGTGGCCGACACCGCGCTGCGCTGCCGGCGCGCCGCGCGCCTGGACGACCTGCTCGACGTGACGGTCAGCGTGGCCGAGACCGGCCGCGTGTCGATGCGGCTGTCGCAGCAGGCCTGGCGTGACGGCGAACTTCTGGCCGAAGGCGAGATCCGCATCGGCTGCGTGGTGGCTCACGGCGCCGCGTCCGCGGGCTTCAGACCCTGCCGCATCCCCGCGGCGATCCTCGAGAAAATCCAATGAACCAGGACCTGTCGATCATCACGCTGGTGCTGCATGCCAGCCTCGTGGTGCAGCTCGTCATGGCCGGGCTGATGATCGTGTCGCTGTCCAGCTGGACGGTGATCTTCGGCAAGCTCTTCGGCCTGAAGCGCGTGCGCCAGGGCAACGACGAGTTCGAGCGCGACTTCTGGTCCGGCCGCAGCCTGAACGAGCTGCACGAGGCCAGCGCCGCCAAGCCCGCCACCGCGCCGCTGGAGCGCATCTTCGGCAGCGGCATGCGCGAGTTCATGAAGCTGCGCGAACGGCGCCTGGACGGCGCCGCGCAGCTCGACGGCGCACGCCGCGCGATGCGCGCCAGCTTCCAGCGCGAGCTCGACGTGATCGAGAGCAACCTCAGCTTCCTCGCATCGGTGGGCTCGGTGTCGCCCTACGTCGGCCTGTTCGGCACGGTGTGGGGCATCATGCATGCGTTCGTCGGCCTGTCGAACATGCAGCAGGTGACACTGGCCACGGTGGCGCCGGGCATTGCCGAGGCGCTGGTGGCCACCGCCATCGGCCTGTTCGCCGCGATCCCCGCGGTGATCGCCTACAACCGGTTGTCGCGCGACATCGACCGCATCGCCATCCAGCTGGAGACCTTCATCGAGGAGTTCTCCAACATCCTGCAGCGCAGCGCCGGCCAGCCGGCCGGCGCGGCAGCCTGAAATGGCCAGCATCGCGCCCCGAGGCGGCTCGCGCCGGCGGCGCGCGATGAACGAGATCAACATGGTGCCGTTCATCGACGTGATGCTGGTGCTGCTGATCATCTTCATGGTGACGGCACCGCTGATCACCACCGGCGTGGTCGACCTGCCCAGCGTCGGCAAGGCCAAGCAGCGGCCCGACCACGTGATCGAGCTGGTGCTCGGCACCGACGAGAAGCTGCGCCTGCGCATCGACAGCAAGGACAGCGGCACGCTGACGCTGGCGCAGCTGCCGGCGCGCGTCAAGCAGGCGCAGGCCGGCGACGCGCAGGTGCCGGTGGTCATCAGCGCCGAGCGCAGCGTCAAGTACGAGGCCGTGGTGCGCGTGATGGACGTGCTGCAGCGCGAAGGCGTCCAGCGCGTCGGCCTGTCGGTCAAGCAGGGGGGCTAGGTGATCGCCACCACGCTGGGCCTGCAAGGCGCCGACCCGCTGCGCCCGCAGCCGCCCGGCGGCATGGGCCGGGGAGCGCTGCTGGCGCTGGGCGTGCACGCGCTGCTGGTGGTGGCGCTGGCGGTGGCCGTCAACTGGCGCAGCCAGACACCGCAGACCTTCAGCGCCGAGCTGTGGTCGGCCACGCCGCAGGTGGCCGCGCCGCGTGCGGTGGAAAGCACGGCCGCCACACCGCCACCGCCGCCGCCACCGCCGCCGGCACCCACGCCGCGCGTGGCCACGCCCGCGCCGCCGCCGCCCGTCGACCCGCAGATCGCCATCGACAAGGCGCGGCAGGAAAAGGAAAAGGTCGAGCGAGCGCGTGCCGAGCGCGAAAAGGCCGAGCGCGAAAAACAGGCCAGGGCCGAGAAGGAGAAGGCGGAGCGCGACAACGCCGAGCGCGAACGCCAGGCCGCCGCCAAGGCCAAGGCCGAAGCGCAGGCCAAGCGTGAAGAGCAGGAACAGCGCGAAAAGAAGGCCGAGGAACAGCGCCTGGCCAAGCAGCGCGAGGACAACCTCAAGCGCATGATGGGCCAGGCCGGCGCCACCGGCGCGCCCGGGTCCACCGGCACGGCGCTGAAGGATGCGGCGCCCTCGGCCAGCTATGCCGGCAAGCTGATCGCGCGCATCAAGCCGAACATCCTGCTCACCGAAACCGTCAGCGGCAACCCGGCCGCGGACGTGGAGGTGCGCGCCTCGCCCACGGGCAGCATCCTCAGCCGCCGGCTGGTCAAGAGCAGCGGCAACAAGGACTGGGACGACGCGGTGCTGCGCGCCATCGACCGCACCGGGGAACTGCCGCGCGACACCGACGGCCGCGTGCCGCCGGTGCTGGTGATCACCTTCACGCCCTGAGTTCAAGCCGGCCGCGTGTAGCGCGCGACGAAAGCGCGGTCGATGCGGTCCTTCCAACGCCAGATCCAGCGCCCTTCGGCCGACCAGCCGCCCCACGAGGCGATGGCCCGGCGCTCGCCGCATGACAGCAGGTACAGCGTGCGCTGCTGCGGCCGATAGGTCTGCAGGGGGTTCCCCTGCAGCGCGTAGCGAAGGTTGACCGCCAGCGGCGCGCCGGCGCGCACGGCGTAGACGCCGCTCTTCGGATGCGGCGCATCGACGCGCGTGGCCACGTCGCCGGCGGCAAAGACCTCGGCATGCGACACGCTCTGCAAGCTCGCACCGGTGGCGATGAAACCGTGCGCGTCCAGCGCCAGGCCGCTGCCGGCCAGCCAGCGCGGCGCCGCGGCACCCAGTGCCAGCACGGCAGCGTCGCACGGCAACTGCGTGCCGTCGGCCAGCCGCACATGGTCGGCGGCGATGGCCGCTGCGTCCTGCAGCTGCAGTGCCACGCCCTGCGCGGCCAGTGCGCGCCAGGCCCGGCGCTGCACCCGGGCACCCAGGCCGGCCAGCGGCGCGGCGCCAGCCACCAGTGCCACGCGTGCGCTGCCGCGCCAGCCATGGGCCAGCGCCATCGCCAGCTCGACGCCGGCCGCGCCGCCGCCGACCACCACCAGCGCCGACGCCGCCGCGCGCAGCGTCTGCAACCGCTGCACGAAGTCCTCGATCGGCCGCACCGGCAGGCCGTGCGCGCGCGCGCCGGGCAAGCGGTCGAGCTCGGCTTCGGGCCCGGTGTCGATGGACAGCAGCTCGTAGCCCAGCTGCTGGCCGTCGTCGAGCGATCACCTGCCGTGCCTGCGCGTCCAGCGCCACGGCTCGCGCCAGGTGCAGCGTGGCACCGGCGGCCGCGGCCAGCGGCGCCAGCGGGATCGCGCACTGCGCCGCCGCGTAGTGGCCGGCCAGCAGCCCCGGCACCATGCCGGAGTACATCTGCCGGGCATAGGGCGTGACCAGCGTCACCTGCACGCCGGCCAGCGGCGCGCGCGCCAGCGCGTCCAGCACCTGCACATGGGCATGGCCGCCGCCCAGCAGCAGCAATCGCCGCGGCCGATTCATCGCAGTGCCAGCCCGGCCACGAAGCCCAGGCCGTGGCCGCCGCTGTTGTCGGCATCGGCACCGACGCAGCACCGCCGTGATCCGCGGCAGCTCGGAGAGCTCGTCGCCGAAGGCCCGCAGCACGTCGGCGCGCAGCTCGCGCCGCTCCTCGCGCCAGGCGCCGAGCGGGCTGTCGCGGCCCTGCAGCACCATCCAGCGCACGCGGGGCGTGTAGGCATTGGGCAGCACGCTGCCGGCCGGCAGCGTGCGGTCCCACAGGTAGCACAGCGTGGCCGAAGGCAGCGCCTCGCCGCTGAGCAGCCGGGCCCAGACGCAGCTGCTGGCGCTCGACGAAGGGCATGCCGTCGAGTGGCGCATCCATCAGCACGCACAGCTTCAGCGCCGCGTCGTCGCCGTCCTTGCGCTGCAGCGCCGCGCCTTCGATGGCCCGGTCCAGCCGCCAGCGCCAGGACAGCACCGGCATCGCGCCGGCGGGCAGCGCCAGCGCATGCACCAGGTTGCCGTAGCTGCCCGGCGATTCAACGCGCAAGGCGCGTTGGCCGTTCTGCTCGACGATGGCGAATTGCGTGCGCGGCAGCGTCTGCTTCGGCAGCAGCACCTCGCGCCAGGGCGGCGCCGGCATCGCACCGGGCCCGTCCAGCGGCGCCAGGGCCGACTGCGCCAGGGCGGTGCCGGCCGCCATCAAGCCAGCGCAGGCGAGCTGCCTCACCGCCGCACCGCGTTGAGCGACCAGTCGTAGTCGAGGAAGTTCGGTGGCAGCGACCGCGCGCGCAGCTTCTGCTGCTCCTCGGGCTGGTCGCTGAGCTGCACCGCATAGCGCGCGAACAGGTCCTCGAGCTGGCGATAGCCCAGCCAGCCTTGCTCGAAATCCTCGCGGAACCACTTGAAGATCAGGTTCACCTCGAGCTTGCCGCCGGCCACGCGGTTGCGCGTGCGGTCGGCCATGAAGCGCCTCATGCCGTCGTCGAACTGTGCGTCCAGCTTCGCGGCGACAAAGGCTTCGGGCCGCAGCGCCGGGCAGCCGATCGATGCGCAATTCACCGCCGCGTGCACGCGCGGATCCTTGTAGCGCGCACGCAGCTGCTCGTGCTCGATCCAGTCCAGGTGGCGCTCTTCGCCGAGCAGCACGAAGAACTTCTTCTTCCACGGGCTTTGCAGCAGCGAGCCCAGGTCCTTGATCGACTTCAGCTCGGGCCAGCGGGTCAGGATCAGTTCCACCGTGAAGGCGTTGTAGGCATTCACCAGGAAGGCCATCTGCTGCTCGCGCGGCCAGCGTTCGAACTCCGCGGCGCTCACCGCGCTCATCGCGTCGAGCACCTGCTTCAGCGCCGCACGCTCGGCCTTCAAGCCGTCGTAGTCGACGCGGCTTTGTTTCTGGTCGGGCAGCCAGCGCACATGCTTCGTCAGCAGCGCGTCCCAGCCGGCATGGCCGTGGTCGAACTGCGCCGAGGCCGGGCCGCCGAGCAGCAGCGCGCACAGCCACAGCAGGCCATGGCGCAGCTTCATCCTCGCCTCCAGTCGTGGTAACGCTGCACCCACTTCAGCAGGCCGTGGGGCTGGTGCGCGCGCTTCCATTCACCGGCCGCGTACTTGTTGGCTTCGGCCATGGTCGGATAGGTGTGGATGGTGCCGAGGATCTTGTTCAGCCCCAGCCCATGCTTCATCGCCAGCACGTACTCGGCCAGCAGGTCGCCGGCGTGCGCCCCGACGATGGTCACGCCGAGGATCTTGTCCTTGCCCGGCACGGTCAGCACCTTGACCCAGCCGTGCGCGGCGCTGTCGGCGATGGCGCGGTCCAGGTCGTCGATGCCGTAGCGCGTGAGCTCGTAGGCCACGCCCTGTTCCTTCGCCTCCTGCTCGTTCAGGCCGACACGCGCCACCTCGGGGTCGATGAAGGTGCACCAGGGGATGACCGAGTAGTCGCCCTGAACTTCTTGAAGCCGCCGAACAGGCCATTGACCGCCGCATACCAGGCCTGGTGCGCGGCGACATGGGTGAACTGGTAGGGCCCGGCCACGTCGCCGGCGGCCAGGATGTTGGGATAGATCGTCTGCAGGTACTCGTTGACCTGCACGGTGCGGTTCACCGGGATGCCCAGTTCCTCCAGGCCGAAGCCCTGCAGCCGCGCCACGCGGCCCACCGCGCACAGCAGCAGGTCGAAGCCGATGCGCTTTTCCTGGCCGGCGGCTTCGACGACGATGAACTTGTGCTCGCCCTCCTTCTCGCAGCGCAGCGCCTTGTGGCCGGTCAACACGGCCACGCCGTCGGCCTCCAGCGCCTTGCGTGCATAGGCCGAGACCTCCTCGTCCTCGCGGATCATCAGGCGCGGCGCCATCTCCAGCTGCGTCACCGCCGAGCCCAGTCGTGCGAAGGCCTGCGCCAGCTCGCAGCCGATCGGCCCGCCGCCCAGCACCACCAGCCGCGCCGGCAGCTCGCGCAGCTCCCACAGGTGTCGCTGGTGCGGTAGCCGACCTCGTCCAGCCCGGGCAGCGGCGGCACGAAGGGGCGCGCGCCGGTGGCGATGACGATGGCGCGCGTGCTCAGCACCTGCTCGCCCCCGTTGAGCGCGTTCGATCTTCACATGCCAGGGGTCGACGATCGTCGCCCGGCCCTCGACCACGTCCACGCCCAGGCCGGTGTAGCGCGCGACCGAATCGTGCGGCTCGATCGCCTTGACGATGCCGGCCACACGCTCCATCACCTGTCGCGAAGTCGAGCTTGAACTCGGCCGAGGCGATGCCGTAGTCGGCGCTGTGGCGCATCTGCCGCGCCAGCGTGGCGCTCTTGATCAGCGCCTTGCTCGGCACGCAGCCGTAGTTCAGGCAGTCGCCGCCCATCTTGTGGTTTTCGACCAGCGTCACCTTGGCCTTGACCACCGCGGCGATGTAGCTGGTCACCAGCCCGGCCGAGCCGGCGCCGATGACCACCATGTTGCGGTCGTAGCGCCGTGGCTTGCGATCGGCCCACTTCGCAAAGACCTTGCGCGACTGCACCAGGTCGACGATCTTCTTGGCCAGCAGCGGGAACAGTCCGAGCAGCACGAACGAGCCGATCAACCCGGGGCTGAGGATGCCCTGCAGCGAACTGATCTGTGCGAGTTGGGTGCCGGCGTTCACGTACACCAGCGTGCCGGCCAGCATGCCCAGCTGGCTGACCCAGTAGAAGGTGGTGGCCTTCATCGAGGTCAGGCCCATCAGCAGGTTGATGACGAAGAAGGGGAACACCGGCACCAGGCGCAGCGTGAACAGGTAGAACGCGCCCTCGCGCTCGATGCCGCGGTCGATGTCGGCCAGCCGGGCGCCGAACTTCGACTGGACCGCTTTGCGCAACAGGTAGCGCGAGACCAGCATGGCCAGCGTCGCGCCGAGGCTGGAGGCGAAGGAGACCACCAGCGTGCCCATCCCCAGGCCGAAGATGGCGCCGGCCAGCAGCGTCATGATCGCCGCGCCGGGCAAGGACAAGGCGGTCACCGCCACGTAGACGGAGAAGAACAGCGCCAGCACCCGCGCCGGCCGCGCTTCGTACAGCGCCGCAAAGTCGGCGCGCGCCGCCTTGACGTAGTCCAGGCTGAAGAAGCGGCCCAGATCGAACGCGAAGAAGCCGATCACCAGCAGGATCAGCGCGGCCAGCAGCAACAGCTTCTTCTTGTTCAATCCCGTCCTCGGTGGTGGATGCTTGGACGCTGCAAAGGTCAGCGGGCCTCAGGTGCGCAGGGCATGCCAACTACCGACCATACGAGAGACCATGGTCAGCGCACACAGCAGCGCAAAGCCGTAGGCCCACAGCGCGAAGTGCTGCGGCCACAGGCACATCAGTGCGAAGCAGATCAGCGTCTCGCCGGCCTCGGTCAGCCCGCCCAGGTAGTAGATGCCCTTTTGCGGATAGTCCTCGCTCTTCAGCCCGCGCCGCTCGGCCAGCACCGCGAAGGCCAGGAAGGTGGAGCCGGTGCCGACAAACGCGGCCAGCAGCACCGCCGCCGGCAGCGCGTTGGCGTGCGGGTCGGCCACGGCAAAGGCCAGCGGGATGCTGGCGTAGAACAGGAAGTCCAGCGTGATGTCGAGGAAGGCACCACGGTCGGTCGGCCGGGTCAGCCGAGCGACCGCGCCGTCCAGGCCGTCGCACAGGCGGCTCGATGTCAACAGCGCCAGGCCGGCCAGGGGTGCGCCGAACACGATCGCCAGCGCCGCCGCCAGGCCCAGGCCGAAGCCGGCGAGCGTGACCGCATCGGCACCGATCCCGGCGCGCACCAGAATGCGCGCCATGCGCCCCAGGCCGGGCTCGAGCAGCGCGGTCGCGGCGCGGTCAAGCATCGGCCACGGGCGGCGGATGTTCTTCGACGGCCTGGAGCCGGCCCTGCCGCAGTGCCTGCGCCAGCCAATCCGCAAAATCGAAGCCGGCGCCGGCCGCATCCAGCGCCCGCGCCAGCACCTGGCCATCGAGCAGGGCCTGCATGAAGCGCGCATCGGCCTCGGGCAGCACGCGCACCGCCGCCTTGAAGCCATCGCGCCAGACCAGCACGTTCTCGCCCTGGCCCGAGGCAAAGGCCTCGCGCACGCCGGCGAAGCGGCCGGCGGCTTCGCTGCGGTGCGCCAGCCAGATGCTGGCCACCGGGTGGGCCGAGCGGCACAGCGCCAGGCCCTCGGCCGGGCGCAGCAGCAGGTGGGCCGGATCGGCCTCGGCCAGCCGTTCCAGCCCGCTGACGGCGCCGCATTCACCTGCCTGTTCGGCGCAGTGCACGGCCCAGTCGAGCCGGGCCACGTCGGCCAGGTAGGGTTCGTCGGCCAGCTGCGGTGCCGCGGCGATGAAGCCGGGCAGCGCGTCGCCCCAGGTGCCGATGTCGCCGCGCTGCGGCGGCATCGCGAACCACAGCGCGCGCGCCAGCCCGGCGAAGGACTCTGCGCCGACCAGCTGCGCCACCGTGGGAAAGGCAGCGATCAGCGCGCGCTCGGCCAGTGCGCCGGCGTTGGCGCGATAGGCCTGCAGGCCGCGCGCGGCGCGGGGCGGCGCATCGCGCAGCCAGCCGGCGGCGACGCCGGGGCCGGCATCTGCCCACAGCGCACGCAGCAGCAGTTGCTGGCGCAAGGCCTCCTTGTGCAGCGCGGCGGTGTTCACTGGACTGCCCTGCGCACTCGTGCTCCGGGACGAGCGCTCGGCAATGGCCTGGCGTGCTCGTTCATGCGGCCACCGCACCGCGGCACGCGGCCAGCTGCCGTGCCGCCAGCGCGGCCTCGTCCAGCAGCACCGCCAGTTCGGGCAGCGCGGTGTCCCACTCGATCAGCGTCGGCCGCGGGCCCAGCCGGCGCAGCGCATGGCAATAGACCTGCCAGACGTTGTCGTGCACGCGGCTGCCGTGGTCGTCGATGACGATGTCGCCGCCGTCGTGGTAGCCGGCCAGGTGGATCTCGCCGACGATCGCCGGGTCGATGGCGTCGACCCAGGCGCAGGCGGCCGACACCTCATCGACGCCGTCGTTCAGCGCGTTGACCACCAGGTTGTTCAGATCGAGCAGCAAGGCGCAGCCGCTGCGCTGCGCCAGCCGGTTGAAGAACTCGGGCTCGGCCAGGCTGTCGTCGGCCCAGTGCAGGTAGGCCGACAGGTTCTCCACCAGGATCGGCCGCTGCAGCCGCTCCTGCACGCGCTGCACGTTGGCCACCATGATGTCGAGCGCGGCCTCGGTGAAGGCCAGCGGCAGCAGGTCGTTGGCATGCACCGGCACCGTACCGGACTGGCGCGGCGCGCGGGCGAAGGCCGCATGGTCGCTGACGCGCACCGGCTCGATGCGCTGCACCAGCCGGGCCAGCCGATCGAGGTGCCAGTCGTCCAGGCCGGCGGCCGAGCCCAGCGACAGGCCGACACCGTGCAGGCTGACCGGCCAGCGCTCGCGCGCCGCGTGCAGCACCGCCAGCGCGGCACCGCCGTCGGCGAAGAAGTTCTCCGAATGCACCTCGACGAAACCGAGCCGGGGCGGCTCGCGCAGCATCGTGTCGTAGTGCGGCTGGCGCAGGCCGACGCCCACGCTGCCGCTGCCGCTATCGCTGCAGGCCACGCTCGAGCCTTCCGCCCGGCCGGCGCTCACTTCTTCATCTTCATCCGCGCGTCGTCGGCGGAGATGCCCTTCATCTCCTTGCAGGTGCCCTTGGCGACGTACTTCCATTCGCCCGGGTCGTTGTCGACCTTGCTCATGCCGGCGCAGGAATGGGAGCCCGACAGGTTGGTGCAGTCGTTCTGGCCGGCCTTGGCGACGCCGTAGCACTTTTCCTTGTCCTTGTCCTTGTCCTGCGCGGCCACCGGGCCGGCCAGGCCGAGGGCCATCACCGAGGCCAGGGCGGAAGAGACGATCAGACGATGGTTCATGGGTCGGTACTCCTGGTTGGAACGGGTCGGCCGACATGGCAACGACGCTGCTGAGTCGCCGGTGATTCTCGCCTTCTTACAGCTCGCCGCGGCGGCGCGCGCAACGTCGCAACGGGGGCATGTCGGGATTGACGGCGTGGCGCTGACCACCTGCCTGGGGCCGGCCACCTGGCAGGCCTTGTCGCTGCCGCGCCAGGCCTGGCTCGAAGCCGGCAGGGTGGCGCAGCAGCAGGCCCACCTGGGCGAATTGCCGGCCGACACGATGGCCTGGTCGCCGCGCGCACTCTTCACTCTTTAGCAGGAGGTCGTTGGTTCTTGCGGCCTCATGGATTTCTCGTCAGCTGGCCCGTGGTGACGGTGCGCCGGCCGAACCCGTCATCGATGTCGCGATTGAAGTCGATCGTCCGGGTCTCGCCGCCGACCACGACGGCTGTGCCGGTGAACACGCCCCCATTCAGGGCCTCGCCCGTGACGGCTTCGGTGCGCTTGGTCCAGACGCTGTCGCTGCACGAATTGGACGTCTTGGTGCCGGTCACACGCGGCACCATGATGGCCGTCGCGCCGGGCACGCCATCGGTGACGCCGCCGAACGAGGTGCCGGAGAGGGTGACCGCACCGGTCGTCGCTTCATCAGGGCGATGGGTGCCCGAACCACCGACGCCGGTGCCACGCAGAACTACGAAGCGGCGATGGCACTCAGCGAGCAGCATGGAGAGCGCGTCATGCACTCGAGGGCGCTGCATGCCCTGGCCATGCAGCACGCCGAGCAGGACAAGCTCGACTCCGCCCACGCCTTCATGCGGCGGACCATCGAGGTCGATCGGGCGATCGGCTATGCCCACGCGCTCGGCCACGATCTCGTCGACTTCTCATACCTCCACCTGCTTCGAGGCGAGTCCGCACAGGCCCGTGTGGCCCTGCAGGAGGCGTTGGTGTGGTTCGACTACACCGAGGATGCCGATGCGCTGACATCGACCCGTACTCGGCTCGTCGAACTCGACGCGAACGGCGGCACGGTGCCCCTGACAGGCATCTTGCGGCGCGGCGTCAAGAGCCACCTGCCGCTGAGCGAGGGCAAGGTGTACTGCGAGTTCGAGTCGCCGGCCGGACGCAAAACGCGCGGCTGAAGGTTCAGTTCCTCGAGGAGTGCATCCCGAGGTCGAACCAGCATCAAGACCGCCAAGGGACTCTCGGCGTCGGACCCAAACACCCGGACACGCCGTGTGTCGTCCTCGAGGCCGTGTGCACAACGACCCAAACCAGCTCGGCGATCGTTACCACTTCGGCTGGCGCTGAGTGGCACATGGCGTGGCGTCCTACAGCGTTTCAGCATCACGACCGCTGGCTGCAAGCGGCGTCTCGAAAGACGATGCGCCAACGTCTTGTGCAACAAGCCCAAATGAAGGACAGGCCATGCAAACCCGATCGACCCTGACTGCCTTGTGTGCGGCGGCGCTGATGATGTTGAGCGCCTGTGACCGCAGCGACCCGGAGATTCCCTACGTGGCGCCCGCCAAGGTCGATAGCGTCCCGGCGCCGGTGAGCGACGCTTCGGTGCCGCCGGCCGCTGCCGTGGTGACGCCTGCACCGGTCATCCCCCAAGCGGCCAGCGCCGCCCGGACCAACGACGCGCTGACGCGCGCCCAGGAGTCCACGTCGATGCCCGTCGCCGGCCAGAACAACGACCACTCCGCGCCCCTCGCCGCCGACAGCGGCGCCAGTGCGGCGAAGTAGCGCGCGCTGGCCGGCCGCGAGCGCATCAAGGCTGCCGTCGCAGCGCCGGCGGCAGCCAGGCGCCCTGCCCCGGCGGCAAGGCCGACGGCGGCGCGGTCTTCGGCGCGTACAGGCGCAGCGTCAGCGCGAAGCCGCCCTTCGGCGCCGGCAGCCAGCGTGCAGCGTGGTCCTGGCCCGGCGACAGGTTCTGCACGAACAGCTCCAGCGCGCCGTCGGCGTCGGCCGGCAGCTTGTCGCGCGAGCCCAGGTGGATGCGCCCGGCGCTGTCGGCGACGAAGCGGCGCCGGCCGTCCTCGCCGGCATCGGCCGTCAGCGTCAGCGACCACAAGCCGTCCACCGGCGGCAGCTCGCCGCGGGCGAAGCGCAGCAGGTAGTCCTGCGCACCGTCCAGCGGCCGGCCCTGCGCATCGCTGCGCGTGCTCAGCTCCAGCAGCTGCCGTGGGTCGGCTCCCGGCCAGTGCAGCGCGGCGACGAATGCGCGCTTCGCGTAGTCGGTGCCGAAGTCGCCACCGGCCGGCGGCGCCTGCCAGTGGCCGGCCTGGGCAAGCAGCTGCGGTCGCAGCGCCGTCAAGCGGCGCTGCATGCGCGCGCCGGTGTCGGCCAGTGCCGCCTGCACCGCCGGCTCCAGCGCGTTCAGGCGAAGGGGCTTGCCTGGCTCGATGCCGATGGCGGCGATGCGCTGCAGCAGCGGCTCGTCGGCGGCGGCCGGCGGCGCGGCGCGGCCCATCAGGCGGGCCAGCAGTTCGAAGGCCGCGGCCGTGTCCAGCGCCGCCACCTGCTGCTGCGGCGTGCGCTCGCCCGCTGCCGCGGGCAGGGCCGGCGCGGCCTCGGCCGGCGGGCGCCGCGTGCGCGCGGTCTGCGGCACGATGCGCAGCTGCGCCTGCAGCCCATGTACGGCGCGCAGGTCGGCGTCGCTGCCGCTGGTCTGGATGCGCAGCGCCAGCAGCACATGCCGCGTCGGCGAGCGCAGCAGCGTCGCGCCGGGCGGCACGCTGCCCTGCCATTCGGGGCCGGCCACCAGCACACGCGCGGTCTTGCCGTCGCCGAGGCCGCTGCCGGCCGTGTGCAGCGCCTGCATCCACTGGCTGTGCAGCGCCACGCTGAACCAGCGCCGCCCCATCGCCGGCCATGCCACCAGCATGGCCTCGCGGCCCAGGTCGAGCCAGGCGAAGGAGGCCAGCGTGTCGGCATCGTCGACCAGCGGATGGCGCGGCTCGCCGGCCACCGGCAGGCGCCGCGCATGCCAGAAGGTGTTGGCCGGCACGCGCCAGCCCGCTGCCTTGGCAGGACTGGACATCTGCTGGCGCAGCATCTCGCCGACCAGCAGCGCATAGCCGTAGACATAGGCCTCGTCAGCGCGCTGCACGGCCTCGGCGATGCGCGCCTGCTGCGCGGCCTGCTCGGCCGCTGCGGCCTCGGCCTGGCGCTGCGCGGCCAGCTCGGCCGGCGTGGGCTCGGGCCTGGTCGCCACGGGCGGCGGTTGCACGCAGCCGCCCAGGCAGGCCAGCACGGCGGCGCCGAGGGCGCGGCGCCGCCTCATGGCTGCGGCGGCCCCCAGCCGCCGCCACCGGGGGTTTCGATCACGAACACGTCGCCCGGCTGCATCTGCGCCGAGCCGATGTGGCCCAGCGGCTCGATGCGGCCGTCGGCGCGCTCGACGCGGTTGTGGCCCAGCGCACCGGGTGCGCCGCCGGCCAGGCCGAAGGCCGGCACGACGCGGCCGTTGCTCAGGATCGAGGCGGTCATCGGCTCGAGGAAGCGCACGCGGCGCACGCCGCCGTCGCCGCCGTGCCAGCGGCCGGCGCCGCCGGAACCGGCTCGCAGCGCATAGCTGTCCAGCCGCACCGGGAAGCGCCACTCCAGTACCTCGGGGTCGGTCAGCCGCGAGTTGGTCATGTGCGTCTGCACGACGCTGGTGCCGTCGAATCCTGCCCCCGCACCGCTGCCGCCGGAAATGGTCTCGTAATACTGGTGGCGATCATTGCCGAAGGTGAAGTTGCTCATCGTGCACGGGCCCGAGGCCATCACGCCCAGCGCGCCGAAGAGCGCGTTGGTCACGCACTGCGAGGTCTCGACGTTGCCCGCCACCACCGCGGCCGGCGGGTGGGGGTTGAGCATGCAGCCCTCGGGCACCACCACGCGCAGCGGCTTCAGGCAGCCGGCGTTGAGCGGGATGTCGTCGTCGACCAGCGTGCGGAACACGTACAGCACCGCGGCCATCGTCACCGCCTTGGGCGCATTGAAGTTGTTCGGCAGCTGCGCGCTGGTGCCGCTGAAATCGATGGTGGCTTCGCGCGCGGCCGTGTCCACCGTCACCTGCACCCGGATCACCGCGCCGTTGTCCAGCGCCAGTTCGAAGTGGCCGTCCTGACCCGGCGCATGGCCGTCCGGAGCCGGGCCGGCCCCCGCGGGGGGCGGTGCACCCTGCGGCGCGGCGCGGGGCTTCAGCTTCAGCGCGGTGATGACGCGGCGCACCGACTCCTCGGCGTTGTCCTGCACATGCTGCATGTAGGCGGCCACCGTGTCGCGGCCGAACTGCGCCACCATGGCCTGCAGTTCGTCCACGCCCTTCTGGTTGGCGGCGATCTGCGCGCGCAGGTCGGCGAGGGTCTGCTGCGGATTGCGCGCCGGATAGCGACCGCTGCCGAGTTGCGCCAGCAGCTCGGCCTCGCGCAGCCGGCCGTCGCGCACGAGCAGGAAGTTGTCGAAGAGCACGCCTTCCTCGTCGATGCTCTGGCTGAAGGGCGGCATGCTGCCCGGCGTGCTGCCGCCGATGTCGGCATGGTGGCCCCGGCTGGCGACGTAGAAGCTCGGCCTGGGCGCCGCGTCGGCCGCGCCCGGCTGCTGCGAAGCGGCCGGCGAAGCTTGGCGGGTGGCTGGCGCTGCCCCGCCCGCCGCGGGCTCCAGGTACACCGGCGTGACCACGGTCACATCCGGCAGGTGCGTGCCGCCATGGTAGGGATCGTTGAGCACGTAGACGTCGCCGTCGCGCATCTGCGGATTGCGCGCGATCACCGTCTTGATCGATTCGCTCATGCTGCCCAGGTGCACCGGCATGTGCGGCGCGTTGGCGATCAGCTCGCCGGCGGCGCTGAACAGCGCGCAAGAGAAGTCCAGCCGCTCCTTGATGTTCACCGAGTAGGCGGTGTTCTGCAGCCGCAGGCCCATCTGCTCGGCGATGTTCATGAACAGGTTGTTGAACACCTCCAGCATCACCGGGTCGACCTGCGTGCCCAGGGCATGGGCCGACACCCGCGGGCGGATGCGCTGCAGCTGCAGCGCGCCCTCGGCCGTCAGCCGCGCCTGCCAGCCGGGCTCGACCACGGTGGTGGCGTTGCGCTCGGCGACGATCGCCGGGCCGTCGATCGTGGCGCCGCTGCGTAGCGCATCGCGCAGGAACAGCCCGGCCTCGCGCCAGCCGGCGTCGGCCTCGTCGGCCTCGCAGTACATGCGCACGCGCTCGTCGGCCACGGCGGCATGGGCCGCGGCGTCGGCCTGCACGCTGCGTTCGGGGGCGCGCTCGCCGGGGCCGATGGCCTCCACCGACACGGCCTCGATGACCAGCGGCCGGTCCGGCATCAGGAAGGCGAAGCGCTGGCGGTAGGCCGACTCGAAGGCGCCACGCGCCGCCTCCACGCCGGCCATCGGCACGCCCAGCGCGGTGTCGGTGCCCTGGTAGCGCAGGTACAGCGTCTCGCGCCGCTGCACCGCGGCGGCGGGCACGCCCTGCGCGACCAGCTCCGCAGCGCCAGCGTCGCCCAGCTCGCGCAGCAGCGCGGCGGCGGCGTCCAGGCCCGCGGCATCGAGCGCACGCTCGACCGACGCCTCGCGCATGGCGATCTGGTCGGCCAGGCCCATGCCGTAGGCCGACAGCACCCCCGCCAGCGGGTGCACGAAGATCCGTGTCATGCCCAGCGCATCGGCCACGCCGCAGGCATGCTGCCCGCCGGCGCCGCCGAAGCACTGCAGCGTGTAGCCGGTGACGTCGTAGCCGCGCGCCACCGAGATTCGCTTGATGGCATTGGCCATGGCCTGTACGGCGATGCGCAGGTAGCCCGCGGCCAGCGTCTCGGCGCTGGTCGGCCGGCCGGTGGCCTGCTGTACCTGCTGCGCCAGTGCCTCGAAGCGCTCGCGCACGCCCGCGCCGTCCAGCGACTCGTCGCCGCGCGGGCCGAACACGCGCGGAAAGTGCTGCGGCTGGATGCGCCCGAGCATGACGTTGGCGTCGGTCACCGCCAGCGGCCCGCCGCGGCGGTAGCTGGCCGGGCCGGGATTGGCGCCGGCGCTTTGCGGACCGACGCGCAGCCGCGCGCCGTCGAAAGCGAGGATCGAGCCGCCGCCTGCCGCCACGGTGTGGATGCTCATCATCGGCGCGCGCATGCGCACGCCGGCCACCTGCGTCTCGAAGGCGCGCTCGAACTCGCCGGCGTAGTGGCTGACGTCGGTGCTGGTGCCGCCCATGTCGAAGCCGATCAGCTTGTCGTGCCCGGCAGCGAGCGCGGTGCGCACCATGCCGACGATGCCACCGGCCGGGCCGGAGAGGATCGCGTCCTTGCCCTGGAAGCGATGCGCCTCGGTCAGCCCGCCGCTGCTTTGCATGAAGAACAGCCGCACGCCCGGCATCATCGCGGCCACCTGTTCGACGTAACGCCGCAGGATCGGCGACAGATAGGCATCGACCACCGTGGTGTCGCCGCGCGGCACGAACTTCATCAGCGGGCTGACCTCGTGCGACACGCTCACCTGCGTGAAGCCGATGTCGCGCGCCAGCGCCGCGGCCGCCTGCTCGTGCGCGGCATGGCGCCAGCCATGCATGAAGACGATGGCGCAGGCGCGCAACCCCGCATCGAAGGCGGAGCCGCAGCGCCGGGCGCAGCGCCGCCGCGTCCAGCGGCTGCAGCACCGCGCCGTCGGCGCCGATGCGCTCGTCGGCCTCGACCACGCGCTCGTAGAGCAGCTCGGGCAGCACGATGTGGCGGTCGAACAAGCGCGGCCGCGCCTGGTAGGCGATGCGCAGCGCGTCGCGGAAGCCGCGCGTGGTGACGAGCAGCGTGCGCTCGCCCTTGCGTTCGAGCAGCGCGTTGGTGGCCACCGTGGTGCCCATCTTCACGCACTCCACCTGCTGCGGCGTGATCGGCGCGCCGGGCGGCAGCTGCAGCAGCCGGCGCATGCCTTCCACCGCGGCGTCGACGTAAGCCTCGGGGTTGTCGCTCAGCAGCTTCAGCGTGTGCAGCGCGCCATCGGGGGCACGGCCGACGATGTCGGTGAAGGTGCCGCCGCGGTCGATCCAGAATTGCCATCTATTGGCCTGAAGGCTTGAATTGTTTGGCATTTCTGTGTTCACACGGTGTTGACAGACGGGAAATGGACGTACTGCGCAATGGGCCCGTGACGTGGTTTCTGACAATCCGTTGACACACGCCAGACTGACCGGACCCCTTGCGCTGTCGTAAGAACCATTCTGGAGGCCGCATCGAACAGCGTCCAACAGAAGAATTCTCGATGCGCGCTGGCAAACCGTAGCCAGATGGCCATGATCATGACCCCAGCCTGTTGACCATGGGTGCAGCCGCGGCTTCCCCGGCATGGATTTGCTCAAATTGGGCAAGACGGAGCGCTCCAAGGTCGTCCACAGAGGACTGGCCCTCGCTGCTCACGTCAACGCCCACTCGATAGCCCATCGCACGATAGCCGCGCTGGCGCTTCTCCCACATCCGCAGCAAGGCCGGGTGGCCGGTATCGACGAAGTCGATGATCCGCACATCGGCCTTGCTGGCAGTGTTCCCGGTGCAGGCGGCCTGCGTACTGCTGCAAGGTGCCTTTCCAGGAAACCGGCATGGCCAGCACCAAGGTGTCCAGCGGCGGGTGGTCGAATCCTTCGCCGACCAGTTTTCCGGTGGCCAGCAGGATGCGCGGCGCCTCGGGTGGCAGTGCATCCAACTCGGCGATCAAGGCTGCACGCTGCTTCTTCGACATCCGCCCGTGCAACACGAACGGCGCCGCTGCCTGTGCGGTCAGGGCCTGGCGGATGGCCTCGAGGTGTTCGGTGCGCTCGGTCAGCACCAGCACTTTGCGGCCCTGCTCGAAGGCGGCGGCGACTTCCGCGGCGATGGCTGCGGTGCGTGCCAGGTCGTTGGCAAGGTGCCGGAACACGTCTTGAATGCCCGCCGTGGTCGGCAGGTCGATGCGGGCACACCGTGATCGCGGCACCACCTCCAGGTCGTGCGGCGCACCGGCCGGCTTGGCTGCGGTGTGGCGGATCGGCCCACACTGCATGAAGATGATGGGCTGCTGGCCATCGCGTCGGATCGGCGTGGCGGTCAAGCCGAGGACGTACTTGGCCTTGGTCCGCTTGAGGATGGCGTCGAACGATGCGGCACCGACGTGGTGGCATTCGTCCACGACGATCTGCCCGTAGTTCTCGACCAGCGCATTGACCTCGCCCTGGCGCGACAGCGACTGCATCACGGCGATGTCGATCTTGCCGGTCGGCTTGGCCTTGCCGCCGCCGATGGTGCCGACCACGCCCTTGCCGGTCTTGCGCCAGGCCCAGGAAGGCCTGCAGGCGTTCCTGCCATTGCTTCAGCAGCTCGGTGCGGTGCACCAGCACCAGGGTGTTCACGCCGCGCCGGGCGATGATCGCCGCCGCCGTCACCGTCTTGCCGAACGCGGTCGGCGCGCACAGCACGCCGGCATCGTGTTTCAGCATGGCCGCCACGGCCTGCTCCTGGTCAGGCCGCAGGGTGCCGACGAAGTCGGCTTCGATGGGCTCGCCGGCGAACCGCTCGTCCTGCAGGTCGCAGCGGATGCCGTTGTCCTTCAGCAAGGCAAGTGCTGCGTCCAGGCAGCCGCGCGGCAAGCGCGATGTGCTGCGGGTAGTTCTCGGCGCTGCCGATGACGCGCGGCTTGTCCCACACCGACATGCGCATCGCCTGGGCCTTGTAGAACTCGGGGTTCTGGAAGGCCGCCAGGCGGATCAGCCGATTGGCCAGCGCCTGGGGCAGCATGCTCTTCTCGAAGTAGATCAGGTTGGCCAGCGTCACGGTCAAGGCCTGGGGCATCGTGCCCGCCAGCTTGGTGGACGTACTGGCCTGGCGCTTCCAAGGCGTGGCCAGGTCCTCGTCGTCGATGAACGTCACGTCCAGCGGGTGAACGCCGCCGGTGGCCCGCAGGATGGTCGGCTCGATGTCGTGCGGCGCCATCGGCTGGATGGCGGCGAGATACGCCCACTGGTCGCCGTGCGGCCGCAGCGCGGCATCGACGAACACGCTGCAGCCGCTTTCGCGCGGGTGCTTCTGCAGCGGCAGGGCGATCAGGTTGCCGAACCCGCCTTTGGGCATCGTGTCCTGGTTGGGAAACAGGCGGTCGTAGGACGCCAGCTTGAGCTGCCGGGTGCGCGCGCAGGTGTGGCTGATGATGGCGGTGCCCAGGCGCCGGGCATCGCGCGCCGACACACGCCCGGCGAAGAACACCCAGGCATGCGCGCCCTGGCCCGAGCGCGAGATCTCCAGCGCTGCCGGCACGCCCAGCTCGTCGCACGACTGCATGAACGCCTGGGCGTCCTGCTGCCAATCCGGCCTCGTCGAAGTCGACCGCCAGGAAGTGGCAGGTGTCGTCCTCCAGCAGCGGATAGACGCCGACCGTTTGCTTGCCGGCCAGGTGGTCGTAGATCACCGAATCCGACAGCGGCATCAGCAGCCGGTGGCTGCAGTCGCCGCACTTGATGCGCGGCTTCTCGCAGACACCGGCCCGCCACTCGTTGGCGCAAGCCGGCGCGTAGCCCGACTTGCCCGAGGTCTTGCCCTCCCAGCGAACCGGGTAGACATCGGTGCGGCCCCGGAACAGCCGTCGAAACAACGCCACCTTCTCGGCGGTGGACAGGCTGGGGCGAGAAGCCTCTGGCGCGGGCTCCTGCACGGGTGCGGTCAGCGCGGGTTGTGACGCCGCTGCGGCGGTGCGCGCCACTCGATGCCGTGCGACTCCAGCAGCGCCACCAGCCGCGCGTTCTCGGCCTGCAGCGCGGCGAAGGCCTCGCGCTCAGTCATCGGCCCCGTGCTCGGCGAGCAACGCATCCATGTCGTCACCCACGCCGTAGCCGATGTCGTGGCTGCGGTCCCGAACCACATCCAGGCGTGCCCACAGCGCCGGGCGCTGCGCCTCCGGCAAGGTGGCGATGGTCTTCAACGCCTGCTCGAACATTCGCACCAGCGCAGTCAAGTAGGCTTCGTCGTCCAGGCCGACATCGCAGCTGAATCCCGAGGCCCGCTCGCAATAGAAGACCATCAGCTCCGCCAAGCCCTTCGACCGTGCCGATCGCCTTCTTGTAGTCCGCGATGGCCTTCTTGGCCTTGGCCACCGAGGTGTCCTGGTTCTTGAACACATCGGGCCACAGCCAGCGGTCGATGGTGGCCTTGTAGGGCTTGAGCACGTCGTCGCCCAGGTGCAGGCGGGCGTGCAGAAAGGCCTGGTTGTCCTTGCTGGCGGCGTAGAGGTCTTGCACCAGGCCGAGCAGGCCGGCGCGGTCGAAGTCGGCGAGCTTGCGCCTTGACGTCGATCCAGGAGGGGTTGTCTTCTTCGTTGCCATGAGGGGTCGTGCTGGGTCAGGTGGGTCAGCTCGGCGTGGCCGCGGATGCAGCGAACACACGTTCCAGCGTGGCGGGCAGCAGTGCGGCGTTGGCTTGGCGGATGGCGGCGTGCTTGGCCTTCAGGGCGGCGATCTGCGCTTGAAGCTCGCTTGAAAGATCTGCTGCGCGGGCAAGGGCGGCAATGGCACCTCGAGTGCTCAGGAGCTGTTCCAGGCCTCAGAGTGCGGTTGCGGGCCTCGTACCGCCCAGGGTGATGTCTCGCCAATCTGCCAGACATCCCAGCGTCGGTGCGGAAGTAGTATCGCCGAGCATTCGGCCGCTGGTCGGCCTGGCGTTCGCGGTGGACAGGTGAGGAACTCGGTGCGAGCACGAACCAGCGACCAGCATCGGCAGGATCACGCGATGCAATGGCACCTTCCCAGCGCCATGACACTGCTGGAGAACGAAGGTCACCGGGGTCGATGCGGTGAACAGGCGCTGTAGGTGCCAACCTCGCTGCCCTTGACGCGCGGCTTGGGGAACATCCCCTCGCCGAACGACGAACACCGACCTGTGGGTAGCTGCTGGTCGTGAACAGCTCGATCGGATTGCTCTGCGCTCGATCGCAGCGGCGCAGACTCAGCCATCGCGACCTGCGGCGCATTTGCGATCGCAGTCACGGAAGCGCAGGGCCGCAGATGCTCGGCGTCGCGCTCGACAGCGTCCAAGTGCACCTCGACTTGTGGGTCTTCTCCGCCAGCACTTCGAGGGGCTGAACGATGCGCTCGTTGAACTCGACCAATGGCGGAACCGGCACGTCATCTTCCGAGCTGCGGACGCGGTCAGCGTGCGGTTTCGCGCGCACCGTGCCGGTGGAGCGCGCCGACTGAGCTTGGTCATGCCTTCCGGCGTCTTGAAGTAGTGCGCCAGGAAGGCTCGGGTTGATCCGAGTCTCATCGCAGGCGCAGGTCAGCATCCGGTGGTTGCCGATGCACCCGTCGTCGTTCGCGACCTGCCAGCGCGACCGCGCCTTCCCAGGCCATGACGTTGCTGAACACCAGGTCGTTCTGGCGGACGAGGTACAGCTCCTGCCAAGTGAACTCCGCGCCCGTCAGCGTTCGGCGGTGGAAGGTGCCCTTGTCGAAGCTGCGCACGCCCAGCTCGGTGTAGGTGGCATCGGGGTCCACAGGCACGACCGGCGAACTGTGCCACCGGTCAGCGGACGATGGGCGTTGGCCGAAGTCACCCAGTGCGACTCATGGGCCAGGCCTTCATCGTCCCGCGCCCTCCACATCGCCTCGCCCGACACGCCGCGCCTCCAGCTCCCGCCGCGTCTTGTCCAGCTCCGCTTCCAGCAGCTTCGCGTCCGGCAGCACGGTCTGGTACTCGGCCGCCATCACCTTGTTGGGCAGGCCTTCCAGCGCGTAGTGGGCCTCGGCGGCCCTTGCTGGCGCACAGGATCAGGCCCACCGGCGGGTTCTCGCCGGGCTTCGTCCAGTGCTCGCGGGCGTAGTTCAGGTACATGTGCATCTGGCCCACGTCGGCGTGGCTGAACTTGCCGATCTTCAGGTCGATGACCAGCAGGCACTGCAGGCGGCGGTGGAAGAACAGCAGATCGACGCGGAACCAGCTGTCGTCCGAGCGCAGGCGCCGCTGCCGGCCCACGAAGGCGAAGTCGTCGCCCAGCTCCAGCAGGAAGTCGGCCAGGTGCTGGATCAGCGCCTCTTCCAGTTCCGATTCGGAGTACTCGTCCTTGAGGTTGAGGAACTCCAGGACGAAGGGGTCCTTGATGGCCTGCTCGGGCGTGACGGCGTCGCCAGGCTCGGCCACCTCGCCCTTTTGCAGCATCGCCGCCTTGTTGCTGCGACAGGGCGATGCGCTCATAGAACTGGCTGTTGATCTGCCGGTCGAGCTGACGCACGCTCCAGCCGCAGCGCAGGGCCTCGGTTTCGTAGAAGGCGCGCGCCGCTTCGGCTTGACGCGACAGCAGACGCACGTAGGCTGACCAGGGCAGGGGGAAGGCCTGGGCCAACTGCTCCAGGTCGAGATATTCCGAGACGCTGCTCGGATCTGCCGGCGGACGATTTGCCAGCGCGTCTGCGAAATCCGGCGGCTGGCGATTTCGCAGACAGCGTCTGCGAAATCTGCTCGGGCGGCCAGGCCAGGTAGAACAGCCGCATCTGCTCCAGGTTGTCCACGCTGAAGCCTCGGCCGAAGCGTGCTGCAGATCGACCGACAGGCGCTGCAGCAACGCTGACCATAGGCCGGCGCGTTCCTGCCCGCCTTGCTCGAACTCGACGATGCGCCGGCCAATCTCCCAGTAGCTGGCCGTCATCAAGGCGTTGACGCTGCGTGCCGCAGCACGGCGCGCGGCTTCCAGCAAGGCGACGATGTCGCCGTGGATGCCGTTGTAGCCGTCGGCGCCAGCTGCGCGGGACGACTTCGCTCATGCCTGCACCTCGTTCACCAGGGCCTCGATCTCACCCAGCAGGCGCATCACCTCGGCCTCGTGGCCGCGCATCGAGGCGATCAAGTCCTTCGGGTCGGCGTGCTCCAGCCCCGCCTTGGCGTTGGGGTTCTTGATGTCCAGGTTGTAGATCGGCCAGTACAGCGCGTCGCCCTCGGCCTGCGCGGCCTTGGCGGCCTGCTCGTGCGCCTGCTGCTCTGCCTTCAGCGCGCGCAGCCGGTCCTGCAGCGCCGCCTTCGCGCCGTTGGCCGCGGCGCTGATGGCCTGCTCCAGCTCGCGCATCGGCTTGCCGAGGGCCAGCGCCGCATTGCGTTCGGCCTCGGCCCTCTGCCAGTGAGGCGTGGCGGCCTCGACGGCGGCGGCGCGCTTGGCGGCGAAGTCCACCGCCCAGGCCTGCGGGCCTTCCTCGCGGTCGTTCCACCAGGCCAGTGCCGGCAGCGAACTCCTCGAACTGCAGCGGCGCGGTCTTGCTGTACTTCTTGCGGCCTTCGGGCAGCGGCAGCTCGTAGTACCAGATGGTGTCGGTCGGGCCGCCACGCTCGAAGAACAGCAGGTTGGCCGGGATGTCGGTGTAGGGCGCGAACACGCCCTGCGGCAGGCGCACGATGGTGTGCAGGCGGAACTCCTTGAGCAGTTCCTCCTTGATGACGGCGCTGACGCCGTCGCCGAACAGCGTGCCGTTGGGCACCACCACGGCCGCCCGGCCGCCGCGCGCTGCGGGCTTGCCGCCGGGCACCGGCGCGCCGGCCACGCGCAGCTTGCGCATGATGTACTGCAGGAACAGCAGCGCGGTCTCGGCCGTCTGCATGTTGGGCGGGAAGTTGGCCTTGATGCCCACCTCCTCCTCGCCGCCGAAGGGCGGGTTGGTGAGGATCACGTCCACGCGCTCGCTGTGGCCGATCTCGTTGATCCGGCGGTCCAGCGTGTTGCCGTAGGCGATGCTGCGGCGCCTCCAGGCCGTGCAGCAGCAGGTTCATCTGCGCCAGCATGTAGGGCAGCGGCTTGGCCTCCTGGCCGAACAGGGTCTCGCGCTGCAGCGTGCGGCGCTGGTCGGGCGTAGTCACCTGCGGTGCGATGTGGTCGTAGGCCTCGACCAGGAAGCCGCCGGTGCCGCAGGCCGGGTCGAGCACGGTCTCGCCCAGGCGCGGGTCGCATCACCTGCACCATGAAGCGCACGACCGGGCGCGGCGTGTAGAACTCGCCGGAGTCGCCCGCCGCGTCGCGCATCTCGCGCAGCATCGACTCGTACAGGTGCGACAGCGTGTGGATCTCTTCGCTGGCGCTGAAGTGGATGCCGTTGATCTTGTTGACGATGTCGCGCAGCAGGTAGCCGCTGACCATGCGGTTCTGGACGCCCTTGAAGACGTTGGCCATCACCTCGCGCTGGCTGCCCTTCTCGCCCTGGCCGGCCAGGCCGCGCAGGTAGGCGAACAGCCCCTTGCCCGTGCTGCCGTCGGCGCGCACCGCGTTCGTCCTGCCCGATGAAGGCGAGCAACTCGTCGCCGGTGATGCCGTCCTCGCGCGCGGCCCAGTCGCGCCAGCGGTACGGCGCTTCGATGATGGGCTGGTAGGGCTTGCCGTCGAGGTCGGCCTCTTCCTCGTGCACGACTTCCAGGTCGTCGAGGAACTTCAGGAACATCACCCAGGTGAGCAGGGGCAGGCGGTCCACGTCGCCGTTGAGCCCCTTGTCCTTGCGCAGGATCTTGCGGGCGGTGCCGATCAGCGCCGACAGGTTCTCGCGCGTGGTCAGCGCGGCCTTGGGCTTGCGGGGCGCCTTGGTCTTCTTTTCGGCGCTGGCGTGTTGCGAGCGGGCATTCAGTGGAGTCTCGTGGTCATTGGTAGATCGCCGTCTGCAGCCGCGACACGGCTTCCTTCAGGCCCTTCACGCCGCCGAAGTGGCGGCGTGGCGATCTCGGAGGGCGAGCCGAAGCGGTCGAAGGGCTGGACCTTCATCAGGTCGGACAGCGCGTTGAACTGGATGATGCCGCGCTCGATGTACTTGTCGAGCAGCAGCGACAGCACTTCGCGGGCCGTGTCGCCGTACTGCGCGAACAGGTCCTGCGTGGCCTTGCGCGCGCGCTCGGCGCGCTGGCGCCGCGTCAGCAAGGGGGCGTTCCAGGCCAGGTGGCACAGCAGGTCGAAGGGGTCGGCATCGGGCTGGTCGCTGCTGGCGGCCAGCTCGTCGAAGCTGATGCCGCGTTCGGTCAGCTCACGCAGCACGTCGGCCGCGGGCGTCGGGGTCGGCCCAGGCGGATTGCAGCGCGTCGCGCGTGGGATACAGGGAACGCACGGCGCGGCCCGAGTACTCGGTGTAGCGTGACGACCTGCAGCTTCTTGCCGTCGGTGTCGAGGTCGTAGACCAGATGGCCGATGACCTCGACTTCGCCGCCGTCGATGTAGAACTTGCGCGGCTCCGCGGGCGGGTCGGTCAGGATCTCTGCCGCACCCGGCTCGGCCTGCTCCGGCTGGACGAGGTATTCGGCCTCCGGCTCGGCCACGCCCGGGACTTCGACGATCGTCGTGTCGACCACCTCGCCGGCCTCATCCACCGTCACCTCTTCCAGGCGCGCGGGATCGCCATCGAAGTCAGGGTCCGCGAAGTGCCGAGTCGCGGTGCCGGTGAAGTCGATGATGTTGAAGTACTCCTTGCCGTAGTCGACCTTCAGTCGCGTGCCGCGGCCGACGATCTGCTTGAACTCCGACCGCGAGCCCACGACGCGGGCCAGCACGACGTTCTTCACCATCTCGGCGTCGACGCCGGTGGTCAGCAGCTGCGAGGTGGTCAGGATGACCGGCGCCGGCTTGTCCACGTCCTGGAAGTGCGACAGGTGGGTGAGGCCGATGGCGCCCTCGTCCGCGGTGACACGGCACACGTAGTCGGGGTACTGCTTGACCAGATCGCTGTTCAGGTTGACCAGCTCTTGCCGCATCTCGGCGGCGTGCTCCTGGTCGACGCAGAAGATCAGCGTCTTGGCGAAGCGGTCGGTGCCCTTGAGAAAGTCGGTGAGGTGCCGGGCCATGGCCCGGGTGCGGGCCCGCAGGGCCACGACGCGCTCGAAGTCCTTGGTCTGGTACTCGTCGTCCGGCACCTCGCGCCCGAAGCGGTCCAGCTCGTCCTTGCTCGGGCGCCAGCCCGCGGCGTCGACGGTGGTGATGACGCGGTGCACGCGGTACGGTGCGAGGAAGCCGTCCTCGATGCCCTGGCGCAGGCTGTAGGTGTAGACCGGGTTGCCGAAGTACTCGTAGGAGTCGCGCGACTCTTCGCGCAGCGGCGTGGCCGTCATGCCGAACTGCACGGCCGGCTCGAAGTACTCGAGCACCGCGCGCCAGCTGCTTTCGTCGCGGCTGGAACCGCGATGGCACTCGTCGATGATGATCAGGTCGAAGAAGTCGGGGCGGTACTTGCGGAAGACATCCTCGCGTGCTCGTGGACAGCGCCTGGTAGATGCCGAAGTACATGTCGCGGCTCTGGCTGACATCGCCGCCGGCGATCTTGTGGCGCGCGTCGCCGAAGGGCGCAAACATCTTGGCCATCGGATCGTCGACCAGGATGTTGCGATCGGCGAGGAACAGGATCTTCGGGCGCCGGTACTCGCCGGTGCGGTTCCAGCGGCTGTTCCAGAGCTTCCAGCAGATCTGAAAGGCGACGCAGGTCTTGCCGGTGCCCGTGGCCAGCGTGGCCAGGATGCGCTTCTGCCCGAGCAGGATGGCTTCGATGACGCGCTGGATGGCGATGCTGCTGGTAGTAGCGCGGCACCTTGCCGGACACCAGATTGAACGGCTCCAGCAGGTGCGCCGCCGCCGGCTCGGGCAGAGTGAGCCGACGCCGTCAGCCGCTGCCAAAGCTCGTCGGGCGTGGCGTAGCGATCGACCTCGCGCTCGGTGCCGGTGGTGTAGTCGATCTCGATGATGCGATGGCCGTTGGTGGCGTAGGCGAACTTCAGGCCGAGCATCTCCGCGTACTCGCGGGCTTGCTGCACGCCGGTTTCGGCAGGCAGGCCGAGTTCCTTCGCTTCGACGACGGCCAGAGGGATAGTCGCGCCGGTAGTACAGCAGGTAGTCGGCACGGCGTCTGCTTGCCTCGGCGCACCTTGCCGCCCGCCACGATGATCCGGCCGTTGGTGAAGCTGTGCTGCTCGCCGATGACCGATTCGGCCGCGCCCCAGCCGGCCTCGACCAGCTTGGGCGTGACGAATTCGCGGCAGGTGTCGGCTTCAGTCATGTCGGTCGCCCATTCTCGTCAGCGCTCGGGGTTGCCGGTCGGCCCGGCCCACAGCCGAGAGAACTGGAAGGACAGTTCGCGGTGGTGCCGAATGGACAGCAGGTGCACCAGGTGGCCCGGCGTCGCCACGGTGTACAGGATCAGGTAGTCGCCGTGCAGGTACTCGCGCAGGCGATCGGCCGCGCCCGCCGGCAACGCAGCCAACTGGGCCAGCGCCTCGGCCGACTGCGGCGGCTGATCGAGATAGCGCCGGCCGATGCGCGGAAAGCGCCGAAGGTTGGGAATGACGGTGGTGCGCAACTCGTCGAGCAGCCTGTCGTAGGCAGAGGCCGCGTCCGCCTCGGCCAGGAAGGACTCGATCGCCGCCAGCCGCTCCAGGAAGCTGGCGGTCAGTTCGACCCGGACGAGCGGCTCAGCCACGCTTGCGCGCGGCCCCGCTGGCCTTCACCTGCCCTTGCTGCCGGCCGGCCGGGCGCTGGCGCGCCGCGCCTGAAGCTCGGCGATGGCGGCATCGGCGTCCTGGGTGCGCCCCGCCGCGATGTCCGCCAGGCCGCGGCGCGCATCGTCGATCAACAGCAGGTGGATGCGTTCGCGCTCCAGGCGGTGGTAGTAGTCCAGCCGCTCGGCGTCGATGAGCGCCACGTAGCTCTCGCCGTTCTTGGTGATGATCTTCTCGGCGCCGGCCTTGACCTGCTCGGCCAGGTCGGACAGGGTGGCACGCGCCTGGGTGAACGGCACCACGTCGCTGGCAGAGATGCTCATGACGGTCACTTCAGGTAGTTGCAGAATTCTGTGCAGTCTACCGGATCGGCAGCACCGGGTCCAGAATGAGCCATTCCCAACCACGCCCCAGCACCATGAACGCCCCCCTGCCCCTGCCCGCCCTGGACGGGATCCGTGCCCACGAGGACGAGATGGTGCAGATCCGCCGCCAGATCCATGCCAACCCGGAGATGGCCTACCAGGAGCATGCCACCGCGCAGCTGGTGGCCGAGCGCCTGGCGCGCTGGGGCTACGAGGTGCATCGCGGCCTGGGCGGCACCGGCGTGGTGGGTACGCTGCGCGTGGGCAGTTCGGGCCGCCACATCGGCCTGCGCGCCGACATGGACGCGCTGCCCATCGCCGAAACCAGCGGCAAGCCCTGGGCCAGCAAGGTCTTCGGCACGATGCACGCCTGCGGCCACGACGGGCACACCGCGATGCTGCTGTCGGCGGCGCGGCACCTGGCGGCCACGCGCCATTTCGACGGCCACCTGCACCTGGTGTTCCAGCCGGCCGAGGAGGGCGAGGCCGGCGCGCGGCGCATGCTCGAGGACGGCTTCCTCGAGCTGTTCCCCTGCGAGGCGATGTTCGGCATGCACAACGCACCCGGCAAGCCGGCGGGCAAGTTCCTGGTGGTGCCGGGCTTCGCGATGGCCAGCGGCGACACCTGCATCATCAAGGTGCGCGGCGTCGGCGGCCATGGGGCTATGCCGCATGCCGCGGTGGACAGCATCGTGGCCGCGTCGAGCATCGTCATGTCGCTGCAGACCATCGTCTCGCGCAATGTCAACCCGCTGCACACCGGCATTGTCTCGGTCGGCGCCTTCCATTCGGGTGACGCGCCGAACGTGCTGCCCGGCGAGGCCGAACTGCGGCTGACGGTGCGCGCCTTCCGACCCGAGGTGCGCGACCTGCTGGAGCGGCGCATCACCGAGATCGCGCAGGCCCAGGCCGCGGTGTACGGCGCCAGCGCCGAGGTCAACTACATTCGCCGCTACCCGGTGTTGCACAACCATGCCAGGCAGACCGAGTTCTGCCAGCAGGTGATCCGCGACTGGCTGGGCGAGGACGGCCTGATCGCCGATGCCGAGCCGGTCAGCGCCAGCGAGGACTTCGCCTTCTTCCTGGAGAAGGTGCCCGGCTGCTACGTCAACATCGGCAACGGCGTGGGCGTTGACGGCGGCTGCATGGTGCACAACCCTGGCTACGACTTCAACGACCGAGTGCTGTCCACCGGCGCCAGCTACTGGGTGCGCCTGGCCGAGGCTTACCTGAACAAGGGCTGATGCGGGTATTCGACGTCGATGCTTTATTGAGGACAGAGTGATGCTCAAGCTGACATCCCTGCTTGCGCTGCTGGTCGCGGCCTTCGCCCCCAGCACCCATGCCGCCGACCTCCTGCCCTTGAAGCAGGGCCTGTATGTGCCCGCCAAATCCGCTTGCAGGGGGGCTTCCAACGCTGAGATCGTCAACTACTGGGGCGGAAAGTCGTCGCTCGGCAGCGCGCAGGCAGAATGCACGATCAGAAAGGTGACGAAGAACGGCAACGTCTACACGATCACCGACAATTGCGCCGACATTCGCAGCGGCAGCCCGATCGTCGGCGGCCCGACGGTCATCACCATCGCCAGCCCGACCAGTTTCAGCCGCGCCGGCGAGGCCTATCGCTATTGCGGCACCGAACGGCAGTTCTAGGGCGCCGCGCGGGTCTCGATCACAGAGAGGCCGCGCACCCAACCCCACGAACACCCCTGCACCCAGCATCCAGGACCCACCCCCATGACATCGATCCGCACCCTGCTCGTCGCACTCGGCCTGGCTTTCCTGGCGGCCTGCGGCAGCGACGCAGCCCGCGCCGAAGCCGGCGCCGCGGTATCGACCGAGATCAAGTCGCTGATGTGGGTGGGCAACAGCTTCTTCTACTACAACAACTCGATGCACGGCCACGTCGGCCAGCTGCTCGCGGCCAGCGGCGCCAAGGGCCATCGCGCCAGCTCGATCACCATCAGCGGCTCGGGCATCAACTGGCACGACCTCGAGGCCTACTTCAACCCGGGCGTGGCCAGCTACTCCTTCGTCGGCGACAACGAAGTGCGCTTCAACAGTTTCGACAAGCCCTTCGACGGCGTGATGATGATGGACTGCAGCCAGTGCCCGGTGCATCCGCAGCTGCAGGCGATCTTCTTCGAGTACGCCGCCAAGCACAGCGCCACCGCGCGGCGCCACGGCGCGGCGCCGATCCTGTTCATGTCCTGGGCCTACCAGGACAAGCCCGAGATGACGGCGCAGCTGGCTGCCGAATACGTCAAGGCCGGCAAGCAGAACAACGCGCTGGTGGTGCCGGCCGGCCTGGCCTTCGCGCGGTCGATCGCCTTGCGCCCCGACTTGAACCTGTATGTCGCCGACAAGCGGCACCCCAGCCTGATGGGCACCTACCTGGCGGCCTGCACGGTGGTGGCCTCGGTCTACAAGACCAACCCGGTGGGCCTGAAGTACAACGCCGGCCTGCCGAGCGACGTGGCCGCGCACCTGCAGAGCGTGGCCTGGGAGACGGCGCAGGCCTTCCATGCCAAGGAGGGCCGCGGCAGCCTCTGAGGGCCAGCGGGTCCGCAAGCTGCATGGCCGACGGCTGCACCGACCGAGCAGACACGACATGAACCGCCCCGCCTCGGCCAACCCGCTGCGCGCGCCCGAACAGGCCGGGTTGAGCTCGGTCTTCGCGTCGCAGACCACGGCCCGCGCCCGCGCAGTGGAGGTGAAGTGGCGCTGGCCGATCACGCTCGCACTGCTGAGCACGGTGCCGTCGTTCTATGTCGAGCTGCTGCACGTGTCGCCGCCGCTGCTGGCGGTGCTGAGCTACCTGGTCGCCGCCGCCACGATGGGCGGCGCGCTGCTGCACGTGGGGCATCGCAGCGGCAACCTGCGCGCCCACCTGCGCGCCAACAGCTTCGACCTGCTGCTGTGCGCCGGGCTGGTGGCGGCCGCGATGCTGCCGCCCAGCGCGGCTTCCGAGGGCGCGCTGTGGTTCCGCGTGGTGGTCGGCTTCTTCACCATGTCGCGCATGTTCTGGGCCGCGCACTACGTGGTCACGCGCGGCGGCACGCTGTACCGGCTGATCGCCGCGCTGCTGGTGCTGGTGCTGTGCGGCATGGGCTTCTGGTGGCTGGAGCCGACGACACCGACCTTCGGCGACGCGCTGTGGCTGGCCTTCACCACCGCCGCCACCGTCGGCTATGGCGATTCGGTGCCGACCACGCCGGCCTCGAAGATCTTCGCGGTGTTCGTCGTCTTCCTCGGCGTCGGCGCCATCACGCTGGTGGCCGCGGGCATTGCCTCGGCCTGGATCGCCACCGAAGAGCGCAGCATCGAGCGCGAGATCCTGGCCGACCTGCACAAGCAGCTCGGCGCGTTGCGCGCCGAGCTGACGGCGCTGCGCGAGCTCATCGTCCCCGGTGAGGCAGCGGCGCCGGCCATGCCAGCGGCCACAGCGCCGGCGCGCGAGCCCGCCGAAGAACCCTGAGCCTTCAAGCCTGCAGCGCAGCCATGCGCGAGTTCAGCAGCGTCACCACGTCCAGCACCGGCAGCCCGGTGGCCGCGCGCAGCGTCGGCGCATAGGGCGGCAGGTTGGTGCATTCCAGCACCAGGGTGTCCAGGCCCGGTGAGCGCGCCAGCAGGCGCCTGGCAGCGGCCAGCACCTGCAGCTGCGCATCGGCCGCGTCCAGCAGCGGCAGGTCCTGCAGCAGCGTGCAGTGCAGCGGCGAGCCGGGCGTGATGCCTTCGACCGGCGTGGCCGGGTCGGCAGCGACGCCCTCGAAATGCGCCGCGCCCAGCGACGCCGCCTCGATGGTGATGACGCCGCAGCGCCGGCCCAGGCGCTGCTGTTCGGCCAGCTGCAGCAGCGCCGAGCTCCACACCGGCACCGGCAGCGCGGCCTGCAGCTCGCGCTGCCAGCGCGCCAGGAAGCCGCAGCTGGTGGCGATCGCCGTGCAGCCATCGGCCACCAGAGTGTGCGCCGCGGCGATGAAGGGCGCCAGCAGAGCCGCATCGCTGCCGCGCACCACACGCTGCGGGGTCGCTGACGGCACCACGCGGTGCCGCACCGCGAAGCCGAAGGTGCCGGGATGGCCGATGTCGCCCAAAGGCCGCGGGAAGCGGGTCTGCAGCATCAGGATGCCGAGCATCGGCGGTTGCGGGTAGGCCCCGGGGCGGTCTGGCGCAGGCATGGCCTATGCTAGTTGCCTTGTCCAGACGAACCCCGGAGTGCCCATGCAAGTCATTCGATCGCTGTTGATTGCCGCCGCGGCGTGCGCGGCCCTTGCCGCCCAGGCCCAGACCAAGTGGGACCTGCCGGCTGCCTACCCGGCCACCAACTTCCACACCGTCAACCTGCAGCAGTTCGCCGACGATGTCGACAAGGCCAGCGGCGGCAAGCTGAAGATCACCGTGCATGCCAACGCCTCGCTGTTCAAGGCGCCGGAGATCAAGCGCGCGGTGCAGGGCGGGCAGGCGCAGATCGGCGAGATCCTGCTCGTCAACTTCCAGAACGAATGGCAGATCTTCGGCGCCGACGGGCTGCCCTTCCTGGCCGACAGCTACGACGAAGCGGCCAAGCTGTGGAAGATCCAGAAGCCGATGATGGACAAGAAGCTCGCCGAGCAGGGCCTGATGGTGCTGTACGCGGTGCCGTGGCCGCCGCAGGGGCTGTACAGCAAGAAGGCGCTGGCCAGCGCCGCCGACCTGAAGGGCATCAAGTGGCGTGCCTACAGTCCGGCCACCGCGCGCATCGCCGAGTTGGTGGGCGCGCAGCCGGTCACGGTGCAGGCGGCCGAGGTCAGCCAGGCCTTTGCCACCGGCGTGGCCGAAAGCATGATGTCCAGCGGCTCCACCGGCGCCGACGCCAAGCTCTACGAACACGTCAAGTTCTGGTACGACACGCAGGCCTGGCTGCCGAAGAACGCGGTGCTGGTCAACAAGGCAGCCTTCGACGCGCTCGACGCGGCCACCAAGCAGGCGCTGCTGAAGGCCGGCGCCGAGGCCGAGACGCGCGGCTGGGCGGCCAGCAAGAAGGCCAACACCGAATCGCTGGACAAGCTCAAGGCCGGCGGCATGCAGATCCTGCCGCCGGCGACTGCGCTTGCCGCCGACATGAAGAAGGTCGGCGACACCATGATCAAGGAGTGGGTCGAAAAAGCCGGCCCCGAAGGCAAGCAGCTGGTCGACGCCTTCAAGCAGTAGACGGCGCATGCGCCGGCTGCTCGACGCCTTGTACGACGGCGCCGCCGCGCTGGCGGCGCTGTTCATGGTGGGGCTGCTGGTGATGGTGCTGCTGTCGATCAGCGGCCGGCAGTTCGGCTTCCATGTGCCTGGCACCGACGCCTACGCCGGCTACATGATGGCGGCGGCCGGTTTCCTGGCACTGGCGCACACGCTCAAGCGCGGCGAGCACATCCGCGTGACGCTGCTGCTGACGCGGCTGCAGGGCAAGGCGCGGCGCGGCATGGAGATCTGGGCGCTGTTCGCCGCCACCGGGCTGGCGGCGCTGGCGGCCTTCTACAGCGCCCGGCTGGTCTGGCAGAGCCGCCAGTTCAACGACATCTCCACCGGCAACGACGCCACGCCGCTGTGGATACCGCAGCTGGCATTTGCCGTGGGCACCACCATCCTGCTGATCGCCTTCATCGACGAGCTGGTGCTCGAGCTGCGCGGGCAGCGGGTGCAACCGGGCGGCGACGAGCCTTTGCGCAATGAGTGACATCGCCATCACCGGCCTGCTGATCGCGGCGCTGTTTCTCATTCTCGGCAGCGGCGTGTGGATCGGGCTGACGCTGTCGGGCGTGGCCTGGATCGGCATGCAGCTGTTCAGCAGCCGGCCGGCCGGCGACGCGATGGCGGTCACCATCTGGGGCAGCGCGTCGAGCTGGACGCTGACCGCGCTGCCGCTGTTCGTGTGGATGGGCGAGATCCTGTTCCGCACGCGCCTGTCCCAGGACATGTTCCGCGGCCTGGCGCCGTGGCTGCAGGCCCTGCCCGGGCGGCTGCTGCATGTCAACGTCGCCGGCTGCGCGATCTTTGCCGCGGTCTCGGGGTCGAGCGCCGCCACCTGCGCCACCATCGGCAAGATGAGCCTGCCCGAGCTGGCGCGGCGCGGCTACCCCGACGGCATCAGCATCGGCTCGCTGGCCGGTGCCGGCACGCTGGGGCTGCTGATCCCGCCGTCGATCATCATGATCGTCTACGGCGTCAGCGCCGATGTCTCGATCGCGCAGCTGTTCATCGCCGGCGTGCTGCCCGGCATCCTGCTGGCGCTGCTGTTCTCGGGCTACCTGGTGGTCTGGGCGCTGCTCAACCCGGGCCGGGTGCCGCCGCGCGATGCGCGATTGTCCCTGGGCGCCAAGCTGCGCGAATCGCGGCACCTGATCCCGGTGATGCTGCTCATCGCCGCCGTGCTGGGCTCGATCTACAGTGGCGTGGCCACCGCCACCGAGGCGGCCGCGCTGGGCGTGGTCGGCGCGCTGCTGATCTCGGCGGCGCAGGGTTCGCTGACCTGGCCGACCTTCAAGGAGTCGCTGCTCGGCGGCACGCGGCTGTACTGCATGATCGCGCTGATCCTGTCGGGCGCGGCCTTCCTGACCTTGGCGATGGGCTACATCGGCCTGCCGCGACACCTGGCCGAATGGATCGGCTCGCTGGGCCTGAGCCGGTTCTGGCTGATCTTCGTGCTGATGCTGTTCTATGTGCTGCTCGGCTGCTTCCTCGACGGCATCAGCATGGTGGTGCTGACCATGGGCGTGATCCTGCCCACCATCCAGAAGGCCGGCATCGACCCGCTGTGGTTTGGCATCTTCGTCGTGCTGGTGGTCGAGATGGCGCAGATCACCCCACCGGTGGGCTTCAACCTGTTCGTGCTGCAGGGCATGACCAAGCGCGAGATCGGCTGGATCGCACAGGCCACCCTGCCCTTCTTCTTCCTGATGCTGGCGGCGGTGGGGCTGATCTACGCCTTCCCGCAGATCGTCAGCTGGCTGCCGGCGCAGATGCGCGGATGAGGCGGATCGGCGGCGGCCGCGGGCGCGCCGCCGGCACGGGCGATTCCGCGCAGATGCACCCGCCGCGCGGCCCAATTCCGCGCATTGCCGCGGGCTGCGCGGTTCTAGCATCCTGTGCGTGAGGGTGCGTCCGCGACGGGCGTCGCTCTGCGCCGCGCCGTGCAAGGAAACGCCATGTCCGACCTGTCATCGCCCCCCCTGTCCCTGGTGCCCGTGGAAGGCGCGGCGCCGGCGCCTGAAGGCGGCGAAGGCTTCGCCTGGCCGACGCCGGCCTATGCCTGCTACCCGGCGCCGCTGCGCCTGGTGGAGCCGGAGCCCTGCCAGATCGAAGGCATGAACGGCCGGATGATGACCGGCGCCCTGCTGGAAATGGACCCGGTCGAGGGCGTGGCCAAGGTGCGCATCCCGCCGGCACGCATCGCGATCCCGCTGCGCTTCAACCAGTTTCGCAAGCTCACGCTGACGCGGCCGCTGGCAGCGCTGGACGACGGCGCCGCAGGCAGCAGCTTCATGGCGCAGCGCCCGGCGGTGGGCGTGAAGGTCAAGCTGAAGGGCACGGACCCGATCGATTCGCTGAGCATCGGCCACCTCGAGGACGCCAGCGGCATCTACCTGTTCGCGCCGGTGGATGCGCGCGGCAGCGTGCTGCGCTGCTTCGTGCCCAAGGCGGCCTATGACTCGGTGGAGATCGGCGAGCGCATCGGCGAGGTGCTGGTGGCGCAGAACGCCGCCACCCCTGCGCAGATCGAGCAGGCACTGGTTGAGCAGCACAAGCTGCGCGCGCGCAAGCTCGGCGACATCCTGCTGACCAAGCAGATCGTCACCGCCGAGGACCTGGAACTGGCCATCGCCGAGCAGGCGCGCATGCCGATGGTGCGCATCGGCGAGGCGCTGATCGCGCTCGGCTTCATCGACAACGCCCAGCTCGAGGTGGCACTGTCGCAGCAGCGCGAGGACCGCAGCGTGCCGCTGGGCGAGTTGCTGGTGCGCCGCGGGCTGGTCAGCCGTGCCGACCTGCAGACCGCGCTGGCGCGCAAGATGGGCTACCCGCTGGTCGACGTGACCCAGTTCGCACCCGAGGCCGAGGCGCTGGGACGGCTGCCCTACGCGGTGGCCATCCGGCTGCCGGCGCTGCCGCTGCTGCTGCGCGGCGGCCGGTTGATCGTGGCGGTGGAAGACCCGTCGCGCCCCGAGGTGCTGGACGACATCGAGTTCGCGGCGCAGACCAAGCTGGTGCCGGTGCTGGCCCGCGCCAACCTGCTGCCGGCGGCCATCGCCAAGGCCTATGAGCGCATCGGCGCCAACACCGGTGCGGGCGCCGAAGCTGCACCGCAGGTGGAATTCGACTCCGAGGAAGCCGGCAAGCTGCTGGCCACGCTGGAACAGCAGCAGGCGCCGGACAGCGGCGAACGCGACGAACCGTCGATCGAGCAGTCGGACAACTCGCTGGTGCGGCTGATCAACTCGATGATCGCCGAAGCGCAGAGCCAGGGTGTGTCCGACATCCACATCGAATGCCAGCCGGGGCGCGAGAAGGTGCGCATCCGCTTTCGCAAGGACGGTGCGCTGCGCCCGTACATCGAGCTGCCGCACACCTACCGCAGCGCGATGATCGCGCGCATCAAGATCATGTGCGATCTGGACATCAGCGAGCGGCGCAAGCCGCAGGACGGCAAGATCAACTTCGGCAAGTTCGTGCCCGGCTCGCGGCTGGAGCTGCGCGTGGCGACGATCCCCACCGCCAACGGGCTGGAGGACGCGGTGCTGCGGCTGCTGGCCTCGGCCAAGCCGATCCCGCTGGACAGCCTGGGGCTGAGCCCCGACAACCTGAAGCACATCAAGTCGGCTGCGCAGCGGCCCTACGGCATGCTGCTGTGTGTCGGGCCGACCGGCTCGGGCAAGACGACAACCTTGCATTCGGTGCTGGGCTACATCAACCAGCCCGACCGCAAGATCTGGACGGCCGAGGACCCGGTGGAAATCACCCAGGCCGGCATGCGCCAGGTGCAGGTCAACCCGAAGATCGACTGGACCTTCGCCAAGGCGCTGCGCGCCTTCCTGCGCGCCGACCCGGACGTGATCATGGTCGGCGAGATCCGCGACGGCGAGACCGCGAAGATGGCGGTCGAAGCCTCGCTCACCGGCCACCTGGTGATGAGCACGCTGCACACCAACAGCGCGGTCGAGACGGTGACGCGCCTGCTCGACATGGGCATGGACCCGTTCAACTTCGCCGACTCGCTGCTCGGCGTGCTGGCGCAGCGCCTGGTGCGCCGCCTGTGCAGCAAGTGCGTGCAGGCGCAGCCGGCAACGAAGCAGCAGATCGACGAGCTGATGGCGGACTACATGCACGCCTTCGGCGAGTGCGAACTGCGGCCCAAGCCCGACGACGTGCTTGCCGGCTGGATGAAGCGCTTCGGCAACGACGGCAAGCTGATGCACCACTTTGCCAAGGGCTGCCCCAACTGCGACGACAGCGGCCTGCGCGGCCGCGCCGGCCTGCACGAACTGCTGGTGGTGTCGCGCGCGATCCGCCACCTGATCCAGACCGGCGCGCGCCCCGACCAGCTGCTGCCCACCGCGTTGGCCGAAGGCCTGCGCACGCTGCGCCAGGACGGCATCGACAAGGTCTGGGCGGGAGTGACGACGATCGAGGAAGTGCGCGCGAGCAGCAATTCCTGAACGGCGCAGGACGCCGCCGCTCTCGTCACGCGAGCTGCCACGCCACGTTGGCGCGCGCGAACATCTGCGCGCAGGCGTCCGCTCGCGGCGATTTCGTTCACGGCGCCCTGCAGTGCCTGCGCCAGCTCGGTCGGCGTCCCGCTTGACCGCCAGTGCCGACGAGCCCAGCCGTCGCGCGGCGCGCGTGGCGACGGGCAGTGGCGCCATGGCAAAGCGCGGGTCGCCGCGCAGCACCGATTCGAGCTCCGAGGCCAGCCCGGCTGCGGCCGCCACCTCGCCGCGCGACAGCGCGCGCGCGGCCTCGACGCCGTTCTTCCACTGCGTGTTCAACTGGTTGCGGTAGGCGCCGCCGTCGGCGCCGATCAACAGCCAGCCGGCGAGCGACTGGCCCGGCACCGCCACCCGTGCATCGCGCCAGCTGCGACAGCGTGTCGAGCCGCGGCAGCATGTCGATGCGGCGCGCGATCACCACGCCGCTCGCGCCAGTACGGCGCGACGATGGCGACCTGCGGGTTTGCCGCCATCAGCGGGCGGTCCACCGGCACATGCAGCAGCACGTCGGCCGGGCCATAACCGAGGTAGTGACCGCGCCACACCATGTTGCGCAGGTCGTCGTTCATGCTGTCGTCGGCATGGAACGGCAGCAGCGCGAGCTTGACCGACGAGCGATTCGGCAAGCGCCTGCGCCAGTTCGACGTCGATGCCCTTGCCGTCGACGTGGAAAGGGCGGCATGTCGTGGTACACGCCGACCGCTGAGCACACCGCGCTCGCGCACGCGAGCCAGCGGTGTCGCCAGCAGGCCTTGCGGCGAAGCCGCCGCGGCGGCAGCGCGCCCGCGCCGAGCCAGCGCAGGCAGTGGCGGCGCGTCGGCTTCGTCGGATTCGATTCGGTGCGTCATGATTCGACCCGTCCTAGAACGGCTTGTCGCGCCGCGTTTCCAGATAGGCCTTGATCGACCAGATCGCCTCCTGGTTCATGACGCCCTCGAACGGCGGCATGTACACCGCGCCGTTGCGCGTCCGGCCGCGGCGCACGGTGGTGAGGTAGAAGTCGTCGATTTCCTTGATGCAAGCGACTTCTCGTGCCGTTGTCCTTCAGCGCCGCGCAGTCGTTGTCGAGCTTGCGCAGGTCGGGCGCGATGCCGCCGGAGATCGCTTCCAGGCCGTGGCAGCGCGCGCAGTTCTGGGTGTAGGCGGAGGTGCCGATCTTGATCGCCACGTCGTTGCCGCGGAACGGGTTTTCGGCGCGCCACTCGTCGCCGAGCTTGGGCAGTGCCGACGGTGTCGACGGCCTGCGGCGTCACGTCGCCATGCGCCCAGGCCAGGCTCCAGCAGGCCATCGCCAGCAGCGCGGTGCCGGCCCGCGTGACGGCGCGGCCGCGCGGGCGGCGGTGTGGGGGGATGCTCGGGGACAGCAGATCGCCGTTGCGCCTCATGTCAGGTCTCCGTAAAGGTTGGGTTGGAACATCCACCTTGTCTGCAAACCCCATGCCACGGTCCGGTGTTGCAAATGGGAGCAGTCGCCGGGGCGACGGTTTGACGAGGATCAAGGCACGCCGGGGCGCGGCCCGTACGCTGGCGGGCTGCTGTTGCGACACAGGTCGGAAGAACCTGAAGCGAGTGTTCGACGCGCCGGGCCACTGCTCGACGACAAGCTGCTGCGGCGGCACAGGAGACTTCATGACGATGTCCGTTGCCCACCCCGCCCTCGTCAACCATGCCAAGGGCTGGTCCGTGGGCTGCACCCGCCCGGCTGCGCGCGCCGGGGTGATCGAGCAGTCGCACCAGCGCTGCGCCGCGCTCGGCCTGACGCGCGTCGAGCGGCCCGACTTCGAGCCGCTGATGCGCACCGATCTCAACGTGGCCCGCGAGCGCAACCAGCGGCTGTTCATGCACGCGGCGCCGGTCATGGAGATGCTGTTCGAGCAGATCGTCAACAGCGACAGCATGATCGTGCTGACCGACGCGACTGGGCACCATCCTGCATTCGGTCGGCGACGACGAATTCCTGGCGCGCGCGCGCAAGGTGGCGCTGTCGCCGGGCGTCAACTGGGCCGAGCAGTCCAAGGGCACGAACGCCATCGGCACCGCGCTGTTCGAGGAGTTGCCCACGCTCGTGCATGGCAGCGAACACTTCATGCACGCCAACAGCTTTCTCACCTGTTCGGCGGCGCCGATCTTCGACCCGCGCGGCAACATCCTCGGCGTGCTCGATGTGACCGGCGACCAGCGCTCGTATCACCGGCACACGATGGGGCTGGTGCGCATGTCGGCGCGCATGATCGAGAACCACTGGCTGTGCGACGACTACGGCAACCGCCTGCGGCTGCACTTCCACAGCCGCGTCGGAGTTCATCGGCACGCTGCTCGAGGGCATCGTCGTCGTCGGTGCAGACGGCAAGATGCTCGGCACCAACCGCAGCGCGCTCGACCAGTTGGCCATCAGCAGCGCGGCGCTGCGCATGCAAAGCCTGTCCAGCCTGTTCGGCACCACGGTCGCGGCCGTGTTCGATCATTTCCGCGCGCCGCTGGCGGTGCCGATGTGCCTGCCATCTGCGCGGATGGGCGGCCGTTCCACGTCAGTGCCCGCTTCGATCAGTCCTTGCGCTCGATCCTGTCCAGCCCGGGCGCCGCGTCGAGCGACGCATCGCCGCTGGCACCGGCCAGCAGCCAGGCCGTGCCGCGAGGCCTGGACCTGATGCCGCCGCCCGCCGCGTGCCAGCCGACGCAGGCAGCAGCCGCAGCGAACCCGCGCATGGCACGGCCGTCCGGGCTGAACTATCTCAGGACCGGCGATGCGCAGATCGACACCGTGGTCAACAAGGTGCAGCGCATCCTGAACCGCGACATCGCGCTGCTGATCCTCGGCGAGACCGGCACCGGCAAGGAACTGCTGGCGCGCGCGCTGCACCAGGACTCGGACCGGGCCCGCCAGGCCCTTCGTCGCCGTCAACTGCGCATCGATTCCGGAGTCGCTGATCGAGGCCGAGCTGTTCGGCTACGAAGACGGCGCGTTCACCGGCGCGCGCCGCAAGGGCGCCAGCGGGCGCATCGTGCAGGCCCATGGCGGCACGCTCTTCCTCGACGAAATCGGCGACATGCCGCTGGCGCTGCAGGCACGCCTGCTGCGCGTGCTGCAAGAACGCTGCGTGACGCCGCTGGGCAGCCAGAAGTCGATCGCGGTCGATATCGCGGTGGTCGCCGCGACGCATCGCGATCTGCGCCACTTGATCGAGGTCGGCGCGTTCCGCGAAGACCTGTACTACCGCCTGAACGGCCTGGTCGTGCGGCTGCCCGCCTTGCGCGAGCGCAGCGACCTCGAGGCCGTGGTGCGGCGCATCCTGCGCGCCGAATGCCCGCATGCGGCACCGCAGATCAGCGCCGAGGTGATGTCGCTGTTCAGGCGCTACACGTGGCCCGGCAACATCCGCCAGCTTGCCAGCGTCCTGCGCACCGCCGCCGTGATGGCCAGCGGCGAGGCCTGCATCACCGCGCAGCACCTCTCGGACGACTTCCTGGAAGATGTGCAGCGGCTGTGCGCGGCGGCGCCCGCGGCACGCGCCGCGCCGCCGGCGGTCCACGCGGCGCCCCCGACGTTCACGCCCATGGCGCCGGAACGACGCGGGATCCCGATCGTCACGCCACCGCCGAGCGACGCCGCGCGTGACGACACACCCGCGCGCACCCTGGGCGAAGCCGAGCATCGAGATGATGCGTGACGCGCTCAACGCGGCCGGCGGCAACATCTCGGAAGCGTCGAAGCGCCTGGGCATCAGCCGCAACACGCTCTACCGCAAGCTGCGCTGGGGCAGGCCCAGCTGAGCATCGCACCGGGGTTCCGTGCCGGGTTGATGACCCGGAGCGCCGCCGCGCTCGGCGGGTGCGCACGCACAGCGTCTAGCCAGCCGCCGCGAGCGCGCACATCCAGGAAATCCCTGTGTCAACGCTGCACGTCCGCTGTCCCCCGATGGAACGGGCCGAGGCGACGGATCGCCTTGCGCACCCGGCGCGGCCGCACGGACGGTACGGTGCCCATAGGGGGAAGCCCGCCTGTTGCGCGCTGCAGACCGCTGCGGCACGGCGATTGCAGGACGCGGAGCTGTCCTGCACGGCATTTCCGCCCGGACGCTACATCACCCACCTGCAACAGGAGATCGACATGCACACCCCCCAGGTTCAGCTTCGTTCCTTGCCGCCTGCGGCAGCGCCTGCGCCTCACGGAAACGGCGCCGCGGCCGGAATGCGCTGGTCGCCTCCGGCGTGCGAGGACCTGCGCTTCGGTTTCGAGATCACGTTGTACGTCGCGAACCGCTGACCCGCTCGTCGCCGGCGCCACTGCCGTGAAGCTTCGCGTACTCGGTTCCGGCGCCGGCGGCGGCTTGCCGCAGTGGCGCTGCAACGGCCGGCGGTGCGCCGGCCAGCGCCAGGGCAGGTGGGGCGCGACCGAGCGCACGCAAGCCTTCGTCGCCGCCTCGATCGACGGCGCGTCCTGCGTGCTGGCCATGCCCGCTCGCCGTGCTCCCGGGGCCGCTGGTGGCGGAGGTCCACGCGGGCCGGTTGCGCCTGCTCGCCAGCTGCGGCGCCGCGCGCACCCGCGCCGGGTCGAGCGGATGTCGCCGGCCCGCCGCGGGACGACGTGACGTGCACCGTGCTGTGCGCGCCGCGCCGGGCGCGCGCGACCGAGCGCCTGCGCAGGGGTCGCTGGGGCCGTTGCGTCCGGCAGACCCTGGCATGGGCGGCCGCGTTCGCTTGCGCGGCCTCGTGCCAGGCCGGCGTGATGACGCGCGAGCGCATGCAGACCACCTTTGCGGCGCCGCTGATCGTCGGCGAGAAGGACGCGCAGCTGCCGGTCTGGCCGCTGTTCAAGCAAGACGCCACCGCCACCGCGCTGGTCGGCTACGCGTTCGAGTCGATCGATCTGGCGCCGATTCCAGGTTTTTCGGGCACGCCGATGAACCTGCTCGTCCTGCTCGATGCGAAGGGCGTGTTCGTCGAGGTGCGCGTGCTGTCGCAGCACGAGCCGGTGTTCCTCGACGGGCTGGGTGAGGCGCCGCTGCTGCGCTTCGTCGAGCAGTACCGCGGCCTGTCGCTGCAGCAGAACATCCGCATCGAGGCGGACGGCCGGCGCAGTGGCGAGCGCGCCGGCTCTGACGTCACGATCGACGGCGTGGCCAAGGCGACCGCTTCGGTGCGCATCCTCAACCAGAGCCTGCTGGCGGCGGCGCTGCGCGTCGCCCGCGCCAAGCTCGGCTACGCCGCCGGTCGCGACCCCGACCGGCGGGCACGGGTGCGCACCGACAGCTATCGGCCGATGGACTGGCAGGCGCTGCTGCAGGCCGGTTTCGTGCAGCGCATGAGCCTCGGCCGCGGACGCGGTCGAGATGGCCTTCGCCGGCTCCGGCGTCGAGGCCGCGGCCGGCGACACGCCTGGCGACACCTCGACCGAGGTCTACGTCGCCTACCTGAACGCGCCGGTGGTCGGCCGCAACCTGCTCGGCGAGGCTGGCTGGCTGCATCTGCTCGGACGCCTCGACGACGGCGACCACGCGTTGCTGGTGATCGCCGACGGCGCCCACAGCTTCGTCGGCGAGACCTTTGTGCGCGGCGCGGTGCCCGAACGGCTGCGGCTGCACCAGGGCGAACTGCCGCTCGAGCTGCGCGACCTCGACCTCGACGACCCGCTGCGGCTGCCGCCGTCGTTGCAGCGTGCCGATGCCAAGGTGTTCCGGGTCATCGGCCCGGCCGGGCTCGATCCGGCATTGCCGCTGGACTTCTCGCTGCGCATCACACGCCTCAAGGGCATCGTCTATCCGCAGCGCATCCAGCCGCGACTTCCCGGTGCGCTATGTCTGGCCGGCCGCCGAGCTCGTGCTGCCGGCCGGCGACAGCAAGGCGTGGCATGCCGTCTGGCGCGCGCGCTGCCGCCGAGCTCGGCGTGCTCGGCGCGGCGCTTGCCGGGCTCGCCTGGATGCTCGCGCGGCCGCGCCGGCTGGTCGCCGACGCCGCCCGGCTGAACCGCTTTCGCACCGGCGTCCAGCTGTTCACGCTGCTGTTCATTGGCTGGTTTGCCCAGGGGCAGCTGTCGGTGGTCAACCTCAGTGCGCTGCTGCAGGCGCTGCTCGCCGGCAGGGACCTGGACTTCTTCCTTCACGACCCGATCAGCGTGGCGCTGTGGGCCTTCGTCGTGCTGACGCTGGTGCTGTGGGGGCGCGGCACCTTCTGCGGCTGGTTGTGCCCGTTCGGCGCGTTGCAGGATCTGACGAGCCAGCTCGCACGGCGCCTGGGCGTGCAGCGCCGGCGGCTGCACCGTGGCGTCGACGCCAGGCTGAAGAAGCTCAAGTACCTGCTGCTCGCGGCGATCCTCGCGGCTGCCGCGCTGGCGCCGCCGTGGGCTGATCGGCTGGTCGAGGTCGAGCCGTTCAAGACCGCGATCACGCTCGGCTTCGTGCGTTCGTGGCCGTTCGTGCTCTGGGCTGGCGGCCTGGTGCTGGCCAGCGCGTTCGTCTACAAGGCATTCTGCCGCTACCTCTGCCCGTTGGGCGCCGGCCTGGCGTTGCTCGGGCGGGTGCGCAGGCTGGACTGGATCGCGCGCCGCGCGCAGTGCGGCACGCCGTGCCAGACCTGCCGTCATCGCTGCGAGTACCAGGCGATCCGGCCCGACGGCAGCATCGTCTACGAAGAATGCTTCCAGTGCCTGGACTGTGTGGCGATCCACGCCAGCGACCGGCTCTGCGCACCGCTGATCGCGCAGCGTCGGCAGCGCACCATCGCCATCCGGCCGCTGCCGGCGGCGGCACGCCACCCTTCGGCGACGCGATGAAGCGGCAGCGATTCCTGCGTGCCGCGATCGGCCTCGGCGCACTGGCTGTAGGGGGCGGCCTCGCCGCCGGCGGCCCCGCGCTGCGCTGGCAGCGACGCGAGCTGCTGGGCTTCGGCAGCACCTTGTCGCTGAAAGCGGCGCACGCCGACGCGCGCACGCTGGATCGTGCGCTCGATGCGGCGGTCGCCACGCTGCGCCGCATCGAAGCCCAGATGAGCTTGTTCGACCCCGGCAGCGCACTGTCGCGTCTGAACCGCGACGGTGTGCTGCCGGCGCCGCCGACCGAACTGCTCGAGCTGCTGCACATCGCGCAGGCGGTTTCGCGCGCCAGCGACGGCGCCTTCGACATCAGCGTGCAGCCGCTGTGGCAGGTCTTCGCGGCCGCGCAGCGCAGCGCTCGCCTGCCCGATGCGCAGGAGGTCGCCGACGCCAGGGCCCGGGTCGACTGGCGCCGCATCGAGCTGTCGCCGGCGGGCCTGCGCCTGCGCCGGCCCGGCATGGCCGTGACGCTGAACGGCATCGCGCAGGGTTATGCCGCCGACCGCGTGCGCCGGGTGCTCGCCGGGCACGGCATCCGCCACGCGCTGATCGACGCCGGCGAATTCGCGATGCTCGGCCGCAATGGCGAGGGGCGGGCCTGGACGCTCGGCATTGCCGACCCGCGCACCGAGGCCGCGTTGCTGGCGCATCTCGCGGCCGACGGCCGCTGCATCGCCACCTCGGCCGACCACGCAACGAACTTCAGCGCCGACCGCCGGCACCACCACATCTTCGACCCGCACACCGGCTATTCGCCGCCCGCGCTGGCCAGCGTGACGGTGGCCGCCGACAGCGGCGCCGTCGCCGACGCGCTGACCAAGGTGATGTTCGTCGCCGGCCCGCAGCGCGTGCCGGCGTTGGCGCGGCGCTGGGGCGTCGATGTGCTGTGGGTCTGCAAGTCCGGGGCCTGGCAGGCCACGCCGGGGCTGGGCGCTGTCGCCGCGTGAAGGCCGCAGCGCAACGGCATCGCGTCCCGAGGATCGCGGTGCTGCGCGGCCCGTGGGCGGGTGCCGATCAGCGCGGGATTCTGGCGGTCGATGTCGCGACGCGCGCCATCCGACATGGCGCGCGCCGGCGACGACCTCAAGCGGGCTTCTTCGCCCAGGCGCTGCACCAGCCCTTGGCGGCGATCTGCTTGCGGCCGAACATCGCGCAGCCGCCCCATTCATCCGTGGCGCTGCCCTGGAAGAAGGAGCAGTTCAGGCAAGTCTGCGCCGCGCTGTGGTTGGGAAAGCGCTTGTTGTCGACCTTGCTGGTGTCGTGCTTGTAGCCGAGCGCCACGGCCGTCTCGTCGGCCTCGTCGACGCGCGCAGGTTGGGCGCGCACGGCGAGAGGGGATGCAATCAGCGCGCAGGCGCCGGTGAGGGTGCGGGCGACAAAGATGCGCCGCTGTGTCGAATCGGTCATTTCGGTCTCCATGCGGGCCCCGGCGCGTTGCGCTGGCCCGTCAATGCTCTGCATGTCGATCATCCGGCCCCTCTGCGCAGCCGCAGAGAGGCCTGGCCGCGTCGGCGCCTCAGTCCGCCTTCGCGACCTTCTGCCCGGCCGCTGGTGTCGGGGGTACGGCCTTGGGAAGCTTGAACACCCAGACCATGCCGCCCTGTTCGAGGAAGTTGACCTTCTTGGCGACTTCGCCGCCCCACAGCGGCACCGCGCCGCCCCAGCCGGAGACCACGCTGACGTACTGCTCGCCGTCTTGCTCCCAGGTCACGGGCGGCGCGACCACGCCGGAGCCGGTCTGGAACTCCCACAGCACCTTGCCGGTCTTGGCGTCGGCCGCCTTCAGGTAGCCCTCGGGCGTGCCCCAGAACACCAGGTCGCCGGCCGTGGTCAGCACGCCGCCCCACAGCGGCGCGTTGTTCTTGACTTCCCAGACGATCTTGCCGGTCTTCGGGTCGATCGCGCGCAGCGCGCCGATGTAGTCGTCGATACAGCGGCTTGATGGTGAAGCCGGCGCCGAGGTAGGCCGCGCCCTTCTTGTAGGCGATCGGCTCGTTCCAGATGTCCATGCCCCATTCGTTGGCCGGCACGTAGAACAGCTTCGTGTCGGGGCTGTAGGCCATCGGCATCTGGTTCTTGCCGCCGAGGAAGGCCGGCGCGGCGAACACCGTCGTGCCCTTCTTGCGCGTCGGCGCCGCGGTCGGGTCGCCGGGGCGGTTGTCGGCGACGAAGTTCGGCCGGCCGGTCTTCAGGTCGATGCCGCTGGCCCAGGTGATCTTCTTGACGAAGGGGAAGGCGTTGACCAACTTGCCGGTGCTGGCGTCGTTGACGTAGAAGAAGCCGTTGCGGTCGGCCTTGCCGCCGACGCGCTTGCCGTCCATGTCGAAGGTGACGAACTCGTTCACGCCGTCGAAGTCCCAGCCGTCGTTGGGCGTGCTCTGGTAGTGCCACTTGATCTGGCCGGTCTTGACGTCGATGGCCACGGTCGAGCACGAGAACAGGTTGTCGCCCTTGCGCAGGTGGCTGTTCCACGGCGCCGGGTTGCCGGTGCCGAAGTAGGCCAGGCCGGTCTTGGCGTCGTAGGTGCCGCCGAGCCAGGTGGCGGCGCCGCCGGTCTTCCACAGGTCGCCCGGCCAGGTCTCGTTGGTCGTGCCGGAGATGCCGTTCTCGCGCTTGTTGCCGTCCTTGTCGAAGCTGTAGCCCATGTGGCCTTCGACCGTCGGGCGGCGTCCAGACCATGCTCGCCGGTCTTGGCGTCGCGCGCCTCGACGCGGCCGACGACGCCGAACTCGCCGCCCGAGACGCCGGTGAGGATCAGCCCGTTGGCGATGATCGGCGCGGCGGTGGCCGAGTAGCCGGCCGCGTAGTCGTCGATCTTCTCCTTCCAGACCACGTCGCCGGTGTTCTGGTCGAGCGCGACGAGCTGGGCGTCGAGCGTGGCGAAGATCACCAGGTTGTCGTAGAGCGCGGCGCCGCGGTTGACCACGTCGCAGCAGGGCATGATGCCTTCGGGCAGGCGGTGCTCGTACTTCCACAGCTTCTTGCCGGTCGTCGCGTCGAGCGCGAAGAGCCGCGAGTAGGAGGCGGTGACGAACATCTTGCCGTCGTGGATCAGCGGCTGCGCTTCCTGGCCGCGCTGCTTCTCGCCGCCGAAGGAGAAGGCCCAGGCCGGCACGAGCTTGGCCACGGTGGCGGTGTTGACCTGCTTCAGCGGCGAGTAGCGCTGGCCCTGCGTGTTCACGCCCCAGGTCAGGATGTTGCCGCTGGCGGTGCCTTCGTTTTCGATCATCTGGTCGGTGACCACGGCGTGGGCCGCGGCCGTCGCCAGGCTGGCGGAAACCAGGATGCTCAAGAGTTTCGGGTTCGGTCGCATGGTGTCTCCTCGAGAAGGGGTTGGATCGCAGGCGCCACGCCGGGCGCTGTCCTCCAGGTGGACGATGGAAGTCGGGGCAGCCGCGGCGGCAGGGCGGCCCCGATGGACTGTCAGAAGAACCCGAGCTTGTTCGGGCTGTAGCTGACCAGCAGGTTCTTCGTCTGCTGGTAGTGGTCGAGCATCATCTTGTGCGTCTCGCGGCCGATGCCCGACTCCTTGTAGCCGCCGAAGGTGGCGTGTGCCGGATAGGCGTGGTAGCAGTTGGTCCACACCCGGCCCGCCTTGATCGCACGGCCCATGCGGTAGGCGGTGCTGGCGTCGCGCGTCCATACGCCGGCGCCCAGGCCGTAGGCCGTGTCGTTGGCGATCTCCAGCGCCTCGGCCTCGGTCTTGAAGGTGGTGACCGCGAGCACCGGGCCGAAGATCTCCTCCTGGAAGATGCGCATCTTGTTGTGGCCCTTGAACAGCGTCGGCTGGATGTAGTAGCCGCCGGCCAGGTCGCCGCCGAGCTCGGCGCGGCCGCCGCCGATCAGGCACTTCGCGCCCTCCTGCTTGCCGAGTTCGACGTAGGACAGGATCTTGTCCATCTGCATCGCCGAGGCCTGCGCGCCCATCATCGTCTCGGTGTCGAGCGGGCTGCCCTGCTTGATGGCCTTGATGCGCTGCAGCGCACGCGCCATGAACTTGTCGTAGATCGACTCGTGGATCAGCGCGCGCGACGGGCAGGTGCAGACCTCGCCCTGGTTGAACGCGAACAGCACCAGGCCTTCGATCGCCTTGTCGAAGAACTCGTCGTCGGCCGCGGCGACATCCGCGAAGAAGATGTTGGGGCTCTTGCCGCCGAGCTCGAGCGTCGCCGGGATCAGGTTGCCCGCCGCGGCCTGCGCGATGACGCGCCCGGTGGCGGTGGAGCCGGTGAACGCGACCTTGGCGATGCGCTTGCTCGTCGCCAGCGGCATGCCCGCTTCGCGGCCGTAGCCGTTGACGATGTTGAGCACGCCCGGCGGCAGCAGGTCGGCGATCAGCTCGGCCATGACCATGATGCTGACGGGCGTCGATTCGGCCGGCTTGAGCACGACGCAGTTGCCGGCACCGATCGCCGGTGCGAGCTTCCAGGCCGCCATCAGGATCGGGAAGTTCCACGGAATGATCTGCCCGACCACACCGAGCGGCTCGTGGAAGTGGTACGCGATCGTGTTCTCGTCGATCTCGCTCAAGCTGCCTTCCTGCGCCCGCAGGCAGCCGGCGAAGTAGCGGAAGTGGTCGATGGTGAGCGGGATGTCGGCGTTGATCGTCTCGCGGATCGGCTTGCCGTTGTCGACGGTCTCGGCGTAGGCGAGCAGCTCGAGGTTGCGCTCCAGGCGGTCGGCGATCTTCAGCAGCACGTGGGCCCGTTCGGCCGGCGGCGTGCGCCCCCACTTGTCGGCGGCGGCATGCGCGGCATCGAGCGCGAGTTCGATGTCCTCCGCGGTCGAGCGTGCGGCGCGCGTGAATGCCGTGCCGCTGATCGGCGTGAGGACATCGAAGTACTGGCCTTTGACCGGCGGCACGAACTTGCCGTTGATGAAGTTGTCGTAGAAGGGTTTGAACGCGACTTTGGCGCCGGCGGTGCCGGGGGCTGCGTAGAGCATGTGCGGACTCCTGGAAGGTGGGAGGGAACGACGACGGTTGCACCGGTTGGACGGCCTCGTCGGACCGGTTTGCACATGCAAGACCGCAAGCGCCATGCCATCGTCGGGACACACGCAGAATCGCCAAGCGCCTGCGGCAAAACCCGCGGATCGGCGGCTCGAAGACGTGCCACATGCTCATGGCCGCTGGCACAGCTGTCCCAGGATGGAACAGGCAGGCAGAGCTCGGCTGCGTGAACGCATCGGCAGCCGGCGCTGCCGGGCGATGCGGCGGTCGACGCGCCGACACCGAAGCACTTCAGGTCCGGTTTTGACTTCCCTCCGACACGGCCGCGACTTGGCGCGCGGCGCGCCTCAGCGTGGCGTGGCGGATACCACGAGCGTCGCCGCGAAGCCGGTGCAGGGCAGGCCGCGATGCGCCTGTGCGGCGCCGAGAAGCGCACCGACCCTGGCCGCGCGCGCAGCGCGCCTCCACATCGAACTTGGGGTGTCTGTCCGAGCGCAGCGCGCAAGCGCGCAGCGAGTTACGCGCCCGGCCAGGGTTGCGAGCATCGCAGGGCAGTGGAGCAGACTACCGCCGCACCGAAGCGTCGCGGCCTGCCCTGCGCCGGCTTCGCCCGTCACAGACATGATGCAGAGCGGACAGATGAACGACGGCCATGCGCCGGCAACCGCCCGAGCGTTCTCCCCGCGGGGCCCGCGACGGCGGGCTACAGTGCGGCGCATGTCGCAGCGCTCGGTGCTCATCGATGGGCTCAAGGTCGTGGCCTCGCAGCTGATCGTTCTGCACCACATCGTGCTGTACTCGCCGATGGCGGCCGTGCTGGCGCCGGCCTGCCCGGCGGCCATGGCCTTCCTGGGCGGCGAGGCGCGCTACGTGGTCCAGGTGTTCCTGGTGATCGGCGGCTTCCTCGCGGCGCGAAGCCTGTCGCACGTCGGCAGCAGCTTGCCGCGAAAACTGCTCGCGCGCTACCTGCGGCTGGCGCCGATGCTGGCGGTGTCGCTGCTGGCCGTGCTGGCGGCCAGCGCGTTGCTGCCGAGCGGCCGATGGCCGGAATGGGTGACGCCCTGGCCCTCGCCGTGGGACTTTCTCGCCCACCTGCTGCTGCTGCAGGATGTGCTGCACATCCCCTCGCTGTCGGCCGGCGCCTGGTATGTGTCCATCGACTTCCAGCTCTATGCACTGCTGGCCGCCGCTGCGGCGCTGCTGCATCGGCGTGGCGAGCAGCCCGTCTGGCGATCGCCGCTGCCATGGGCCGTGGCGCTGCTGGCGCTGGCCTCGCTGTTCGTGTTCAACCGCGACGCTGCCTTCGACGCCTGGGCGCCTTACTTCTTCAGCGCCTACGGGCTGGGCGCGCTTGCCGCCTGGGCCGGCCGCTCGCGCGCGATGACCTGGCTTTTCGGCCTGGTCTGGGTGCTGCACCTTGCCGTGGCCGGGTTCGAATCCCGGCCGCGCGTGGCACTGGCCGCGCTGACGGCCCTGGCGCTGGCCCTGGCGCAGGCAGGGCTGGCGGCCCGAGCACCGGGGCCGGGCCGGGCCTCGCGCGGGCTGGCGTACTGGGGCGATGCCTCCTACGGCGTGTTCCTGATTCACTACGCGGTGATCGTTGCGGCCACGGCACTGTGGCTGCACCTGGGGCTGGGCGGGCCGCTGGCTGCGATCTGGATGCTGGCAGGCTGCTGGGTGGCCAGCCTGGCCGCCGGCGCGGCACTGCAGCGATCGGTCGGCGTGCCGCTGGCGCGCGGCCGCCTGTCTTGGACGGGCCGCACCGGCGCCGGCCGGTAGCAGCGGCCTCAGCCTGCGCTGACGCAGGCCCCCGAGGACGCGGGCAGCGCCGAGCCTTCCTTCTTCTGCACCAGCGCCACGCCGTTCTTCACCGCCACGATCTCGGCGACCACCGACACGGCGATTTCGGCCGGCGTCTTGCCGCCCAGGTCCAGGCCTACCGGTCCGTGCAGCCGCCCGATCTCGGCCGGCGACAGGTCGAACAGCGCCAGCCGCTCCTTGCGCTTGGCGGTGTTGCCGCGCGAGCCCAGGGCACCGACATAGAAGGCCGGCGACTTCAGCGCCTCCAGCAGCACCATGTCGTCGAGCTTCGGGTCGTGCGTCAACGCCACCACCGCGCTGTGCGGGTCGAGCTGCAACTGCAGCACCAGGTCGTCGGGCATGGCCTTGCTGAAGGTGGTGCCGGGGACGTCCCAGGTGAGGTGGTATTCCTCGCGCGGGTCGCAGCAGATGACCTCGAAGTCCAGCGCCAGCGCCATCTGCGCCAGCAGCCGCGACAGCTGCCCGGCGCCGACGATCAGCAAGCGCCAGCGCGGGCCGAACAGCGCGCGCAGCCGCGTGCCGTCGAACTGGAACTTCTCGCCGCGCGCGGCGGTCTCCACCGCCACGGCACCGCTGTCGAGCTGCATCGTGCGCGCCACCAGCTCGTGCCGCGCCGTGCGGGCCAATATGGCATCGATCCAGTCCGCGGCGAGCAGCGGCTCCTGCACCAGGCGCAGATTGCCGCCACAGGGCAGACCGAAGCGCGCCGCCTCCTCCTTGGTGACGCCATAGGTGATCAACGAAGGCTTGGCAACCCGCTCGCCGTGCCGCACGCGCTCGATCAGATCGTCCTCGACGCAGCCGCCCGACACCGAACCGGCTACCAGGCCGTCGCTGCGCAGGCACAGCAATGCGCCCGGCGGGCGCGGCGCCGAGCCCCAGGTTTCGATGACGGTGACCAGCCACACCTTGTGGCCCTGGTTGAACCAGTCGCGGGCCTGGCTCAGCACCTGCAGATCGAGACTGTCCATGGTGAGGCTCCTATCGGATCAGGAAGTACAGCAGCAGCACGACCACCAGCACGCCCACACCCCACCACAACGCCCGGTTGCCCTTCTCGGTGTCGGCGGGCATCGGCACCTGGCCGGTGTCGGCTGGCACGGCGGCCGGCGGCGGGCTGAGCTGCGCCTCGAAGGCCTTGAAGAAGTCCTCCGCCACCTTGGACGCGGCGGCGTCGATCAGGCGCGAGCCCACCTGCGCCATCTTGCCACCGACCTGGGCCTTGGCGTTGTACTTCAGCCGCGTGCCCGTGCCTTCGGGCGTCAGCGCCACGTCGGCCGAGCCCTTGCCGAAACCGGCCACACCGCCCTGGCCGTCGAAGTTGAGGGTGTAGCTGGTCGGCGCCAGCACGTTGCTCATCTTCAGGTTGCCCTTGAAGCGCGCACTCACCGGGCCGACCTTCACCGCCACCACCGCGGCGAAGGCGTCGTCGCCGGTGCGTTCCAGCGATTCGCAGCCTGCGATGCAGGCCTTCAGCGTGTCGGGGTCGTTGAGCGCGGCCCAGGTCTTGTCCAGGGTTGCGGGAATGAGTCGATCGCCTTGCAGTTCCATGGTGTCTTCAGTGCAGCAGGGTATGGGGGGACAGCGGCGGCGCGCGCAGCGCGCCGCCCAGGTCGGCCAGGCTGGCCAGGTTGTGCACCGGCAGGAAGCGGTCCACGTGCGGCAGCAGCGCACGCACGCCCGAGGCCTTGGCCTCGAAGCCTTCGTAGCGCAGCAGCGGGTTCAGCCACACCACCTGGTGCGCCAGGCGGTGCAGCTGCGCGGCGGCGGCGGACAGGTCGCCGTGTTCGTCGCGGTCCAGGCCGTCGGTCACCAGCAGCAGCGCGGCATTGGCGCCCAGCAGGCGGCGCGCCCACCGCTGGTTGAATTCCTGCAGCGACGAGGCGATGCGCGTGCCGCCCTTCCAGTCCTGCACCATCTCGTCGGCCAGGCGCAGCGCGACATCGGGGTCACGCTCCGCAAGGCAGCGCGTGATGTTGGTCAGCCGCGTGCCGAAGGTCAGCGTGTGCACCTTCAGCGCGCGGCGCATCAGGCCGTGCACGTAGTGCAGCAGCAGCCGCGAGTAGCGGTCCATCGAACCGGAGATGTCGATCAGCACCACCAGCGAGGGCAGCTCCTCGCGCGGCCGGGTGTACAGCGGTTTCAGCGTGTGCGGCTGGCGCGCCATGCGCTGCAGCGTGGCGCGCAGGTCGAGGCGGCCGCCGTGCCGCGGGCTGGTCGCGGCCTCGTGGCGGCGGCGGCGCACCGGGTCCACCGGCAGCGGCAGCTGCTCGGCCAGCTTCTTGGCCAGCTCGTACTCGGCGGTGGTCATGCTTTCGAAGTCGGCCTTCTGCAGCCGCTCGCGGTCGGAGAAGCTGAAGTGCGTGTCGAACTGCACTTCTTCCTTCGCGCTCTGGTTGGCCGGGTTGGGCGGCTCCGGCGCCTTGGGTACTGACAGCGCCTCGGCCAGCCGGTTGGCCCGCGGTGCTCGCTGTTTCTCGCCGCGGCCGCTGATCTTGGGCAGCAGCAGGACCATCATCTGCTCGAGCAGCTTCGGGTCGCGCCAGAAGGTGTCGAAGGCGGCGTCGAACAGCGGTTGCTGCTCGTGGCGCTCGAGCATCACCGCGCTCAAGGCCGCATGCACGTCGTCGCGCCGCTGCAGGCCCACCAGTTCCACCGCCGCCAGCGCGGCCAGCACGCGGTCCGGCCCGATGGCCATGCCGGCGCCGCGCAGCACACGCGCGAAGTGGACGATGTTGTCGGCGATCACGTCAGAGCAAGGCCTTGGCGCGCAGCTCGTCGAGCAGCTTGGCGGTGTCGCCGCTCTGCATCCTGACCAGGTCATCCTGGTGCTTGAGCAGCACGCCCAGCGTGTCCTGCACGCTGGCCGGATCGAGCTGCATGCTGTTCAGCGCCAACAGCGCGTTGGTCCAGTCGATGGTCTCGGCCACGCCCGGCGACTTGAACAGGTCCAGCGTGCGCATGCGCTGCACGAACTCCACCACCTGGCGGTACAGCCGCTCGGACGCGCCCGGCGCCTTCAGGCGCACGATGTCGAGTTCGCGCTCGACACTGGGGAAGCCGACCCAGTGGTACAGGCAGCGGCGCTTCAGCGCGTCGTGGATCTCGCGCGTGCGGTTGCTGGTGATCAGCGTGATCGGCGGCTCGGCCGCGACCACGGTGCCGTATTCGGGAATGGTCAGCTGGTTCTCGGCCAGCACTTCGAGCAAGAAGGCATCGAAAGGCTCGTCGGCACGGTCCAGTTCGTCGATCAGCAGCACCGGCGATCGGGTCTGCGTCAGCGCCTGCAGCAGCGGGCGCTCGATCAGCATCGATCGCGAATAGAGGTTGCGCGTCAGCTGCTCGCGGTCGACATCGTGCGCCGCTTCGGCCAGGCGGATCTCGATCATCTGCCGCGCCACGTTCCATTCGTAGGCGGTCTGCGCCACGTCCAGGCCTTCGTAGCACTGCACGCGCAGCAGCAGGGTGTTCAGCGCACGCGCCAGCGTCTTGGCCAGCTCGGTCTTGCCGACACCCGGCGCGCCTTCCAGGAACAGCGGGCGCTGCAGCTTCAGGCTGAGAAACAGCGCGGTCGCCAGTTGCCGGTCGCAGACATAGTTCTCGGCGGCCAGCAACTCGATGACGGCGTCGA
>CAWFQP010000014.1:0-110741 GCA_963818005.1 uncultured Pseudomonadota bacterium
TCTCGGCGGCCAGCAACTCGATGACGGCGTCGACTGAGTCGGGCAGGTGCAAGCTCATTGCGGGCGCTTGATGGCTAGGCAGGTCGATGCCATTGTGGCGCCAGCGGCCGGACGGGTCACAGCCGGCTGCTACCACCCGCAGCCGCGGGCCACCCACAATGCCCATGCCGGGCTGTGTCCGGCGCAGCATTTCGATCGGTTCGATGAAGGAGACGACGATGGCACGCAAGATCCTGATGCTTTGCGGCGACTACGCCGAAGACTACGAAACCATGGTGCCCTTCCAGGCGCTGCTGGCGGTCGGCCATACCGTGCATGCGGTGGCGCCCGACAAGAAGGCCGGCGACTGGGTGCACACCGCGATCCATGATTTCGAAGGCGCGCAGACCTACAGCGAGAAGCCGGGCCATCGCTTCACGCTCGAACGCCACCTTCGCCGACGTGCGGCCCGGAAGCCTACGACGCGCTGCTGATCCCCGGCGGACGCGCTCCCGAATACCTGCGCATGAACACCCGCGTGGTCGAGATCACGCGCCACTTCCTGGCCGCCGACAAGCCCGTCGCAGCCGTGTGCCATGGCGCGCAGCTGCTGGCCGCCACCGGCTTGCTGAAGGGCCGCAAGGTGTCGGCCTATCCGGCCTGCCAGGTCGAGGTGGAACTGGCGGGCGCCGAGTACATGGGCATCGCCATCGACCAGGCCGTGACCGACCGCAACCTGGTCACCGCACCGGCCTGGCCCGCGCACCCGGCGTGGATCGGACAGTTCCTGGCGGTGCTGGGCACGCGCATCGAGACCTGAGCCGGTCCGCCGGCGGCGCTACAGTCGCGGCTTCGATCCCACCACTGCAGGAGCCGGCGCATGTGCGAAGTCTTCATCAGTGCCGACCCGCAAAGCTATGACAGCCGCACCCGCTCGGTGCGGCTGCACGGCGTGGTCACCAGCATCCGGCTCGAGAACCTGTTCTGGCAGGTGCTCGAGGAAATCGGCCGGCGTGACGGCCTGGGCGTGGTGCAGCTGATCGAGAAGCTCTACGACGAACTCGTCGAGTCGCGTGGCGAGGTCGGCAACTTCGCTTCGTTCCTGCGTGTCAGCGCCTTGCGCTACGAGGCGATGCTGGCCCAGGGCCGCATTCCCGCCGACACCAGCGTGGCCATCGGCTCGCTGGATGCCCGGTCGGTGCTGCACGCCCTGCCGCAGGGCTGGGGGCGCGCGACACGCCACGCCGCCGCCTGAATACGCACTGCCCGACAGGCTCCTACTGCGCAGCGTTGGGAAAGAACAGCTGCTCGCCACCGATCTTGTAGCCGGCGATCACGGCCTGCCCCGGCGGCGACACCACCCAGTCGGCGAAGGTCTGCGCCAGGTCCTTCTTCGCGTGCGGGTGCCTGGCCGGGTTGACGACGATCACGCCGTACTGGTTGAACAGCCGCTTGTCGCCTTCGACCAGGATGGCCAGGTCGGCGCGGTTCTTGAACGCCAGCCAGGTGCCGCGGTCGGCCAGCACGTAGGCGTTGGCCGAGGCGGCGATGTTCAGCGCCGGGCCCATGCCGCAGCCGCATTCCTTGTAGAGCGGCAGCTTGCCGGCCGGCGCGTCGACGCCGGCGGCCTTCCAGTAGCGCAGTTCGGCGGCATGGGTGCCGCTCTTGTCGCCGCGCGAGATGAATGCGGCGTTGCTCGAGGCGAGCTTCTTCAGCGCTTCGACCACGTCCTTGCCCTTCACGCCGGCCGGGTCGGACTTCGGGCCGATGAGCACGAAGTCGTTGTACATGACGGCGCGGCGCTCGATGCCGAAGCCGTCGGCGACGAACTTCTCCTCGGCCGCCTGGTCGTGCACGAAGAGCAGGTCGGCGTCGCCGCGCCGCCCCATGTCCAGCGCCTGGCCGGTGCCCTGTGCGACGACGCGCACGTCGATGCCACTGGCTTTCTTGAACTCCGGCAGCAGATGGGCGAACAGCCCCGACTGCTCGGTGCTGGTGGTCGAGGCCATGACGAGGGTCTTGTCCTGGGCGCGTGCGGCCAACGGTGCCAGCGCCAGGGCCGCCAGGGCCAGGCCGAGTGCGGCGCGGCGTTGCAGAGCTTGCAGAGCTTGCAGAGTCGATCGGGTGTTCATGCCAGTTCTCCTTTGAGGAAGTGTTGTGCCGGGCCTTCGAGCGGCCCATTGAAGAAGGCTTCGGTCGGCAAGTCGGCATGGACCACGCCCCCTTCCAGATAGATCACCCGCGTTGCCAGGCGCTTGGCCTGGCCCAGGTTGTGGGTGCTCATCACCAGCGTCATGCCGTCGGCGGCAAAGCCGGCCAGCAGCGCCTCGACCTCGCGCTTGGCCGTGGGGTCGAGGCTCGCCGTGGGCTCGTCCAGGAACAGCAGTTGCGGCCGCACCGCGATCGCCCGCGCCAGCGCCAGGCGTTGCTGCTGGCCACCCGACAGGGCGCGCGCCGGCCGCCGCTCCAGCCCCTGCAGGCCGACGCGCTGCAGCGAGTCCGCGATGCGCTGCGCGCGCTCGCGCCGCGGCACCCCCGCCAGCCACAGCGCGAGGCGCAGGTTGTTGAGCACGTCCAGGCGCATCAGGAAGGGCCGCTGGAAGACCATCGCCTGCACGGGTGCATTCGCGCCCACGTCGCGCCGGCCCCGATGCCGCAGCAGCCCGTGCAAGGCGCGCAGCAGCGTGGTCTTGCCCGAGCCGTTGGCGCCGACCAGGGCCACGAATTCGCCGCGCTCGATGCGCAGCGTGACACCGCGCAGCGCCAGCACGTCGCCGAACTGGACCGACACGTCCTGCAGCGACACGAGGCTCATCGAGCCCCCTTGCCGCGGCGCGCCGTCCCCCCAGGGGGATCGAGCGCCTTCGGAACGGCCGTGCGGCACTCATCGCACCCCCGCCAGCGCCGAACCCGATCCATGGCCGCGCCGCACCAGGCCGAGCAGCGCGTTGAGCACGGCCACCACGGCCAGCAGCACCAGCCCCAGCGCCAGCGCAAGCGGCAGGTCGCCCTTGCTCGTCTCCAGTGCGATGGTGGTGGTCATGACGCGCGTGAAGCCGTCGATGTTGCCGCCGACGATCATCACCGCACCGACCTCGGCGATGGCCCGGCCGAAGGCGGCGATCAGCACCGTCAGCACCGCCCAGCGGCCGTGCACCAGCATCAGCAGCGCGCAGGTCAGCGGCGCGGCACCCATCGAGCGCAACTGGTCGCCACCGTCGCGCAGCGCATCGCCGACCAGCTGGCGCGTCAGCGCCGCGACGATCGGCAGCACCAGGATGGTCTGCGCGATGACCATCGCGCTGGGCGTGAAGAGAATGCCCCACGAACCGAGCGGGCCGCTGCGCGACAGCAGCAGATAGACCACCAGCCCGACCAGCACCGAAGGCAGCGCCAGCAGCGTGTTCAGCGCCAGCATCATCAGCCGATGGCCTGGAACGCGCGCCACGGCCAGCCACGCGCCCAGGACCAGCCCGAAGCCCGATGCGATCAGGCAGGCGGACCCGCTCACCCACAGCGACAGCACCACCGTGCGCAGCAGCACCGGGTCGGCTTGGACGATCAGCTCGAAGGCGGTGCGGAAACTCTGCGCGAAAGCGCTCATCCGGGATCTCTCATACTGGCGTCATTCTCGACGCCGCGATGCGGTCCGCGCGATATGAACCGACATGCATAGAGTCCACCTGACCTACACGCTGCACGGCCGCGAGGACGCCCAGCGCGACCTGCATCACCCGCTGATGGCGATGCTGGCCGCCGTGCACGACACCGGTTCGATCAGCGGCGCGGCGCGGCGGCTGTCGCTGTCGTACCGGCATGTCTGGGGCGAGCTCAAGCGCTGGGAACTCGAGCTCGGCCAGACGCTGGTGCTGTGGGCCAAGGGCCAGCCGGCGGTGTTGTCCGCCTTCGGCGACAAGCTGCTGTGGGCCGAGCGCCGCGCGCAGGCGCGGCTGGCACCGAAGGTCGAGGCCCTGCGCGGCGAACTCGAACAGGCCTTCGCAATCGCCTTCGACGACAGCGCCGGCGTGCTGCCGATCTCGGCCAGCCACGACGATGCGCTGCCGCTGCTGCGCCAGCTGGCGCAGCAGCGGCACAAGCTGCACCTGGACATCGGTTTCTGCGGCAGCGTCGACGCGCTGGCGGCGCTGAATGCGGGCCGGTGCCTGCTGGCGGGTTTCCACGCCCTCACCGACGCACCGGCGCGCTCGCCCACGGCACGCGCCTATCGCGCGCTGCTCAAGCCCGGTCAGCACAAGCTGGTGAGCTTTGCGCGGCGCACCCAGGGCCTGATGGTCGCGCCCGGCAACCCGCTGGGCGTGCGTCAGCTCGCCGACCTGCTGCGGCCCGGCCTGCGCTTCGCGGCCCGCGACGCCAGCACCGGCACGCGCGTGGTGCTCGACCAACTGCTGGCCGCGATGCACATCGACCCGGCGCGCATCGAGGCACTGACGCATACCGAGCCGTCACACCGCGCCGCCGCCGAAGCGGTGGCCAGCGGCAGTGCCGACGTCAGCTTCGGCATCGAGGCCGCGGCACGCGGGCGCGGCCTGGATTTCGTGCCGCTGGCCCACGAACAGTACTTCCTGGTGGCCTTGCGCGCGGCGCTGGACCAAGCGCCGGTGCAGACCTTGCTCGAGCTGTTGCGCAGCCCGGCCTGGCAGCAGCAGTTGAATGCGCTGCCCGGCTACGCCGCCGATCGCAGCGGCGAGGTGCTGTCGCTGAGCCGCGTGCTGCCGTGGTGGCGCTATCGCAAGCCGAAACCCTGAGGCCTATCCGCCGCCGCGCTGCATGTACAGGTCGAAGTAGCGCATGAAGGTCTGGCGGGCGGTGTCGTCCAGGTCCTCGAATCGGAACTTCACCGCCAGGCGCGGGAAGCGCGCCAGCGCGATCTGCCGCGGCGGCAGCGTCTGCCAGTGCAGCAGCAAGCGGCCGCTGCCGATGGCCACGCCGGCCTGTCCGCTGGTCAGCGTCAACGCATGCTCACGCACGGCACCGGGCAGCCACGACAGCCACTCGCGCTCGGTGCAGCCCATCTCGCGCTCGAAGCTCGGCGGATAGTGCGACTGCACGGCTCGGATTCAGCCGCCGGCCACCGGCGGCCAGATGGCCAGCACGTCGCCATCCTGCAGCACCCGTTCACCGCGCTGCTCGGGCGCGATGTACACGCCGTGGATCAGCACCAGGTGCACCAGCTTCGGCGGCATGCCGAAGGGCTCGATCGCCTTCAGGATGGTCGTGCCTTCGGGCAGCTCCAGCGGCATGGCGTTGCCGACCCGCGCCTCGGGCGGCAGGTACTGCGTCAACCCGGCATACAGCTTGAAGGTGATGTGAACCGTCATACCAGCGCGTGCACGTCCTGCGCCTGCGCTCGGGCCAGGTAGGCCTGCATCAGCTGGGTCGGGTCCTTCAGCAGGGTGTCCTTCCACGGACCGAGACGCACCTGGCCCTCGACCAGGCCGCGCATCACGCCGACATGCTCGGTCCAGCCGATGCTGTTGCAGCCGACGATCACGTCGTCCTTGAACTGCAGGCTCAGGTGGCGCCCGGCGGCGCGGTCGGTCAGCTCCACGTGCTGCCCGCCCGGCACGCCCTGCCAGTCGCCGAAGCTGGTGGAGATCAGGCCCAGCGTGTCGAGCACGTTGATCTGCGTCACGCCCTTCAGGCGGGCGGCGCGGCCGGCCATGTTCAAGCGCCGCGACGTAGGCCTGGTCGGCGGCGTTGGGCTGGATGGCGCTGACGATCAGCTTGCCGCTGATGACGTCGAGCGCCTCGGCGCAGTCGCCGGCGGCATAGATGCCCGGCACGTTGGTCTGCATGTGCTCGTCGGTGAGCACGCCCAGCAGGCAGGTGATGCCCGAGTTTTCGAGGAAGCCGATGTTCGGCTTGACGCCGGTGGCGCTGATCACCAGGTCGGCGTCGATCTGGGCGCCGCCCGACAGCTTGACGCGCATTGGCGCATCGCCTTCGATCGCCTCGACGCGCGTGCCGGTGAACACCGTCACGCCCTTGGCCTGGCACCAGTCCTTGATCATGCCGCCGGCGGTGGGGCCCATCATGCGCGGCACCATGCGGTCGCCCATTTCCACCACCGTCAGTTGCACGCCGCGCGCGGCGAGTGCTTCCATGATGATGCAGCCGATGAAGCCGGCGCCCATCTGCAGCACGCGCGCGCCCTTGGTCGCGCGCTGGGCGATGGCACGCGCGTCATCGAGCGTCCAGCAGGCGCGCACACCGGGCTGGTCGATGCCGGGAATCGGCGGGCTGCTCGGGCTGGAGCCGGTGGCGATGAGCAAGGTGTCGAAGCCCAGCGCCGCGCCGTCGTCGAGTGTCAGGCTGCGCTGGGCGACGTCGACCTGCGTGGCGCGCGCACGCCGCAGCTCGATGCGCAGCCTTTGGAAGTGCTGGGCGTCATGGCGCAGGTGCGTGCCGGACTCGCCGATGTGGCCGATCAGCAGGTAGGGAATGGCCATGCGCGAATACGGCGGCTCGCGCTCGTCGCCGACGATGACGATCTCGTCCTTCGCGCGGTGCTTGCGGATCGTTTCGGCGGCAATCACGCCGGCCGGGCCGGCACCCAGGATCACGTGTCTCATGGTGTGTCCATCCTCGCTGGAAAAAGACAAGGCGGTCGATCGAACCGCCTTGAGTCGGGCAGCGCCGGGCCAAAGCCCGGCCGTCCTTGCGCGTCGGCGGCTACAGCCCCAGCCGGGTGCGCGTCTCGGGCTTGAGCATGCCGTTGCTGTCCCAGCCGCGCAACTCGTAGTACTTCGGCAGCATCTCCGGCACCTTGCTCACCAGGCCCTTGGCCGGGCCGGTCTTGGCGGCTTCGGTGACCAGCCGCTTCGGCAGCACGTCGTCCTTGGCGGTGAAGCCGGCGCGGTTGTTGAAGTCGCGCTCCATGTTCCAGATGCGCTCGCCAATGGTGGCCACGTTCTCCAGCGTGAACTCCGGCCCGCAGGCCGGCGCCAGCTGGTCGGCCAGGTCGGGCAGGCCCCAGGCGAAGGTGGTGAAGATGCACAGCCCCGACGAGTCGTAGGCGGCGGTGGCGTCCTGGAAGGCCTTGACCAGCTCGGGCTTGCCGTCGGCGGTGAGCGGGTCGGTCTTCACCGGGATGCCCGCCACCTCGCTGGCCACGGTGTAGCCACGCAGGTGGCAGCCGCCGCGGTTGCTGGTGGCATAGGCCAGGCCGATACCCTGGATGCCGCGCGAATCGTAGGCCGGGAATTCCTGGCCCTTGGACGACATCGACAGGTCGGGGTGACCGTACTTGGCGGTCAGCCGCTTGCTGCCCTGGCCGATTTCCTTGCCGAAGCCCTCGCCCTTGGCGGTGATCTCGGCAAAGTGCGCCAGCGCCTGCGCCGAGCCGAACTTGGCGTCGATGCCGAGCTGCTCCTTGGTGAGCACGCCCATCTCGTACAGCTCCATGACCGCGCCGATGGTGGCACCGAAGCTGATCGGGTCCATGCCGTGCTCGTTGCACAGCAGGTTGGCGTACTGCAGGGCGTCGAGGTCGTTGACGCCGTTGGCCGCGCCCAGCGCCCAGGCGGCTTCGTACTCGAGCCCGCCCGAGGCACCCCAGTACTGCGGCTTGTTCTCGATGCTGAAGTGGCCCTTGTCGATGGTCTGGATGCGACCGCAGGCGATGGTGCAGCCGAAGCAGGCCTGGTTGGTGACCAGCGGCTTCCTGCCGTCGGTCTTGCGCGGCGTGGCCATGGCCTCGGCGGAGATGTCCTTCGCACCTTCGAACTGCACGTCGCGGTGGTTGCGCGTGGGCAGCGCGCCGACCTCGTTGATGATGTTCATCAGCACCTGCGTGCCGTAGGCCGGCAGGCCCTGACCGGTCAGGGCGTTGTCGGCCAGGATCTTCTTCTTCTCGGCCGTGACCTTCATGAAGGCCTTCGGGTCGGCGAGGTTGCCCACGCCCTTGGTACCGCGCACGGCGATGGCCTTCAGGTTCTTGCTGCCCATCACCGCGCCCACGCCCGAGCGGCCGGCCGCGCGGTGCAGGTCGTTGACCACCGCGGCGTAGAGCACCTGGTTCTCGCCGGCGCCGCCGATGCTGGACACGCGCACCTGCGGGTCCTGCAGCTGCGTCTTCAGCGCGGCCTCGGTCTCCCACACCGTCTTGCCCCACAGGTGGGCGGCGTCGCGCAGTTCGGCGACGTCGTCCTGGATGAACAGGTACACCGGCTTGGCGCTACTTGCCTTCGAAGATGACCATGTCCCAGCCGGCCATCTTGAGTTCGGCGCCCCAGTAGCCGCCGGAGTTGGAGCAGGCGATGGCGCCGGTCAGCGGCCCCTTGGTGACCACGGTGTAGCGCCCGCCGGTCGAGGCCATGGTGCCGGTCAGCGGGCCGGTGGCCCAGATGATCTTGTTGTCGGCCGACAGCGGGTCGACCTTGGCGTCCATCTCCTCCACCAGGTACTTGGTGGCCAGGCCGCGCGAGCCGATGTACTGGCGCGCCCAGTCCATGTTCAGTGGCTCCGACTTGACGGTGCCGGCGCTGAGGTCGACACGCAGAATTTTTCCAGCCCAGGACATGTCCGTGCTCCTTATGCCGCAGCAGGTTGATTGCCGAGCTTGTCGGCCCAGGCGGCCATCTTGTTCAGCCCGGTCCAGTTGGCGTCGACGTAGGTGATGGCGCCGGTCGGGCAGGCCTCGGCGCAGGCCGGCTCGCCGCCGCACAGGTCGCACTTCTGCACCTTGCCGGTCTCCTGCACGTAGTTGACGGTGCCGAAGGGGCAGGCGATGGTGCAGACCTTGCAGCCGACGCAGGTGGTCTCGTTCACCACCTTGGCACCGGTCAGCCGGTCCACCGTGATGGCCTCGACCGGGCAGGCGTGCAGGCACCAGGCCTCGTCGCACTGCGTGCAGGTGTAGGGCACCTTGCGCCCGGTGTAGTGGAAGTCGAACACCTTGATGCGCGACTTGGCCGGCGCGAAAGTGCCGTAGTTCTCGTACGAGCAGGCCATTTCGCACTGCAGGCAGCCGGTGCATTTCTCCGGGTCGATGTGCAGGGATTTCTGCATGGTTTCCGTTCCCAATGGTTGGTGATGAGCCGTCGCCGCACCGCGCGCAGGCCTGGCCAGCATGAGGCCGAAACCTAGGATGCGTGTTGCCTATGTTGTCTGCTGGCAGCGCACAAGATGCCTGGGGAATACCCTTGGGTCGGGCGCTTCTCGATGCGACGGCGCACGAAGCTAAAGCGCCTAGAGCGCGCAGCTGCGAAAGCCGCAGAACATCGTGTCGCGGTGGGGCGCCACGAAGCGACGCGCGCGTGGGTGCTTGCAGCGCGCTCGCGTCATCCACGAGGCGCCGCGCTGCACGCCGCAGCGCCCCGGCTCGGGCATCGCGGCAAAACCGGGCAAGCTGCCATCGTGGCCCGGCCAGGCGCGCGCGCTTCCGCCGGCCCACTCGAAGACGTCGCCGAAGACGAAGCCGCGCGACGCACCGGTCAACGCGGCCAGTTCCCATTCGGGCTCGGTCGGCAGGCGGCGGCCGGCCCAGCGGCACCAGGCCTGGGCCTCGTGGCGGCTGACGTGCACGGCCGCCTGGCGCCACGCCGACGCGCTGCATCTGCCCCTGGCGCTGCACCAGCACGGCCTGGCGCATCTGCTCCACGTAGCGTGGGGCGCGGCGGCCTTCGGCCTGCACCCAGGCCCAGCCCTCGGGCGTCCACCACTGCGCATCGTCGTAGCCGCCATCGGCGACGAATTCGGCGTAGCGGGCCCAGCTCAGCGCCTGGGCGTCGATCTCGAATTCGAGCAGCTGCACTTCATGCGCCCAGCGTTCGTTGGGCGGCACCAGGCCGCCGCGCTCGGAGCCCAGCATGAAGCGCTGCGCGCCGAACCACAAGGGCTCGAGCGGCGCCCGTGCCGGCCGCGGTGGCCACGGTGACTCGGCCGCGGGTGCGGGCAACTGCAGCGCCTGCGCCGCCACCGCCAGCGCTTCGCCCAGCCGGTCCTCGTGCAGCAGCGCCAGGCGGTAGACATACAGGCCGGCGTCGCCGTCCTCGGCGCCGGCCAGCAGGTCGAGCGTGACCTCCAGCGTCTCGGCAAGGTACTGGCGCAGTGCCACCGCATCGGGCAGCTGCAGCCGCCAGCGTTGTACCCGGTCATGGCAACTCGGGTCGAACCAGCCGTCGGCGTGCGGCTCGATCGAGGCCAGGCGCAGCCGCGCCGCGTCGGCCGCCTCGCCGCGCTGGCGCTGCAGATTGCGTGACACCCAATACTCCTGGAACCAGCCGGCCTGGCCGACCAGCCACAGCGGCGGGTCGACGTCGGCATTCGGTGAGATCGCGCCCAGGTGCGGCTCGAAGGCCGCCAGCCAGCGCAGCGTGTGGTTGCGCGCGTCGATCAGCGCCAGCGAAAGCAGTTCGGCATTGGCCAGGCGCATGCGCACCGGATCGTGGATCGCCGCGGCCATCTGCAGCATCGGCATCTAGGCGCCGCCCTCAGCGCCCGATGCGTGCATGGGCCGCACCCCGCGCGGGCTTGTGTGCCGGCCGCCGTGCCGGCCGGCCTTCGACGAGCGCTCGCGGGTGCGCAGGCACCCGCTCGGTCCCGTCTCAGCGCTCGATGCGCACATAGGCGCTGTGGTTGTGACAACGCTCACATGCCAGCGGCATGTCGGTCTGTGCCGCAATCATTCGGGGCGCGCGGCGCCTAGGCGCGGTCAATCCGCGCATAGGCCGAATGATTGTGAATCGACTCGAAGTTCTCGACCTCGGCGCTGTAGCGGCCGATGCGGTCGTCGCGGTTCAGCGCCAGCGCGACGTCGCGCACCAGGTCCTCGACGAACTTGGGGTTCTCGTAGGCGCGTTCGGTGACCCACTTCTCGTCGACGCGCTTGAGCATCGGCCAAAGCTCGCTGGAGGCCTGGTCCTCGGCAAAGCGCACCAGCTCATGCCACTCGATCGGCTGCAACATCTCGACGCGGATCGTCACCCGCGAGCGTTGGTTGTGCGCGCCGTAGTCGGAGATCTCCTTCGAGCACGGGCACAGCGTCTTCACCGGCACGCCGACCTCGGCCTGCACCGAGGTGAGGCCGCCGCGCGTCTCGGCGATCCAGCGGCCCTGGTAGTCGAGCAGGCTGGGCAGCCCGGACACCGGCGCGCGCTTGCGCAGGAAGAAGCTGAAGCGTGCCTCGATGCGGCCTTCGCTGGCGCCCAGCTTGTCGAGCATCAGCGCATGGCGCCGGCGCAGGCTCAGCGCGTCGAGCGGTTCGTCCAGCGCATCCAGCCAGGCGATGAAGCGCGACATGTGCGTGCCCTTCTTGTCGGCCGGCAGCGCCACGTCCAGGTCCCACTGCGCGGCGGTGCTCTGCACCGCGCCGGCCACCTGCAGCTGCAGCGGATAGCTCAGGTCCTTGATGCCGACGCGCTGGATCGGCAGGTGCCGCTCGTCACGCTCGCTTTGCGTGTCGGGGATGTGCAGGACCTCGGTCAGGTTGTTCATGGTGCATGGGGGCTGGGGCGTCGCGCCGCCAGCGGCAGCATGACATCGTCGCCGGTTCTACGCTGTGGTGGGGCTTAGGGCGTGTCGCCAAAGCGTCAGGGCTCAAACGTTCGCCGCCGGCCGCACCACCGAAAGACGGCTGCCGAAGCGCTTGAGCACCGCCTGCTCGATGCCCGCGGCATCCAGGCCGCACATCGACAGCAGCGTGTTCGGGTCGCCGTGCTCGATGATCTGGTCCGGCAGGCCCAGCTGCAGCAGCGGCAAGGCCAGGCCATGGGCCGCCAGGCATTCGGCCACGGCGCTGCCGGCGCCGCCCATCACGCAGCCTTCCTCGACGCTGACCAGGGCCTCGTGCGAGCGCGCCACCTCCAGCACCCGGGCCACGTCGAGCGGCTTGACGAAGCGCATGTTGATGACCGTGGCGTCCAGTGCCTCGGCGGCCTGCAGTGCCGGGTACAGCAACGGGCCGAAGGCCAGGATGGCGATGCGCGGGCCGCCGACGCCTTTGGCCTTGCCGGTGCTGCGGCGCAGTTCGGCCTGGCCCCACGGCAGCTCGGCCAGGTCGCTGCCGATCGCAGCGCCGACACCGCTGCCGCGCGGGTAGCGCACGGCCACCGGGTGCTGCTGGCGAAAAGCGCTGGTCAGCGCCCGGCGGCATTCGTTCTCGTCGGCCGGCGCGATCAGGCTCATGTTCGGCACGCAGCGAATGAAGGCGATGTCATAGGCGCCGATGTGCGTGGCGCCGTCGGCACCGACGACCCCGGCACGGTCCAGCGCGAACACCACCGGCAGGTTCTGGATGGCCACGTCGTGCACCAGCTGGTCGTAGCCGCGCTGCAGGAAGGTGCTGTAGATCGCGACCACCGGCTTCAGTCCTTCGCAGGCCAGGCCGGCGGCGAAGGTCACCGCATGCTGCTCGGCGATGCCGACGTCGTAGAAGCGCTTCGGGTGGCGCTTCTGGAACTCGACCATGCCCGAGCCCTCGCGCATCGCCGGCGTGATGCCGATCAGCCGCTGATCGGCATCGGCCATGTCGCACAGCCACTGGCCGAAGACCTGCGTGAAGGTCGGCTTGCCGGGCGCGGCCTTGGCAAAGCCGTGCAGCGGATCGAACTTGCCCGACGCGGCGTGGTACTTCACCGGGTCGGCCTCGGCCAGCTTGTAACCCTGGCCCTTGCGCGTGACGATGTGCAGGAACTGCGGCCCGCGCGCGTGGCGCAGGTTCTCCAGCGTCGGGATCAGCGCATCGAGGTCGTGGCCGTCGATCGGACCGACATAGTTGAAGCCGAACTCCTCGAAGATCGTGCCCGGCACGACCATGCCCTTGGCGTGCTCCTCGAATCGGCGCGCGATCTCGTACAGCGGCGTGTTCTTCAGCACGCTCTTCGCGCCCTCGCGCGCGCTGGTGTAGAAGTTGCCGCTCATCAGCCGTGCCAGGTGCTTGTTCAGCGCACCCACCGGCGGGCTGATCGACATGTCGTTGTCGTTCAGCACCACCAGCATGTCGGCCAGCACGCCGGCATGCGACACGCCCGCATTGTTCAGCGCCTCGAAGGCCATGCCGGCGCTCATCGCGCCGTCGCCGATGACGGCGACGACGCGCCGGTCCTCGCCCTTGAGCTTGGCGGCCAGCGCCATGCCCAGCGCGGCCGAGATCGAGGTCGACGAATGCCCGGTGCCGAAGGTGTCGTACTCGCTTTCGTCGCGGCGCGGGAAGCCGCTGACGCCGCCGAGCTGGCGCAGGCTGTGCATGCGTTCGCGCCGGCCGGTCAGCACCTTGTGCGGGTAGGTCTGGTGGCCCACGTCCCAGACCACACGGTCGTAGGGCGTGTCGAAAACATGGTGCAGCGCCACCGTCAGCTCCACCGTGCCCAGGTTGCTGCCCAGGTGGCCGCCGGTCTCGCTGACGCTCTTCAGCACGAACTCGCGCAACTCGACGGCCAGCGTCTTGAGTTCGGCCCGCGACATGCGGCGCAGCACGGCCGGACTGTCGACGCTTTGCAGCAGGGAAACGTTGGTCTTCATGGTGTTGTCATTTTCGTGTTTGCCGCGCCAGTCGCAGCACCGGCGCAAACAAGCGGGCGCCGTGGAGCCGGCTCTGCCGGTCCACCGGCGTCGCCCCCCTGGAGGGGAGCGCCGAAGGCGCTGCGGGGGAGGTCAACATCAGCTTTCGCGTTCGACCACCATGTCGGCCAGCTGGGCCAGCGTGGCCGCGCCGGCCAGCCCGCTGCGGCGCAGTGCGTCCTGTGCGCGGTCGCGCAACTCGATCGCCTGGCGCCGCGCCGCGTCCAGGCCGAGCACCGAGACGTAGGTCGGCTTGTTGGCATCAAGGTCCTTGCCTGCCGTCTTGCCCAGCGTGTGCGATTCCTGCGTCACGTCGAGAATGTCGTCGACCACCTGGAAGGCCAGGCCAAGCGCCGCGCCATAGTCGGACAGCGCCTGCCAGGCGCGCGGCTCGCAGCGGCCGCAGGCCGCGCCCATCAGCACGCTGGCCTGCAGCAGCGCGCCTGTCTTGCGCCGGTGCATGTCGCGCAGCGCGCGTTCGTCCAGCGGCCTGCCGATGCTGGCGAGATCGATGGCCTGGCCGCCGGCCATGCCGGCATGGCCGGCCGAGCGCGCCAGCAGTGCGCACAGGCGCGCCTGCAGCGCCGGGTCGACGCCGGCAGAACCATCGAACGGCGGGCTCACGTCCGGCTCGGGTGTCAGCACCTCGAACGCCAGCGCCTGCATCGCATCACCGGCCAGCATGGCCTGGGCCTGACCAAAGCGCACATGCACCGTCGGCTTGCCACGACGCAGCACGTCGTTGTCCATGCACGGCATGTCGTCGTGGATCAAGGAGTAAGCGTGGATCAGCTCCACCGCGACCGCGGCACGCAGCGCCGCCTCGCGTCGGCCCTCGGTCGCCTGGCAGGCCGCAAGAACCAGCAGTGGGCGCAGGCGCTTGCCGCCATCGAGCACGCCGTAGCGCATGGCCTCGCCCAGGCCCGCCGGGGCATCGGCCGGCACCCAGGCCTCGAGGGCAGACTCGACGGCCTGCAGCTCGGCCGTGCATCCAGGCTTCGAAGCCGGTGTCGCCGCCTTGCTGCGCGGCGCGGGGCCGCAGCGGCATCAGGTCCTGAATGCTCACCGGACTGCCCTTCGCGCTGTGCGCTGCGGGATGAGCGCGGGGCAGCGGCCCGGCGCGCTCATGCGGAGGTCCAGGGCTTCAGCTGCCCGTCTTCGAGCACCTTGACCTGGTCCTCCACCACTTGCAGCCGCGCACGGCACTGCTGCAGCAGTTCAGCGCCGCGCTTGTAGCTGCAAAGCAGCTGGTCCAGCGGCATCTTGCCGGCCTCCATGGCCTGCACCAGCGCTTCGAGTTCGGCCAGCGCCTGCTCGTAGGCGGCGGGTTCGGGCGCGGTGGAAGGGGAACTGCGGGGCATGGTCGGCGTCGAAGGTCGATCGGTGATTTTAGACGCCCGCGCCCGGGCAGGCGCGGGTATTGTCGTGTCGCTTGTCCGCAGTTCCCGGGACGGCGGCAAGGCAGCGCCGCTTTGCCGAGGCGGGGCGGTGTCGCTGGGTAGAATCCCGCCCTCGCCTTCACGGCCCCCGGGGGCTGGCAGGCGCATCAAACCCATCCGCGGGGCCACCGGGTGGGGGGTTGACATTCCCAATCATGGAGATCCTCCGGATCATGTCGGACCTGAGCATCAGTCTCACAGCTCTCGAGCGCAGCCGCACTCAACTTTCCGCCGCAAGCTACTTCGACGAGGGCGTGTTCAGCCACGAACGCGCATTGATCTTCGACCCTGGACCGCGCTATGCGGGCCATGAACTGTGGGTCGCCGACGCCGGCGACTTCCACACGCTGCCGCATGAGGGCGAGGGCCGCGCGCTGGTGCGCGACCCGGGCGGCCTGCGGCTGGTGTCGAACGTCTGCCGCCACCGCCAGGCGCTGATGCTGCGCGGCCGCGGCCAGACACGCGAGCACATCGTCTGCCCGATCCACCGCTGGACCTACGCTCTGGACGGCCAGCTGGTCGGCGCGCCGCACTTTGCGGCAGACCCCTGCCTGGATCTGAACACCTACCCGCTGCACGGCTGGCAGGGCCTGCTCTTCGACGACCGCGGGCGCGACGTGCGCGCCGCGCTGCGCGATTGCAGCGTCACCGCCGCGCTCGACTTCAGCGGCCACGTGCTCGAACGCGTGGAGATGCACGAGTGCGACTACAACTGGAAGACCTTCATCGAGGTCTACCTGGAGGACTACCACGTCGGGCCCTTCCACCCCGGGCTGGGCGGCTTCGTCACCTGCGACGACCTGCAGTGGGAGTTCGGCGAGCACCACTCGGTGCAGACCGTCGGCCTGCAGAACACGCTGGCCCGTGCCGGTTCGGCGACCTACCGCCGCTGGCACGAAGCCTTGCTCGCCTATGGCGATGGCCGGCTGCCGCCGCACGGCGCGATCTGGCTGACGCTGTACCCGAACATCATGGTCGAGTGGTACCCGCATGTGCTGGTGGTGTCCACGCTGCACCCGCGCGGGCCGCGCAAGACCCTCAACATGGTGGAGTTCTACTACCCCGAGGAGATTGTCGCCTTCGAGCGCGAGTTCGTCGCAAGCCAGCAGGCCGCCTACATGGAGACCTGCGTCGAGGACGACGAGATCGCGCAGCGCATGGATGCCGGGCGCCAGGCGCTGCTGGCGCGCGGCGACGACGAGTTCGGCCCGTACCAGAGCCCGATGGAAGACGGCATGCAGCACTTCCACGAGTGGTACCGCCGCGAGATGGCGCGGCGCTGAGCCTGCCGCTCGCGCACCTTGCATGCGCCACTGCCGATGCTCGGCGCGCCGTTGCTGTTCGCGACGATGGGCGCGTGCGTCGGTGCGCTGCTGTTCGGCAAGCGCGGCTTGCCGCGGCTGGCGCTTGCCGGGCATGCTGCCGATCGTCGGCGCCAGCCTGGTTTGCGCCGTGCTTGCCGGCGCCACCTAGCCCTCCTTCGGAAAGTTGACATGCCGACCCACCGCACCTTGATCTGGGCCGACGAACTGCAGGCGCTGCTTGCCTGCGGTACGCCCTGCGTGCTGCTCGACTGCAGCTTCGACCTGGCCGACCCCGCGGCCGGCGAGCGCGCCTTTGCGGCAGGGCACCTGCCGGGCGCGTTGTACGTACACCTGGACCGCGACCTGTCCGGTACCAAGACCGGGCGCAACGGCCGCCATCCGTTGCCTGAGCGAGCGGCGCTGGCCGACCGCGCGGGCCGCTGGGGCATCGCGCCGGGCGTGCAGGTGGTGTGCTACGACGCACAGGGCGCACCCTATGCGGCGCGCGCCTGGTGGCTGCTGCGCTGGCTGGGCCACGACGCGGTGGCCGTGCTGGACGGCGGCATCGCCGCCTGGACGGGCATTGGCGGCACGCTCGCCCAGGACACTGCGCGGTCCGAAGCACGGCCGCCCTACCCCGTGCAGCCGCCGGCCATGCCGACACTGCAGGCCGACGAACTGCTGGGCCAGCGGGGGCAGCGCATGGTGCTCGACGCTCGTGCCGGCGAGCGCTTCCGCGGCGAGGTCGAGCCGCTGGACCCGGTCGCCGGGCACATTCCCGGCGCGCTGAACCGCTTTTTCAAGGACAACCTGCAGCCGGACGGCCGCTTCAAGCCGGCCGCTGTGCTGCGCAACGATTTCGAGGCGCTGCACGCCGCGCCGGCGCAACTGGTGCACCAGTGCGGCTCGGGCGTTACCGCCTGCCACAACCTGCTGGCCATGGAACATGCCGGCCTGCCCGGCTCGGCACTCTACCCAGGATCATGGAGCGAATGGTGCGCCGATCCGGACCGGCCGGTGGCGCGTGGCTGAGATCCCATCACGGGCGGGCTGCGCGATTGATCAAGATCAACGGGCCCGGGCACTGGATAATGAACCATGGGACATTGCCACGGTCCCACGATGGCCGAAACCTCAACAGGAGCAACGCATGTACAAGAGAATTCTGATTTCGACGGACGGTTCCGAGATCAGCGAGAAGGCGGCGCAGAGTGCGATCGCGCTGGCCCGCACCGGCGGGGCCGAGCTCTTCGTCATCAGCGTGAAGGAGCCCTTCCCCTACAGCGCCATCTCGGAAATGCAGCCTGTGCCGCCGCAGGAGTTCTTCGACGCGCAAGAGCGCATCGCCGGCGAACGTGTCAAGGCCGTGGCGAGTGCGGCCGGCAATGCCGGCGTCAAGTGCCATGCACACACGGTCGAGGCAATGCATCCCTGGGAAGCCATACTGGACCACGCCAAGACCCAGGCCTGCGACCTGATCGTGATGGCCTCGCATGGCCGCAAGGGCCTTTCGGCCTTGCTGCTGGGCAGCGAGACCCAGAAGGTGCTGACGCACTCCACCATCCCGGTGCTGGTGATCAAGTAGCCGGTGCACCCGGCCAGCGCCGGGCCGTGCGCCTTTCAATGGGCGTGGAGCAGGCGCATCGCGAACATCACCACGCTCAGCCCGCCGAGCAGCCAGGCCAGTTGCGAGGCTGTCTCGCGCCAGGGCAGGCGGCGCTGCATCTGCGGCAGCAGGTCGGCCACGGCCACGTAGATGAAGCTGCTCGACGCCGCCACCAGCAGGTACGGGAACAGGTCCTCCCAGGGGCCGACGACGAAGTAGCCGAGCACGCCGCCGACCACCGCAGCCAGGCCGGACAGCGCGTTGAACAGCAGCGCCTTGCCGCGTGAGAAGCCGGCGTTGAGCAGCACGATGTAGTCGCCCACCTCCTGCGGGATCTCATGGGCCACGATGGCCAGTGCCGTCACCAGCCCCAGGTTCAGGTCGGTCAGGAAGGCGGCGGCGATGATGATGCCGTCGCAGAAGTTGTGGATGCTGTCGCCGACCAGCACGCTCCAGCCGCCGCGGCCGGCCTGCTCGGCATCGAAGTGGTGGTGATGGTGGTGGCCGTCGCCCTCGTGGTGGTGGGTGTGGCGGTACAGCTCGGCCTTCTCGAGCAGGAAGAAGAACAGCAGCCCGCCCAGCAGCGTGAGGAACAGCTCGTGCGCGCCGACGTGGCTTTCGAAGGCCTCGGGCAGCACGTGCAGCAGCGCCGTGCCGAGCAGCACGCCGGCCGACAGGCTGACCAGGTGGTGCACCAGGCGACTGAGCACGCCCACCGTCAGGCTGGCGGCGATCAGCACAGAAAGAAGGCCACCCACGAGGGTGGCCAGCACGATGTAGGTCAGCGTCATGAAGGGCCGTGGACGACCCACCGGACCGGTGGGCGCTCTCATCACCTTAGCAGCCCTGTCAAGCCACGCCGTGGGTCTTGAACCAGTCCAGCGCCAGCGCCCAGCCCTCCTCGGCCGCGGCCTTGCGGTAGCTGGGACGGTAGTCGGCATGGAAGGCATGCGGCGCATCCGGGAAGACCACGAACTTCGAGCGCCGCGCCGCCGGGCTGCCGCCCGCCAGCGCGTCCTGCATCGCGGCCACCGAGCTCAGCGGAATGCCGCCGTCCTGGCCGCCGTACAGGCCCAGCACCGGCGCCTTCAGCGAGCCGACCAGGTCGATCGCGCGCTTCGGGTTGATCGGCGCTGACATCGCCCTGCAGCCGGCCGTACCAGGCCACGCCGGCCTTCAGCGCCGGGTTGTGCGCGGCATACAGCCAGACGATGCGTCCGCCCCAGCAGAAGCCGGTGATGCCCAGCCGTTGGGCGGCCGCGCCCTGCTGCGCGGCCCAGGCCACGGTGGCGTCGAGGTCGCCGATGACCTGCGCGTCCGAGGTCTTCGACACCACCTCGGCGATCAGCTTGGAGATCTCGCCGTAGGACTGCGCATCGCCCTGGCGCACGAACAGCTCCGGCGCGATGGCAAAGTAGCCCTGCTTGGCAAAGCGCCGCGCCACGTCGGCGATGTACTCGTGCACGCCGAAGATCTCGCTGATCACCAGCACCACCGGGGCGTTCGTCTTGTTCAGCGGCGCGGCGCGGTAGGCCGGCATCTTGAAGTTGCCGACCGGGATCGTGACCTCGCCGGCCAGCAAGCCGGTGCTGTCGGTCTTGATGGTGGTCTGCGCCACCACCGGCAGCACTGCCGCTGCAAAGCCGCTGCCGACCGAGGTGCACACGAAGTCGCGGCGGCTGAATTCCCGCGCTGGAAGAAGACTGTCCAGTTGTTGCTGCAGCATGCTCGGTCTCGCGTGGCTGAAAGCGCGGCATTGTAGGAAGGCGGCCCCGCCGCGCCGGTGGCCGGGCATTGTCGTCAAGCCTGGGCACAATCAGGCCATGCGCAGCCCGCCTCCCGTCCTCTCCGGTCCACTGGCCGCCGTCGACATGGGCTCGAACAGCTTCCGGCTCGAGATCGGGCAGCTGCAGCACGGCCGCTACCGCCGCATCGACTACCTGAAGGAAACCGTGCGCCTGGGCGGCGGGCTCGATGCCGAGGGCATGCTCACCGAGGCCGCCGTGCAGCGCGGGCTGGACTGCCTGCGCCGCTTTGCCGCGCGGCTGGCCGGCTTCACGCCGCGCCAGGTGCGCGCCGTGGCCACGCAGACGCTGCGCGAGGCGCGCAACCGCAATGCCTTCCTGCTGCGCGCGCAAGCCGGCGCTGGGCTACCCGATCGAGGTCATCTCCGGTCGCGAGGAGGCGCGGCTGATCTATGCCGGCGTGTCGCACCTGCAGCCCACCGACGCGTCGCGCCTGGTCATCGACATCGGCGGGCGCTCCACCGAGATGATCCTCGGCCAGGGCCGCATGCCGCTGCTGGCCGAATCGTTCCAGGTCGGCAGTGTCAGCCTGTCGATGCGCTTCTTCGGCGACGGCCGCCTCAGCGAACAGGCCTTCCGCGCCGCGCAGATCGCGGCCGGCGCCGAGCTGGAGGAAGCCATGCAGCCCTTTGCACCGCAGCGCTGGCTGGAGGCGCTGGGCTCCTCGGGCACGGTGGGTGCGGTGTCGCAGCTGCTGGCCGCCAACGGCGTGACCGACGGGCGCATCACGCCGGCCGGCCTGCGCTGGTGCATCGCCGGCTGCATCCAGGCCGGCCATACCGGCAAGCTGCTGTGGCCGGCGCTGCGCGCCGACCGCCGCGCCGTGCTGCCCGGCGGTCTGGCCATCCTGTACACGCTGGCCACGCACTTCGGCATCGACAGCCTGATGCCGGCGCGCGGCGCCTTGCGTCAGGGCGTGATCATCGACCTGCGCGAGCGCCTGGAAGCGCTGCGCCATGCCCACCCGGAAGACGTGCGCGACGAATCGGTGCGCGAGCTGCAGGCGCGCTTCGGCGTGGCCACCGACCAGGCGCTGCGCGTGCGCACGCTGGCGCAGCAGCTTTACGAGTCGGTGGCCGACGGCGACGACGCGTTCGACGAGAGCCGGCGCGAACTGGGCTGGGCTTGCGACCTCCACGAAGTCGGCCAGATGGTCTCGCACCACGACCACCACCGCCACAGCGCCTACCTGGTCGCCAATGTCGACGCGGCCGGCTTCTCGCAGAGCCAGCAGCGGCGCATCAGCGAGCTGGTGCTGGGGCAGCGCGGCGGTCTGCGCAAGCTCGACCCGGCGCTATCCAACCCGCAATTCGCCTGGCAGGCGATGTGCCTGCGGCTGGCCGTGATCAAGTGCCATGCTCGCGACGCTATCGACCCCCGCGCCCTGCGGTTGAAGCGCGACCACGGCACCGGTTTGCTGACCTTCAGCTCCACCTGGGCCGAGAACAACCCGCGCACGCTGCACCTGCTGCGCGAGGAAGCCGAGGGCTGGGCGCGCCAGGGCAGCCTGAAGCTGATGCTGCCGCGCTGACGGGGGTTGTTTTCGGCCGTTGAGCTCGGGCTTCGGGTTTCGGCGCACAGCGGTCCATCAATGTCCGCTGTGCGTGATGTCTGTGACGGCGAAGCCGGCGCAGGGCAGGCCGCGAAGCTTCGGTGCGGCGGTCGGCTGCGCCGACTGCCCTGCGATGCTCGCGACCCTGGCCTGGCGCGTAACTCGCTACGCGCTTGCGCGCTGCGCTCGGACAGACGCGCCAAGTATGTTGTTGAAGCGCGCTGCGCGCGCGGCCAGGGTCGCTGCGCTTCTCGGCGCCGCACAGGCGCATCGCGGCCTGCCCTGCACCGGCTTCGCGGCACCGCCCGGGATGTTCGGACCCCAACAGCCCAGGCCACGAACTCGCGGCGGGCGGTACCCGCCAGAGGCGATTTGCAGCGGCGGCGAGGAGCGCAGTGCCAGGGTCGGCGCGCGTCAGCGCGCTTCGTGATCTGACTTGCCGCATCTGTTCGAGCGCAGCGCGCAAGCGCGTAGCGAGTTATGCGGCACGACCCTGGCGCGATGCAGTGAGCGCGGACACGGAACAGTCCCTGCGGACTGTTCCGTGCCTGGCGAACGCCCTGGCGCCTGCAAGCGCCAGGGCCGCAGTGGAGTCGGACCGAAGGGCCGACCGCCGCAGCATGAGCCCCTGGCGGGTACCGCCCGTCGCGATGCGCTGAACAGGGAATGAAAGCGGCCTCTCGCGAGCAGCCGCTGTGCGCCGGCAACCGCCTACGGCTTCCGGGCTTTGGCGAGCAGCGCGGCGCCCCGGCTACAGGTTGTCCGGCGAGCGCGCCGACACCAGCACGACTTCGGCGACGCCGCCGCGTTCGCGGTGGCGCAGCCACCACACCGAGCCCTTGCGCACCGACCAGGCCGGCGTCGCATGGGCGGCCGGCATGTCGGCAGCTTCGGCCGAGCCTTGCGCCCCCGCCATCAACAGGGCCGCGGTCATGCCCAGCGTCGGCTGGTGGCCGACGATCAGCACCGGCTCGCGCCGCTCGGGCCAGCGCGCCAGCGCCAGCAGGCTGCCCACCGAGCCGCCCGGGCCGAGCGCCTCGCGCGTCTGGAACTTTCGCCCCAACGCCTGCGCTGTCTGCTGGCAGCGCAGCGCCGGGCTGACCAGCACGCGCGTGCTTTCGGGCAGGAAGCGGTTCAGCCAGTCGGCCATGCGCGCGGCCTGCTTTTCGCCCTTGGAGCTGAGCTTGCGCTGCAGGTCCTCGGCCGGGTCCGGTACCGGTTCGCCGGCATCTGCATGGCGCCACAGGATCAGGTCCATGTCGTCGTCAGCTCTTGGTCGGTGCAAAACGTCGCATCAGCGCCTGCTGCGCGCTGATGCCCTTTTCGCTGACACGCCGGTAGTGGCCGTCGGCCGACAGCGTCCAGGCGTCCAGCGTGTCGTGCAGGTAGGGCACCAGGCACTCGTCGATGACACGCTGGCGCATCGCCGCGTCGCGCACCGGCCAGGCCAGCTCGATGCGGCCGAGCATGTTGCGCGTCATCCAGTCGGCGCTGCTCAGGTACAGCGCCTCGTCGTCGACGCCCTCGCCCCAGCGGAAGTACAGCACCCGCGAATGTTCCAGGAAGCGGCCGACGACCGAGCGCACGCGGATGCGGTCCGTCAACCCCGGCACCCCCGGCGGCAGCATGCAGGCGCCGCGCACGATCAGGTCGATCTCGGCACCGGCCTGGCTGGCCGCCACCAGCGCATGGATCAGCGCCGGATCGGTCAGCGCATTGACCTTGGCGACGATGCGCGCCGGCAACCCGTTGTGCGCCGCCCGGCCGACCTGGTGGATGTGCGCCAGCAGCCGGCGGTGCAGCACGAAGGGCGCGGTCACCAGGTGGCGCGGCGCCTTCAACTTGACCTGGCTGGCCAGCTGCAGGAACACCGCGTCGGCATCCAGCGTCAGCCCCGGGTCGGCCGTCATGTAGCCGACATCGGTGTACAGCTGCGCGGTGCGCGGGTTGTAGTTGCCGGTGGACAGGTGCACGTAACGCTGCAGCTTCTTGCCTTCGCGCCGTGTCACCAGCAGCAGCTTGGCATGGGTCTTCAGGCCGACGATGCCGTACACCACCTGCGCGCCGACGGCTTCCAGCCGCTCGGCCCAGTTGATGTTGGCCTCCTCGTCGAAGCGCGCCTTCAGCTCGACCACGCACATCACTTCCTTGCCGCGGCGCACCGCCTCGATCAGCAGCTCCATCAGCACCGACTTGGCGCCGGTGCGGTAGATGGTCTGCTTGATGGCCAGCACCTCGGGGTCCTCGACCGCCTCGCGCAGGAACTGCACCACCGGGTCGAAGCTCTCGAAGGGGTGGTGCAGCAGCAGGTCGCGCTGGCGCAGGCTGTCGAAGATCGACTTGGACGGCGGCAGCCGCTGCTTCGGCCAGGCCGGCTCGAAGGGCGGGAAGCGCAGTTCGTCGGCCACCGCCTGGTCGATCAGCTGCGTCAGCCGGCCCAGGTTGACCGGGCCGTTGACACGGTACAGCGCGTCCTCGGGCAGGCCGAACTGCGTCAGCAGGAACTGCGACAGCTCCGTCGGGCAGGTGGCCACCACCTCGAGGCGGATCGCCTCGCCGTAGTGGCGCGTGCTCAGGCCGGTGCGCAGCGCCTGGCGCAGGTTGGTGACCTCGTCCTCGTCGACATCGAGGTCGGAATCGCGCGTCACGCGGAACTGTGAGAACGACTCGGCGCGGCGCCCGGGGAACATCTCGCCGAGGTGGGCGCGGATCACGCTGGTCAGCAGCACGTAGGCCTGCTTTCCGCCGCTCAAGGCCTCGGGCAGGCGGATGACACGCGGCAGCGCACGCGGCACCTTGACGATGGCGATCAGGTTCTCGCGGCCGAAGGCATCGCGCCCTTCGAGGCGGCAGATGAAGTTCAGCGACTTGTTCGCCACCTGCGGAAACGGGTGCGAGGGATCCAGGCCCACCGGCATCAGCAGCGGGCGCACCTGCTGCTCGAAGAAGCGCGCCACCCATTCGCGCTGCGCCGGGTTGCGCTCGGCGTGGCTCAACACTGTCAGCCCGCGGGCCTGCAGCGCGGGCACCACCTCTTCGTTGAAGACGCGGTACTGCTCGTCGATCAGCGCATGCGCCGCAGCCGACACCGCGTGAACATCGGCCGCGCTCACCGCGGTACGCGACGAGCGCGAGGCCTCCAGGTAGTCGGCAAAACGCACCTCGAAGAATTCGTCGAGGTTGGACGAGACGATGGTGATGTAGCGCAGCCGCTCGAGCAGCGGCACGTCCGTGCGCCGCGCCTGGGCCAGCACGCGCCGGTTGAAGTCGAGGATGGCGCTTTCGCGGTTCAACAGCTTGAGCACCGGAGTCGTGCCCGGCACGGCCGCCACTGCCGCCGCGCTGCCACTTCGATCTTCGATCATTTGCGCATTTTAGGTGGCATGCCCGAAGACGGCCTTTGTCTGCCGCGACACAAGGCTGCGGGCCCACCTGAATCATCAACTCGACAGGTGACAGGGGCGTGACAGAGGCGAAAACGCCGAAGGCACCGGCCCACCCTGGCGGGTGGCGGTGCCTTCGGCTTGCGCGCGGCGTCGAGCCGCCCGCGCGATCAGACCGCTTCGACGGCCTTGCTCACGGCAGCGCGGGTCTTGCGCGTGGCCACGGTGGCCTTGCGCACGACCGCCTTCTTGGTGGCGGCAGCCTTCTTCACCGTCTTGGCCACGGCCTTCTTCACCGTCTTGGCCTTCTTCGCGGCGGCCTTGACGACCGCCGGCTTGCCGGCAACCTTCTTGACCAGCTGGCTGGAGCCTTCTTCGATGCGCACCACGACTTCGCTCATCGCGGTGGCCGCGGGCAGCGCCACGCGGTTGATCATCTCCAGCGCGCCGAACTTGGTGGCCTGGTCAAAGCGCTCGGCATTGGCAGCCATGCGGTCCACACCCTTGTTGGCCAGTTCCACGGCGTTGTTGACAGCGGTTTCGGCGCGCTCGGTGCCGAGTTGCAGGCCCTTGGCGTAGTAGCCGCTGATGCGCTTTTCGGTGCCGATCAGGTTGGAGCGCAGCTCTTCGCTCAGGCGCGCGGCGCCGGTGTTGACGGCCGCTTCGAAGCGCTGGTCCACGAAACCGATCACGCGCTCGCCGCCGACGCGGTAGGCGTTGATCATGTTGATCGCGGTGTTACCGTAGGACTCGATGACGGCGGTGGCGACGCTGGACAGGTTCTTGGTGCTCATGGTGTGCTCCGGGGTTTGAAGTTGATGACGCAACTGTGCCCGCAAGCCGTAGGGAAGGCACCTCAATTCCGGCCATTTCTCTAGAGCAGCAGCTCTAGCCGTGCTCCAGCCCCACGCCTTCCATGCGTTGCAAAGCCTCGCCGGGGCTGAGCCCGGACGCAAACGGACCCTGCGGACTGTTTGTGCCTGGCGAAGGGCCGAGCCTCTGGCTCGGCGCGGCCTGCATGGCCCGAACCGGGTTTCGTTTTGCGCCCGGCTGGCGCCATTTCTGGTGGCAACGCATCCCGCCTCCGTAGTGTGAACAGAGGCCCTAGTGCGCTTCGTCCCAGTTCGCGCCCACGCCGACCTCGGCCAGCAGCGGTACCGTCAATTCGGCCACGCCCGCCATCAGCCTCGGCACCGCCGCCTTCGCCCAGTCGAGTTCCGCCTCGGGCACCTCGAAAACCAGTTCGTCGTGCACCTGCATGACCATGCGCGTGGCCTTGTGCTCGCGCTCGAGAGCGTCCTGCACCGCGATCATTGCCAGTTTGATCAGGTCGGCCGCCGTGCCCTGCATCGGCGCATTGATGGCCTGGCGCTCGGCGCCGGAGCGGCGCGGGCCGTTGCCGCCGCGGATCTCGGGCAGGTGGATGCGCCGGCCGAACAGCGTCTCGACATAACCCAGCTCGACGGCGCGCGCCTTGGTCTCGTCCATCCAGCGGCGCACGCCGGCAAAGCGCGCGAAGTAGCGGTCGATGTAGTCGCGCGCCGCCTTCTGTTCGATGCCCAGCGACTGCGCCAGCCCGAAGGCGCCCATGCCGTAGATCAGGCCGAAGTTGATGGTCTTGGCGTAGCGCCGCTGCTGCGGCCCTACTTCGGCCAGCGGCAGGCCGAAGACCTCGGCCGCAGTGGCGCGGTGGATGTCCTCGCCGGCGGCGAAGGCCGCGCGCATGCCCGCGTCGCCGCTGATGTGCGCCATCAGCCGCAGCTCGATCTGCGAATAGTCCGCCGACACGATCACGTGCCCCGGCGGCGCGACGAAGGCCTCGCGCACGCGACGGCCCTCCGCCGTGCGGATGGGGATGTTCTGCAGGTTAGGGTCGTTGCTCGCCAGCCGGCCTGTGATGGCCACCGCCTGCGCATAGTTGGTGTGCACGCGGCCGGTGGCCGGGTTCACCATCAGCGGCAGCTTGTCGGTGTAGGTGCCCTTCAGCTTGGCCAGGCTGCGGTGCTCGAGCATGCACCTGGGCAGAGGGTGGTCCTCGGCCAGCTTTTCCAGCACCTCCTCGTCAGTGCTTGGCGCGCCGCTGGCCGTCTTCCTGACCACGGCCAGGCCGAGCTTGCCGAACAGGATCTCGCCGATCTGCTTGGGGCTGCCCAGGTTGAAGGGCTGGCCGGCCAGCGTGTAGGCCTGCTGCTCCAGCGCCACCATGCGCTCGCCCAGGTCCTTGCTCTGCTGCACCAGCTGCCTCGCGTCGATCAGCACCCCATTGCGCTCGATGCGCTGCAGCACCCGGCTGGTCGGCATCTCGATGTGCTCGTAGACGAAGCGCAGCTTGGCATCGGCCTCGAGCTGCGGCCACAGCGTGTGGTGCACCTGCAGTGCCATCTCGCTGTCCTCGCCGGAGTATTCGGCGGCCTTGTCCACGTCCACCTGGGCGAAAGGGATCTGGTGTGCGCCCTTGCCGCACAGGTCCTCGTAGCTCAGGCCCTTGCGACCGAGGTGGCGCTCGGCCAGGCTTTCCAGTCCGTGCGGCTTGTGCGCCTCGAGCACGTAGCTTTCCAGCATGGTGTCGTGGCGGTAGCCCTGCACGTCGATGCCGTGGTTGGCAAACACGTGCAGGTCGTACTTGATGTTCTGGCCCAGTTTGGCGCGGCCGGCGTCCTGCAGCCACGGCGCGAGCCGCGCCAGCACCTCGTCGCGCGGCAGCTGCTCGGGCGCGCCCGGGTAGTCGTGGCGCAGCGGCACGTAGGCGGCGATGCCGGGCTGGGTGGCGAAGGAGATGCCAACGATCTGCGCACGCATGCCGTCCAGTGAATCCGTCTCGGTGTCCAGCGCCACCAGCTCGGCGACGGCAAGCTGCTGCAGCCAATGCTCAAGGCGCGGCCAGTCGAGCACGGTTTCGTACTCGCGCGGCAACCCCGGGCGCTCGGCCGTGCCGGCCGACGCGGCGGCTGGCGTGTCGCCGGTCGTGCCCTCTTCCAGCTCCTTGCGCCAGCTGCGAAAGCCGTAGCGCACGAAGAATTCCAGCAAGCCGGAGCGGTCCACCTCGCGCAGCGCCAGCGCGTCCAGCCCAGGCCAGCCCGGCACCTGCGCCGACAGGTCGCAATCGGTGCGCACCGTCACCAGCTTGCGGGCGGTGGGCAGCCAGTCCAGCGCCTTGCGCAGGTTGTCGCCGATGGCGCCCTTGATGTCGTCGGCCGCGGCGATCACGGCGTCGAGCGAGCCGTATTCGGCCAGCCACTTGACGGCCGTCTTCGGCCCCACCTTCTCGACGCCGGGCACGTTGTCGACGGCGTCGCCGACCAGCGTCAGGTAGTCGACGATGGCCGAAGGCGGCACCCCGAACTTGGCCTGCACCGCCGCGACATCCAGCAGCTCGGGCGGCTTGGCCATGGTGTTGATCAGCGTGACATCGGGCGTGACCAGTTGCGCCAGGTCCTTGTCGCCGGTGGAGATCAGCACCTGGTGGCCGCTGGCCGCGGCCATGGCGGCCAGCGTGCCGATGGCGTCGTCGGCCTCGATGCCCGGCACCTCCAGCACCGGCCAGCCGAGCAGGCGCACGGCCTGGTGGATCGGCTCGATCTGCTGCGCCAGCGCTTCCGGCATCGGTGCGCGCTGCGCCTTGTACTCGGCATACCAGGCGTCGCGGAAGGTCGGCCCCTTGGCGTCGAAGACGCACACCGCATGCTCGGCGGGGTAGCGCTCGCGCAGCCATTTCATCATCGCCAGCACGCCGTGGATCGCGCCGGTGGGAAAGCCGTCCGGCGCGCGCAGGTCGGGCATGGCGTGGTAGGCGCGGTACAGGTAGCTGGAGCCATCGACCAGCAGCATCGTCTTTTCGCTCATTGGCAGATTGTCGGGCAGCGGCGTGGCGCAGCAGCTCGGCTCGGCGCCCGCCCCACTGCCCGGTCGACCCTGCGCCAGGCCCTCGAGCCCCTGACCACCCTGACCGGCGGCGTGGTCTTCCTGCTGCCGCTGATCGTGGTGCTGTACCTGCTGGGCCAGGGCCTGGCCCCGACTGCCCAGGCGGTGCAGCCGCTGGTGGCACTGCTGCCCGACAAGAGCGTCGGCGCAGCCGCTGGGCCTGGCACGGCCGCGCTGCTGCGTGCAGCCGCCGGCAAGGCGCAGCCTAGAATCGAGTCATGAGTTCCCGCCTGGCTGCCGCCGCGTTCTGCCTGTGTGCCCCGTGCTGGGCGCAAAGCCCCGCGCCGCCGGTGCCGGCGCGTGCCGCCAGCGCGTCGCAGGAGGTGCCGCAGCGCGGCGGCGAACCGGCCGTGGTGCGCACGGTGAACGAGGACGAATCGGTGCGCATCGAGGAGCTGCGCGTGCGCGGCCAGGTGCGGCGCATCGTGGTGCGCTCCAAGCTGCCCGGCGCGCCGGCCTACGAGATCGGCACGGCCACCGACGGGCGCGATCTGTCGCAGGACCGCCGATCCGAGGGACGTTCGCTCTGGCAGCTGTTTTCCTTCTAGCCCCGCGCCGACGCGCATGGCCGTCTACACCGAAGTGAGCTTCGAGCAGGCCGACGCCTTCGTGCGCCGCCTCGGACACGGCCGCGTGAGCACGCTGCAGGGTATCGGCGCCGGCATCGAGAACACCAACTATTTCGTCGGCACCGACCGCGGCGAATGGGTGCTGACGCTGTTCGAGCGGCTGCGCGCCGAGCAGCTGAGCTTCTACCTGCGCTACATGCAGCACCTGGCGCGGCACGGCATCCCGGTGCCCGAGCCGCAGGCCGATGCCGGCGGGCAGATCCTGCACGAGCTGTGCGGACGTCCAGCCGCGCTGCTCAACCGCCTGCCCGGGCGGCATGTGCTGGCGCCGCAGCCGGCGCACCTGCGGCAGATGGGCGAGGTGCTGGCGCGGCTGCACTTGGCCGGGGCGGACTTTGCGCTGCAGCAACCCAACCTGCGCGGCCTGGCCTGGTGGGTGGCCACCGTGCCCGAGGTGCTGCCCTTCCTGGACGAGCCGCGTGCGCGGCTGCTGCGCGAGGAGCTGGAGTTCCAGCGCGGCGTGGCTGCCTCGGCCGCCGCCGCGGCGCTGCCGCGCGGCGTGATCCACGCCGACCTGTTCCGCGACAACGTGGTCTTCGACGCGGTCGACGGCGAGGACCGGCTCAGCGGGCTGTTCGACTTCTTCTTCGCCGGCGTCGACGCACTTCTGTTCGACCTGGCCGTGTGCCTGAACGACTGGTGCATCGACCAGGACAATGGCCGGCTGCTGGAAGACCGCGCCGCCGCCTTCTGCGACGCCTACCAGCGCGTGCGGCCGCTGGCCAGCGCCGAGCTGCGGCTGATGCCGGCGCTGCTGCGCGCGGCGGCCTTGCGCTTCTGGCTTTCGCGCCTGTGGGACCTGCATCTGCCGCGCGATGCGGCGCTGCTGCAGGCCAAGGACCCGACCCATTTCGAGCGCGTGCTGCGCGAGCGCATCGAGCGCCCCTGGCACCCGCTTCACTGATCCCGACCCGATGGCACTTTCGATACGACAAGCCGCGCCCATGGAGGGCGTGTCATGGATGCGCGATGCGTTCCGTCTGTTCCTGCGCCGGCCGCTGCCCTTCAGCGCGATGTTCGTGTCCTTCCTGCTGGTGGCGCTGCTGGCCACGCTGGTACCGCTGGTCGGCGGCGTGGCGATGCTGATGGCGCTGCCGCTGCTGAGCCTGGGTTTCATGATCGCCAGCCGCGCTGCGCGCAACGACCTGCCGGTCAATCCCGGGCAGTTCATCGAGCCGCTGCGCGGCGAGCGCTCGCGCCGCAACACGCTGCTGTCGCTGTGCGCGGCCTACGCGCTGGGCACGGTGCTGATCATGAGCTTGAGCGACTGGATCGACGGCGGCGCCTTCGACCGGCTGCAGCAGCTGATGGCCAAGGGCGACGAAGCCCGCGCCGAGATGGAAGCGCTGCTCGCCGACCCGCACCTGACGTGGGGACTGATGACACGCTTCGGCCTGGCCGCCTGCCTGTCGCTGCCCTTCTGGCACGCACCAGCGCTGGTCTACTGGCAGGGTCAGAGCGTCGGCCAGGCGCTATTCTCCAGCACGCTTGCGGTGTGGCGCTGCAAGGGCGCGTTCACGATGTACTCGCTGGCCTGGGTGGGGGTGATCGCGGTCTTCGGCGCGCTGGTCGGCCTGCTGTTCGCGCTGTTTGATGCCCGCCAGCTGGCCGGCGTGATCGCCATGCCGGCCGGACTGATGTTCTCCACCGTGTTCTACGTGTCGCTGCTTTTCACCTACGAGGGTTGCTTCAGCAACCCCGTTTCGCCGCAGCAGGTTTGACTGCTGACGGCGCTTTGTCATCGTTTTTGGCGGGAGGTGTAGCGACGACAATAGACTGAGCACGGTCAACCGACCGTTCGATCTGCCTGCTCCAGAGCGGTCGTATTGAGGTGCACGCCGGCGGTCAGCAATATGGCGATGCAATCGATGGACTGGGCATCCCCACGCGGCCTTGAGCCGTCATAGGTGAACGACAGCTTCCTGGCATCTCACCCGGCCACGCTGACGCTGGCGGCGGCGTGGAGTTGGGCACCCGAAGGCAGGCACCCGCGAGCAGGAACCGAAGGTGGGCGCCCGACAGGGCGATTGCGACACCGTGCGCGGCTTGAGACCGTCCGGGCTCACCACTTCGGGAGCCTCGCGTGCAAGCCGTCGGCCGACCGCCCCAGTGAGCGCCGGACGGCGCCCCGCTGCACTACGAGCAGCATCGCCCGCCTCGATGACCCGCCCCGACGACAGCGTGACCGACAAGTCCGGCACCATCGGCCAGCCGATGCCGCACACCGAAGTGAAGATCATCGATCCGGACACCGGCGCGACGCTGCCGGTCGGGCAGGTCGGCGAGTACTGCACCCGCGGCTACCACGTGATGCACGGCTGCTTCGACAACCCCGAGGCCACCGCCGCCGCGATCGACGCCGACGGCTGGCTGCACACCGGCGACCTGTGCGCGATGGACTCGCGCGGCTACTGCACGGTCGAGGGCAGGCTGAAGGACATGATCATCCGCGGCGGCGAGAACATCTACCCACGCGAGCTCGAGGAGTTGCTGTTCAAGCACCCGGTGGTCGGCGAGGTGGCGGTGGTCGGCATTCCCGATGCCAAGTGGGGCGAGCAGGTGGTCGCATTCGGCCCAAACCGGGGCAGACCGTCGACAAGGAGGCACTCGTCGCCTACATGGGCGGACGCCTGGCGCCGCACAAGACGCCGCGGCACTGGGTCGTGCTCGAAGCCTTTCCGATGACCCGCTCGGGCAAGATCCAGAAGTTCAAGCTTCGCGACGGCTGGTCGAAGGGCGAGTCCAGCAAAGTCCGATGCAAACTGCTCATCGCGCCAGACGAACGCGATCCCATGTGCAGCTAGATTCGGGTTCCATCGAACGGGTCCACGGCATGGCTGAAGCGCAGAACACCTTGGTGCGGACAACTGGCGGGATTGCAAATGCGGCTCACGGCTCCCGGCCGTTTGGGAAGCTGCGATTCATCTTGCGCACTGCACGCACCATTGCGAAGACCGAAGGAATTCCGATCGTCCGGCAGCTTGCGCAAATGGGCTTTTTGTTCCTCGCCCGTCAACTGGGGCCGATGCTGTACTACGAGGCTCGTCTTTGGTCAAAAGACTACACCATGAAGCAAAAGATGCGCTTCATGAGCGGGCAGAGGTATCACAAGAGGATCAGCGAACTGAACCCTCCGAGTTATCAGAAACTCTCCCAGCACAAGCTTGCCGAAAAGGCCCTGCTCACGCTGCTGGGCGTGCCTACTCCCAAATTTCTCGGATACCTGCACTCTGTGGAGGGGTGTACGCCGGACTTCGTGCCATTGAACACGGCCGAGGCGCTGAGATCCATGCTCGCGGCTTCGCCCTGCTCGAAAATCTGCTTCAAACCGAGTGAAGGCTGGGGCGGCAAAGGCTTCGTCGCGGCGGAAGTCCATCGTTCCATGTCTGAGTTGTGCTTGAGAAATTGCTCAAGGGACGAGCCACCGTGGCCGGTCGCAGAGTTCGCGGCACGCTACCTCGACTGCACGGAGGGTCTGGTCGTCGAAGAATATCTGGAGCAGCACGAAGTGTTGCGCGCGTTCAATCCGAGCAGTGTCAACACCTTGCGCATCTGGCTCAAGCAGAAAGAGGGCGAGGTCACGCTATTGGGTGTGATTGCCCGGATCGGCCGCAAGGGGGCCGTGGTGGACAACGCGGGGCAGGGCGGTTTCATCGTGCAGGTCGATCCTTCTACCGGCGTGCTGGGTGATGTATTGACGACGGACGTCATTCAAGTGCGTTCTACGCAGCATCCTGACAGCGGACTGCGCCTAAGCGGGCAGCAATTGCCTTTCTGGCCGGAATGCGTTGCTTTGGCCAAACGCAGCCTGTTGGTTTTTCCTCATGCCCGCTTTACCGGTCTGGATATGGCGATTTCGCCGAGCGGGCCGGTGATCATCGAACTCAACCTAGAACCGGACAAAGTCTCGGCGCGAAACTTTCGAGCGCCGCTGGCGGACCTGCTGTCCTAGCTGTCAATCACAGCAAGCTCCATATAGAGTCATGAACCATGCAAGTTGTCGTTCGTCGGCCTGAGGCTCGGGATTTCGACGCAGTGCTCGACTGCTTGGTCGCATACCGTCTGCACAGGCTCGGGAGCTCCCAGTTCGTCGACCCGGACTTCCCTGCTGGCACGCTGTTGACCTTAAGAAACACATTTTGTGTCGTCGATTTCGCCGAGCGCGCGTGGGTGGCGGAGCAGGCCGGCGACGTGCTCGGCTTCTGCTGCTGGGATTGGCAGGACAAGGCGGCGGGGATCGCCAAGACGGTGCTCATGGTCGTTCGGCACGAGGCCCGAAGGCTGGGTGTCGGCCAATTGCTTCAATGCGCTCGCCAGGACGAGGCGCGCGCCGCGGGTGCAGTCGAGTTGCATACTTGGTGCGACGACCCCAGGACGACCGAGTGGTACTGCAAAGGGTTCGGATATCGGCCGCTAGGCATCGAGCCGATCCACCATTGCCTGCACCTCTTCGTTTGCAGCAGCCGGACAGCCTGGGGCATTCACCGCGGCCATGTTCAACAAGCGCAGCTCACCCATCTGCGCCTCGACTGGAGTACGCGAGGATCGGGCACCTTGTAGCCAGGTCGTGGGCACGGCAGGGAACACGGAGCAATCGCGCGACCTACGAACTTTCGGCCTCGGTCACATTGCAGTCTTTGAGGCACTGACCTGCCCCCCGCCAGCCGTACCAACCTGAAGTAGCAGGAGTCCGCCAACCAGGAGAACGGCGGACATGAGGAAGAGCGTGGCGACCTTGCACAACCCGAAGCCGCAAAACTGTTCGCCGCGGGCCGCATCGTGGCGCCCGCCTCACACGGCGCAGCCGATTCGAAAAGCAACTTACCAACGTCCCCTGCACCTGCGGCTTTGCGGCGTCCAGTTTGAGAGCTTGGACGCCCGCAATGGGTCGCTTGCCAAGCTACGCGAACAGCCGCTGGCCGGCTCCAGTTCGTTGGGTCGAACGACAGCGAAGCGCCGATTGCGCATGGACAATGACTGTGCAGCGATGCGCAGCGCTCAGTCGATCGGTGTCAGCTTGGCGATGCCCAGTGCCAGCCACTTGCTGCCGTGGCGGCCGAAGTTCACTTGAGCGCGGGCGTCGGCGCCGCGGCCTTCCAGCGTGAGGATCACGCCTTCGCCGAACTTGGTGTGGAACACCGACTGCCCCGTGCGCAGCCCCGTGCCGTTGCCGGTGCTGGAGGTGGTGGGCCCGGCGCCGAAGGCGGGCGCGGCCGAGGCGATACGGCCGGCGCCGACGATCGAGCCCAGGCCGCTGCCGCGCGCCCAGGCGCTCTGGTACTCGCGTACATGGCCGGAACCGAAGCCGGCATTCCTGGGTGACAGCCACTTCAGGCAGTGGTCCGGCAACTCGTCGAAGAAGCGGCTCTTGACGTTGTAGCGCGTCTGGCCGTGCAGCAGCCGCGTCTGGCTGAAGCTCAGGTACAGGCGCTGGCGCGCGCGCGTGATGGCCACGTACATCAGCCGGCGCTCCTCTTCCACGCCGTCGGCGTCGGACAGCGAGTTCTCGTGCGGGAACAGGCCTTCCTCGATGCCGGTGATGAAGACCGCATCGAACTCCAGGCCCTTGGCCGAATGCACCGTCATCAACTGCACCGCGTCCTGGCCCGCCTGTGCCTGGTTGTCGCCGGCCTCCAGCGCGGCATGCGTCAGGAAGGCGGCCAGCGGCGACATGATTTCTCCGGTCTCGGCGTCGGGCCTCAGGTCCACCGCCGCCACCGCGGCCGGGGTGCCGGCGGCGATGGCGCCAGGTGCCGGGCCGCCGCCCTGCTCATCCACCGGCAGCGCCACCGCGTCCTTGCCGAAGCCTTCCTGCGTGACGAAGGCCTCGGCGGCGTTGACCAGCTCCTCCAGGTTCTCGATGCGATCCTGGCCTTCCTTGTCGCTGCGGTAGAAGTCGAGCAGGCCGCTGCCTTGCAGCATGTAGTCGATGATCTCGCGCAGCGTCAGGCCACGGGTGGCATCGCGCATCGCGTCGACCAGCGCCGTGAAGGCGCCCAGGTTGGCGCCGCCTTTACCGCTGAGCGCAGGCACGCTTTGCCACAGGCTGCGACCCGAGGCGCGGGCCGCGTCCTGCAGCAGCTCGAGCGTGCGCGCGCCGATGCCGCGCGTGGGGAAGTTCACCACGCGCAGGAAGCTGGTGTCGTCGTTGGGGTTCTCGATCAGCCGCAGGTAGGCCAGCGCATGCTTGACCTCGGCGCGCTCGAAGAAGCGCAGCCCGCCGTAGACGCGGTACGGGATGCCGGCGTTGAACAGCGCACTTTCCAGCACGCGGCTTTGCGCGTTGCTGCGGTACAGCAGCGCGATCTCGCTGCGCGGCAAACCACTGCGGTGCAGCGCCTGCACTTCCTCCAGCAGCCATTGCGCCTCGGCGAAGTCGCTGGTCGATTCGAACACCCGCACCGGCTCGCCCGGTCCGGCTTCGGTGCGCAGGTTCTTGCCCAGGCGCTGCGCGTTGTGGGCGATCAGCGCATTGGCCGCGTCGAGGATGTTGCCGAAACTGCGGTAGTTCTGCTCCAGCTTGATGATCTTGCGCACGCGGAACTCGCGCTCGAAGTCGGCCATGTTGCCGACCTTGGCACCTCGAAAGGCATAGATGCTCTGGTCGTCGTCGCCGACCGCAAACACGCCTTGCGCCTCGCCGTGATCCACGCGGCTCGGCGGCGCGAACATCTTCAGCCAGGCGTACTGCAAGCGGTTGGTGTCCTGGAACTCGTCGACCAGCACGTGGCGGAAGCGCCGCTGGTAGTGCTCGCGCAGCGCTTCGTTGTCGCGCAGCAGTTCGTAGGTGCGCAGCATCAGCTCGGCAAAGTCGACCACGCCTTCGCGCTGGCACTGATCTTCGTAGGCCTGGTAGATCTCGACCAGCTTGCGCGTGTGCTCGTCGCGCAGCTCGATGTCGCGCGGGCGTCGGCCTTCGTCCTTCGAACCCGAGATGAACCAGCTCACCTGCTTGGGTACGAAGCGTTCCTCGTCCAGGTTCATCGCCTTGATGATGCGTTTGATGGCGCTCTGCGAGTCCTGCATGTCCAGGATCTGGAAGCTCTGCGGCAACGCGGCCAGCTTCCAGTGCGCGCGCAGGAAGCGGTTGCACAGGCCGTGGAAGGTGCCGATCCACATGCCGCGCACGTTCACCGGCAGCATGTTCTGCAAGCGCGCCAGCATCTCCTTGGCTGCCTTGTTGGTGAAGGTCACGGCCAGCACGCCGCCGGGCGAGACCTGGCCGGTGTGCAGCAGCCAGGCGATGCGCGTGGTCAGCACCCGCGTCTTGCCCGAGCCGGCGCCGGCCAGGATCAGCGCGGCTTCAGCCGGCAGCGTCACCGCCGCCAGCTGCTCGGGGTTCAGGTGGTGCAGCAGCTTGCCCGCGGGGGCGGCAGCAGCGTCGGGTGGGTAGCTCATCAATCGATTCTAGGCATCCACCATGGGGGGGTTTCGCCGCAACCTGTTTCGGCGTAGCGTGGCATGCCCGTGCCGGCCCAAGGGTCCGGGATGCCGCCGGGTCGGGTGTGAGAACGGTGGCATTCCTTGATGACGCTTCGAGGAGACTTGCATGAAGTACATCCTGATCTGGAACCTGCCCTACGCCAGCTACGGCGCCACCGTTGCACGCTTCCTGGAAACCGGAGGTGCGCCGCCCAAGGGCGTGACGTTGGTCGGCCGCTGGCACGGCATGAGCGGCCAGGGCGTCGCGATCCTGGAATCCGACGATCCGAAGGCCATGTTCGAACTGCGGGCCCAATGGTCCGATCTGCTCGAGCTGAGCATCACACCGTGCCTGGAAGATGCCGACGCCGGCGCCGTGCTGGCCGGGATGGCGAAGCGCTGACCCGGCCTGCGACCCCGCAGCGGGAGGCCGGGCGCACCGGGCGCGCTCGCGCCCCGGGGCGGTTGACCTTCTGCTGCTCGATTGCGGGGGCTGCGGCTCAGGACGGCAGAAAGTCCACCGGCCAGGTGACGACCATCTGCTCGACCTCCTTGGCACCGAACTCGAACTGACGGATGCGCGCCAGCAGCTTGCGCTCCAGTTCTGCTGCATTCAACTCGCTCGACGCGATCCTGCACTCCAGCACTTCGCCCGACGGCGCGATCTTCAGCTCAAGCACCACCTTGCCCTGCAGCCCGGGTTCCTCGCGCAAGGCCCGGTTGTACAGCGCATAGATGGCTCCCTTGTTGCGCTCGAAGACCAGTTTGATCTCCTCGATCGAACGCGACGCCTTGCCGTTGCCGGCACGCTGCAGGCTGCCGCCCGCGCCGCCGCCACCGCCGGAGCCCACTCCATCGCCCTTGCCATGGCCACCACCACCCGGTCCGCCGCCGCCCCCGCCGCCGGCCACACCGGCCACCAGCGTCGTCGCCCGCCCGGCCAGCCCGCCCCCTCCGGTGTCGCGGCTGTAGCCGGCTGTATTGATGCCGCCGCTGCCGCCAGCCGCATTCGAGGTGATCATGGCGCGCTGCGGCAGCCCCGCTTCGGTACCTGCCCCTACACCGACGCCGACGCCGGTGCCCACGCCCGGGCCCTGCTTGATGTCGGGCCTGAGTTGCACTGCCAGCGGTGCGCCACGGATTTCGGCGAGTTCATCCTTCATCGCCAGCAGGCCGACACCGGCCGCATTGCGCCGCGCCGTGTCGAGGGCTTCTCCGGCCGGCTTGTTGGGCTGGGGATTTCGCGCTTCGGGCACCGGCAACGCCGACTTGCGGGGTGGCTCGGGCAGCGGCACAGCCGCCTTGCGGGTCGGTGTCGCCGCCTCGACTTCCTTGGCTCGGTCTTGCCGCAGCGCGGGCGGTGGCGGTGGTGGCGGTGGCGTCACGCGTTCGATCAGCAGCCGGGCCATTGGCGCGGGCAGCGCCTGCGGCACCGAGCGGTCGGGTTGGGTCACCGGCAGCCACGGCAATGCCACACACAGCAGCACGCCGACACTCAACACCCGATTGCGAACGCGCCTGAAGCGCAGTTCGTCGTCGGGCGACACCGACCAGGCCAGGACCGGTGTGCGGAACGAGACAGCCATTGCCGCGCTCATCACATGTCCATCCTGCGCACCGCGAAGGACACGTCGCTGAAGTTCGCGCGCGCCGCCGTGAACATCACCTTGCGCAGCAACTGGTAGGGAATGTCCTTGTCGCCCATGATCGTGACCGTCTTGCCCTGAGCCTCGTTTTCCTTGCGCATCACCTGCCGGCCGGCCTGGTGGTCCAGCTCGAGCTTCAGCCCCTCGATCAGGTCGCCCTGGGTAGCCAGCACCTCGGAGACCTTGGCGACGCTGCGGCCGTCGACGACGATTTCCGCGGCGCTGACGATCACCACCACGGTTTCGCGCGGGCTCTTCTCGGCCACCGACTGCGGCAACTTCACCGCCTTGGGGCTGGGCAGCAATTCCACGCCGCTGGCGCCGGAGAGCAGGAAGAAGATCAGGATCGTGAACACGTCGATCAGCGACACCAGGTTCATGTCCAGCATGTTCTGGTTGCGCGACTTGCGTTCGGCGCGTTTTTGCAGGGGCGTGAGCTTCATGGATTCGACACCCGGTCAGCGCACGGCGCGCACCGGCGCGTCGCCGATCGAGATGTTCGGGAACAGGTCGGCGGTGATCGTCTTCCTGCCTTGCACCGTACGGCTGACACGCACCGCGTCCATCACCTGCACCAGTTGGTCATAGGAAGTGTTGGGCTCGGCCAGCACGCTGGCTTCGGTCTTGTCGGGAAAACGCGCCTTCAACTGCAGCATCACCGCAGACAAGGTGGCCAGGTCGTGGCCGTGGGCCGTGCTGTCGATGCGCTTGATGAGGCCGCCGATGCGGTCGCCCACCTCCAGTGCGTTGGCGCGCATCACCACCTCGAGCTGCAGGTTGTCGGGCTTCAGCAGCTGCGCGCCCGATGTCTGCGCAGGCAGGCTCAGGTCGACCACCGCCAGCCGCGTGAACACCGCGACGGACAACAGGAACGGCACCAGCACCACGATCAGGTTGATGAACGCCGTGATCTCCAGATGGGCCGCTTCCTTGCGCAGGCGCCTTACTCGCATGTTCAGTCCCTCGGTCGTTTCGCGTGGCGTGGCGTTGGACGATCGGCTTCTAGCGCGCGGTCGCCTGTTCGGCCTTCAGGCGCTGCACCAGGTTCAGGAAACTGATCTTGGCAGCCTCCAGCCCGTCCACGATCTCGCTGGTCTTGGCTTGCAGCACCGAATGGATCAGCAGGAACGGGATCGCCACCATCAGCGCGAACGCGGTGTTGTTCATGGCGATCGAGATGCTGGCCGACAGCAGCTCGGCCTTCTCCGCCGGGTTGACCTGAGCCACCGCGGTGAAGCCCTTGATCAGGCCGATGATGGTGCCGAGCAAGCCGACCAGCGTGATGACGTTGGCGAAGGTGGCGATGTAGTGGGTGCGCTTTTCCAGGCGCGGCACGATTTCCATCATGCCCTCCTCCATCGCCGCGTCGTAGTCCTCGCGCCGACCCGGGCTTTGCATGCGCACCAGACCGTAGTTGACGATCTTGCCGATGGCGGCGTCGGACTGCGCGGTCACGCTCTGCACTTCCTTGAACTTGCCGCCTTCGAGCATCGGCTTGACCTGCGCCCATACCTTGCGGTTCTGGCTGCGCGCTCGATTGAGGAACATGAATCGTTCGATCGCGATCGCCAGACCCAGCATCATGATGGCGATGCTGGGGTAGATGAACAGACCGCAGTCCTGGAAGAACTTCACGGCGGTGTTGAAGGCATTCATCGCTGGGGCTCCGATGGCAAGGGTTGAAACGGGGAAACGGGGAAACGGATTACTTCGGTGTGCTGGCAGCAGGCGGCTGAAGCTGCGCGTCGTAGCGCAACTGGCGGCGCAGCACATCGCGGTCGATGGCCGCCAGCGCCTCGTCGAGCACGCTGACCACCGGGCGGCCAGCCAGCTCGCCGGGCAAGGGCTTCTTCCACGGCACGATGTACAGCACCTTGGGCAATTCGCGGTTGCCGATGACCTGCGTGCGGTCGATGTCGGCGCGGTCCTGCGCAGCGGCTGCGGCGCAGGCTGCAGCCAGGCTGGCGAGCATCAGATGGCGAACGGATCGTTGTGTCATGACTTGCCTTTCGCCGCCAGCGTGGGCGGCTTGCGGCTCTTCAGCTCGACCACCCACTTGCTGACCGTGGCGTCACCGGCGGGGGTGAGCAGCAGGTAGCGCTCGTACAGCTCCAGTGCGCGCGCACCGTCGTCCAGGTACAGGTCGTTCAGGATGCCCAGGTTGAGCATCGGCGCGGCATAGTCGGGTGCCAGGCTGATGGCCTGTTCGTAGGCCTCGCGCGCCTTGTCGAACTGGCCCTGCTGCCGATAGGCCACGCCCAGCTGGTTCAGGTAGACCGGCTGCTTCGGGCTGGCGCGCACGGCCGCTTCGAACTGCAGCACCGCCTCAGCCGGCTTGCCCGACTGCAGATAGATCTGTCCCAATCCGGCATGTGGGCCACCCAATTCCGGGTTCGACTGCGTCAGCGCCAGAAAGCCCCGCTCGGCCTGGGTCAGCTGGCCGGCTGCGAGCGCACGCCGCGCCTCGTCGAAGGCCCTCTGCGCCTGGGCGTCGACAGGCTTGGGTGTGGCTGCAGCGGCACTCGCCGCTGCCGCCGGCGGCGATGCTCGGCCCTGCCGCTGCGGGTCGGCTTCCGTGTTCGACGCGCAGGCGCCCAGGGCCGCCAACGCCAGCGCGCACAGACTGTGTTCAACGTATCGCATCGATGACTCCTTCAGCGCGTTCGTTCTTGGCATAGCGCGCCGGCTTGAGTTCACCCAGCGCGACGAAGCTGCGTTTCACCCACTGGTCGTACACGCCCTCGCGGGCGCGGCGCGCATTCAGCTCATGCAGTTCGATGGCCTTCTCCTCGAACGGGTAGGCCTGCTCCTCGAGCATCAGGTCGTACTGCTCGAGTTCCTTCTTGTTCAGCTTCTTCGGCCGCTGCGAGCTCATCAGCGCACGACCGAAGTCCTGGTACAGCGACGCGACCTGGAAGGTCGCCGCGGTGCTGACGTCGGCCACGCCATAGTCGGCAGCCACGGCGTAGGCCTTGAGCACGTCCTCGAGCCTGGCCTTCTTCAGCTTCAGCTGCTTGGCCAGCGGTTCCACCAGCGCCACCTTGCGATAGGCCTCGAACGCCGGCTCGGCCAGCGCCAGCGCGGCCGTGGCGCCCAGGTAGCGGGTGCGCGCGGTGCGTGCTTCGCCGCCAGTCTGGTCGGCATGGAAGATCTCCTGCATCAGCGTGAACTCGCGCGCCGCTTGGGCCTCGGCCTTGGCGATACGCGCCATGCGCCAGCGCGCTTCGACGGCGGGCTCCAGCGGCTGCGGGAAACGCAGCACATACTGTGCGTAGGCCTTGGCGGCGGAGGCGCCGGAGCCCGCCTTGTCGTAGAGCTCGGCGGCCTGCCACAGCGACGAGCGGGCCAGCTGCAGATCCTGATGGCTGGCGGCGACACGCTCGAGCTCGGCGGCGGCCGGGGCCCACTGCTGCTGTTCGAGGTAGGCCACGGTCAGCTTCTGGCCGACATCCGCCTGCAATGCATGGTTCGGGTAGCGCTGGCGGAAGTCTTCGAGCGTTCGCGCCGCACCATCCCAATCCTTCAGGCCGATCAGCGCGGCGGCGGCATCGTATTGAGCGGTGGCGCGCACCGTCGACTGCGGCGCGACCACTGCCACGCGCGCAAAATGCGCCACCGCTTCACGCCCATTGCCGGCCTCGCGCGAGCGCTCGCCCTGCTTGTAGACACTGGCGGCGAGGCGCTCGACGACGTCGTTGCGGGCCTTGTCCTGCGCCGGCAGCAGTGCCAGCACCTCGCTGTAGGCGCTCTCGGCCTGGTCGAACCGGGCGTGTTCGAAGGCTGTGTGCGCCACGACGGTCCAGGCGACACGCCGCTGTGCGTCGGTCGCCGGCGGTTGCAGTGCCAGCACCTGGCGCGCCACGGCCGCGGCCGCCTCGGCATCGTGCAGTGCGTACAGCTTTTCCGCGGCGTGGGTCAGCACCCCGGCTGCGCGCGGGTCCGCACCGAACGCCGCAGCAAAACGCAGTGAACTGCTCACTCCTGCGCGCTGCAAGCCGGGCAAATCGGCAGTCGGCACCGCCTTCTCCTGCTCGGCATAGGCCAGCAATGCGGCATAGCCGGCGTCGGCGCTCTTCGCGTGCACCGGGTAGTCGTAGGCTGCCTTTTCGTACTCGAGCGAAGCCTCGGCAAAGCGCTTGTCCTCGAACAGCAGCTCGGCGAGCAGGAAGTTGTTCTGCGCTGCCTGCGGATCGGCCGGGAAGGAGCGCAGGTAGATGCGGTACCAGCGCACCGCCTCGGCATAGTCGGCGCTGGACTTGCTGGCCTGGGCGCCGGCGTGGTGGTGTCGAGCCAGTTCGGCCAGGTGGGTCTTGACCAGCGGCTGGGCGGCGATCCAGCCTTCCGGGTTGGCGCGGCTGAACTCGCTGTCGATGCCGTAGCGCGTGACGTAGTCCTTCTTCGCCTCGAGCGCCTGGTTGGCGAAGCCGCCGCGCTGGTAGATGTCGATCACGCGGGCCTGCAGCTGGGGTGCCTGGGCGTGCAGCGGCTGGCGCCGCGCAAAGGCGACGAAGGTGTCGGCGGCATCCTTGCTGCGGTCTTGCTTGATGTACAGCTCGCCGAGCTGCCGATAGACGCGGAACTCGTAGGCGCTGCGCTGCGGCGAATCGATGTACGGTGGAATGCTGGCCGCACCCTGCAAGTTGGCCAGGCTCAGGCTCGTCACGCGGAAGGTGTCTTCCAGCAGCTCGCGGTCGGCGCGGCTCAGATGGGCCAGGCTGTCGTCCTTGCCGCCGGCAGGCTCGTCGCCCAGCTTCAGGTCGAGCACACCGAAGAACGATCGCAACCCGTCCTCGAGCCGGCCCTGCTTGAACAACGACCAGCCCTGCATGTACAGCGCGCGACCCTGGTACGGATTGCCGTCCTGCGAGCGCAGCACCGTGGCGTAGGCCATCTCGGCCTTGGTGTAGTCGCGCAGGCTGAAGAGCATCTCGCCGCGTCGGAACTGGGCCTCGTCGCGATAGGCGGTCCGGGGGTACTCCGCCAGCAGCCGGTCGAGCGTGGCCAGCGCCGCTTCGAGCTGGCCGCCCTGCTCGCGCGAGCGCGCCAGTTGGTAGAGCACGCGGTCGTTGTCCTTGTCCTGCGGGTAGGCCTTCAGGAACTCCTCGTAGCGCGCCACCGCCGTGCGGTAGTCCGGGGCGCCGGTCTTGGACCCTTCGGCGCCGGCGCTGCGCGCATCGGCACTGGCCATTTCCAGGTCGCCCAGGCGACGCATCGCCTGCGCGCGCTGCGGCGCCTTGGGCGCCACTTCGAGGAACTTGCGATAGGCCGCAATGGCCTGTTCTTCAGTGGCCTGCACGCCGCTGTCCGGCGCGACCTGCGCTTCGCGGCCAGCCAGGGTCTTCAAGGTGGGCGCGTTGTCGGGCGTGCCGTTCCTGCTGGCGCAGGCGCACAGCAACAACGTCAGACACAGCGCGCTAGGGCTGCTTCGCATCGCCGGCCTCATGGGTCGCCAAGGTCGCACGGTCGTAGAGCTGGGCCACGGCAAAACGCGCCTGCATGGCATAGGCCGCCAGGCGCTGCTTCTGCCGCAGCAGTTCGGCAACCGCCAGCTCCTGGATCTGCTCTTGCTGTTCGCGCGCCAACGCCACGGCGCGCGGAGTCAGCGTCTGGATGCGTTGTTCGAGCTGGGCAATGCGCGCGGCGAAGGCCTCGAAGCGCGCAGGCTCGTCGCGCTGGGCTCGGGTCAACGCCGCGTCGCGCTGGCCGGCCGAGTCGATCTGCGCCTCGATGCCCCGCAGGGCCCTGCTGGCCTGGTGGACGCGCTGGGGGTACTGCTGGGCCAGATCCCAGGTCATCACACCCGCGGCCAGCCGAAGTCGATCCTGCGCGCCAGCCGGCTGGCCGTCGACAGGCAGGGCCGCCAGCGCGGATCGGGCGCTGGCCAGGCGCGCCAGCAGCTCGCCCTGCCTGGCGTCGTGGAAGGCGACGCCGTCGCTGGCGGCAACGGCCTGCGCCAATTCAGCAGCAAGCACATCGCGGCGTTGGCGCAGTGCAGCCAGCTCGGCGTGCTGCGGCGTCCTGGCGCGCACCTGCGGCAGGCGCTCGGCAAAGGCCTTGCGGCGGTTGCCGAGCATGTCGCCAAAGACGCCCAGCTTGTCGGCCCAGCCCTGCAGGTTGTGCGTCAGGAATTGCAGATCACGGTAGTTCTTGAAGGCTTCCTGGAAGTCGTGCTGCGCCAGCAGTGGCGCCAGGTGTCCGGCATGCGGCATCGCGGGCAGCGACCGGATGTTCCAGAACCAGCCCATGTGGCTGCCCGGATTGCGTTCGAGCAGGCCCGTCAGCAGCGTGCCTGCGCGGATCGAGGCAATCGAACTGTCGAGCGACTGCGTCTCGGCGTCGAATGCCACGATCGCCTGGTTGTAGCGCTCCAGTGCCTGTCCGCGGGCACCCAGCTCGGCATAGGCGTAGGGCACGGCGATGCGCGCTTCGAGTACGGCCGCATCGCTGGGGTCGCGCTGCGCCAGCTCGCTCCAAGGCACCAGCGCCTGCTTGGGCTGTCTTCAGTTCGGCCGCCGCCCAGCCATAGCCGAGCAGCGCCTTGTTGGCTTGAAGGCTGCTCAGGCGCACGCGCTCGAGAAAGAGCTTCGCCTGCTGCGGCTGCTGTTTCGCCAATGCGGCAAAACCCAGCGCCAGGTTGGCACGATCGCGCAGGGCGCGCTGTTCTTCGTCCGTCGCGGCGGCGCTGCCGATCTGGTCGAGCAAAGCGCTGCCCTGGGCGACATCACCGCTCTTGATCAGCGCGACCCCCAGGTTGAAGCGCAGGTAGGCGGCGCTGCCGCCGAGCTTGCTCGCGCCCTTGGGCTCGGCCACACCGGACAGCAGCTTCACGGCGCCGGCGTAGTCGGCGGCGGCGATCAGAAGGTTGGCCTGCAGCAGCAGGCGGTCTTCTTCGAGATCGCCGGGCAAGGGGCCTGCGATGCGGCCGATCGCGGCCTGGGCGTCCGCCAGGTAGCCGCGCTGGTACCGGATCTTGGCCAGGTAGAACCAGGCGCGGTCACGCACGGGCGCGGCAGCGCCCTGGTCGATCAACCTGGCGAAGACCTCGCCGGCCTCCTTGTGCATGCCGTAGGACAGCAGCATGCCGCCGCGCAGCACCTCGGTGTCGTCCGCGTGCGGTGCCAGGCGGTCGAAGTGCTGCGACACCATCAGGCCGGTGATGGCGCTGAAGTACTGCTCCTGGTAGAAGTGGAACAGGCCGTCGCCGTAGTGCGGCGACTCGACGCCGCGCTTCGGCTCATCCGCAGCCAGCGCGCCGGCTGCGGCGCACAGCAGCAGCGCGGCGCCACCCAGGCTGCGCAAGGCCGATCGAAGACGCACGACACGAGCCATTCACGCCGCCTATTGCCAGACCTTGACTTCGAACTCGGGCTGCAGCTTGCCCATCGAATCCTTGATCTGCAGTTCGATGTACTTCGGATCGGTACCCTTGTCGATCTTCAGCGTCGCGCCGCGTTTGTAGTCGCGCTCGTGCGGGCCCTTGCCGGTGAAGAACGCCACCAGCGAATGCTCACCGGCACGCAGGTTGCCCAGGTACAGCCGCTGCACGCCGCCGCGATGCAGCGCCTCGATTTCGCGCGGCGTGTACAGATAGTTCGCCACCACCTTGTCGTCGAGCTTGATCTGCACCGAATCCAGCGCGAACAGCTTGCCGACGTCCATGGACAGGAACACGGCCAGCTGCGTGCCGGCCGGGAACAGCAGTTCTTCTTCCAGCACCAGCAGGTCGCGGTTCAGGCGGATGACGTCACCCTTCAGGTCCTGGATGCGCGAATCCAGCCCGGCGGCTTGAACAGGCGCCGCGGAGCTGGCCGCCGCCGGCGTCGGCGAGGTCGCCGGGGCGGGCACCGCGGGGGGTGAAGCCGTCGGCGCAACCGCCGGCGTTGCCGGCCGCATCGATACGGCCACAGCCGGCGCCGGCGCCGATGTCGAAGCGGGTTCCGCGGCCAGGGCCAACGGGCCTGCGACCGCGCAGCAGGCGGCGATGAAGACGCGGATGCATTGGAGGATCATGGCGCCGGGCCCTTTCAGAACGTCACCGAGACCAGCAACTGCGCCAGATAGGCATTGAACGAATAGAGCTGGCCGGTGCGAACATCGGTGAACTCGCTGTACTTGAAGTTCATGAACTCGACCGCACCGGTCACGACGACGCTGTACTGGCCAGGCACCGTCTTCGCCGTGTAGGCCAGGTTGAAGCCCAGACCGACATCGTTGAAGCTGCTGAGCTGGCGGTTGCGGGTGATGTAGGCGGTGTCGGAGCTCGCGTTGTCGCTGAAGAACAGCGCACCGTCCTGCATGTGGTAGCGCACGAAGCCGTCGGCCATCCAGTCCTTGCCGAAATAGCGTGCGTAGCCAAGCTCGAAGGTGTGTGCGTTGATGCCCCAGTTGTCCCAGAAGTAGCGATAGGTACCGCGCACCACGTTGCGCTCGCCCAGGTCGCCGATGGCGCGCAGCTGGAAGGCCCGGCTGCTGCGCGTGCGCGGCACGCTTTCCGGCACCGCCGCGCCGAAGACCAGCGCCACGCGGTACGGGTTGCCCAGATAGCCGTCGTCGGAGATCGCCTCGAAGTTGGCGCTCATCAGCCAGTTGGGCGTCAGCACCTGGGTGGCACCGATGCGGTAGCGCCAATGGTCGGCCGTGTCGAAGAAGCCGTCGCCCGTCTTGCCGACCTGGTCCCAGCCGCGCGTGAACCCGAGACTGACCGTCGTCATGCCGCCGAACACGTCCTGCGCCACGTCCACGTTCAGCGCGTCGGCGATGTAGTCCGGCTCGCGGCTGGTGGCTGCAGCCACGGTGATCAGCGAGTCACGCACCACATAGTTGAGGCCCAGGCCGTAGGCGTTGCGTGTTTCCTTGTAGGGACTGGCGGTGGTGACCACGTCGATCGACGCGTTGCTGACGAAGTCCGCGTAGTAGCTGCCGGTGATCGAGAAGCGGTCACCGAGGTTCTTGCGCACCAGCAGCGCCGGGCCGGAGGCCGTGACGCCCCCGCCGCTGTAGACATGGGCCATGGCCTCGCCCACGTTGTCGGGCAGCGCCACGGCGCGCGCGCCGCCGGCCGCCAGCAGGCTGCCGACGCAGCCGCCCAGCAGGCCCAGCAGGCGCCGCCACAGGCTAGTTGCAGCCACAACCGGTCCCCTGGATGCCGGTGGCGCCGCGCGCGCCTTCACGCACGTCGTAGACATGTTCGCGGTGCTGCCCGATCAAGCTGCTGCGCTGCAGGTTCATGATCGGATCGGCCAGCGACTCGCGCTCGTAGGGCTTGACCCAAGGCTGCAGCGCGCAGCCGCCAAGCAGCAGCATGGACCCCAGCGCGGCGGCGATCGGGAAGGAACGGCTGCGCCTCACGCTCATTCCTTCAGCAGAGCGCGGACCTGCTGGTCGTAGCTCAGCTCGTAGCCCTCGCGGTAGCCACGATGCAGGTGGCGCACCCGGCCTTCGCGGTCGATCAGCACGGTGGCCGGCATCGAGCCCAGGTCATAGAGCCGGCTGACGCTCTTGTCGGTGTCGAGCAGGACCGGGAACCTCAGTCCCAGCTTGGTGGCCAGGTCGGTGGCGGCGCGCGCGTTGTCGTCGATGTTCACGCCCAGCAGCACGAAGCCCGCATCGCGGTACTTGTCGTGCAGCTTGTTCAGGTGCGGCATTTCCTGCCGGCAGGGACCGCACCAGGTGGCCCAGAAGTTCACCATCACCACCCGTCCGCGCTGCTCGTTCAGGCGCAGGTTCGGCCCGTCCATGCTGCGCAGCGTGAAGTCCGGCGCCATGGCCGACGGCTGCAAGGTCGCTGCCGGTGCAGCCGCACAGGCCAGCAGCGCGGCGGCGCTCAGCAGCAGCCGGATTCGATGCCGCAGCGCGACGGGCGTGATCATGCTCATGTGCGGATGGGCTAGAAGAAGAAGCTGAGGCCGAACGTCAGCTCGAGGTTCTGCGTGCTCTCCGACTGGCCGAGCACGTCGAGCGAGAAGATGTGGTCGCGCACGTCGACCTGCATGGAAAACGAATCCTTCAGGAACACGCGTGCACCGAGCCCGACGTTGAAGGTCTGGCGCGACTGGCCCGCGAAGTCGGTGCTGCCCACGCCGGCGATCAGGTACATGGCCGAGGGCAAGGCGCGATTCGCGCCGATGAAGACCTCGCCGGGCAGCACGTTGTAGCCGACCGACAGGTTGTAGTAGGACAGCTGCTCGCTGTTTGTCGGAAACACGCCGCCGGGCAGGATCTGCCGGAAGTTGTCGTCGCTGACCTGGGTGCTGCCGTAGACACCCTGGACGAAGAAGTCTTCGGTGATGGCGTAGCCCAGGCGCAGGCCATAGACCAGGCTGGAGCCGAAGTTCTGCGTGGCATAGGTGCCGACGAAGGCGCCGACTTCGAAGTCGTTGGACGGATAGCGCGGCGGCGTGAGCTCGCGCCGTTCGACCTGCGGCACGACGACCTGGTCGTCGGCAGGCTTCTGGTTCTGGGTCTGGGCCAGGGCGGGCGCCGAAACGACCATGGCAGCCAGGCCCGACAGCAATGCGGCGATGAGGGTGTGAGGGGTGTTCATCGGTACCTTATCGGCGCTCAGAAGAAAAAACCGAGTCCGATGCTGAAGGCCGAGTACTCACTGGTGCGCACATCCGACTGGAAGACGGTGTACAGCGTGTAGTCGGCGCGCACGATGAAGCGCTCGCTCAGGTAGTAGCGCGCGCCGAGCGTGAAATCGGCCAGGTTGGCGCTGGTCGGCGCGGCATTGACCAGGCTCGGGTTCGGAAAGTTGTCGAATCGTCCGACGCCGATGCCCAGGTAGGGCGAGATGCGCTGGTCCGACCAGGGTTCGGCCAGCAGACTGAGCTGCCAGAAGTTGGCGCCGGCGTAGGTGCCTTGCACCTGGCCGATCGCCGCTTCCACGCTGAGCGTGTCGCTGAGCTTGTAGCTGCTCCAGACCTTGAGCATCGGCTCGCTGTCGAACAGGCCCCAGGCCGCGCCCAGGTCGAGCCGGCGCACCAGATAGTCGTCGACCGCCAGATCGCGAAAGCCCTTCGCCGCGCCGGCTTCGGTCAGCGTGGTCTGCAACTGCGTGCGCGACACCCAGCCGACCTTGCCGCCTGCCGTGCGCACCTTGTACCAGTCGGTGTGGCGCAGCTCGATGGTGATCCATTCGTCGCGCGCGGCGACGTGGAACACCGGGTAGCCGCGCCCTGCGCCGGTGCGCAGCTCGATGTACGCATCGGTGATGCGTACGCGCTCTTCGTCGGCTTCGGCGCCCTGCGCGAGCGGGCTGACGCACAAGCTGACGACCCAGAAGAGGACGGCCAGCAGACACCTCATTCGACGTTGCACTCGCCGGTGCTCGCATCGGCCGGGGTGAACAGCCCATCCGCCGCGCTGAATTCGTCGCTGCCCTCAGGCACGGGATGGGTGATCCAGTAGGCGATCAGGCGCGCGAAGGCATCCTGCTCGCCGTCGAAGATCAGCCCGCCGCCGTGCAGCACGTTGAGCAGCAACGGCTTGGTGAACAGGCGACTCTGGGTCGGCGAGCCGATGATCGCGGAGCCCTGCGCCGAATAGAAGTTCTTGTACATGTCGGTGAGCCGGATGGCATCGGCCGTGTTGGCCGGGTCGGCCAGATCCACGGCCTGCGCGTCGGGCACGATGCGCAAGGCACCTCCGGTGCCGTTGACGTTGTCATGGCACCCCGAACTGGCGCAGGTATTGGTCGATGCCGCCGCGCTGCTTTGCACCTTGGCCAGGAAGATCGGGTTGATGCACTTCTGGAAGTAGGCGAAGGACAGCTTCTGGCCCGACACCTGTGTCGGGTTGCTGACGGTGGCCGGGTTGTCGAACGGGTTCTCGCCACCGCCACAGCCGGCGACGGCGAGCAAGATCGCCGCCGCGCCGCCGCGCAGGCTGCTTCGATGCAATGAACTCATGGTGTCGAACACCCCGTGCCGATCCACGCGGCGATGGTGTTGTAGTTGGCGCTGCCCGGCGGCAGCACGGCGGTGAGTTGGCTGCCGGCACCGACCGGGTGCGGCACGGTCGAAGGCCGACTCAGCAGGTAGTTGCTCGACGCCTTGCAGGTGTCGGAGATCATCGACAAGGTCACGTTGTAGTCGCCTTCCGCACTGCCGGTGAGCACGAAGCGGTTCTGCCGTGCCGGCGTGGTGCTGCCGGCCACGCTGCCGATGGCCTGATGGCAACTGGCGCAACTCGATTGCAGGATCGGCATGACCTGCGCCTGGAAGCTGGCCTGGCTGAGCGTGGTGATGGCACGAATGCCGGCGTCGAAGGGGTTGTTGTAGTACTGGCCGCCCAGGTCCATCCATTCGACGATCAGGCGCTTTTCCGCCGCGTTCAACAGCAGCGCGTGGTTCGGCGCGCTGGCCGGCGGCGACGGGTGCGTGGTGCGCGCTTCACCTGGCGCCTTCAGCGTCTCGCCGAACAGGATCTCGGTCAGGCGGCTGCTGCGTGCCAGGCCGGTGGCATTGCCGGCCATGGTTTCGACCAGCGGTGCGCCGCGCACGACCATCGGCACGCCGTCTTCCAGACGCGTGCGCGGCTGGCCCGTGCTCGGGTCGATGAGCGGATCGCCAAGCATCAACTCCTCGTAGGAGATCAGCCGGCCACTGCCTGCGACGGTGCCGCGCAGGTCGAGCTTGGCGCTGTCGGCATGGCAGCCGGTGCAGGTGTCGGCCCCACGGTCGCGGCTCCATATCGGCTGGATGTGCTGCGGGTAGTTGATCAGGCCATCGACGGGCGCAGGCGTGGCCAGGTCGTCGGCCGGATTGGCGTTGCCGGTGTAGCGCGCGACGATCGGCGCGCGCGCCGTGACGCCGGGCTTGCTGGTGTCGGCCCATACGTCGGTGAATTCCATGTCGGGCTTGAGCCGCAACTGGGTCGCATCCAGCCGGGTGCGCAGCGCGGCCAGGGTCTCGCCGGACAGGTGCGCACTCGACATGCCGGGCTTCAGTGCCGCCGGCAGCGAATTGACGACCGCGCCGGAATTGATGGCACCGCCGCGCCGCGGGCTGTGGCAGCCGTCGCAGGTGCGGCGTTCGCCCGGACGCACCTGGATCCAGTTCAGGTGGGTCTGGATGCCGCGGCCCTTGGCATCGACGATGGCCAGCGCCAGCGGCACGTCGGCCGGCACCTGCAGCTTGAACGAACCGTCGGGCTCGACCGGCGCATAGCCGAGGATCTGCTGCTGCTCGAATTCGGTTTCGCCGATGGCCGAGCGCAGCCCCATGGTGCTCGAGGGCGGCGCCACCGCCCGCGTGGCACGCACGAAGCGTGCCGGAGCGCAGCCGTAGGCGCTGTCGGCCGGATCCTTCATGCGCACCAGGTCGGCCACCTCCGCGCGGGTGTCGAGTGCATCGCTGGGACGCGTCTTGGCAATGCCCACGCTGCAGCCGGGCGGCAGATCCACCGCCGTCAGCATGCCTTCGCCCATGCGGTTCAGGCCGTCGGTGTCGTACACGCTGCGCACTTCGATCAATGCCAGGCCCTGTGCGGCCAGAGCCGGATCCACGCTCGTCGGGTCGGTCGCATTGGGCTCGGGCCGCGGCTCGATCGACACCGGATCGGTGTACATGAAGCCCGGCGGCGGCGCGGCCACGATCAGCCAGGTCTGCGGGCCCGGGTCGAACATGTACACCGCATACGACGGCGGCACGTTGTCCTGCAAGCTGTCGGCAGCCACCACCTCCATCGTGCGCTCGCGGTCGTTCAGCCGCTCGATCTCGGCGGCGCTGAGCGTGGCGCAGGCGACGACCACACCATCGCGCGTGACCTCGCAGGGCCGATAGGACAGCAGCACGCGGTTGCTGCCGTCCCACAACGGATACGGCGTGGTGATGCGCCCGAACGGCGACAGGCCGCGTCCCATGTTGAGCAGCTTCTCGGTGACTTCGCTCTGGCCGCCTTGCGTCGGCACGGCGCTGTTGGCCGGCGTGTTGTGTTCGGAGTAGTTGGCCGCGTCGATGAACATCAGCGCGCCACCTTCCTGCGTGCCCGACAAGGACATCAACGAGGACGACACGAAGCCCTTGTACTTGCCCTTCGGGTCCATGTCGCGCGGGTGCAGGAAGCTGTTGCCCGGGCTTTGTGCACCGTACAGCACGAACATGTCGGTGCCGTCGGGCTTGGTGCGGAAGATGGCGAAACGATTGCGCGGCCCGACATGCTCCCAGCGCGAGAACATGATGTCGCCGTTGGGCCGCACCACCGGGTTGCGGTCGTGGCTCTGATTGAAGGAGATCTGCTCGATGGCACCGCCCGTCGCGTTCATCGTGTGCAGGTTCAGCACGCGCTCGCGCTCGTACTCGTCCAGCGCGAAATAGGGCTGGGCACCGACGGCCTGCAAGGTCTTCGACTTGGTCTGGCGATTCGAGGAGAAGACCACGCCGCGGCCCGCCGGCAGATAGGCCGGGTCGACATCGTCGTCTTCGGTGGAGGCCGTCAGCCGCTTGAAGCGGCCGCGGGTCAGGCCGCCCTCGCTCATGTCGTATTCCCAGATGTTCCAGCGACCGGTGCAGGCGCTCACGCCGCCGAGGGTCGAGGTGTTCGAGCTCGGGCAGCGCATCGAGAAGATGATCTTCTTGCCGTCGTAGGACACCTCGGGGTCGGAGGCGTCACCCTTGCCCTGCGTGAACCTCGCCGTCAGGTTGTGTTCCGGCGCGCTGGGCGAGGACTTCTCGCGCACCATCAGGTCGCCGCCCGGCGCCGACGGCGCGCCGTCAGTCGGATTCATGCCGAGGATGTTGGCGCGCTTCACATAGGCCAGCGGCACGTCGCGCACCACGCTGGCTGCCGCTTCGCTGCCGCTGCCGCTGCTGCTGCTGCTGCTGCTGTCGCCGCCGCCGCAGCCCACCGTGGCCAGCGCTGCTGCCAGGGCCGTGCCAGCCAAGCACCACGGAAGAACCGAATGGATGTTCATGCTCGCCTCCTCATCGGGACTTGACCCACTTGCCGCGGCAGCACGCCGGACTACTGCAGCCGCGGCGCAGCGCCGTGGCCCAGCCCCGACGAGAAATGCAGCTGGCCCTGGGCATCGATGACCACCGCATCGACTCCCGGCAGGGTCTCGACAAGCCGCATGCCCTGCTGCAGCCCGAGCACGAAGACCGTCTTGGACATCGCCTCGCTGGTCAGCCCGTCATCGGCCAGGATGGTCACGCTGTGCACACTGCTCGGCGACTTGCCGGTGCGGGGGTCGATCAGGTGATGGCAACGCACGCCGTCCTGTTCGAAATAGCGCTCGTAGTCGCCCGAGGTGGAGATCGACACGTCGGTCAAGGGCAACATGGCCGCCACCGCCTGCCGACGCGGATCGCGGACCGCCACGGTCCAGGGCCGACCGCGGCGGTCGCCGATGACCCGGCTGTCGCCCCCGGCGGAGACGATGGCATGGCGGATGCCGCGCCGTGCCAGGATCGAGGCGGCGCGGTCCGCCGCATGGCCCTTGGCGAAGCCCCCCAGGTCGATGCGCATTGCGGGCCGCGCGAAGCGCAGGCTGCGCGCCTGCGGGTCGAGAACCAGATGTTGGTAGCCCACGGCCTCGCGCGCACGGGCGATGGCTTCGTCGTCGGGCCGGATGCGCTTGCGGTAGTCGTAGAGCTGGCCGACGCTGGCGTAGCTGATGTCGAAGGCACCGTCGGACAGCTTCGAGAAGTGCAACGCGCGTTCGACCAGGTGAAACATCTCGTCGCTGAGCACCACCGGCGCCGTCGCGGCACGAAGATTGATGCGCGAGAGTTCGGAGCCGGGCTTGTGGGGGCTCATCGCCCTGTCGATCCGGTGCATCTCGGCCATCACCGCGTCCGCCGCCGCCTTGGCTTCGGACCGGCCCGCGCACCAGAGTTCGACGCGGATGGCCGTGCCCATGATGGCTTCCTCGCGCGTGAACCAGCCTGGCACCTCGGCCGGCCGGGCCGCGAGACGTGCCGAGCTTGATGCATGCACGGGCAGGCTCGCCGCAGCACGCGAAACCCAGCGCGGTGCGCTTGCCGTGCGGGTGGGTACCGAAGAACATGGCGCCTCCAAAGCATCCGGGGACGCACGCGACGAAGGTGTTGCGACTGGCCCATCCGCGTTATCGACGCCCGGCGCCAGGACTTCAGCCAGCGGCGCCATCGCTTCAGCAACGGCGGGCGCCAATTGCAACAGGCGCATGCCGCAGCCCCACCGAAACGCCTTGGCCGAGCCGCGCCCGATCGTCGAAGGGGTTCTTACAAACGCACACCGATGTGACCGGAAGAATCGGCCCCGACCACGGCGCGTGCAGCGATGGATGGCGTGCCGCCGCCGCGTTGCCGGGCAGACGAGATCGGCCGCGCCGCCGCTCGAGGTGGGGCCGCGTAGAATTGGCCACCGGGCCCGAATTCAGGTGCCCGGTTTTGATTTGTGTCGCGGCCGGCATGGACGCGTCATCGACGAGCCGGCTGCCGATCAAGCGCTCGCAACCTCATTGCTGGAGCCGCCTCGATGGAGATCTTTGACTACGACAACATCCTGCTGCTGCCGCGCAAGTGCCGCGTGCAAAGCCGCAGCGAGTGCGACGCGTCGGTGCAGTTCGGGCCGCGCCGCTTCAAGCTGCCCGTGGTGCCCGCCAACATGAAGACCGTGGTCGATGAGCCGATCACCGAGTTCCTGGCGGCCCACGACTACTTCTACGTCATGCACCGCTTCGACATCGACAACCTCGCGTATGCGCGCTCGATGCGCGACAAGGGACTGTATGTGTCGATCAGCTCGGGCGTGAAGGACGCCGACCGCGCGGTCATCGACCGCCTGGCCAGCGAAGGCGTGGGCGCCGACTACATCACGATCGACATCGCCCACGGCCATGCCGACAGCGTGCACCGCATGATCGACCACATCAAGTCCAGGTTGCCGCAGACCTTCGTCATCGCCGGCAACGTGGCCACGCCCGAGGCGGTGATCGACCTGGAGAACTGGGGCGCCGACGCCACCAAGGTCGGCGTGGGCCCGGGCAAGGTGTGCATCACCAAGTTGAAGACCGGCTTCGGCACCGGCGGCTGGCAGCTGTCGGCCCTGAAGTGGTGTGCGCGCGTGGCGACCAAGCCGATCATCGCCGACGGCGGCATCCGCGACCATGGCGACATCGCCAAGAGCGTGCGCTTCGGCGCCAGCATGGTGATGATCGGCTCGCTTTTCGCCGGCCACGAAGAATCGCCCGGCCGCACGGTCGAGGTCGACGGCAAGCTGTTCAAGGAGTATTACGGCTCGGCCAGCGACTTCAACAAGGGCGAGTACAAGCACGTCGAAGGCAAGCGCATCCTCGAGCCGGTCAAGGGCAAGCTGGCCGACACGCTGCGCGAGATGCGCGAGGACGTGCAGAGCTCGATTTCCTACGGCGGCGGCACGCAGCTGTTCGACATCCGCAAGGTCAACTACGTGATCCTCGGCGGCGACAATGCCGGCGAACACCTGCTGATGTAGGGCCTGCCGACTCATGACCGAACTCGCCAAGTCCTTCGAACCCGCCACCATCGAAGCGCGCTGGGGCCCGCTGTGGGAAGCCAGCGGCGCCTATGTGCCGACGCTGGACCCGGCCAGGCCCTCGTTCAGCATCCAGCTGCCGCCGCCCAACGTGACCGGCACGCTGCACATGGGCCATGCGTTCAACCAGACGATCATGGATGCGCTGACGCGCTACCACCGCATGCAGGGCCACAACACGCTGTGGCTGCCAGGCACCGACCATGCCGGCATTGCCACGCAGATCGTGGTCGAGCGCCAGTTGCAGGACGAAGGCATCAGCCGCCACGACCTGGGGCGCAAGGACTTCGTCGCGCGCGTGTGGGAATGGAAAGAGCGCAGTGGCTCGACCATCACCCGCCAGATGCGCCGCATGGGCGCCAGCGTGAGCTGGGCGCACGAGTACTTCACGATGGATCACAAGCTGTCCGCGGTGGTCACCGAGACCTTCGTGCGGCTGTACGAAGAGGGGCTGATCTACCGGGGAAAAAGGCTGGTCAACTGGGACCCGGTGCTGAAGTCCGCCGTCTCCGACCTGGAGGTCGAAAGCGAGGAGGAGGACGGCTGGCTGTGGCTGATCCGCTACCCGCTGGTGGATGGTGTCGGTGAAGTCGTGGTCGCGACGACACGGCCGGAGACGATGCTCGGCGACGTGGCGGTGATGGTGCACCCCGAGGACGAACGCTATGCCGCGCTGGTCGGCAAGACGGTGCGGCTGCCCTTGTGCGAGCGCGACATCCCGGTCATCGCCGACGCTTACGTGGACCGCGAATTCGGCACCGGCGTGGTCAAGGTGACGCCGGCGCATGACCTGAACGACTACGCGGTGGGCCAGCGCCACGGCCTGCCGATGATCGGTGTGCTGGCACTGGACGCGACGATCAACGACCAGGCACCCGCGGCCTACCGTGGACTGGACCGCTTCGTCGCGCGCAAGAAGGTGGTCGCCGACCTGGAAGCGGCAGGCCTGCTGGTCGAGGTCAAGAGGCACAAGCTGATGGTGCCGCGCTGCGCGCGCACCGGGCAGATCGTCGAGCCGATGCTCACCGACCAGTGGTTCGTGGCGACGACCAAGTCCGGCGCCGATGGCAGGAGCATGCGCGACAAGGCCATGGCCGCCGTGGACTCGGGCGAAGTCAAGTTCGTGCCCGAGCAATGGGTCAACACCTACCACCAGTGGATGAACAACATCCAGGACTGGTGCATCAGCCGTCAGCTGTGGTGGGGCCACCAGATCCCGGCCTGGTACGGCACGGGCGGTGAGTTGTTCGTCGCGCGCAGCGAGGACGAGGCCCGTGCCCAGGCCGCGGCCGCCGGCTACACGGGCACGCTGAAGCGCGACGAGGATGTGCTCGACACCTGGTACAGCTCGGCGCTGGTGCCCTTTTCCACGCTGGGCTGGCCGGCCAAGACCGTCGAGCAGGACCTGTTCCTGCCCAGCAGCGTGCTGGTCACCGGCTTCGACATCATCTTCTTCTGGGTCGCCCGGATGATCATGATGACCACGCATTTCACGGGCAAGGTGCCGTTCCGCCACGTCTACATCCACGGCCTGGTGCGCGACGCGATGGGCCGCAAGATGAGCAAGTCCGACGGCAACGTGCTCGACCCGGTCGACCTGATCGACGGCATTGCGCTGCCGGCGCTGCTGGACAAGCGCAGCACCGGCCTGCGCAAGCCCGAGACCGCGCCGCGTGTGCGCAAGGAAACCGAAAGGGAGTTTCCCGACGGCATCCCCGGCTACGGCGCCGATGCGCTGCGCTTCACCTTCGCGGCGCTGGCCAGCCTGGGGCGCAACATCAGCTTCGACAGCAAGCGCTGCGAGGGCTACCGCAATTTCTGCAACAAGCTGTGGAACGCCACGCGCTTCGTGCTGATGCAGGTCGAGGGCCTGGACGGCCACGAGCGCGGCATGGGCCAGTGCAGCAACGATTGCGGCCCCGACGGCTACATGCATTTCTCGCCGGCCGACCGCTGGATCGTCAGCGAGCTGCAGCGCGTGGAGGCGGCAACCGAACGCGGCTTCGCCGAGTACCGCCTCGACAATGTCGCCAACGCCATCTATGCCTTCGTCTGGGACGAGTACTGCGACTGGTACCTGGAGATCGCCAAGGTGCAGTTGGCGCAGGGCAGCCCGGCGCAGCAGCGCGCTGCGCGGCGCACGCTGCTGCGCGTGCTGGAAACGGTGCTGCGGCTGCTGCACCCGATCGCGCCCTTCATCACCGCCGAGTTGTGGGAACAGGTCGCACCGCTGGCCGGACGCAAGGCGGCGGGCTCGGCCGAGGGCATCGTCACCGCGCCCTATCCAAGGGCCGAGCTGTCGCGGGTGGATGCCGAGGCCGATGCTTGGATGGCCAAGCTCAAGGCGGTGGCCGGCGCGTGCCGCCAGCTGCGCTCGGAGATGAAGCTGTCACCGGCCGAGCGCGTGCCCTTGCTCGTCAGCGGTGACGCCGAGTTCATCGCCGCGGCCACGCCGGTGCTGAAGGCGCTGGCCCGGCTGTCCGAGCTGCGGCTGCTGGCCGACGAAGCCTTCGACGCAGCCACGCGCGCCACGCCGGTGGCGGTGCAGGGCGAGGCCCGCCTGGCGCTGCTGGTGGCCATCGACATCGAGGCCGAACGTTCTCGCCTGGCCAAGGAGATGGCGCGCCTCGAAGCCGAGATCGGCAAGGCCACGGAGAAGCTGGGCAAGCCCAGCTTCGTCGAGCGCGCGCCGGCCGCGGTGGTGGCTCAGGAAAAGCAGCGGCTCGAGGACTTCATGCGGACGCTTGACCGGCTTCGAGATCAAGCGAGTCGTCTTCGGTCGTCGGCCTGAACTCGGGGCGCGGCGGTGCCTCGCTGAGGATCTCGTCGATGCGCCGCACCACCGCCCAGGCGCTGCGGATGCGCGATTCGCGCGTGGTACCGGCCAGACGCGGGGTGACCTGCAGATTGCGCACCTGGTGCAGCGGCCGCTCGGGGTCGAGCATGCCCGGCTCCATGCTGTCGAACCAGGCCGCGGCGATGCGACCGGAGTCCAACGCCGCAGCCAGCGCCGCCTCGTCGAACAGACTCGAATGCCCCAGGCTGACCAACACCTGGTCGGCCTTGCAATACGGCAAGAAGCGCTCGCCGAGCAAGCCCTTGTAGCGCGTGAAATAGTTCAGCAGCACACACAGCACGTCACTGCGTTCGATCAGCTCGCGCAGGCCCAGCGGGGTGATCTTCCAGCGCTCCCACACACCGTCGGACACATGCACCGCCGGGTCATAGCCATTGACCTGTGCACCAAAGGCAGCAAGCAGCTCGGCCAGCGGCCGTGCGGCCGCCGGCATGCCGACCAGCCCGACGGTGGCGCCGGCCAGTTCGCGCCCGACCGGCATGCCGTCGTTGCTGCGCACCGGAACGCGGCGCAGCAGCTGCAGCATCGCGCCGATGGCGAATTCGGCCTCGGCGGGCGCGCTGGCCATGCCCGGGCGCACGATCTCGACACCAGCCTGGGCGAAGGCCTCGGCATCCAGGTTCTCGGCTCCGGCGCTCAGCCGACCCACGGCACGCAGCACCGGCGCGAAGTGCAGCGCCTGCGCGTCCAGCGCCACCGACGGCGGCGCGATCAGCGCGCGCACATTGAACAGCGCCTGGCGCAGCGCGCGTGGATCGCGCTCGAGCTGCGGCGCGAAACGCACCGGATGGCGCGCGTCGATCCACTGCAGGACCTCGGGCTCGAGCGGCTCGACGATCAGCACGTCCATGTGACTTGTGCCCCGGCACACTCGACGGCCGGCAAGCGCTGCGTGCCACAATGATTCGACATGATCGATGGGATTGTAGAGATGCCGATGTCGGTGACGAAAGCCATCTTTCCCGTGGCCGGCCTGGGGACCCGCTTCCTGCCTGCCACCAAGGCGCAGCCCAAGGAAATGCTGCCGGTGGTGGACAAGCCGTTGATCCAGTACGCCGTCGAGGAAGCCTATGCCGCCGGCGTGCGCGAGATGATCTTCGTCACCGGCCGTCACAAGCGGCCGATCGAGGACCACTTTGACATGACTTTCGAGTTGGAGCTAGCCCTCGAACAGGCGGGCAAGCAGGATCTGCTGGACGTGGTGCGCAGCGTCAAGCCCGACGACATGGAGTGCATCTACGTGCGCCAGGCGCAGGCGCTCGGCCTGGGCCATGCGGTGCTGTGCGGCCAACGCCTGGTCGGCAACCACCCCTTCGCGGTGCTGCTGGCCGATGACCTGATGGTCGGTGTGCCGCCGGTGCTGAAGCAGATGGTCGATCAGTTCGACGAGTGGCAGGCCTCGATCCTGGCGGTGCAGGAAGTGCCGGCAGAACAGACGATTCGTTATGGCATCGTCGCCGGCAAGGCGGTGAATGAGCGCGTGGTCGACGTCACGCAGATGGTCGAGAAACCGGCACCGGAGATGGCGCCGTCACGCCTGGGCGTGGCCGGTCGCTACATCCTGACCCCGGGCGTGTTCCGCGAGATCGCCGCGCAGCCGCGCGGTGTGGGCGGCGAGATCCAGCTGACCGACGGCATCGCCTCGCTGCTGCGGCGCGAGAAGGTATTTGCCTACCGCTACGAAGGCAAGCGCTACGACTGCGGCAGCAAGGAAGGCTGGCTCCAGGCCAACGTCGAGCTGGCGCTCGCCCATCCCCAGATCGGGCCGGGTTTCCGCGAGTTCCTTCGCGGCATCAAGCCGTAGCGCGCCCTCGCCACCCCGCGGCGCGGCGACTACCTGCGGCGCAGGTAGTGCGTGAACTCATTGACGCTGCTGCTCTGCTCGACCAATTCGTTGCCGGTCTGGCGTGCAAAGGCCTGGAAGTCGCGCACCGAACCCGGGTCGGTGGCCACGACCTTCAGCACCTGGCCGCTGGCCATGTCGGCCAGCGCCTTCTTGGCCTTCAGGATCGGCAACGGACAGTTCAGTCCGCGGGTGTCGATTTCCTTGTGCACTTCCATCGTCGTCCTCGTCGTCAACCGCGACCGGGCAGGTCCATGAACCGCGGCTCGTGCCCGCGCGTGCGCAGCCAGTCGGCCAGCGCATAGCCGGTGCCGGCGCGCCAGCAGCGTACGTCTTGCGGCGCGAACAGCCGGTAGTCGGCCAGCTCCGGCGACAAGCTCACCTCGCCATGCGCCAGCGCGTGGTAGGCGATGATCACCTGGTTCATGCGCTGGAAGTCGTAGACGCCGATCAGGTTGAGCGCGTCGACCTGAAGTGCGGTTTCTTCGGCCACTTCGCGCGCCACGCCCTCCTGCGGGCTTTCGCCGGCCTCCATGAAGCCGGTGATCAGCGCGAACATGTTGCCCTTCCAGGCAGCGTTCTTCGCCAGCAGCAGCCGGCCTTCGCGGTCGGCGCATTCGATCACCGCCGCCAGCACCGGCGTCGGGTTGTTCCAGTGCGTGAAACCGCAGGCCGGGCAGCGCAGCCGCTCCTTGTGACCGCCATCCTCGAGCGAGCCGATCCACTCCAGCGGCGTGGCGCAATTCGGGCAGAAGCGGTAGCCGGCACTCATGCCGGGAACACGCCGGTAGACAGGTAACGGTCGCCGCGGTCGCAGACGATGAAGACGATGGTGGCGTTGTGCAGCGTGCGCGCCAGCTGCAGCGCCACCCAGCACGCGCCCGCGGCGGAGATGCCGGCGAACAGGCCTTCGTCACGCGCCAGGCGCCGCGCCATGTCCTCGGCGTCGGCCTGCGACACGAGCACGATCTCATCGACATGCCTGGGGTCGTAGATCTTCGGCAGGTAGGCTTCGGGCCATTTGCGGATGCCCGGGATGCGCGAGCCCTCGCTGGGCTGGGCGCCGACGATGCGCACCGCAGGCTTGCGTTCCTTCAGGTATCGCGACACGCCGGTGATGGTGCCGGTGGTGCCCATCGCGCTCACGAAATGCGTGATGCGTCCGGCCGTGTCGTCCCAGATCTCGGGGCCGGTGGTCTCGTAGTGGATGCGCGGGTTGTCCGGGTTGGCGAACTGGTCGAGCACGCGGCCCTTGCCATCGGCCACCATCTGCTCGGCCAGGTCGCGCGCGTATTCCATGCCCCCCGAGCGCGGCGTGAGCACCAGTTCGGCGCCATAGGCCTTCATGGTCTGCGCACGCTCGATCGACAGGTCCTCGGGCATGACCAGGATCATGCGGTAGCCGAGCATCGCTGCGGCCATGGCCAGCGCGATGCCGGTGTTGCCCGAAGTGGCCTCGATCAGCGTGTCGCCTGCCTTGATGTCGCCGCGTTCGGCGGCGCGTCGGATCATGCTCAGCGCCGGCCGGTCCTTGACCGAGCCGGCCGGGTTGTTGCCCTCCAGCTTGCCCAAGACGACGTTGCCACGAGCATCGTTGTCGGCACCGGGCAGGCGCTGCAGCCGCACCAGCGGCGTGGCGCCGATGGTGTCCTGCAAGGTCTTGTAGCGCGGTGGATTCTTTATGGCCATGTTTGGGCGTGCAAGGAGGCGCGCTATTGTGGCAGCGCTGCGCCGGGGCGGCGAAAGCTGCATGCCATAATCCGCGCCCTCACATGCCATTGGACGCGCCCCACATCAGCCCGGGTGGCGAAATCGGTAGACGCAGGGGACTCAAAATCCCCCGCCGCAAGGCGTGCCGGTTCGAGTCCGGCCCCGGGCACCAGGCAGCGTAACTGCGAGTCGGAGCCACTGCCGACATCCTGGCAACTCGCGCCAGTCCACTTCAACGCAGCCGAAGCCATGCCGCCGATCCCGCCGCTGACCAAAGCCCTGATGCTGATCTGCACGGCGGTGTTCTGCGTCGACCAGTTCGTTCGACTGGACGTGCTGTTCGCGCTGTGGCCGCTGCACAGCGGCCTGTTCTGGCCGTGGCAGATGTTCAGCTACGGTTTTCTGCATGGCGACCTGCTTCACCTGTCCTTCAACATGCTCGGCTTGTGGATGTTCGGCTCGGAGCTCGAGCGCCTGTGGGGCCGGCAGCGCTACTGGCAGTTCCTGCTCGCCAGCCTGCTGACCGCCGCCGCGACGCAACTGCTGGTGACCTCGCTGACGCACTCGATGGTGGCCACCGTGGGCGCGTCGGGCGCCTTGTTCGGCCTGCTGCTGGCCTTCGGCATGCTGTTCCCGAACCGCATCATCGTGCCGCTGATCCCGCCGATTCCGATGAAGGCACGCACCTTCGTCATCGTCTTCGGTGTGCTCGAGCTCGTGCTCGGCCTGTATGGGCGCAGCGGCATCGCCCACTTCGCCCACCTGGGCGGCATGCTCGGCGGCTTCGTGATGATCCGCTACTGGCGCGGCCAGGTGCCCTTCGGCGGCACGCGCCGGCGCTAGGACAAAGCCCCGGCGCGCACGTGGTGCGCGGCCGTCCTATGATGGCTGCCACCCGTCGACGCCGCTGGAGGTGTGCCATGTCCGCCGGTCTGCCGTACCTGCCGCTGCTGGCCCTGGTGCTGGGCTTGGCGTTCGGCCCGCAGCTTCGCGCTGCGGAACCGCCTTCGGCCGTCGAGGCGCAGTCGCGGGCGCTGCAGCGCGCCAGCGCCTCGGTGGTGGGCCTGCGCGCGCTGGCGGTCGACGACGCGCGCTCCGCGGCCACGTTGGGCCGCGCCCGCCAAGGTTCGGGCGTGGTCATCGGCAGCGGCGACCTGGTGCTGACCATCGGTTACCTGATCCTCGAGGCCGAGCAGGTGCAACTGGTCACCGACGATCAACGCGAGGTGCCGGCACGGCTGGTCGGCTACGACGTGGCCACCGGCTTCGGCCTGGTGCAGGCGCTGGCGCCGCTGCGTATCGAGCCCGCCGCCTTCGGCTCGGCCACGGCATTGCAGCGCGGCGAGGCGCTGATGGTCGTCAGCGGCGGCGAGGACGGTGCGATCAGCGCCGCACAGCTGGTGTCGCGACGCAACTTTTCCGGCTACTGGGAATACCACCTCGACGGCGCACTGTTCACCGCGCCGGCCCGGCCCGACCACAGCGGTGCCGGGTTGTTCAACGACCGCGGCGAACTGGTGGGCATCGGCTCGCTGCTCGTCAAGGACGCAGCCGGAGCGGACGGCCCGCCGCAGAACGGCAACATGTTCGTGCCGATCGATCTGCTTCAGCCCATCCTGCCCGAACTGCGCAGCCGCGGCACCAGTCGGCAGAGCCAGCGCGCCTGGATGGGCGTGAACTGCGTCGAGGCCGAAGGCATGGTGCGCGTGGTGCGCGTCAACAGCGACAGCCCGGCCGAGGTGGCCGGGCTGGAGCCCGGCGACCGCATCGTGCGCATCGACGGCACCGAAGTCAAGGCGCTGGAGGTGCTGTGGAAGACCCTGTGGACCGGTGGCGCAGCGGAGCGCGAGGTCAGGCTGGACATCGTGCGCGGCGGCCAGCCGCAGACGCTGACGCTGCAGTCGGTGGACCGGATGAAGACGCTGAAGAGCGCGCAAGGGATCTGAGCCAGCCAGGTCGGGGTTGGGGTCGGCTGTCGGCGCGTTGCTGACCTTCACGCTCCGCTGTGCGCGCTTGTCATCCGTGACGGCGAAGCCGGCGCAGGGCAGGCCGCGACGCTTCGGTGCGGCGGTAGTCTGCTCCACTGCCCTGCGATGCTCGCAACCCTGGCCTGGCGCGTAACTCGCTTCGCGCTTGCGCGCTGCGCTCGGACAGACGCGCCAAGTATGTTGTTGAAGCGCGCTGCGCGCGCGGCCAGGGCCGCTGCGCTTCTCGGCGCCGCACAGGCGCATCGCAGCCTGCCCTGCACCGGCTTCGCGGCGACGCTCGCGGTGTTCGGACCCCAACAGCCCAGGCCACGAACTCGCGGCGGGCGGTACCCGCCGGGGGCGATTTGCAGCGGCGGCGAGGAGCGCAGTGCCAGGGTCGGCGCGCGTCAGCGCGCTTCGTGATCTGACTTGCCGCACCTGTTCGAGCGCAGCGCGCAAGCGCGTAGCGAGTTGTGCGGCACGACCCTGGCGCGATGCAGTGAGCCCGGACACGGAACAGTCCCTGCGGACTGTTCCGTGCCTGGCGAACGCCCTGGCGCCTGCAAGCGCCAGGGCCGCAGTGGAGTCGGACCGAAGGGCCGACCGCCGCGGCATGAGCCCCTGGCGGGTACCGCCCGCCACGATGCGCTGAACAGGGAATGAAAGCGGCTTCTCGCGAGCAGCCGCTGTGCGCCGCAACCCACCTCTTGGTGGATCACGACTTAACGCCACCCGGTGTCAGTAGCCGCGCTCGCGATCCACCAGGTTGTGCGGCGCCTCGCCGCGCTGCAGGCAGCGCCAGCCCTGCACGAACTGCAGCGCGATGGTGTGCGGTGACGACTGCGCCGCGATGTGCGGCGTGATGGTGATGCCCGGCACCTCCCAGAGCGGGTCATCGGCGGGCAGCGGCTCGCTGTGCTGCACGTCCAGCGCCGCGCCGGCCAGGTGGCCCGAGCGCACCGCGTCGATCAGGTCGGCCTCGACCACATGGGCGCCGCGCGCGATATTGATCAGGTAGCTGCCGCGCGGCATCAGCGCCAGCGCCTGGGCGTTCAACAGGCCCTGGGTCTGCGGCGTCAGCGGCAACGCGCAGACGACGATGTCGCTGCCGCCCAGCACCGCCTGCAGCGACTGGCCCGAATGGCGGCTGTAGCCGGTCACCTGCATGCCCACCGCCTGCAGCAAACGCGCCACCGCGCTGCCCATCGCGCCCATGCCGAGGACGCCGACATGGCAGCGCAGCGCGCCGACCGGCTGCCGCGTCCACTGCCGCATGCGCTGCTGCGCCTCGTAGGCTGGCAGGTTGCGCGCGTGGCGCAAGGCCATCAGCACCACGAACTGCGCAATGCCGTCGGCCTGTTCGGCATCGACGATGCGCGACACGCGCACCGGCGCCGGCAGCTGCGGCACCAGCAGCTTGTCCACGCCCGCACCCACCGAACACACCCAGCGCAGCCGCGGCAGCCGCTGCGCCACGCCGGCCGGAAAGCGCCAACCCAGCACCGCTTCCACCTCGGCGAGCTCGGCATCGGCCAGGCCTGGCCGGAATTCCAGCAGCGGCAGCTTCGGTTCGATGGCATGCACCGCGTCGGCAAACACCTTGGCGGGCATCGGGTGGGTCAGCAGCAGGGTCTTCATGCGTTGGGCTCCACTCAGGCCAGCAGCCCTTCGGCCACGGTGGGGTAGCGCAGGCGCAGCTTCAGCTCGCGCTTCAGGCGCCGGTTGTCGAGCCGGCGTGACTCGCTCATGAAGCTCAGCTGCAGCGGCGACAACTGCGCGGCCGCCTCGGTGCGGCTGATGCGCGGCGCTCGCGGCAGGCCGCAAAGATCGGCCGCCAGGTCGAAGTACTCGCCCATGCGCAGCTCGCTGTCGTCGCAGACATGCACCGCGCGCTGCGGCAGCGCATGGTGCAGCGCCGCCACGCAGGCGCGCGCCAGGTCGTCGGCATGGATGTGGCTGGTGTACACGTCGTCTTCGGCGCGCAGCAGCGGCGTGCCGCGCTGCAATCGTTCGCGCGGATGGCCGCCGTCACGGTCGGACGCATAGATGCCGGGGATGCGCAGCAGCGACACGACCACACCGGCGCGGCGGCCGAAGGCGCGCAGCTGCGCTTCGGCGTCGACGCGGCGGTGCGCCCGCGCGGTGGTTGGTCGCGGTGTGCGCGTCTCGTCGAAACGCGCGCCGGCGCAGTCGCCGTACACGCCGCTGGTGCTGGCATAGACGATGCGCCGCACGCGGCCGCCGCGCGCCAGCGCGCGCAGCAGGTTGCGGGTGCGGCTGTCGTGGTTGCCGCTGGCCGGCGGTGGCGCCAGGTGCAGCACCGTGTCGGCCAGTCCGCCCAGCCGGCTCAGGGTGGCCGCGTCGTCCAGGTCGCCCAGCAGCGGGCGCGCACCGGCGCGGCGCAGTACCTCGCACCGCGTCGGCGACGAGGTCAATGTCAGCACGCGCGAGCGATCATGAAGCAGCTTCAGCACGCGCAGGCCCACGTCGCCGCAGCCGACGATCAGCAAGGCCGGCATGCGCAAGCGGCGGGTGGGCAGCAGATTCATGGGGCGAAACCCTTGCGGGCACAATCGGCCGGGCAGTTCAAGTGCGCGATTGTCATCTCATGAGCTTCACCATCAACCTGCAGCCCGCGAACCGCAGCTTCGAGGTGCAGCGCGACGAGCCGATCCTGTCGGCCGCCATCCGCCAGGGCATCGGCCTGCCCTATGGCTGCCGCGACGGCGCCTGCGGCTCGTGCAAGAGCCGGCTGCTCGAAGGCCGCGTCATCCACGGCGCGCACCAGCTGCGCGCGCTGTCCACCGCAGAAGAGGACGCCGGCTGGATCCTGCCCTGCTGTGCCGCGGCGCAGACCGACTGCGTCATCGAAGCGCGCAGTGTGCCCGGTGCAGGCGAGTTCCCGGTGCTGAAGATGCCGGCGCGCGTGCTCAGCCTGCAGCGCGCCGCCGCCGACGTGATGATCCTGAAGCTGCAGTTGCCGGCCAACCAGAACCTGCAGTACCGCGCCGGACAGTTCATCGAGATCATCCTGCGCGACGGCGCGCGGCGCAGCTATTCGATGGCCAACGCCGCACACAACCTGGGCAGCCCACCGGCGCTGGAGCTGCACCTGCGCCACCTGGTCGGCGGCAGGTTCACCGACCATGTTTTCGGGGCCATGAAGGACAAGGAGATCCTGCGCATCGAGGGGCCCTTCGGCAGCTTCTTCCTGCGCGAGGAGTCGAAGCTGCCGACGGTGCTGCTGGCCGCCGGCACCGGCTTCGCACCGATCAAGGCGCTGATCGAGCACATGCAGCTCAAGGCCATCGACCGCCCCGCCGTGCTGTACTGGGGCTGCCGCACGCGCGCCGAACTGTATCTGCACGACTGGGCCGCGGCCGCGGCCGCGGCCATGCCCAACCTGCGCTATGTGCCGGTGCTGTCCGAGAGCGTTGACGAAGGCTGGGACGGCCGGACCGGCCTGGTGCACCGCGCGGTGATGGACGACCTGAGCGACCTGTCGGGCCACCAGGTCTATGCCTGCGGCGCGCCGGTGATGGTGGAATCCGCCCGCAACGACTTCGTCGCGCACTGCGGCCTGCCGGCCCACGAGTTCTACGCCGACGCCTTCACTTCCGAGGCGGACAAGCATCCTGCCGTGTGACGGCGGGATGCTTGCGCCGCACGACGCAATCGACGTGAGCCGGAGCCACGAACCGTCGAGTCACTTCTTGGCGCCCCCTGACGCACTGCCGCCTGCAGGTGGCTTGCTGGGCTGGTCGCCGATCACGGTCTTCAGCGGGCAGACTTTGAAGGCCGGGCATTTCTGGCAGCCGGCAACAACGGCAATAGGGCACAGCGTCATGGCATCGCTCCTCAGCGCAGGCGGCTTCAGGCCGCGGGGAGGCACAGTGTAGGCTTGCGGCCCCACGAGATCATCTGGAGTCCGAATTGCCGAACCTACGCCGCCGCGTGTTGACGCTGGCCGCCCTGGCCAGCCCCTGGGCCCGACCAGTCATGGCGCAAGCCAAGCCGATCCGGCTGGTCGTGCCCTATCCGCCCGGCGGGCCGCTGGACATCGTGGCGCGCGCGCTGGCCGACAAGGTCAAGGACAGCCTGGGCCCGGTAGTCGTCGACAACCGCCCCGGCGCGGGCGGCAACCTGGGCGCCGACCTGGTGGCCAAGTCCGCGCCCGACGGCACGACGATCGTCATGGGCGCGGTGGCCACGCATGCCATCAACCCCTGGCTGTACTCCAAGATGTCCTACGACCCGCTGCGCGACTTCACGCCGATCACGCTCGTCGCCCAGGTGCCCAACGTGCTGGTGATGAATGTCGACACCGCAAGGAAGCTGGGCATCGCCAGCGTCGCCGACCTGGTCGCGTATGCGAAGAAGAACCCGGGCGCACTGAACTACGGCTCGGGCGGCAACGGCAGCGCCGGCCACCTGGCGGGCGAGATGTTCAAGGCGCAGGCGGGCGTGTACATGGTGCACATCCCCTACGCCGGAGGTCCGCCGGCGCAGCTGGCGCTGGTGTCGGGCCAGGTGGACCTGAACTTCGACAACCTGGCCGCGGCCTCGGCCAACATCAAGAGCGGCAAGCTCAAAGCGCTGGCCGTGACCACCGCCAGGCGTTCCAGCGCCATGCCCGAGGTGCCGACGATCGCCGAGAGCGGCGCGGCCTACGGACTGGCGGCCTTCGACATCAACACCTGGTTCGGCCTGTTCGGGCCAGCCGGGTTGCCGCCGGCCACGACGCAGCGGCTTCACCGCGCCTTCACCGAGGCATTGGCCTCGCCGGAGATCAAGGCCCGGCTGGCGACCTTGCTGGCCGAGCCGTCACCGACGACGCCGGAGCAGTTCGCGGCCTTCGTCCGCGCCGAACTGGGCAAGTACGAGAAGGTGGTGAAGCAGTCCGGAGCGAAGGCGGACTGACGGCATGCGCGAGTCGCCGCTCGCCGATCCGAACCCGACCCTACCGAGGCCCAGACGGGGGCTCCCAACCCCGAGTTCCCGACCTATCTCACAGTGCCGTCTTCGATTCCGCGCGGCGTGGACCCGCGTTGCCTGCCCACAGACGTCAAGCTGCCGTCATCCGACCAGCGACGGCCCTATTCGCCCAGGTACGCCGCGCGCACCTTCGGGTCATTGAGCAGCTGCTTGGCATCGCCGCTCATCGTCACCTCGCCCGACTCCATCACGTAACCGCGGTCGGCCAGCTGCAGCGCGCGGCTGGCGTTCTGCTCGACCAGCAGGATGGTCGTGCCGCGCTGGTGGATGTCGCCGACAACCTCGAAGATCTTGTCGACCATGATCGGCGACAGGCCCATGCTCGGCTCGTCCAGCAGCAGCACCTTCGGCCGCGCCATCAGCGCGCGGCCCATCGCCAGCATCTGCTGCTCGCCGCCGCTCATCGTGCCGGACAGCTGCGCGCGCCGTTCCTTCAGCCGCGGGAAGATGGCGAAGACCTTGTCGATGTCGGCGTCGATCTCCTTGTCGTTGCGCACGAAGGCGCCCATCAGCAGGTTCTCGGTGATGGTCATGCGCGTGAAGCAGCCGCGGCCCTCGGGCACCATCACCAGGCCCTGCTTGACCAGGTCCCACGAACCCTGGCCGCGGATGCTCTTGCCCATGAACTCGATGTCGCCGGCAGCCACCGGCTGCAACCCGGTGATGGCCTTGAGCGTGGTGGTCTTGCCCGCGCCGTTGGCGCCGATCAGGCTGACCAGCTCGCCCTGGCGGACCTCGAAGCTGACGCCCTTGACCGCCTGGATGCCGCCATAGGCCACCTTCAGCGCATTCACCTTCAACAGCACGGGGTTGCTCATGTCCAGGCATCCAATCTCAATTGATCGACAACGCAAGCGCCGCCATCGAGCAGCCCGCGCGGCACCGGCTTTGCCGGGCCGCAGGGGGCGCCCCCTGGGGGGAGCGCCGCAGGCGCTTCGGGGGGATCATGCTTTATGGTCGGCGCCCAGATAGGCCTCGATCACCTTCTGGTCGCGCTGCACGTCGTAGGGCGTGCCCTCGGCAATCTGCTTGCCGTAGTCGAGCACGGTGACGCGGTCGCACAGGCCCATCACCAGCTTGACGTCGTGCTCGATCAGCAAGATGGTGCGGCCGTCCTTGCGGATGCGGTCGATCAGCTCGCGCAGCACCACCTTCTCGGTGGCGTTCATGCCGGCGGCCGGTTCGTCCAGCGCGATCAGCGTCGGGTCGGTGGCCAGAGCGCGGGCGATCTCCAGGCGGCGCTGGTCGCCATAGCTCAGCGTGCGCGCCTTGTACTCGGCAAAGCGGCCGATGCCCACGTAGTCGAGCAGTTCCTGCGCGCGCTGCGCGATCGCCGCTTCCTCGGCCTTGAAGCTGCCGCTGCGCAGGATCGCGCCGAGCAGCCCCGAGTGGGTGCGCACATGGCGGCCGACCATCACGTTCTCCAGCGCCGTCATCTCGGCGAACAGGCGGATGTTCTGGAAGGTGCGCGCGATGCCGGCGCGCGCCACCTCGTGCACCGCGGTGGGCTTGTAGGGCTTGCCGCCGAGTTCGAAACTGCCGGAATCGGGCGTGTACAGCCCCGTCAGCACATTGAAGAAGGTGGTCTTGCCGGCGCCGTTGGGGCCGATCAGCCCATACACCTGCCCGGGCAGGATGGAGATGCCCACGTCGGACAGCGCCTGCAGGCCACCGAAGCGCTTGGACACGCCCGCCACCTTGAGGACTTCAGTCATTTGGAAACCTCCGCGCATCGCGCTGCGCTGCGAGATCCATCGCGGCCGGCTGGGTGGCGCTCATTTCCTGGCCCCTTGCTTGCTGCTGGCCGGCGTCGGGGCGGCCTTGCCGTGCTCGGGCGAGGGCCACAGGCCGCGCGGGCGGATCAGCATGATGCTGATCATCGCCAGCGCCACCAGCAGCTGGCGAAGGATTGACGCGTCCAGGCGCCCGCCGGTCATGTTTTGCAGCGGGTCGGCGACGTAGCGCAAGACCTCGGGCAGGGCCGCCAGCAGCAGCGCCCCCAGGATCACGCCGGGAATGTGGCCGATGCCGCCGAGCACCACCATGGCGACGATCATGATCGACTCCTGCAGCGAGAACGATTCCGGCGAGATGAAGCGCTGGAAGCTCGCGAACATCGCGCCGGACACGCCGCCGAAGGTGGCGCCCATGCCGAAGGCCAGCAGCTTCAGGTTGCGGGTGTTGATGCCCATGGCCTTGGCGGCGATCTCGTCCTCGCGGATGGCCATCCAGGCGCGGCCGATGCGCGAGCGCTCCAGCCGGTAGCAGATGATGATGGTGAAGATCACCAGCACCAGGAACAGGTAGTAGTACAGCGTCACCGACGACAGCTTGTAGCCGAACAGTTCCTGCGACTTGCCCAGGTCGAGGCCGAAGATCTTGATCGAGTCGATGCCGGCCAGCCCCTTCGGTCCGTTGGTGATGTTCACCGGCGCGTCGAGGTTGTTGAGGAACACGCGGATGATCTCGCCGAAACCGAGCGTAACGATGGCCAGGTAGTCGCCACGCAGCTTGAGCGTCGGCGCGCCCAGCAGCATGCCGAACAGTCCGGCCAGCAGCGCGCCCAGCGGGATGACCAGCCACCAGGCCACGTGGATGCCGTTCGGGAAGGTGGCCTTGATCCACGGGAATGCCTCCCACAGGTGCGGCCCGGCGAGCAGGCCGAACATGTAGGCGCCCACCGCATAGAAGGCCACGTAGCCCAGGTCCAGCAGGCCGGCATAGCCGACCACGATGTTCAGGCCCAGGGCCAGCATCACGTACAACAGCGCAATGTCGATGATGCGCACCCAGGCATCGCCGAAGGGCTGGGCCAGCAGCGGCAGCACCAGCAAGCCCAGGCCGCTGAGCAGGAAGATCAGGGTCTTGTTCTTCATGGTCCGCTCCTCCCGCGGTCAGGCCCGGTCGGCCACGCGTTCGCCCATCAGCCCCTGCGGCCGCAGCGTCAGCACCAGGATCAGCACGATGAAGGCGAAGATGTCCTGGTAGTGGCTGCCGAGCACGCCGCCGGTCAGGTCGCCGATGTAGCCGGCGCCGAGCGCCTCGATCAGCCCCAGCAGCACGCCGCCGACCATCGCGCCGGCCAGGTTGCCGATGCCGCCGAACACCGCCGCGGTGAAGGCCTTCAGCCCCGGCAGCAGGCCCATGGTGTGCTGCGCCGAGCCGTAGTTGGCGGCGTACATCACGCCCGCCAGCGCGGCCAGCGCCGCGCCGATGATGAAGGTGGCCGAGATCACGGTGTCGGGGCGCACGCCCATCAGCCCGGCGACACGCGGGTTCTCGGCGGTGGCGCGCATCGCGCGGCCGAGCTTGGTGTAGTTGACCAGCCACATCAGCGCGGTCAGCGACAGCGCCGTGCTTGCCAGGATCAGGATCTGCACGGTGTTGATGACCGCACCACCGATATGGAAGGGCTCGCTCGGCAGCAGGATCGGGAAGGATTTGACGGTGGGCTTCCAGATGATCATTGCCAGCGTCTGCAGCAGCAGGCTCATGCCCATGGCGGTGATCAGCGGTGCCAGCCGCGGTGCGTTGCGCAGCGGCCGGTAGGCGATCTTCTCGATCGTGAAGTTCAGCGTGGTACAGACCACGATCGCCGCCAGCAGCGCGATCAGCAGCATCACCCAGCCCGGCAACCCGGCACCGGCCAGCAGCGTGACCACGGTCCAGGCGACCAGCGCACCGACCATCAGCACCTCGCCATGGGCGAAGTTGATCAGGTTGATGATGCCGTAGACCATCGTGTAGCCCAAGGCGATCAAGGCGTACATGCTGCCGAGAACCAGACCATTGATGATCTGCTGGATGAAGGTCTCCATCGATGGTTCTCCTGTAGTCGCCGCTCTTGTGTGCCTTGCAACACAGGGCCCTTGCATGGACTGTGCCGCACCATCCTGGGGCGGCGCCATTCTAGGGGTCGGTTTGCCGCGGCCGGGCGCGGGCTTTCCCCCTTGGCAGGCCGCGCGGACGCACCCTGCGGCGCGTCAACGAGGCTTGACAGCCGCAGCGTTGAGGGCGCGCAGTTCGGCCAGGCGCTCGCCGATGCGCAGTTCCAGGCCGCGTGCCACGGGCTCGTAGAAGCGTGTGCGCGGCAGGCCTTCGGGCAGGTAGCTTTCGCCGGCCGCGAAGCCGCCGGCCTCGTCGTGCGCGTAGCGGTAGCCGGCGCCGTGGCCGAGTTGCTTCATCAGCCGTGTCGGCGCGTTGCGCAGGTGCTCGGGCACCGGCCGTGTGCCGTCGCTGCGCACCAGCTCGCGCACCGCGTTCCAGGCGCTGTAGACGGCGTTCGACTTCGGCGCCATCGCCAGGTACACCGCGGCCTGCGCCAACGCCAGTTCGCCTTCGGGCGAACCCAGGCGTTCGTAGACTTCCGCTGCATCCATCGCCAGGTGCAGCGCACGCGGGTCGGCCAGGCCGATGTCCTCGCTGGCCATTCGCAACAGCCGCCGCGCCACGTAGCGCGGGTCGACGCCGCCGTCGAGCATGCGCGCCAGCCAGTACAGCGTGGCATCGGGGTCGGAGCCGCGCACCGACTTGTGCAGCGCCGAGATGGCGTCGTAGAACTGGTCGCCGCTCTTGTCGTAGCGCCGCAATTGTTCGCCCAGCGCCTGTTCGAGCATGGCCTCGTCGATCTGCGTCACGGCGCGGTCGCGCGCCGCCAGGTTGGCGACGTTCTCGTAGGCGTTGAGCAGGCGGCGCGCATCACCGTCGGCATGCGCCATCAGGCGCTCGCGTGCCGCGTCGGTCAGGGGCATGGCCTGCAGCAGTGCCTGGGCACGCTGCAGCAGCAGGGCCAGGTCTTCGGCTTGCAGCGGCTTCAGCACGTGCACCGTGGCGCGCGACAGCAGCGCCGAATTGACCTCGAAGGACGGGTTCTCGGTGGTCGCGCCGATGAAGGTGAACAGCCCCGATTCCACGTGCGGCAGGAAGGCGTCCTGCTGCGCCTTGTTGAAGCGGTGCACCTCGTCGACGAAGACGATGGTGGCGCGGCCGGCGCGGCGCGTGGCCTTGGCACGCTCGACCGCGTCGCGGATGTCCTTGACACCGGCGAGCACGGCCGACAGGACGATGAAGTCGGCCTCCACGGCCCCGGCCATCAGCCGCGCCAGCGTGGTCTTGCCCACGCCCGGCGGGCCCCACAGGATCATCGAATGCAGGTGTGCCGACTCGAAGGCCACGCGCAACGGCTTGCCTGGGCCCAGCAGGTGCTGCTGACCGGCCACCTCGTCCAGCGCGCGCGGGCGCAAACGCTCGGCCAGCGGTGCGGTGTCGTCCGGCGCGCCGGCTGCCGCCGGAGCGGCCTCGGCTTCGAACAGCGGTTCCTGCGCGTCCATGCGCCGCGGTCTACTGCTCGATGACGTCGGCGCCGCTCGGCGGCACGAAGCGGAAGCTGGTGTCCGGCAACGCGGGGTTGGCCTCGTACCGGCTGAACTGCAGCAGCGAGCGCTGGCCGAAGCTGTCGAAAATCTCCACCGCAGCAAGGTCCTTGCCACGAAAGCCGATGCGCATCGACTGGAAGGCGCCGTCCTTCTGGCGCGGCGTGGCCAGCACCCAGTCGATGCCGTCGCTCGACGGCTGCGTGGCCAGCTCGAACTCCTTGTCCAGCGACGCCCCCGCCAGCAAGGCTGCCGGCGTGGCGCCGAGCGCCTGCGTCAGCCGGCGCACGCTGACCTGGTTCAGGTCGAGGTCGTGAATCCAGACCTTGTTGCCGTCGCTGACGATCAGCTGCTCGAAGGGCTTGGCGTAGCTGAAGCGAAAGCGGTTGGGCCGTACGAATTCGAAGCTGCCGCTGGAGATGCGCTTCTTCGCGCCATCGGCCGAAGTCACGGTCTGCGTGAAGGCGGCGCGGCCGGACTTCACGTCGCGCACGAACTCGCGCAGCGTGTCCAGTGCGTCGGCGTGTGCCGACATGGCGCATGCCAGCAGCAACGCGGCCAGGCCGCGTGGGATCGAAGTCATGGCAGCAGAACCTTCATCGATGACTTTCGGAGATGGCGACGCCCGTTGTGGAGCAGATCTTGTGAGCAAATTTTCGCACCTTGCTTCGCGAGCCGGAAAACCTGGGCGCACTGGCCGTCTCGGACGGCTCGTCGAGCCACGTGAATCGGCAGCGGCGCGAGCTAGACTGGGTGGTGCCGAACTCCCCGTCGATCCACTTCTGCACCAGCCGCGACGGCACGCGCATCGCCTATGCGGCGACGGGCGACGGCCCGCCGCTCGTCAAGTCGGTGCACCTGGCGTCGAGCCTCGAGGCCGACGCCGATCACCCGGTGCTCGGCGGTATGCTGGGCGAGATCGGCCGCGGCCGCACCCTCGTGCGCTACGACTCGCGCGGCATGGGCTTGTCCGACCGCGAGGTGCATGACTTCTCGCTCGATCGACAGGTCGAAGACCTCCGGGCCGTGGTCGATGCGGTGGGCTTGTCGCGCTTCGGATTGATGGGCTTTGCCGGGGGCGGGGCCGTCGCCATCAACTTCGCCGTCCGGCACCCCGAGCGCGTGAGCCGGCTGGTGCTGTACGGCGCCTTCATCCAGGGCAAGATCGCCCGCGCCACGACGCCGGAAGCGCAGGCCGAGGCCGAGACCTTGCTGCGCCTGGTCGAAGTCGGCTGGGGCAAGGACGATCCGGCGTTCCGCCAGCTCTACACCTCGCAGTACGTACCGGACGGCAGCACCGAGCAGTTTCGTGCGCTCAACGAACTGTTGCGCCGCATGGCGTCGCCGGCGAACGCATCGCGCTTCATGCGCGAACTGCACCGTGCCGACCTGCGTGCGCTGGCACCGCGCCTGGCCTGCCCGGCGCTGGTGCTGCACGCCCGCGGCGACACGCGCGTGCCCTTCGAGCAGGGCCGGCTGCTGGCGGCTGCGATCCCGGGGTCGCGCTTCGTGCCGCTGGACAGCCGCAACCACGCGCTGCTGCGCGGCGAGCCGGCGCTGGCGCAGTTCGCGGCGGAACTCGACGCTTTCCTGGCCGCGCCGGCCGCCTTGCCGACTTCGCGGCCGACGAGCTTCGACGAACTGACGCGGCGCGAGCGCGAGGTGCTCGAACAGCTGGCGCGCGGACTCGACAACGCGACCATCGGCGAACGCGTCGGCATGAGCGAGAAGACGGTGCGCAACAACGTCTCCGCGATCCTCGGCAAGCTCGACGTGCACACGCGCGCAGCGGCGATCGTGATGGCGCGCGAAGCGGGCTTCGGCTCGCCGTCGGCGCACTGAGCAGCGAACATTCAGGTCAGCCGTCCCGCCGCAATCGGGACATCGGGCTCGTGACAGTCAGCGCAGCGAGTCACAGCATCGAGCCGTTCTCCAAGGAGTCGTGCTCATGCAAAACTTCCGCGCCGTGCTGGCCCTGCTCGCGCTGGCTGCCGTGGTGCCGGCACACACCGCACCGGTCGACGAGTATCCGAACCGGCCGGTCCACCTGGTGTTTCCGTTTTCGGCCGGTGGCGTCTCGGACCTGGCGCGCCTTGTCGCCGAGCGGCTCGGCGAGCGCTGGCGCCAGCCGGTGCTCGTGGAGGTCCGCCCCGGCGCCAGCGGCAATGTCGGCGCCGAGTTCGTGGCACGCGCACCGGCCGACGGCTACACGCTGCTGATCACGCCGCCGCCGCCGCTGGCGATCAACCAGAGTCTGTTCACCAAGCTCGGCCATGACCCTGCGGCCTTCGTGCCGGTGACGGTGGTGGCGTCGATGCCGAATCTTCTCGTCGCGACGCGCGCGCTGCCGGCGTCGAACCTGCGCGAGCTGCTCGACTACGCCAAGGCCAACCCGGACCGGCTGAGCTATGCCTCCACCGGCAACGGCGGCACACCGCACCTGAGCGCTGAACTGCTGAAGGCGCAAGGCCAGGTGCGCATCGTTCACGTGCCGTACCAGGGCATCGCGAGTGCGCTGCCCGACCTGGTGGCCGGCCGCGTCGACCTGATGTTCGCCAACCTGACCAGCGTGATGCCTCTGGTGAAGGACGGCCGGCTGAAGGTGCTGGCCGTGGCGAGCGCCGAGCGCCTGCGCCCATTGCCCGACGTGCCTACGGTGCATGAGACGCTGCCCGGATTCGTTTCCGACAGCTGGCTGGCGCTCGCGGCGCCGCCGCAGACGCCGGCCGCGGTGGTCGACAAGATTGCGCTCGCGGTGCAGGAGGTTCTGCGCTCGCCCGAGGTGGCCGAACGCCTGCGCCAGCTCGGCGCCATGCCGGTGGGCAACACGCCGGCGCAGGCGCGCGAGTTCATCCAACTGGAAGTCCAGCGCTGGGCGCAGGTGATCCGCAGCGCAGCGATCAAGCCCGATTGAGGAGAACCCCACCATGCTCGACCCCAGCACCCCTCTGCCGCCAAGCGGCATCGCCGGTTTCGCCGATGTCGACGCGACGGCCGACCCAGCCGCCTATGTCGCTTTCCTTGACGCATTCCAGCGCGGCCTGGCGCCGATGATCGAGGCCGGCATCGATCTGCTGCGCGTGGAGCCGGGCGCTTCGGTGCTCGACGTCGGCTGCGGCCATGGCGCGGTGTTCGAGCGTCTGGCAGCTCGCATCGGCGCGGCCGGGCGCATCACCGGCCTCGACAGCAGCCGCGCGCTGCTCGAGGAGGCGCGCCGGCGCTGCGGGGAGCGTTCGCTCGGTGCCGACCTGCACGAAGGCGACGCACACCGCTTGCCGTTCAACGACGCGGCTTTCGACGCCACGCGCGCCGACCGCGTATTGATCTTCCTGCACGACCCCGGCGCGGCGCTGCTCGAGATGGCGCGCGTGACAAGGCCTGGCGGGCGCATCGTGGTCACCGAAGCAGACCTCGGAAGCGCGGTGGTCGACGCACCGAATCCGGAACTCACGCGCATGCTGCTCGCCACCGCCGCCGAGGCGGTGCCGGGCGGCTGGATCGGGCGTCGGCTGCGCGGCCTGTTCGTCGATGCCGGGCTGGTTGATGTGGAGCTGCGGATGTTCGGCGCACCGAGCACGAGCTTTGGCGAGTGGGTGCGGCGCATGGGTCTGGCACCGGCGGTGCAGCGTGCGGTGGAACTCGGGCGCGCGCCGGCTGCAGCGGCCAGCGCCTGGCTCGCAGAACTCGAAGCTCGTGATCGCGCCGGCCGCTTCTTCGCGGCGAGCACCTTCTTCATGGCGTCGGCGACGCGGCCGGCGGTCTAAATCCTTGCGGCTTCAGTCTCGCTTGGGCACGACGATGTCGCGGTTGCCGTTGCTGCCCATCGCCGATACCAGCCCGGACTTTTCCATCTGCTCGAGCAGCCGCGCGGCGCGGTTGTAGCCGATGCGCAGATGCCGCTGCACCAGCGAGATCGAGGCACGCCGATGCTCCAGCACGATGGCCACCGCCTGGTCGTACATCGGGTCGGCCTCGCCGCCGGCGCCGCCCTCGCCCGGCGCACCGCGCTTCGGCATCGCCGTCGAGCACGCCGCCTTCGAGCAGGCCTTCGATGTAGTTCGGCTCGCCTTGCGCACGCAGATACTCGACGACGCGGTGCACCTCCTCGTCGCTCACAAACGCGCCATGCACGCGCACCGGCAACCCGCTTCCCGAGGCCATGTAGAGCATGTCGCCCTGGCCGAGCAGGGCCTCGGCGCCCATCTGGTCGAGGATGGTGCGGCTGTCGATCTTGCTGCTGACCTGGAAGCTCAGGCGCGTCGGGATGTTGGCCTTGATGAGCCCGGTGATCACGTCCACGCTTGGGCGCTGCGTCGCCAGCACCAGGTGGATGCCGCAGGCGCGCGCCTTCTGCGCCAGCCGGGCGATCAGCTCCTCGATCTTCTTGCCCACCACCATCATCAGGTCGGCCAGTTCGTCGATCAGCACGACGATGTTGGGCAGCCGCTCCAGCGGCTCGGGCGCCTCGGGCGTCAGGCTGAAGGGGTTGGGCAGCTTCTCGCCGCGCTCGGCCGCTTCGGCGATCTTCTTGTTGTAGCCGGCCAGGTTGCGCACACCCAGCCGACTCATCAGCTTGTAGCGACGCTCCATCTCACCGACGCACCAGTTCAGCGCGTTGGCGGCCTGCTTCATGTCGATGACCACCGGGCAAAGCAGGTGCGGAATGCCCTCGTAGACACTCAGCTCGAGCATCTTCGGGTCGATCAGTATCAGCCGCACGTCGCGCGCCTCGGCCTTGTACAGCAGGCTCAGGATCATCGCGTTGATGCCCACCGACTTGCCCGCGCCGGTGGTGCCGGCCACCAGGCAGTGCGGCATCTTGGCCAGGTCGGCGACGACCGGGTTGCCGACGATGTCCTTGCCGAGTGCGATGGTCAGCATCGAGGCGGCGTCGTTGTAGACGGCAGAGCCCAGGATCTCGGCCAGGCGAATGGTCTGGCGCCGCGCGTTCGGCAGTTCCAGCGCCATGTAGTTCTTGCCGGGGATCGTCTCGACCACGCGGATGCTGACCAGCGACAACGAACGCGCCAGGTCCTTGGCCAGGTTGACGACCTGCGCGCCCTTGACGCCGGTGGCCGGCTCGATCTCGTAGCGCGTGATCACCGGGCCGGGGCTGGCCGCGACCACGCGCACCTCGACGCCGAAGTCCTTGAGCTTCTTCTCGATCAGCCGCGAGGTCATCTCCAAGAGTTCGGGCGTCACCGACTCGACGCGCGGCGGCGCCGAATCGAGCAGGTCGACCTGCGGCAGCTTGGTGTCGGCCAGCTCGACGAACAGCGGCTTTTGCCGCTCCTTGGCCACCCGCTCGGACCTGGGCACTTCCAGCAGCGTCGGCTCGATCACAAGCGGCAGGTGGTCCACCACCTCCTGGCGCTCGACCTCGACCTCCTGCTCGCGCTCGACCAGCGCCGCCTCGCCGATGCGCCGGTCTTCGGCCTGTTCCTTGTGCAGCTGGCGGCGTTCGCGCAGGCCGTCGATGACGCTGCCGATGCGTTCGGCCAGCGCCAGCCAGGAGAAGCCCAGTGTCAGCGACATGCCGACCACCAGCGCAGCGATCCACAGCACGCCCGAGCCGGCAAAGCCCAGCCCATGCGATGGACAGCGGGCCCAGGGTGAAGCCGAGCACGCCGCCGGCATGGCCGGGCAGGCGCGACTCCCATTGGTACAGGCGTGTCCATTCCAGCGAGCAGCTGGCAGCCATCAGCAGCGCCAAGCCGACCCAGAAAGCGACGCGCGGCAGCATCGGCGCGGGCATGGCGGCATCGCCTTCGCGCCGCAGCGCCCGCGCCAGGCTGGACAGCCAGGCGCGCAACCCCACCGGGATGAACCACCAGACCGACCAGCCGAACAGGAACAGGCCCAGGTCGGACGCCCAGGCACCGACCAGGCCAGCCTTGTTGCGCAGCGGCCCGCCGTCGCCCGAGGTGGAAAAGCCCGGGTCACCGAGGTGGTGGGTGGCCAGCGCCAGCAGCAGCAGCAGCCAGGCCACGGCGCCGACGATCAGCCCCGCCTGGTGGCGCCAGCGCGCGGCCAGCGAGTCCGGCGCAGCGCCGACTGGGGCGGCCTTGGCCGCGGCCTTGCGGGTGTAGGTGTTGCCCGCTGCGGCGCCTTCGGCGCGCAGCGAACCAAGCGGAAATGTCATGGGCGCGATTATGGCTACGGCACGGCGGTTCCGGCCGCCTTCACGTCGCTGCGCGACATGAGCCTGCGCCGCAACAGGGGCGTTGTGGCTACGGCACGGCGGCTCTGGCCGCTTTCACATGCCAGCCGCGAGACGCGGCGGGCGCTCGACGCGTCCAACAGTGCACAGGCGCTGTTGGAGCCGCGGGACTCGCAGCCTGCAGTCTGCACCCTACACCGCAACGCACCGCGTGCGTTGCGGCGGATCAGGCCGGCGCACCCGGCCGCCGACCCGGGCGCGAAAGCAACCCGTCAATCGTTTTGCAGGCGCTCCTTGATGATCACCGAGCCGTTTTCCTGGGTCTCTATGACGCCGCGCTCCTCCAGGTCCTTCATGACCCGGCTGACCATCTCGCGCGAGGCGCCGACCACCTTGGCCATGTCCTGGCGCGACACCTTGTGGCGGATGATCTTGATGCCCTTGTCGTCCTCGGCCATGTCGAGCAGCGTGCGCGCCACGCGGCCGTAGACGTCGAGCAGGGCGAGCGACTCGATCTGCCGGTCGGCATTGCGCAAGCGGCGCACCAGACCGCGCATGACGCCATAGGACAGGCTGGAGTTCTCGGGCAGGCAGCGCGCGAAGTCGGAGCGCGCCAGCACCAGCATGTCGGTCTGCACCTCGGCGCGCACCGTGGCCGAGTGCGGCTCGTTGTCGATCAGGCTCATCTCGCCGACGTAGTCGCCGGCTTCCAGCACTGCCAGGATGACCTCGCGCCCGCGCGAATCCGAGGTCAGCACGCGCGCCCGGCCATTGAGCAGGATGAACAGCGCATTGCTCTTGCGCCCTTGTTCGACCACGAGTTCGCCTCGACGCAGCCGCCGCTTGACGACGGCGTCGGCGATGGCCTGGGCCTGCTCGTTGGTCAGCATCGAGAACAGCGGCACCCGGCGGATCAAGTCCAGATTGGACATCAGCGACATCGACAGTCCCCTCGCTTGTGGTTGGAAGGCCTGCAGGGCCGCGATCTGATGACGCGGTCACTACAATTTCGCTTATTGTGCCCATTGACCAGCGGGTTTCCAGCCCGCGGCACCATGATCGATCCAGCCCCGTCGGATTCGCGCGACGCCCGCACCCGCCCATCCCAACTCGAAGGCATGCCATGAGCACCCCCCCCACCCACGCCAAGGTGCTGATCCTCGGTTCCGGCCCGGCCGGCTACACCGCAGCCATCTATGCCGCACGTGCCAACCTGCGGCCGCTGCTGATCACCGGCGTGGCCCAGGGCGGCCAGCTGATGACCACCACCGACGTGGACAATTGGCCCGCCGACGTCGACGGCGTGATGGGCCCGGACCTGATGCAGCGCTTCCAGAAGCATGCCGAGCGCTTCGACACGCAGATCGTCTTCGACCACGTCAACAAGGTCGACCTGGCGGCGCGCCCCTTCAAGCTGGAAGGTGATTCGGGTCACTACAGCTGCGATGCGCTGATCATCGCCACTGGCGCTTCCGCCAAGTACCTGGGCCTGCCCAGCGAGCAGGCCTTCATGGGCCGAGGTGTCAGCGGCTGCGCCACTTGCGACGGCTTCTTCTACCGCGACCAGGACGTGTGCGTGGTCGGCGGCGGCAACACCGCAGTGGAGGAGGCGCTGTACCTGTCGAACATCGCGCGCACCGTGCACGTGGTGCACCGCCGCGACAAGTTCCGCGCCGAGGCGATCCTGGTCGACAAGCTGATGGCCAAGGCCGCCTCCGGCAAGGTGGTGCTGCACCTGTGGAACACGCTCGACGAGGTGCTCGGCGATAACTCCGGAGTGACCGGGGTGCGCCTGAAATCCACCAGTGGTGGCGCCGACACGCAACTGACGCTGAAGGGCTGCTTCATCGCCATCGGCCACCAGCCGAACACCGATCTGTTCAAGGGACAACTGGAGATGAAGGACGGCTACCTGATCACGCGCAGCGGCCTGGGCGGCATGGCCACCATGACCAGCATTCCCGGCGTGTTTGGCGCCGGCGATGTGCAGGATCATGTCTACCGGCAGGCCATCACCAGCGCCGGCACCGGCTGCATGGCGGCGCTGGATGCGCAGCGCTTCCTCGAACAGGGTGGTTGAGCTATACTTACGGGCTTTGCCGACTTCGGCAGCCTCAAAATATTCTTCGGAGAGCGTCCATGGCACGCGTCTGTCAGGTCACGGGCAAGGGCCCGATGGTGGGAAACAATGTGTCCCACGCCAACAACAAAACCAAGCGCCGCTGGCTGCCCAACCTGCAGTACCGGCGCTTCTGGGTCGAGAGCGAAAACCGCTGGGTGCGCCTGCGCATCAGCAATGCCGCGCTGCGCCTGATCGACAAGGTCGGCATCGACCAGGTCGTCACCGACCTGCGCAAGCGCGGCGAAATCTGAACTGAAGCGGGAGCAGCACCATGGCAGCCAAAGGCGGACGCGAAAAGATCAAGCTCGAATCATCAGCGGGAACCGGTCACTTCTACACCACCAGCAAGAACAAGAAGACCACCCCGGGCAAGCTGGAGTTCAACAAGTTCGACCCGGTGGCACGCAAGCACGTGGCCTACAAGGAAACGAAGCTGAAGTAGGCGCAATTCGAGCGCAAGCAAATGCAAATGGCCCGCGATGCGGGCCATTTTTCATCGTGCAGCGCGGAGCGCCGCCGCTCATTCCAGCGAACACCGCGGAACCGGCTTGCCGGGCCGCAGGCGCTGCCCCCTCGAGGGGGAGCGGTGAAGCCGCTTCGGGGGTGGGTCAATTCACCGCGCGCAGCTTCAGCGAGAACTCCTGCAGCGCGGTGATGCCGCTTTCCTCGGCCTTCTTGCACCAGGCCTGCAGGTCGGCCACCAGTTGGTCGGCCGAGACGTTGGTACGCGTCCACAGCGAGCGCAGTTCCTCGCGCATCGCCACCAGCTTGCCGAGCGCCGGGCTGTCGCCCACCGCCTTGGCCAGCAGCGGCTTCTGGCCCTGCGGGATCTTGTCGTCGTCGCGGTGCAGCCAGCGCTTGGCGGCATTCATGCTCTTCCAGTGGGCGCTGCTGTGCGCACCCTGGGCCTTCATGCGGGCCAGCTCGGCAGCGCAGGCGCGCTTGAGTTCGACCGCGTAGTTGGCCATCACCTCGTAGCGGTTGGCGATGATCGCCTCCAGCGTCTTGCCGTCGGCCACGGCCCGCACTTCGCCCAGCTTGAGCTGCGGCGGGATCTTGCGCACCTTGGCCAGGCCGGCCATTTCCATCAGCCGGATGTAGAGCCAGCCGATGTCGAATTCATAGGGCTTGACCGACAGCTTGGCCGAGGTCGGGTAGGTGTGGTGGTTGTTGTGCAACTCCTCGCCGCCGATGATGATGCCCCAGGGCGAGATGTTGGTCGACGCGTCGGTCGCCTCGAAGTTGCGGTAGCCCCACCAGTGGCCCAGGCCGTTGATGATGCCGGCGGCGGTGATCGGGATCCAGGCCATCTGCACGGCCCACACCGTGGCGCCGATGGCGCCGAACAGCAGCAGGTTGATGACCAGCATGATGCCCACGCCCTGCCAGCTGTAGCGGCTGTACAGGTTGCGTTCGATCCAGTCGTCCGGCGTGTTGTGGCCGTACTTGTCCAGCGTCTCCTGCACCTTGGCTTCGGCGCGGTACAGCTCGCTGCCGGTCAGCAGCACGGTCTTGATGCCGCGCGTGACCGGGCTGTGCGGGTCGTCGACGGTTTCGCACTTGGCGTGGTGCTTGCGGTGGATGGCGACCCATTCCTTGGTCACCATGCCGGTGGTCAGCCACAGCCACAGGCGGAAGAAATGCGACGGGATCGCGTGCAGCTCGAGCGCACGGTGCGCCTGCGAGCGGTGCAGGAAGATGGTCACGGCAGCGATGGTGATGTGCGTGAAGACCAGCGTCACCAGCACCACCTGCCAGGTCGATGCACCGAGCAGGCCGTGGGACAGGAGGTCGACCACCGCGTCGTGCACCGTCATGAGTTCATTCATTGTGTAGATTGCCTTGCGGTCCGGCTCCGGACCGATTTCGCATTGTAGACGGCCATTGCGCCCAAGATTGGTGGGAATCTGCCTACAGTGTGGGGCTGCCCACTCGTCGGTTCCGCAGGCGAAACTCGCTGCAGATCAGGCGCCCCGCACGTCAACGCCGTTGCCAGACCGCAGCAAAGAAACCGTCGGTGCCGTGGCGGTGCGGCCACAGCCGCAGCCGACCTTGGCTGTCCAGATCGGCAGCCGCCGCCACACGCACCTGCGCCAGCAGTTCGTGCACCGGCAGCGGCGCGAAGCTGTCCGCATGCTGCTGCTCGAAGGCGTCGGCCACATCCTCGTTCTCGGCGCGCAGCAGACTGCAGGTGGCATAGACCAGCCGTCCGCCGGGCTTGAGCAGCCGCGCCGCGCTGTCCAGGATGGCGCGCTGCTTGACCTGCAGCTCCTGCACCGCCTTGGGCGACTGGCGCCATTTCAGGTCGGGGTTGCGGCGCAGCGTGCCCAGCCCGGAACAGGGCGCGTCGATCAGCACCCGGTCGATCTTGCCGGCCATGCGCTTGATGCGCTCGTCGCGTTCGTGCGCCAGCTGCACCGGATGCACGTTGCTCAGTCCGCTGCGCGCCAGACGCGGCTTCATCGCATCCAGCCGGTGGCCCGAGGTGTCGTAGGCATACAGCCGGCCGGTGTTGCGCATCGCCGCACCCAGTGCCAGCGTCTTGCCGCCGGCGCCGGCACAGAAATCCACCACCATCTCGCCGCGCCGGGCGTCGGTCAGCAGCGCCAGCAGCTGGCTGCCTTCGTCCTGCACCTCGACCTCGCCGCGCGTGAACACCCCCAGCTTCTGCAGTGCCGGCTTGCCCTGCACACGCAGCCCCCACGGCGAATAGGGGGTGGGCTGGGCCTCGATGCCGGCCTCGGCCAGCTCGCTGCTGCGCCGCCTCGCGCTTGGCCTTCAGGGTGTTGACACGCAGGTCCAGTGGCGCCGGCTGCAGCAGCGACTCGGCCAGTGGCCAGAACTGCTCATCGGGCAACTGCTCGCGCAGCGCGCCGGCCAGCCAGTCCGGCAGGTTGTGGCGCAGCTTGTCCTGCAACGCCGCGACATCGATCGCGCGGCAGCGCTCCAGCCATTGCCGTTCGTGCGCCTCGAGCGCGCCTTGCAGGAAGCCTTCGGCGCCCTGCCAGCCCAGGATGGCCAGGCGCCGTTCGAGCGCGCCGCTGGTGCCCTGCGCCCAATGCTGGAAGAGCAGCCGCTTGCGCAGCACGGCATAGGCGGTCTCGGCCAGCGTGTGGCGTTCGCGTGGGCCCAGGTTGCGGTGCGCGCGGAAGAAGCCGGAGACCACGCCGTCGGCCGGCGCGTCCAGCTTCAGGGCCTGTCGGATCAACTCGCCACAAAGGTCGAGCAGCGAGGCAGGGTGCATTGGGCGATTATCCCGTGCCCCCTTCGGCTTGCAGGCAGGCCAGCAGCTGCGACTCGCCGCCGGCATGCCGGACCACGCCCTGCTCGATGTGCAGCAGGCCCTCGACGAACCAACGCACGGCCAGCGGATAGATGCGGTGCTCGGTGGCCAGCACGCGCGCGGACAGAGCGCCGGTATCGTCGCCGGCGAGCAGCGGCACCACCGACTGCAGCACGATCGGCCCGTGGTCCAGCTCCGGCGTCACGAAATGCACCGTGGCCCCGGCCAGCTTGCAGCCGGCATCGATGGCACGCTGGTGCGTATGCAGCCCCGGAAACATCGGCAACAGCGACGGGTGGACGTTCAGCAGGCGACCTTCGTAGCGGCGCACGAAGCGCTCGCCCAGGATGCGCATGAAGCCGGCCAGCACCACCAGGTCGGGTGCAAAGCCGTCGATTGCCACGGCCAGCGCATCGTCAAAGGCCTCGCGCGAGCCGTAGGCCTCGTGCGCCACCACCGCGGTGGCGATGCCATGCGATTGCGCGAACTGCAGGCCGGCCGCGACGGCGCGGTTGCTGATCACCGCGGCCACGTGCGCCGGCCAGCCCTCGGCTGCGCAGCGTTGCACGATCGCCTCCATGTTGGAGCCGCGGCCCGAAATCAGGATGACAATCGACTTCATCGAGGCAGTGTAACGAGGGGGCTTTGGCGCGCCTGCCGTTGACCAAGCTGCTGCGCCGCGTCGGCGCGCGGCCTGCTGGTGCTGCTGCTGGCCGCGCTGGGTTCGGCCCTGTTGCTGTACCCGCCGACCTACGTCTGGCGCGTGCTGGTATGGCAGAACGCCGATGTCGAGGACCAGTTCCGCTTCGCCCAGCGCGCGGTGAAGGCCGCCTCCGGCGCGAGCGAACTGCCGGTGGTGCTGGACGAGGCTGCGGTGCGGCACGCTTTCGTGGCGGCGCTGCGCGGCCAGGCGTTGGAGTCCTGGCTGCAGGCCGCAGGGCACGCTCGGCTTCGTCGTGCTGCGCCGCGGCCAGCTGATCTACGAGGGCTATTTCAACGGCCAGCAACGTGACGACCCCGCGACTTCGTTCTCGGTGGCCAAGTCGGTGCTGGGCACGCTGCTCGACCAGGCGATCGAGGCGGGCAAGGTGAGCAGCCTGGACGACCCGGTCACACGCTACCTGCCCGAGCTGCAGCAGCGCGATCCACGCTTCGAGGCCGTCACGCTGCGCCACCTGGTGGACATGAAGGCCGGGCTGCACTACCAGGAGTTTCCTTTCCTGAACGGCGACGATGCCAAGACCTACTACTGGCCCGACCTGCGCGAACTGGCCCTGCAGCACACGCAGGTGGAACAGGCGCCGGGCCAAGCCTGGCTGTACAACAACTACCACCCGCTGCTGATCGGCCTGGTGCTGGAGCGCCGGACCGGCATGCCGGTGGCGCAATGGCTGCAGCAGCAACTCTGGCAGCCCGCCGGCATGCCGGCCGGGGCCAGCTGGAGCCTGGACCGCGAAGGCGGCTTCGAGAAGCTGGAAAGCGGCATCAACGCGCGCACGCGCGACTTCGCGCGCTTCGGCCAGCTGTTCCTGGACCAGGGCGTGGCGCGGACGGACGCCGGGTCCTCAGCGCCGCCGCGGTGCGCGCCGCCACCTCGCCCGAAGGCGCGATGCCGCTGACGCACCTGCGCCCCGGCATGTACTACAAGCACTTCTGGTGGGGCCAGCAGCGCGCCGACGGCGGCCACGACTTCAGCGCGCGCGGCAACCTCGGCCAGTTCGTCTTCGTCTCGCCGGCCAACGGCGTGGTCATCGCCCGCAACGGCGAGCGCTATGGCGTGCCGCCGGGCCAGTGGCTGCGCCTTTTCGAGCGATGGCCGACCGGCTGGGCGCGAAGCCGGCCTCATAGAATCTGCTCGTTTCTTCGAGCCCCACCCGCCACGATGCAACCCCGCGTTCTCTCCGGCATGCGCCCCACCGGCGCCATGCACCTCGGCCACTACCACGGCGCGCTCAAGAACTGGGTGCGGCTGCAGCACGACTACGACTGCTTCTACTTCGTCGCCGACTGGCATGCGCTGACCACGCACTACGAAAGCCGCGAGGTCATGGGCCAGTACGTCTACGAGATGGTCACCGACTGGCTGGCCGCCGGGCTGGACCCGGAGCGCTGCACCATCTTCCTGCAAAGCCGCCTGCCCGAGCATGCCGAGCTGTTCACGCTGCTGGCCATGGGCACGCCGCTGGGCTGGCTGGAGCGCGTGCCGACCTACAAGGACCAGATCGAAAAGCTCAGCGACCGCGACCTGGCGACCTACGGCTTCCTCGGCTACCCGCTGCTGCAGGCCGCCGACATCCTGATCTACAAGGCCGCCTTCGTGCCGGTGGGCGAGGACCAGGCCTCGCACGTGGAGCTGACGCGCGAGGTGGCACGGCGCTTCAACCACCTGTACGGCCGCGCCGCCGACTTCGAGGCCAAGGTCGCGGCCACGCTGGCCAAGCTGGGCAAGGACGACGCAGCGCTACTTCAACAAGCAAAAGCGCGAGTTCGGCGAGACCGGCAAGGCCGAGCCGCTGGGCCAAGGGCGAGGCGCTGGTGCAGCGCTCGGCCGCGGCGATCGCCGGCTGGAGCGCCGAGGACACCGAGCTGCTGCTCGGCCACCTGCGCGGCGCCGGCAAGTCGATCCTCGTCCGAGCCGCAGGCGCTGCACACCGAAGTGACCAAGCTGCCCGGCCTGGACGGCGCCAAGATGAGCAAGAGCTACGGCAACTCGATCGCCATGCGCGAGGCGCCGAGCCGAGGTCGAGCGCAAGGTCAGGCGCATGCCCACCGACCCGGCGCGCGTGCATCGCAGCGACCCTGGCGACCCGAACAAGTGCCCGGTGTGGCAGTTCCACAAGGTGTACAGCGACGTGGCCACGCAGGACTGGGTGGTCAAGGGCTGCACGACGGCCGGCATCGGCTGCCTGGACTGCAAGCAGCCGGTGATCGACGCCATCGTCAAGGAGCAGCAGCCCTGGCGCGAGCGTGCCGAGGGCTACCTGAGCAACCCGAAGCAGGTGCAGTGGATCGTCGAGAACGGCACCGAGCGCGCGCGCACCGTCGCCAAGCAGACGATGCGCGACGTGCGCGACGCGATGGGGTTGTTGTATTGACTCCTCCGAAGCGCCTGCGGCGCTCCCACGGAGGGGGCGTCAGCAGCGGCCCGGCGAAACCGGTACCGCAGTGCCTGATTGCACTTTGCCGCGCGTTGCGGACGCAGGACTGATCTGGGCGCCCTGATGGACACAAAGAGGCTGCAGCCCGAAAGCATCGCCGCCCAGTCCCTGGGCTGGATCGACGACCAGACGCGCGCGATCACGCCGCCGATCCATGTCTCGTCGACCTACCTGCGCGACCCGGACAACCAGTACCGTTCCGGCCGCGTCTACGCGCGCGCCGACAACCCGGCCTTCGACCAGGCCGAAGCGCTGATCGCCACGCTGGAGCAAGGCGCGATGGCCGCGCTGTTCGCCAGCGGCATGGCCGCGGCGACGGCCGTGTTCCAGGCGCTGGCGCCGGGCGACCATGTGCTGGCGCCGAAGGTCATGTACTGGTCGCTGCGCAACTGGCTGATGAACTTCGCCACGCACTGGGGCCTGAAGGTCGAACTCATCGACATGACCGACCCGGCTGCGGTGCGCTCGGCCGTGCAGCCGGGCAAGACCCGGCTGGTGTGGGTGGAGACACCGGCCAACCCGCTGTGGACCATCACCGACATCGCTGCCACGGCGCAGATCGCACACGCTGCGGGCGCCTTGCTGGCAGTGGATTCCACCGTGGCCTCGCCGGTGCTGACGCGGCCGATCGAACACGGCGCCGACATCGTCATGCATGCCGGCACCAAGTACCTCAACGGCCACAGCGACCTGATCGCCGGCGTGCTGGTCACGGCGCGCGACGACGACTTCTGGCAACGCGTGAAGATGCTGCGTGCGCAGCTCGGCGGCACGCTCGGCAGCTTCGAAGCCTGGCTGCTGCTGCGCGGCATGCGCACGCTGTACCTGCGCGTGCGCCAAGCCTCAGTATCGGCGCAGCGCATTGCCGAACACTTCGCGGCGCATCCGCGCGTCGAAGCCGTGCTCTACCCGGGCCTGCCCGGCGCCAGCGGCCACGCGATCGCGGCTAGGCAGATGAGCGGCGGCTTCGGCGGCATGCTGTCGCTGCGCACGAAAGCCGGCAAGGACGGCGGCGAAGCCGCGGCCATCGCCACCGCGGCGAACGTCAAGCTGTGGAAGCGTGCCACCTCGCTGGGCGGCACCGAGAGCCTGATCGAACACCGCAGCAGCGTCGAGGGCGCGGGCACGCCGGCGCCACCGGACCTGCTGCGCCTGTCGGTGGGCATCGAGGACGTGGGCGACCTGATCGCCGATCTCGAACAGGCCCTGGCCCGCGCGCTGCCCTGAGCCACCCCAGGCAATGCGGCGCAGCGCGACGACGGACAGCGATTTCCTCGTCATTGGCAGCGGCATCGCCGCCGCCTCCATCGGCTACTGGCTCGCGCCGCACGGCCGCGTGACGCTGCTCGAGCGCGAATCGCAGAGCGGCTACCACAGCACCGGCCGCTCGGCGGCGCTGTTCCTGGCCAGCTACGGCACGCCGCAGGTGCGCGCGCTGACATTGGCCAGCCGCGCCTTCCTAGACGCGCCGCCCGAGGGCTTCAGCGACGTGCCGATCCTGTCGCCGCGCGGCGCGCTGTTCGTCGCCACGCACGAACAGGCCGACCTGCTCGACGAGCACTGTGCGCTGCTGCAGGCCATGTCGCCGCGATCGCGGCGCCTGAGCCGCGACGAGACGCTGGCGCTGGTGCCGGTGCTGCGCAGCGAGCTGCTGCTCGGCAGCGCCTACGAGCCCGACGCCTGCGACATCGACGTGCATGCGTTGCACCAGGGCTACCTGAAGGGCCTGCGCCGCGGCGGCGGGCAGCTGGTTTGCGACGCCGAAGCCACGCACATCGAGCGCCGCGCGGGCCAATGGCAGGTGCGCGCCGGCGGACGCGAGCACCGCGCGCCGGTGTTGATCAATGCGGCAGGCGCGTGGTGCGACGAGGTCGCGCGGCGCGCCGGCGTGCGCCCCATCGGCCTGGTGCCCAAGCGGCGCTCGGCCTTCATCTTCGCGCCGCCGCCGGGCCTGGCGGTGGCCGGCTGGCCCAGCGTCGTCGGCGCCGACGAAAGCTGGTACTTCAAGCCCGATGCCGGCATGCTGCTCGGCTCGCCCGCCAATGCCGACCCTGTCGACCCGCAGGACGTGCAGCCCGAGGAGCTGGACATCGCGCTGGGCATCGACCGCATCGAGGCCATGACGACGCTGCAGATCCGCCGTCCGACACGCACCTGGGCGGGGCTGCGCTCCTTCGTCGCCGACGGCGACCTGGTGGGCGGCTTCGACGTCGATGCGCCCGGCTTCTTCTGGGTCGCGGCGCAGGGCGGCTACGGCATCCAGACCTCGGCCGCCATGGGCCAGGCCTGCGCGGCGCTGGCGCGCGGCGCGCCAATCCCCGCAGCCGTCGCTGATTTCGGCATCACGCCGGCCCTGCTGTCGCCGGCGCGTCTGCGCCGCCCCTGATCCAAGGCAAACGATGCGCGTCTTCTCCGCCGCCCTGGCCACCGAGACCAACACCTTCGCGCCGATGCCCACCGGGCTGGCCTCGTTCCACGAGCGCGGCTACTACAAAGCCGGCAAGCACCCCGACCACCTGAGCTTCTTTGCCGGCCCGCTGTGGGCGGCGCGGCAACGCGGCAAGGCACAGGGCTGGACGCTGCTGGAAGGCTTGGTCGCCGCCGCCCAGCCCGGCGGCATCACCACCCGCGCCGCCTACGAGGCGCTACGCGACGAACTGCTGGCCGACCTGCAGGCTGCCTTGCCGATCGACATGGTGCTGCTCGGCCTGCACGGCGCGATGGTGGCCGACGGCTGCGACGACTGCGAGGGCGACCTGCTGCAGCGCGTGCGCGCGATCGTCGGGCCGAAGGTGGTGGTCGGCGCCGAGCTCGACCCGCACAACCACCTGAGCGCGGCGATGGTCGAGTCTGCCGACCTGCTGGTGGCTTTCAAGGAGTATCCGCACACCGACATCCTGGAGCGCGCGCTGGAGCTGGTGGACCTGTGCCAGGCCCAGGCCGAGGGCCGCATCGCGCCGGTGGCCTCGGTGGTCGACACCGGCGGGTTGGTGATGATGCACACCTCGCGCCAGCCGGCGCGCGGCTTCGTCGACCGGCTCATGGCGCTGGAGGGCCACGACGGCATCCTGTCGATCTCCATCAGCCACGGTTTTCCCTGGGGCGACGTGCCCGATATGGGCACCCAGGTGCTGGTCTACAGCGATGCCAAGGCCGACCCCGGCGCGGCCAAGGGCAAGGCGCTGGCGCGCCGCCTGGCCGACGAGCTGAGCGAGCTGCGCCATGCGCTGGCGGTGCCGCAGCCCGGCATCGACACGGCACTCGACGAAGCGCTGGCTTTCGACGACGGCCCGGTGGTGCTGGCCGACGGCGCCGACAACCCCGGCGGCGGTGCGCCGGGCGATTCGACCTTCATTCTGCGGCGGCTGCTCGAGCGCGGCATCGGCAACGCCTGCCTCGGCCCCGCTGTGGGATCCGATCGCCGCGCGCATCGCCTTCGAAGCCGGCGTCGGCGCGCGCTTGAGCCTGCGCATCGGCGGCAAGATCGGCCCGCTGTCGGGCGACCCGCTGGACCTGCAAGTCAGCGTGAAGGCGCTGCAAGCCGACATGTCGATGACCGGGCTGTCGAACACGCCGACCGCATTGGGCGACTGCGCGCTGGTGGAAGTCGATGGCGTGCAGATCGTGCTGATCAGCGTGCGCAACCAGGCGATGAGCACCGACCTGTTCACCCACCTCGGCGTGGATCTGGGCGCGAAGAAGATCATCGTCCTCAAGTCCTCGCAGCACTTCTACGCATCGTTCTCGACGGTGGCGAAGAGGGTCATCTACGTCGGCGCGCCGGGCGCGGTGACGCTGGACCTGAAGACGCTGCCGTACAAGAAGATCCGCCGGCCGAAGTGGCCGATCGATTGAACCGCAGCCGGCGTGCCGATTGACGACCGGCTCAGGCCAGGAACTCGTCGACCCGCCGCTGGTCTTCGTCGTAGATCCAGCATTCGGCCAGCTTGCCGTCGCGCACGCGGTAGCGCAGCAACCGCTCGATGTCGACACTCGCGCCGTCGCGCTCGAAGTGCTCGACCGCCACGATCAGGCCGAAGCGTCCACCGGCGAGCACGTCGCGGATCTCGACCAGCCGCCGATTCGTGCGCTCGCGCACCTGCTTCAGCACGGCCAGGCAGGCAGCCTTGCCGCGGTGGGTGCCGGCCAACGGGCTGCGTCCGAAATAGTGGAACACCACCTCGTCGTGGTAGCAGTCGACGATGGCCGGCGGTCGTTCGCCGACCAGGCGTCGGCATAGCGCCTGACGACGGCGTAGATGGCGTCGTCGGGCTGAGGTCTCATCGCGTCGTCACTTCGTGCTGCCCTGCGGGATCGGAACCGGCTCGCCGTTGACGGCCCAGCTGACGCCGAAGCGGTCGGTCAGCATGCCGAAGGTCCTGGCCCAGAAGGTCTCGGCCAGCGGCATCGTCACCTGGCCACCTTGTGACAGCGCGTGGAAGGCGCCGTGCGCCTGGTCGATGGTGTCGTACTGCAGCGCCAGCATCACGCCTTTCATGCCCTCGAAGGCCATGCCCGGCGGCGTGTCGCCGGCAAACAGCCGCGCGCCGCCGGGCAGCAGCAAGCTGGCATGCATGATGCCGTCGCCGCTGGGCGGCCCGCCTTCGCCGCAACCGACATCGGCCGTGGACGGCGCCGGCATGTCGGCGTAGCTCAGCATCGTCTCGATGTGGGCGCCCAGTGCCTTCGCGTAGAAGTCGAAGGCCTCGCGGGTGTTGCCGGCAAAGCTCAGGTAGGGGGTGAGGGTGGTGGGCATCGCGTGCTCCCTGGGATGAAAAGCGGCAAGCCTACGCGTCCCGGGTGGCCCCGTGAAGTACCAATCCACGCCGATTCCACGGTACCAGTTCTCCGGGCGGCCGTTATGCTCGGCGGCGCCACTTCCTGCACCGGTATCGGCCCATGTTCCTGCGCTTCGACGGCAGCGGCGCGCGCTATGCGCAGCTGGCGCGTGCGCTGAAGCGCTTGATCCTCGAAGGCCAGCTGAAGGCCGGCGCGGCGCTGCCGGCCACTCGCGTGCTCGCCGCGCAGCTGGGGCTGTCACGCAACACGGTGCTGACGGCCTACGAGATGTTGCGTGCGGAGCAACTGGCCGTGGCGCGCGGCGGCTCGGGCACCTTCGTGTCTACGACGATCGTGGCTACCCGGCCGCCCCGCCCCAAGGCCCCGGCGCCGCCGCAATCACGCTACGCCGAGCGCCTGCGCGCCCTGCCGCAGCCGGCGCTGCGCGGCCGGGCGCCACGCCTGCGCTACGACCTGCACTACGGCGAGCCGCTGATCGACCCGCCGTTGGCCAGCGCCTGGCGACGCGAGCTGGCGCGCGCGGCCGGCGGTGCCCACTGGGGCTACCCGTCGCCCGCCGGACTGCGCGTGCTGCGTCAGGCCATCGCCGAGTACCTGGCACGGCGCCGCGGCGTGGTCTGCGACGCCGACGACGTGGTCGTCGTCAGCGGCACGCAGCAGGCGGTGTCGCTGCTCGCGCGCGTGCTGCTCGACGAAGGGGCGTGGGTGGCGATCGAAGACCCAGGCTACGAACTCACGTCGCGCGCGCTGCAGGCCCACGGGGCGCGGTTGCTGCCGGTGAAGGTGGATGCCGAGGGCCTGCGCGTCGAGGCGCTGCCGCGCAACAGAACGGTGCGCCTGGTGCAGGTCACGCCCTCGCACCAGTTTCCGTCGGGCGCGACGATGTCGCTGGCACGCCGCCTGGCGCTGCTGGACTATGCCGCCGAGCGCGGCTGCTGGGTGCTGGAGGACGACTACGACGGCGAGTTCCGCTACGACGGCGCCGCCATCCCCGCGCTGCGCTCGCTGGACCTGCGCGGCCACGTGCTCTACGTCGGCAGCTTCTCGAAGGTGCTGTTTCCGGGCTTGCGCCTGGGCTACGTGGTCTGCCCGAGCGGGCTGCGCGACGACCTGATCGGCGCCAAGCGCAACGACGACCTGGGTTGCAGCAGCCTGGAGCAGGCGGCGCTGGCTGCGCTGATGCACAGCGGCGCCTTCGACCGCCACCTGCGCCATGCCGCGGCCGAACTGCGCCGCCGCCGCAGCGCCCTGCTCGAAGGGTTGCGCCGGCACTGCGCCGCGCACCTGATGGTCAACGATTCGCAGGCCGGCATGCACCTGGTGGGCTGGCTGCCCGGCTGGAGCGCACGCCGCACCGAGGCGCTGGCCACGTGGGCCGCCGGGCGCGGCCTGGGGCTGCATCCGATCGGCCCGCACTACCGGCGCCAACCGGCGCCACAGGGCTTGTTGCTGGGCTATGCCGCACTGTCGGCGAAGCAGCTGCACGCGGCGACGGCGCTGCTCGGCGAGTGCCTGGCACAGGTGGCCGGGCAGGCGATGTAACGGCACGCGCCGACGTGCTCCATGCCCAGCGCGGTCCAGGCGGGCTTCAGCCCTTGGCCAGCCCGGCCTTGACCAGCAGCGGCTTCACGCTGACGTAGTAGCTCTCGGCAAAGGCGCGGTACTCGGTGGGGTTGCGGTTCCAGGGCACCTGGATGTAGCGGGCCAGCAGCTCCAGCGTCGCCGGGTCGTTGTTGGCCGCGTGGAAAGCGTCGTACAGCGCCTGCACGGCTTGCGGCGGCAGGCCCTTGGGGCCGACCAGGCCGTAGGGGCTCTGGCCCACCGCGTCGACGCCGGCCTCGCGCAGCGTGGGCACGTTGGGGTACTTGGGCAGGCGCGCTTCGGTGACCATCGCCAGGATGCGCGCACGGCCGTCGTCGACGAAGGGGCCCCACTGCGAGGCGTCGGCCAGGAAGTCGATCTGGCCGGCCAGCAGCGCCTGCATCCACTCGGCGCCGCCCTTGTACGGTATGTGCGTGAAGCGCGCGCCGACCTTCTGCTCGATCTCGATCATCATCAGGTGGCCCGAGCCGCCGATGCCGCTGGTGCCGTAGGTGTGCTTGTCGGGGCTGGCCTTGCCGGCGGCGAACAGGTCGTCCACCGTCTTCCAGGGTGAGTCGGCGCGCACCACCAGCGCGAAGGTGTACGAGGACAGGCCGGTGATGAAGGTGAAGTCGTTCAGCGCGTGCCAGTTCACCGGCTGGTAATGCGGGTAGCGCAGGCTGTTGATGGTGTAGACGGCCAGCTGGTGGCCGTCGGGCTTGGCCGTCATCAGCGCCGCCGGGGCCAGCGTGCCGGCGGCGCCGGGCTTGGCCTCGATCAGCACCTGCTGGCCCAGCGTCTTGCCCACCTTCTCGCCGACCAGGCGCATGTGCAGGTCGGTGATGCCGCCGACCGCGAAGGGGTTGTAGATGACGATCGGGCGCTCGGGCTTCCAGGTCGTCTGGGCGCGGACCAGGCCGGGCGCGGCGATCAGGCTGCCGAGGCCTGCGACCACGGCGCGGCGACGGGGGTCGAAGGTCGTCGAATCGGTCATCGAAGGCTCCTCAGGGGTGGCGCGATTCGACCAGCGCGGCCTCGGGCTGGCTATCGGGGATAACCTGCCGGGACGCGGCGCACATATAGCCAAGCAGGGCGACGTAGCAGCCTAAAACAACACGCCGCTTTGATTCAACTTCAGCCTCCAACCTAAAATAACGCACCGCCTTGTTTGAGGTTGCCCGCCCGATGCGCAGACGCCCGCCCGGAACGTACGTCGAGGTCGCCACGGCCGGCGAGCGCTTCCGCGCGTTCGTGCCGACGGCGCTGCCGCCCGAGCCGCCGGTGCACTGGTCCGCCGCGCTGCGGCGCCGCTTCGACGACGCGCTGGTGGCGCTGGGCCGGCTCGACGCGCTGTCGGCCCACCTGCCCAATGCGTCGCTGCTGCTGTACAGCTTCGTGCGCAAGGAGGCGGTGCTGTCGTCGCAGATCGAAGGCACGCAGTCGTCGCTGGCCGACCTGCTGCTCTACGAGATCGACGAGCAGCCCGGCGTGCCGGTGGAAGACGCGCGCGAGGTGAGCCGCTGCGTCGCCGCGCTCGAACACGGGCTGGCAGCGCTGCGCGGCGGGCTGCCGCTGTCGATGCGCCTGCTGCGCGGCATGCACGAGGTGCTGATGGCGCACCCCGGCGGGCGCGGCAAGACGCCGGGCGAAGTGCGCCGCTCGCAGGTGTGGATCGGCGGCACGCGCCCCGGCAACGCCGCCTTCGTGCCGCCGCCGGCCAACCGCCTGGCCGAGTGCCTGAAGCCCTTCGAGCGCTTCCTCAACGACGAGCCCGAGCCGACGCCGCCGCTGATCAAGGCGGCGCTGGCGCACGTGCAGTTCGAGACCATCCACCCCTTCCTCGACGGCAACGGCCGCCTCGGGCGGCTGCTGATCGTGCTGCAGCTGGTGGCCGACGGCGTGCTGCGCGAGCCGATGCTCTACCCGAGCCTGTACTTCAAGACGCACCGCGCGCTGTACTACGAGTTGCTGAACGAAGTGCGGCTGCACGGCGACTGGGAGCGCTGGCTCGAGTTCTTCGCCGAGGGCGTCGAAGCCAGCGCCGCGCAGGCCGTGGCCACGGCGCACGCGCTGCTGGCGCTGGTCAACGGCGACCGCGACCGCATCGCGACGCTGGGCCGCGCGGCGGGCTCGGCGCTGGCGGTGCACCAGGCGCTGCAGCGCCAGCCGCTGGCCACCTCGGGCGCGCTGGTGAAGGCCACCGCGCTGACCGCCGCCACGGTCAACAAGTCGCTCGTGCATCTGGAGCGCCTGGGCATCGTCAGCGAGCTGACGAACCGGCAGCGAGGCCGCGTGTTCGCGTACCGGCGCTACGTGGACGAGCTGGCGGCGGAACTGGAAGGCAACCGGTGAGCCGGTTCGGATTCCCGCGGGGCGAATCCTCGGCCGACCGCACGGTTTGCTGCTGGGCTGTGCCGCACTATCGGCAAAGCAACTGCACGCCGCGACGAGTACGGTTGCGGCCATCTCGGAACTGGACTTGGGCATGAGCCTGTAAGAGAGGACGTCGGCGAAGTAGTCAACGAGTGGGGCAAGGCCTCCTGGAAGGGACGGGCGCTGTTACTGCTTGAGCCTTCTCTTGTCGGCGAGTTCCATTGCGTCTTCGGCGGACACCGTCTTTCAATGGAAGGTGCGCGCCTACTTCGAGGCGTGGAGTTCTACGAACCCACATCGCAATGACCGACTGCGAACCTTGTGGCGGATCTCGTCGGCAGGCCCATAGACGCAAGAGATGGTCGACGTCACGGTTCGTGTTCGGCCTCTTCTTCGGTGGCTTTGATCCGCATTGAGACCATGCAGCCGATATCGCTAGCAAGGCGCATTGGGCGCGTACTTGCGCAGGTTTTCCTCTGCATCCGTGAGCATCTCATCCGTACTCCTGCAAGGATCAGCGAGTGTTGGTGGGACTGCGGTGACGAGGTGGCGTGTCCCTTCTACGTCCTTGCTGCATGTGATTCCGGTCAAGGGGCGCGAGCGGGTCCAGGCGGTCGATCTATATGACCGCACCGGTGCTTGCTGGTCGCTGCCGTCGCCGCGGTGTCGGAAGGGCTCAGGCGCGATGAAGGGCGTACGCCAGCTGGTCGGAAAGCCCCGCCCAGAACGGAAAAGACGCCCAGCAAAGCGTCCCGGTCTCTGAAGGCACGCAAAGCGTCCCCATAATGGCTGGTCGATCCTCTGCGTTCGAGCACGAGCGGGAACAAGTCCGCTACGGTCGCGCCGCGCCCTCCTTCGGCGGCCACACGTCCCACGCCGTCGCTCCCACCCCCTCGCCATACAGGTCGATCACCACCGGCGTGCCCCGATGCTCCGCCGCGCCGCCTCGCCGCGCACATAGCCCAGCGCCACGCAGGCACCGGCCTTCGGGCTCCAGCCGGCCGACGACAGCTCGCCCACCGCCTCGCCGTCGATCGACACCGCGTCGCCGCCCCAGGCATAGGCCTGCGCTGAATCGAAGACGAACGTCAGCAGCTTCTTGTTCAGCGGCTGGTCGCGCAGGCGCAGCAGCGCCTCGCGGCCGATGAAGTCGCTGCCCTTGTCCAGCTTCACCGCAAACAGCAGCCCGGCCTCGAAGGGCGTTTCGTCGGGCCCGAGTTCGGCGCCCCAGGCGCGGCGGCCGGCTTCGATGCGCAGCGCGTCGATGGCGTAGTAGCCGGCATCCTTCAGCCCGAGGTCGGCGCCGGCCTCGTGCAGCGCCAGGTAGACATGCCGCGCCATCTCCACCGGCACGTACAGCTCGTAGCCCGGCCCGCCGACATAGCTCATGCGCGCGGCGCGCACGCGCGCATGGCCCAGGTCGATCTCCTTCGTGTGGCTGAACTTCAGCCCGGCGGGCGACAGGTCGTCGGGGCTGACGCGGCCCAGCAGCTCGCGCGCCTTCGGGCCCATCACCGAGATCACGCTCCACTGCGCGCTGACGTCGCGTCAGCACCGCGAAGGCGTCGCCGATGTGGCGGCCGATCCAGTCGGCATCGCGCACCGGCTGCGCCGAGCCGGTGACGATCAGGAAGCGGTCCGCGGCCAGGCGCATCACCGTCAGGTCGCTCTCGAAGCCGCCGCGCTCGTTCAGCATCGCGGTGTAGACCATGCGGCCGGGCGTCGACGTCGATGTCGTTGGCGCACAGCCGCTGCAGCACGGCCAGCGCGTCGCGCCCCTGCAGCAGCAGCTTGCCGAAGCTGCTCTGGTCGTACAGCGCCACCGCCTCGCGCGTGGCGCGCTGCTCCTCGATCACCCAGTCCAGCCAGCCGGGGCGGCCCAAGCGTGTACGCCGGCTCGGCCGCGCCCGCCGGCTTGAAGTAGTTGGCCCGCTCCCAGCCGAACTTCGAGCCCCAGCTCGCGCCCTTCGCGCTCAGCAGGTCGTACAGCGGGCTGCAGCGCAGCGGCCGCGCGGTCTGCAGCTCCTGCCGCGGCCAGCGCATCGCGTAGTGCAGGCCCAGCGTCTCGCCGGTGCGCTCGGCCAGCGCCTTGCGGTTGGCGTTGAAGGCGCCGAAGCGGCGGATGTCCACGTCCCACAGGTCCATCGGCGCCTCGCCGCCGGCGATCCATTCGGCCATCAGCCGCCCGGCGCCGCCGCTGTTGGCGATGCCCGACGAGTTGAAGCCGGCGCAGACGAAGTAGCCGCGCAGGCCCGGCGCCTCGCCCAGGATGAAGTTGCCGTCGGGCGTGAAGCTCTCCGGCCCGTTGAGCAGCATCTTCACCTTGGCCGTCTCCAGGCAGGGCGTGCGGTGGATGGCGGCGGTCATCAGCGGCTCGAACTGGTCCCAGTCCTCGTCGAGCAGCTGGAACTGGAAGTCCGCCGGCATCGGGTCCACGCGCCAGGGCTTGGCCTGCGGCTCGAAGCCGCCCATCAGCAGGCCGCCCACCTCTTCCTTGTAGTAGATGTAGCCGTCGGGGTCGCGCATCACCGGCAGCATCGGGTGCACGCCGTCGATGCGGTCGGTGACGATGTAGAAGTGCTCGGCCGAATACAGCGGCACGCGTCACGCCGGCCAGCGCGCCGAACTGCCGCGCCCACTGGCCGGCGCAGTTGACGATGATCTCGCAGCGCACCTCGCCCTGCGCGGTGCGCACGCCGGCCACCCGGCCCTGCTCGATGATCACGCCGGTGACCTCGATGCCTTCCAGCATCTTCACGCCGCGCTTGCGCGCGCCCTTGGCCAGGCTCATGCACAGGTCGGCCGGGTTGGCCTTGCCGTCGCCCGGCACCCACTGCGCGCCCTGCAGGTCGTCGGTGCGCAGCAGCGGGTACAGGTCGCCGGCTTCCTTGGGCGTGATCAGCTGCACCTCGACGCCGAAGCCGCGCGCCAGCGCCGCCTGGCGCTGCAGCACCTTCCAGCGCTCGGGCGTGCGCGCCACGTTGACGCTGCCGCATTGCTTCCAGCCGGTGGCCAGACCCGTCTCGGCTTCGAGCGTGGCGTACAGCTCGATGCCGTACTTGCTCATGCGCGTCATCGTGCGGTTGGGCCGCATCTGGCCGATCAGCCCGGCCGCATGCCAGGTGGTGCCGCTGGTCAGCCGGCCCTGCTCCAGCAGCAGCACGTCGCTGATGCCGAGCTTGGCCAGGTGGTAGGCGGTGGAGCAGCCGGCGATGCCGCCGCCGACGATGACGATGCGGGCCTGCGAAGGGATCTGCATGCGTGCAGGCTAGCGCATCCGGGACGGCACCATAGCCATCATCGCGAGCCTGCACCTGGCCCATTTGCAAGTCGAGCCGAACTTCGACATCGGAAAAACGAAACCCGGCGCGCGGGCCGGGCTTCGGGAAGGCGGGTGTCGCTCTCAGCGGCTTGGGCGCAGGCGCGAACGGCCAACCAACGCGGCCAGTCCCAAGCCGAACAGCGCCAGCGTACCCGGCTCCGGCACGCTGCCAGGATCGCCAGGGTCGCATCCCGGGAGCGTCGGGTCGATGTCGCACACTTCGACGGCGGTACCTTGGACGCCGACGGTGAATCCGTTCCAGAACTCGTTGCTCGAGCTGCGCCATGTCACTGAATCGAAGGTACCCGTGAAGCGGAGCGTGCCGTGCGGCTCGGTGCCACCCACGTTGTTGGCGTTGAGTTGGTACTCGAAGTCGCCGCCGCCGAGGTCGACGATCACCTTGCTCACGCCACCGCAGCCCCAGTAACCACAGGCATGACCGTCCACGCCGCCGACGCTGAGGATCTCGAAGTCCTGGTCGAACGCATAGCCGTTGCGGTTGAGGCTGACGAACGCAAACACGGGGTTTGCAATTTCCTGCGAGAACGTCAGCGTCTGCGAACCCGCAAATTGCAGCGCGATCATCTCCGCCGCCGGTGGACGGTTTGCCACCAGCGAACTCGTGTAGGGCGACTGCGTGCCGGATGCCGTGCTGCCGTTGGCGAAGAAGTCGGTTCCAGCCCCAGTCTGATAAAAGCCGATGCCGAGCGGATTGGTGTACGTGGCCGTGACGCTCGAGGTCGGGGTGGTGATCGTGCCCTGGCTCCTGAATCCGGCTCCGCTGTCCAGATCGGGTTCGGACCAGTCAGTCCAATAAAAGGGCACGGGATCCGCATGGGCCACCGAGGTGAATGCCAGAACGATCGAGGTAGCGGCGAAAGCGCGGGCGACGGTCGATGCAACTAGAGATTTCATCGTTCGGTACTCCTTCACGCGGTGTTCGGCACTGGGGTCATTAGATGCAAGCAAGTCGAATGCCTCGAAGCAGTTTGTGAACACAGTCAACGACTTAGGCGTGCTCATCGCGGCTGGCCCGGTACGAGGTGTAAAGAAGACTCAACATGTCAGCGGCTATCAGGCTCTCGCCGCACAGGCCGCGGCGAAACGCCTGCTGCAGGCGCTGTTTCGACGTCGCGCGGCCGGCCGTGCGCGCCGTGTAGGTTCCGCTGCGCGATCGAAACGCGCGCCGGGTTCGGCCCGGTGCGACGTGACCGGCGGGCAGCCACGCGTCCGAAAACAGCCAGCGCCGAAGCATCGTCGGCAGCAGCATCGAGCCCCACCACGTCTGTCCGGCTCAGCGGCCTTGCGGCCGCGGCAGCCCGACCACCTTTCCTTCGCGCCGGTCGTCGGCGGCGCCATACTGCTTGCCGGTCTGCTGGTCGATCAGCACCGCCTGCACCGAGCCGACGTCACCCACTGCCACCGTGTAGCCCAGCCCGGCGGGGCCGAGCGCCTGCTGCAGCGCCGCCAGGTTGTCGAAGCGGTTCTCCAACTGGATCGTCGAACCGGCACCGGCCACCGAGATGCGCGCAGCGTCCACCGCGTCCTGCAGGCCCATCTTGTGATCGACCAGGTTGACGGTGACGTTCACCACCGAGTTGATGATCGTTGCGCCACCGGGCGAGCCGTAGGCCAGTATCGGCTTGCCCGCCGGCGTGAACAGCATCGTCGGCGACATGCTGCTGCGCGGGCGCTTGTCAGGCTGCACGTCGTTGTAGCCGGGCTCCTGCGTCCACGGGTTGGTGGTCGGCGTGGTATTGAAGTCGGTGAGTTCGTTGTTCAACAGGAAGCCGTGGTTGCGCAAGCTGCCGTCGGCGCGCGAGTAGCCGGCAAAGACACCGATGCCGTAGGCGGATTCGATGGTGTTGGTGTAACTGACGACGTTGCCCCACTGGTCGACGACCGAGAAGTGCGTGGTGCCGTTCTCCGTGCCTGGGCCAGGCTCGGCCAGCGCAAGGCGTACGCTCGGCGCCAGGTCGGCGGCCTCGAACGGGCGAGGGTCGGACGAGATCAGTGTCGCGGGCAGCAAGCGCACGCCCGGCATGATGGACGCACCGCGCCCGGCCAGGTAGGCGTCGTCGATCAGGCCCTTGGCCGGCACCGGCACGAAATCGGCATCGGCCATCCACACCCCGCGGTCGGCAAAGGCCAGCCGCATGGCGTCGGCCATGACGTTGAGCGTGTTGATGCTGCCGAAGCCGAAGCCCTTTGACACGTCGCCGAGCGGGAAGCGCTCGAGCATCTTCAGGATCTGAATCACCGTCAGCGCCCCGGAGGATGGCGGTGCCATCGACTTGATCGTGTAGCCGCGGTAGCTGCCTTCGATCGGCGCACGCACGGCCAGCTGGTAGGCCTCCAGGTCGGCCAGCGTCATGCTGCCACCCTTGCCGCTCGCCGCCTGCGGGCGGTTCCACTTCTGTCCCTCGATGATGCCCAGCGCGATGTCACAACCCTTGGCCAGGTCCAGCTTGTAGAAGCAATCGGGGCCGTGCTGGGCAATCAGGCGCAAGGTCTCGGCCAGCGGCTTGTTGCTGACCACCGTCTGCGCAGGAATCTGCTGCCCGCCCGGGCAGAAGTAGTCGGCCGACAGCGGCGAGTTCTTGGCGCGGCTCGTCAGGTTGCTGCCAGCGCAGTTGGGGCTGGTGACGAAGCGCGGCGTGGCGGCAAAGCCCGCGTCGGCGAGTTGGATCGCCGGCTGCAGCACCTGCGCCAGTGGCAGCCGGCCGTAGCGCTCGACCGCCATGGCGGTGCCGCGCACCATGCCCGGCACGCCCACCGCCACACCCTGCAGCGACGCGCTCGGCACGTTCTCGAACATGTCGCGCGTGGCGCCGGCCGGCGCCCTTTCGCGCGTGTCGATGGTGAAGGTCTGGCCGCTGGCGGCCAAGTGGATCATCATGAAGCCGCCGCCACCGATGCCGGCGGACTGCGGCTCCACCACGTTCAGCGCATAGGCCACCGCCACTGCGGCGTCGATCGCATTGCCGCCCTGCTCGAGGATTTTCGCGCCGGCCTCGGCGCCGAAGGGATTGGCGGCGGCGACCACGCCCTGCCGGTAGGCCTGGCCAGCCCATGGCGGCTGTGGTTCCTTGGCCGGCACGGCAGGATGCACGGCGGCCGTGGCCAGGCCCAGGGTTTCACGTTCGCCGCCCACATGCGCGCAGCCGCTCGCGCCGCAAGCCAGCAGCAGCGCCAGTCGCGCCAGCGGCGCGCCCGATCGAAAAAGCGGGGCTGCGGTCATCGCGGTTCCGGTAGGGCCTGGACCAGCATGGTTGGCCAGTGACTTCGGCCGCGCAACCCGGGAAAGCACTGCCGTAGTCAGCGCTCGCGCCGCGTGGCGCTACCAGGGCAGCGAATAGGTCTTGACGTTGGTGAAGGCCTTGCAGCATTCCTGCACGCCTTCCTTGACCCCCGTGCCCGAGTCCTTGATGCCGCCGAAGGGCGTGAGCTCGAGCCGGTAGCCGGGCACTTCCCAGACGTTGACCGAGCCGACCTTCAGTTCGCGCACGAAACGCATGATGTGATCGAGCCGGTTCGTGCAGATGCCCGAGCTCAGGCCATAGGCGGTGGAGTTCACCTGCGCGATGGCGTCGTCCACGTTCTCGAAGGTGATGACCGGCGACACCGGGCCGAAGGTCTCCTGCTTGACGACCTCCATCTCGCCGCGCACGCGGTCGATCAGCGTCGGGCCGTAGCTGGCGCCGTCGCGTGCATTGCCGTGCAGCAGCCGCGCGCCTTGCGCCACCGCATCGTTGACGCGGCGCTCGAAGAGCATCGCCGAAGCTTCGTCGATGACCGTGCCCATGTCCACCTTCGGGTCCAGCGGGTCGCCGTAGCTCCAGCTGCGGGTCCTGGCGAGCAGCGCCTCGGTGAATTCGCCGGCGATCTTCTGGTGCACGAAGATGCGCTTCACGGCCGTGCAGCGCTGGCCGCTGTTCTTGTAGCTGCCGTTGGCCGCCAGGTCGGCGGCCTTGGCGATATCGGCATCGTCCATCACCACCAGCGGGTCGTTGCCGCCCAGTTCGAGGACCTGCCGCTTGTACACCGCCTTGCCGGCGATGTACTTGCCGATCGGCACGCCGCCGGTGAAGGTGACCACGTCGACATGTTCGTTGGTCAGCATCTCGTCGGCGATCTCCTTCGGGTCGCCGGTGATCACGCTCAGCATCGGCGGCGGCAGCCCGGCCTCGTAGAGCACGTCGGCCAGCAGCAGCGCAGCCAGCGGCGTCTTCTCGGTCGGCTTGAGCACCATGCGGTTGTTGGTGGCCACCGACGGCGCCACCTTGTGGATCACCTGGTTCAGCGGGTGGTTGAAGGGCGTGATCGCGCTGATCACGCCCAGCATCGGCTCGCGCATCGTGTGCACGCGGCGGCTCTTGCCGTGGTGCGTCAGGTCGCAGCTGAAGCTCTGGCCGTCGTCGACCAGCGCCTGCTGCGCGGCGAACAGCAGCACGTCGCTGGCGCGGCCCACCTCGTACAGCGTGTCCTTGATGCACAGCCCCGATTCCAGCGTGATCAGCCGCGCGATCTCATGCAGCCGCGCGGCGATGAGGTCGCCGGCCTTCATCAGGATCTTGTAGCGCTCGTGCCGCGTCAGCACCGGCTTGTAGTCGTGTGCGATCTTGAAGGCGCGGCGCACGTCCTCGACCGTGGCCTTGGGCACGGTGGCCACGACCTCGCCGGTCCACGGGTAGCGCACCTCGATGATGCGCTCGCCGTGCACCTTGTCGCCGGCGATGCGCATCGCCTCGCGCTTCGGCGCGTCGATGACTGAAGGTCGCTTGCTCATTATTTCTCCCCGGCCAGGCAAGCCTCGAGGATGTCGAGCGCCTGGTCCATCTGCGGCAAGGTGGTAATCAGCGGTGGCGTCAAGGTCAGCACGTTGCCCATCGTGGTCTTGAAGGACAGTCCGGCGCGACAGCGCGCGGTACAGCACCCGCTCGGCCGCGGCGCGCGCCGGCGCCTTGCTGTCGCGGTCTTCGACCAGCTCGATGCCGAGCAGCAGGCCACGCCCGCGCACGTCGCCGATCAGCCGGTGGCGTTGTTTCATGTCCTGCAGCCGCGCCAGCGCGTGCGCGCCGACCCGCTCGGCATTCGCCACCAGATCGTCGCGCTCGATGACCTGCAGCGTGGCCAGCGCCGCCGCGGCGGTGACCGGGTTCTTCTCGTGCGTGTAGTGGCCCAGCGCGAAGTCGCCGGCGACGTTGAGCCCGTCGCGGGCGATGCAGGCGGCGATGGGCAGCACGCCCCCGCCCAGCGCCTTGCCCAGCACCACGATGTCCGGCGCCGCGGCATCGTGTTCGGCGGCGAAGAAGCGGCCGGTCTTGCCCAGGCCGGTGGGAATCTCGTCGAAGATCAGCAGGCTGCCGTGCGCATGGCAGGCCTCGCGCACCGCCTGCCAATAACCGGGCGGCGGCACGAAGGGCACGGCACGCGCCGGCTCGGCAATGACGGCGGCGACATCGCCTTCGCGTTCCAGCACGTAGCGCACCATGGACGCGCAGGCCAGCTTGCACTGTTCCAGCCGCGGCTGGCCTTCGGCATCGACCGGGTGGCCGTAGGCGCAGCGGTAGCAGCCGAAGGGTGCGACATGTTCGCTGCCCGGCAGCAGCGGGCCGAGCCGGCCCGAGCGGAACAACGATTCGCCGCCGACGCTGGCGGCACCGAAACCGGCACCATGGAACGCATCCCAGAAGCTCAGCGTCTTGAAGCGGCCGGTGGCGGCACGCGCCAGCTTCAACGCCACTTCCACCGCGTCGCTGCCGCCGGTGGTAAAGAGCACACGCCCCGCCTGGCCGGTCAGCGCGCGGAAACGCTCGTTCAGGGCTTCGGCCAGTTCCACCGAGCGCAGCGGCGCAAAACGGCGCGGCGCAAAGCTCAGTTCGTCGAGCTGCTGCTTGATGGCGGCGATGACCTCGGGATGGCCATGGCCCAGGTGGTGCACGTTGTTGCCATGGAAGTCCATGTAGCGCCGGCCGGCCATGTCCTCGATGTACAGGCCCTGGGCCTTGACGATCGGCGCCAGGCAGGGCGTGGACACGCTCTGGTGCAGGAAGGCGGCGCTGTCGCGCGCCAGCAGCGCGCGGCTGGCCTCGTCCAGGTGCTCACGCTGCCAGGCGGCGCGTTGCGGCGTGCTGTTGATGTCGCCTTCGCTTTGCGACGGCGCTGCGGCCTGGTTCTTTGTCCCGTTGGAAAGCACCACTGCCTCCGAATGCCACGACCTATCGAGCGACCGCCGCGGATCCGGCTGCGCCGGTCCGCCAGCGGTGCCCCCTTGAGGGGGCGCGCAAAGCGCGTAGGGGGTGGGTCAAATTGTTCCGTTGATGGCGAAGTCGAAGATCTGGTAGCTCCTGATGGACTGGCTCGCCGCCTTGTCGCGGTAGGCCTCGTTGAGCGGCCGGCTCAGGATGAACGGCACCTTCGTTTCCGAAGTGCCGCCGTGCGTGCGCAGGCGGTGGCCCTTCAGGCCGCTCAGGTCATGGTTCTTGGCCGAGCTGCCGATGCACCAGTTCTCGTGGGCGATGACGGCGACATCGCCCTCTCGGTCGGCCGGCAGGTCGAACATGCGGCAGGCGGTGTCGCGGTCCAGCGCCAGTTCCACGCCTTCGGCATCGCCGATGGCGTCGATGATCTGCCGCGCCGTCACCGCGCCACGCGACCAGACGCGCACGAAGCCGCCGAGCGCGCCGTGGTGGGCGACGAAGGCATCGGTGATCGGGCAGATCACGGTGGTGGTGCCGGCGCCCAGCTTGGCATCCAGCAGGTCCTGCAGCCAAAGCACCTGCGGCTCGCCGTCGGCGGTGCTCTTGTCGCTCATGCCATGGTCGGCGGTCAACGCGACGGTCGCGTCCAGCGCCAGCAGTCGGCCGACGCAGTCGTCGAGCCGGCGGTAGAACTCGCGCGCGCCGTCTTCGTCGGGCGACCACTTGTGCTGCACCCAGTCGGTCAGCGACAGGTACAGCAGCTCGGGCCGGCGCTCGCGCAGCAGCTTGATGCCGGCCTCCATCACCAGCAGGCTCAGTTCCATCGAATACATGCCGGGCTGCTCCATGCCCAGCCAGGGCAGCACGTTTTCGATGCCGTTTTCGGCCAGCGTGCATTGGCCGGCGAATTCGCTGGAGAAGCAGACGTGGCCCTGGCTCACGTCCAGCCCCTTGCCCAGCTGCTTGCGCAGCTTGTCCTTGGCGGTGATGGTCACCACCTTGGCGCCGGCCGCGGCGAACTTCGCAATGATGGTGTCGCCGCGCAGCAGCTCCGGCCCGGTCATCACCACCGGCTGCCAGGTGGCGGTGTCGAGGTAGAAGTTGCCCGAGATGCCGTGCTTGGCCGTCGGCGTGCCGGTGATGATCGACATGTTGTTCGGGCAGGTGAAGGACGGCATCGAACCTTCGGCCACCGCGGCATAACCCTCGCGCACGCAGCGTGCGATGTTCGGGATGCTGCCGTCGGCGAGGAACTGCTGCAGGTAGCGCGGGTCGCCGCCATCGATGCACACCACCACCACCGGGCGCAGCGGCCAGCGGTAGTCGGTGTCATTGACTTGGACGGTGGAGGGGTGGCTCATGGGCATCTGCCTTGAAAGAAGAGGGTCAGGCCGGGTCGGGGCTGCCCAGCGCGGCGTGCAGCCGCTCGCGGCTGGCCAGCACATGTTCGGTGAGCAGCGCTTCGGCGCGCTGCTCGTCGCGCGCGGCCACGGCGTCGATGATGGCTTCGTGTTCCTGCGTCGACACGGGGATGTTGTCGGTGCCGCGGCTGATGGTGGCGCGGCGGTACAGGTCGAGCTGGTTGACGATGCCGCGGTACTGCGCCAGCAACGCGTTGTTGCGCGCGGCACGCGCCAGCTGATCGTGGAACTCGACGTTGAGCGCGAAGTACTCGTCGGCGCGCTTGCCCTTCTGGGTCATGTGCATGCGGCGCACCACCGAGCGCAACTGTTCGATCTCGTCGATCGAGATGCGCCGCGCGGCAAGCTTGCCGATCAGCCCTTCGAGCGCCGCGCGCACCTCGTAGAACTCGTTGGCCTCCTCGATCGAGACCTGGCGCACGAAGACGCCGCGGTTCTTCTCGACGCGCACCAGGCCGGCCTGGCTGAGCGCGCTGAAGGCCTCGCGTACCGGGCCGCGCGACACGCCCAGCGCGGCCGCGACCTCGACCTCGTTGAGCTTGGCGCCGGCGGCGATCTCGCCGGAGACGATGCGCCGCTCCAGTTCCTGCTGCGCCAGCGTGGCCAGCGAATGCTCGCGCAGCATCTCGATGGCCATCGAGGCATCGGAAGGCCGTTTGCTCATCGCGGAGGGTGGGGCTGCAGGTTGCATGGGCATCGGGCAGAAAGTCCCGGCATGCTAGGTCGCAGTTTGCTGATTGTCAACAAACTACAAAGCATGGCCCGGCAGTCGATCAGGTCTTGGCGTCGACGAAGCGCACGCCCTGCGTCTGCGCGCGCAGGCGCGGGTCGAGCGAGGCCACGCTGAGGGGCTGGCCGCGCAGCGCCTCGAAGCAGCGCGCCAGCGTTTCTTCTTCCAGGCGCTGCATCGCTTCGTGGGTATAGAAGCTCAGGTGCGGCCACAGCATGACGTTGTCCATTGCGTAGAGTGCCGACAACGCATGACCGTGGCGTGACAGCGGTTCGCGGCCGTAGACATCGAGCGCGGCACCGGCGATGCGCTGCTGCTGCAGCGCCTGCAGCAGCGCCGCCTCGTCGACGATCTCGCCGCGCGACACGTTCACCAGGAAGGCCGACGGGCTTCATCAGCGCCAGCTGGTCGGCGCCGAGCAGATGGCGTGTCTGCGCATTGAGCACGCAATGCACCGACACCGCATCGCTGGAGCGCAGCAGTTCGTCCAGCGTGTCGCAGCGCTGCACGCCGGCCGGCACGGCCTCGGCCGCGACATGCGGGTCGTAGGCGAGCACGCGCATGCGAAACGCCGCGGCCATGCGCGCCATGCAGCGGCCGATGCGCCCCAGGCCCACCAGGCCCAGGGTCTTGCCGGCCAGGTCCTGGGCCAGCCAGCGCGCCTCGGGCCAGGCCCAGCCTTCGGTCTGCATCCGTGTGCTGCAGCGGCTTGAAGCGCTTGAACAGGGCCATCAGCAGGGCGAACGCGCCTTCGGCCACCGTCTCCTCGGCGTAGCCCGGCACGTTGACCACGGGGATGCCACGCTGCCGCGCGGCGCCGATGTCGATGGCGTCGATGCCCACGCCGTACTTGACGATGGCCTTCAGCCGCGTGGCGCCGGCGATCACCGCAGCGCTCACCGGCGTGTAGCACATCAGCAGCAGGTCGGCATCGGCCACCTCGTGCGCCAGCACCGCCTCGGGCGCGCCGTCGGGCAGCAGCAGCAGCTGTGCGCCGGCGTCGCGCAGGCGCGCGTCGACCTGCGGCATCTGCAGTTCACGGTCGGTGCGCACGACCTTGAAGTTGCGCGGAAGATCGTTCAAGTGGCTCCCCTCAGCTCAGGCGCAGCGCGATCACGCCGCCGACGATGACCACGGC
>CAWFQP010000015.1:0-47340 GCA_963818005.1 uncultured Pseudomonadota bacterium
CAAAACTGGCCAACAGTTCCTGCTCTTTGACCGTGAAGCCGCCGAGTGCCGGGCGCTGCAGGCTGATGGCGCCGATGCCGCGCCCGCCTTGCATCAGCGGCGCCATCATCTGCGAGTAGTTGAGCCCGCTGACCTTCGCCGGTGCGCGCACGCCGCGCGGCACGTCGGCGCCGTTGAGCACGTCGGGAAAGTTGAGCACGCGCGCCGATGCGATGGCCTCGGCCGTGCCCGTGCCCGCCAGAGGCATCGGGAACGCCGATCGGGTCCATGCTTCAGCCCGGGTGACATCCTTCGAAGTCCTCCACCCCTCTGGTGCGTCCGTCTTGGGAATCGCGCGCATGGCTGACAGATGGAGCAATCCGTCGTCGCCGATCAGCATCACGGCCATGCCTTGGGCATCGAACAGGTGGGAGCAGCTGTCGAGAATCGTGTCCAGCACCGGCTGCGCATCGGCGACCGAGCTGCTGATGACCTGCAGCACCTCGCTCGTTGCCGTCTGGTGCTCCAGCGCCTCCTTGGTCTCGTTGAACGAGCGCACGTTGCGGATCGCGATCACCGCCTGGTCGGCGAAGGTCTCGAGCAACTGCTGGTGATGCGGCGATATGGCTCCAGCCTCGGCCCAGGCCACGACGATCACGCCAAGCACACCGCCTTCGTGCAGCAACGGCACGCCGAGCATGCGCCGCCATTTGCCGGCGACGGCCAGGGCCCGGTCGAAGGACGGGTCGGCCAACGCATTGTCCAGATGTACGCAGGCCTTGGTCAGCACCACCCGGCCCGAGATCAGCGAGTCATCGGGGGCCATCGGGTAGCGGCTGCCCAGCAGCTTGACGAACTCGGGGTCGGTGTGGCTGCTGGCGGCAAGGCTCATCAGCGCCCCGTCGAACAGCACCACGTTGGCGAACATGCCGCCGCACAACCGCGCCGAGTGGCTGGCGATGGTGTCGAACACCGGCTGCGTGTCGGAGGGCGAACGGCTGATGACCTTCAGGATCTCGGCCGTGGCGGTCTGGCGCTCCAGCGCCTCCTGCGTCTCGCGGAACATCTGCGCGTTCTGGATCGCGATCACCGCCTGGTCGGCGAAGGTCTTCAGCAGCGCTTGCTCCTTGGGCGTGAATCCGCCCAGCGCCTGGCGCACAACCGCGATGGCGCCGAGGCCACGGTCGCCTTGCATCAGCGGCGCCAGCATCAGCGATCCGTCAAGGCCAAAGTGCCGGGCTGGGCCGCGCACCTCCATGGGCACGCCGTCGCCATGGAGAACGTCGGGGTAGTTGAGGACGCCGCCGCTGGCAATGGCCACCTCCGTCGAGGTGCCCTTCAATGCCATCGGATAAAGCGACCGCCATCGTTCGTTGAGGCCGTCCATCTCCGGTTGTGTCCACCCCGCGGTGTCGTCGAGGCCCATGCCCAGAGTCGCGCCCAGGCGCAGTTGGTCGTCATCACCTACCAAGGTGATGGACAGGTTCTGCGCGGGGATCAGCGCGCGGCAGCTGGCCAGGATCTTGTCGAGCACCGGTTGCGCGTCGGCGACCGAGCTGCTGATGACCTGCAGCACTTCGGCGGTGGCGGTCTGCTGCTGCAGGGCTTCGCGCGTCTCGTTGAACAGCCGCGCGTTCTCCAGCGCCATGGCCATCGACGCGGCAATGGTCTGCAGCAGGCGCACGTCGGTTTCGCTGAACGCGTTCTCGCGCTCGTGGTTGTCGAGCACGAGGTTGCACAACACGCCGCCGCTGCCGACCACCGGCACCTGGGCCTCCGACAACGGGTAGTCCATTCCGGGCCGCCGGTACAGCCCCCAGGCCTTGGCCTCGGCGGGGGAGTTCATCACCACCGGGCGGCCGGCGCCGAGTTCGACGACCAGCGGATGCTCGAGGTCGATGTGCCGCACCGGCCGCGGGTACACGCGCTTGCCGTGCACGTACTGGTAGGGGAAGCTGAACTGCACGGCCTGCCGATCGAACCAGTGGATGCCCAGGTCGCCGGTGGCGAACACCTCGCGCAGCGTGTCGCCCACCAGATCGACGATGCCCTGGATGTCGAGCTTGGCGGCCATGCCCTGCTGGATGCTGTTGATCACGGCCAGCTCGCCGGCGCGCTGCTCGGCATCGGCCTGGGCGCTGCGCGCCTGCAGCGTGCGTTCGGCCACCTGCGCCTCCAGCCCGCCGGCAAAACGCAGGTTGGCCAGCGCCACCGCCGCCTGGCCGGCCAGCATGGCCAGCAGGTCGCGGTCGGCGTCGCGGAAGCGGCCGAAGGCGCCTTCGATGTCGGCGTACAGATGGCCCAGCAGCTCGCCCTGCGCCACCAGCGGCGCCACCAGGCAGGAACGCTGCTCTTCCTCGGCCGCGCCCTCGGGGCCGTGGCGCAGGCGCGGCTCATGGGTGGCGGCGGCCTCGTCGAGCCACGGCGTCACCGCCTGCAGCAGGACGGCTGCGTCCTCACCCGCGGGCAGCAGCGCGCCGGCGATGTGCCGGCCGCCGACGCCTTGCAGCACCAGCAGCACACGCTCGGCGCCGCTGAGTTCGGTGACTTCGTCGACCAGGAAGTCGTGCAGCTCGGTTTCGCTGCGCAGCTGGTTCAGGCGCATGCCGCTGTCGACCAGGCGCTTGAAGGGGTCGGCCAGGCTGCTGGGCAGGCGCAGGTGCTCCAGGCGCTGCGCGTGGGGCAAGCCATGGGCAGCCGCTTCGCGCCAGCCAGACGCGCAGCAGCTCGCGGTTGATGCGCCGCTTGTTCAGGTAGCTGCGGCGCAAGCCTTCGTCGTGCAGATTGCGCACCGCGCCCAGCAGCAGGTCGTGGGCCTGCTGCAGCGCGGCCCAGGCCTCGTCGTCACGGCCCAATGCGGCAAGCGCTCGGCTGTGCAACCACCCTACGTCCTGGCTCTGATTGAAGCCGGTGCGGGCAAAGCCACGCTCGCGCAGACAGGTGATGCCGCGCCGCGTGGCGCGCAGCGCCGCGGCGGCATCGCCACGCTGCAGCAACAGGCGCGCCAGCGGGATCTGCACATACAGCTCGAAGCCGGGGTTGTGCGCACGCACCTGGCGCAGGAAGGCGCGCAGGCGCTTCAGCGCGCTGCCTGCGTCGCCTTCGGCAGCCGAAAGCTCGGCGGCCCACAGTTCGCGGTCGTTGCGGCTGACCGGTTCGTCCAACGCGTTGACCAAGGCGTCATACGTCGGCCAACGCGCGCGCGCGCCGGCCAGGTCGCCCAGCTCGATCCGCCACGTCAGCGTAACGCCCATCTCCAACGCCAGGTTCAGGCGCGCCCCGATGCGTTCGGCCAAGGCCATGCACTGTTCACCCAGCCGCGAGGCACGGTGCCACAGGCCCAGATCGCCAAAGGTGAGCGACAGATTGCCCAGCACCAGCATGCGGCCGTAGACGTAGCCGGCGCGTTCGAAAGCTGCTGTCGGCCTGGCGCAGCACGGTCAGGCGCTCGGCGACGTCGCTGCAGCTGAAGCTGAGCACGTTCAGCGCATTGGCCAGGCCATGGAAGTCGCCCGCCTGCCGGGCCAGGGACACGGCTCGCAGCGCAGCGCCTGCGCGAGGCTTCGTTCTGAGACAGCCGGGTGTGAGCGAAGGCGATCAGCCAGTGGGCGCGGCCGTGGCCCGTGGTGTCGCCCAGGGCTTCGAACAGCGCGGCTGCGCGCTGTGCGTTGGGCAGCGCGGTGACGTGCGCGCCGGAACGCAGTTGCGCCTCGGCCAGGCACAGCACGCCGCCTGCCACCGTGGCCGGATGGCGGCTGGCTTCGGCCAGGGCCAGGGCCTGCTCGGCCGCGCCGAGCGCGCGCTGGTTCTGCCCCAGCCGCATCAGCGCCACGGCGTGGCGCGTCAGCGCAGGGATCTTCAGCGCGCTGTGGCTGCCGGCAAGCGCCAGCATGGCCTCGGCATCGAGCGCGGCGTCGCTGAAGCGGCCTTCGGCGACCAGCGCTTCGGCGCGCTGGTCGAGCAGGGCGATGCGCTCGGCCTTGCCCAGCGCGCTGGCGGCCAGCGCCGCGGTGGCGGCTTCGAGGGCCTGCAGCTGCTTGCCGGCGCGGGCCAGTTGCGCAATGTGCTCGTGAGTCTCATGCGGCATCGGGGCTCCTGGCTTGCATCAGCGCCTCGACCAGCGCGTCCACGCGAATCGGCTTGGTCACGTAGTCGTCCATGCCGGCGGCGAGGCACTCCTCGCGGTCGCCCTGCATCGCGTTGGCGGTCATCGCCACGATGCGCGGGCGCGTGGCGGGGGCGGGCCAGCGCTGCTGCGATGCGGCGCGTGGCTTCCAGCCCGTCCATCTCGGGCATCTGCACGTCCATCAGCACCACGTCGTAGGGCTGGCGCGCGATGCACTCGATGGCCTCGATGCCGTTGCTGGCCACATCGGCCCGGTAGCCCATCTGCTGCAGCAGCCGCAGCGCCAGCTTCTGGTTGACCACGTTGTCTTCGGCCAGCAGGATGCGCAGCGGGTGGCGTTCGGCCATGCCGGCGTCGATCCTGGGCTTGGCCGCCGTCGGCGCCGTGGCGCGCGGCGCGTTCGCCGCGACAGCAGCGTGACCAGCGTGTCGAACAGCTGGCTCTGGTGCAGCGGCTTGGCCAGCGTGGCGGCGAACAGGCTCGCTCGGTGTTCTCCGCCGGCCGAGCGAAGTGAACAGCACCAGCGGCAGCGTGTGGCCCGCTTCGCGGATGCGCGCGCGCCAGTTGCACGCCGTCCATGCCGGGCATGTGCATGTCCAGAATGGCCAGGTCGCAGCGTTGCTGCTGCAGCAGCGGCAGGGCTTTCTCAGGCGCATCGGCGTCGATGCACCACCATGCCCCACTTGGCGGACTGCAGCGCCAGGATGCGCCGGTTGGTGGCGTTGTCGTCCACCACCAGCAGCCGCTTGCCCGTCGAGCGCCGGCTGCTCGCCGATCACCTGGCGCCGGCGCGCGTCGCCGCCTTCGGGCAGCTCGGCGGGCTTGGCCTGGATGGTGAAGTGGAAGGTCGAGCCCGTGCCCGGCCCGGCGCTCTCGACCCACATCGTGCCGCCCATCAGCTCGGCCAGCCGCTTGCTGATGGCCAGGCCCGAGCCCGGTGCCGCCGTACTTGCGCGTGGTGCCGCGTCGGCCTGGCTGAAGCTTCTGGAACAGCCGGCTCATGCCCTCGTTCGGACATGCCGATGCCGGTGTCGCGCACCGCGAAGTGCAGCATGCCGTCGCCTTCGGCTCGCGCATGACGCTCACGGTCAGCACCACCTCGCCGGCTTCGGTGAACTTGACGGCGTTGCTGACAGCAGGTTGAGCAGGATCTGGCGCAGCCGCGTCACGTCGCCGTCGATCGCCGGCGGCACGCTCGCCTTCGAACACATAGGCGATGTCCAGGTGCTTCTCGGCGGCGCGGGCGGCGATCAGGTCCAGCGCCGCCTCGACGCAGTCGCGCAGGTCGAAGGGGTGGCGCTCGATGTCCATGCGCCCGGCCTCGATCTTGGAGAAGTCGAGGATGTCGTTGATGATGGTCAGCAGCGCATCGCCGCTGTCGCGGATGGTGCTGGCGAAGTCGCGCTGCTCGTCGGTCAGCGGCGTGTCGAGCAGCAGCCCGCTCATGCCGATGACGGCGTTCATCGGCGTGCGGATCTCGTGGCTCATGGTCGCCAGGAACGCGCTCTTGGCTTCGTTGGCGGCTTCGGCGGCGGCGCGGGCTTCCCTGGTCTCATTGAACAGCCGCGCGTTTTCGATCGCGATCAACGCCTGGTCGCGGAATGACTCGGCCAGCGCGATCTCGTGGGCGGTGAATGCGCCCGCTCGAGCGCGCCCCAGGGAGAGCACGCCAATGCACTCGTCCGCCCGCAGCAGGGGCAGCATCAACGATGCATTGACGCCGCCCGACTCGTGTATGCCACGTTCGTCCTCGGGCAACTCGATGGTGGACCAGTCCGGCAGGTGCAGCGCTTGCTTGTCCACCACCACGCGGGACGGAAAGTTCGCGCCGGCGTCGATGGGGATCGACTTCTCGGCCGGGCCTGCCATCAAGCCGTCCTTGCCGGCACCCGCGGCCAGCCTCAGCCTCTGGCCGTCCCGGCGCAGGACGAAGGCCTTGTCGCAGCCGATCAGCGGCACGACCGTGCTGACGATCGCGTCGAACACCGGCTGCACGTCGGTGGGCGAGCTGCTGATCACGCGCAGCATGTCGGCGGTGGCGGTCTGGCGCTTCAGCGCCTGCTGCGTCTCGTTGAACAGCCGCGCGTTCTGGATCGCGATCACCGCCTGGTCGGCAAAGGTGCGAAGCAGCGCGATCTCCTTGTCGCTGAAGGGCACTGCCGGCATGCGGTTGACGACGATCGCGCCGACGCCGCGGCCCTCCCACAGCAGTGGCGCGAACAGCACCGAGAAGTTGCCCAGCGCCTGGCCGACACGGCGCAGCCGCTCGGGCACATCGACGCCGCCCAGCACGTCGGGGTAGTGCAGCACGCGGCGCTCGACGATCGCTTGGCCCTGCAGCGAGCCTTTCAGCGGCAGCGGGTAGAAGCCCTTGGTGAACTTGGCGCTGTCGGCGGTGCCGCCCAGGTCGGCCGTCAGTTGCACCATGTCGTGTTCATCGACCAGCGTGATGCTGACGCGCTGGCTGTCGAACAGCCGCTGGCAGCTCTGCAGAATCTTGTCGAATACCGGCCGCGTGTCGGCGACCGAAGCGCTGATGACCTGCAGCACCTCGGCCGACGCGGTCTGCTGTTCCAGCGCCTCCCTAGTCTCATTGAACAGCCGCGCGTTCTGGATCGCGATCACCGCCTGGTCGGCAAAGGCCTGCATCAGCGCCAGCTGCGCCGGCGGCATCGCGCCGGGCTTCGGCGACGACAGCGAGATCACGCCGACCGCCTGGCCATCGAGAAGCAGCGGCGCCGAGGCGATCGCGCGGAACGTGGGCTCGGTGCCCAGCAGCTCGCGGATCGGCGCGGCCTCGTCCGATTGCATGTCGGCCACCTGTACCACGCGGCGCTCGAGCACCGCGCGGGCGGCGATGCTGGCCGGCGTCAGCGGCACCACGTCGGGGCCGTGGAACTCGCCTTCTACGAGCGGGTAGTTGCGCGCACGTCGGCGCAGGCCCTCGGGCTCGACCGTGCGCAGCGCGGCCTTGCGCCCGAACAGCTGCGCCGCGCTGGCGACGATGGCGTCGAACACCGGCTGCACGTCGCCGGGCGAGGCGGCAATGACCTTCAGGATCTCGGCCATCGCGGTCTGGCGTTCCAGCGCCGTGCGCGTGTCGTTGAACAGGCGCACGTTCTCGATCGCGATCACCGCCTGCGCGGCGAAGGTCTGCAGCAGATCGACCTCCTTGGGTGGAAACGCACCGGTGCGCGCGCGCGTCACGGTGATCGCGCCGACGACCTGGCCGTCAAGCAGCATCGGCACGCTGAGCACGCCGCGATAGCCGGTCTGGCGCGCCACTTCCTTGGTGCGGTAGACCTCGTCGGACAACTGCAGCGCGTCCGCGGTCTGCGTGACGCGGGCGTCCCGCACCGCCTGCGCGGTGATCGAGCCGTCGCCGGGCGGCATCGGGAATGCGCGCCGTGCCGCGGCCATGCCCTCTTCACGAATGCCGTAGGTGCTGGCCATGTGGATCAGCGCGCCGTCGTGGCGGAAGACGAAGCCGTTGTCGGCACCGGTCAGGCGCGCCGCCCGCTCGGCGATGGTGTCGAACACCGGCATCACGTCGGTGGGGGACGACGAGATCACCTCCAGCACCTCGGCGGTGGCGGTCTGCTGCTTCAGCGCCTCCTGCGTCTCGTTGAACAGCCGCGCGTTCTGGATCGCGATCACCGCCTGGTCCGCGAAGGTGCCGAGCATCGCCACCTCGTCGTCGGCGAAGGCCTTCGGCGGCACGCGCACGACGATCAGCATGCCCAGCCCGCGCCCGTCCCAGCGCAGCGGCACGTGCACCTGCGAGCAGTCGCCGAAGTCCATTGCGGCGACGATGTCGCGCACGGCCGCCGGGGTGTCCGCGCCGTGCAGCACGCTGTCGAAGCGCAGCACCTGGCCGGCGTGGATCGCGCGCTGGTACGGGAACTCGTCGTCGGCCGGCATCGGGAACAAGCGTTCGATCACGTTGCGCGCCGGGCCGTTGTGCGCAGCGAGCGTCAACTGGTTGCGCTCGCTGTTGAAGAGCAGCAGCGTCTGCTGTGTGCCGGCGAACAGCTGCGAGCAGCTTTGCAGAATGGTGTCGAACACCGGTGCGGTGTCGGCGATCGAGCGGCTGATGGCCTGCAGCACACGCGCGCTGGCGGTCTGGCGTTCGAGCGCGCGCTGCGTCTCGCCGAACAGCCGTGCGTTCTCGATCGCGATCACCGCCTGATCGGTGAAGGTGCCGAGCAGCGCCACGTCCTTGTCGGTGAACGCGCCGACTTCGCGGCGCAGCACGGCCAGCCCGCCGATGGCCTGGCCGTCGCGCACCAGCGGCGCGTACACGCCGGTGCGAAAGCCGCTCTTCAGCCCGAAGTTGCGCACCAGCGGGTACTGCTCGGCCGCAGCTTCCAGGTCCTTCAGGTGCACGGTGCCCACATCGACCACGCAGGCACCGATCGGGCTGGTGTGGTCCAACGGGATGGTCTCACTGGGCAGGCCGCCGTTGCTGGCACGCGCGCGCAGCCGGTCGGCGTCGATCAACCACAGCACGACGCGGCTGTCGTCGAACAGGCCGCCGCAGTTGTGCACGATGGCGTCGAACACCGGCTGCGTGTCGGTCATCGAGCGGCCGAGCACGCGCAGCACCTCGGCGGTAGCCGTCTGGCGCTTCAGCGCCTCCTGCGTCTCGTTGAAAAGCCGCGCGTTCTGGATCGCGATCACCGCCTGGTCGGCGAAGGCCTTGATGACGCGTCTCTCGTTGGCGCTGAACGGCCGCATGTCGAAGCGCAGCCCCGACAGCGTGCCCACCACCTCACCGCCGGAGCTCATCGCCGCGCTCAGCATCGAAGCGTTGCGGCCGAGGATGCGCACGGCCTCGCGCAGGCTGTCCGGCACATCGGGGCCGTGCGCCAGGTCGGGCCAGTAGGACGGCACGCCGGTGATGAGCTTGCCCGGCGCCGGCCGCGGGAACAGCTTGCGCAGCGCCTCGGCGTGCTCGCCGCTGCCGGCGCGCCAGTGCAGCCTTTCGTCGCTGCCGCGCGCGCCGATCGCCAGATCGGTGCCGGGCAGCAGGCGCTGCAGGCTGGCGCAGATGCTGTCGAACACCGGCTGCGCGTCGGCCATCGATTCGCTGACCACGCGCAGCACCTCGGCCGAGGTGGTCTGCAGTTCCAGCGCCTCCTTGGTCTCGTTGAACAGCCGGGCGTTTTCGATGGCCACCACCGCCTGGTCGGCGAAGGTCTGCAGCAGCGACAGCTCCTTGTCGCTGAAGCCGCCCAGCCGGAGGCGGGCCACAGTGATCATGCCAAGCCCGCGGCCGTCCTTCATGAGCGGTACCCGTACAAGGGCAAAACTGCGGCCGACCCTTTGGGCGCTCTTGCGCGAGCGCTCGGGCACATCGGTGCCGTTCAGCACGTCCGGAATGACCAGCACATGCCCCGCGTTGATGACCTGCTCGACGGACGAGCCGGCAAATGGCTCCGGCGGCCAGTCGAACATGCGATGCGCCATCGCGTCGGCTGCAGCCGGTGATGGGAACAGTGCCTTGCCGGCAGCGCTCGCCCTGAAGTGCTTCAGGTGCACCAGGCCGTCGTCACCCACCAGGGAGATGGTGCTTCCAATCGCTTGCTCGATCAATTGTTCGCACTTGTCCAGGATGGCGTCGAGCACCGGCGCGGCGTCGCCCATCGAACGGCTGATGACGCCCAGCACGTCGGCCGAGGCTTTCTGCCGTTCCAGCGCCTCCTTGGTTTCGGCCACCAGCCGCGCGTTCTCCAGCGCCAGCCCCATGCTCGCGGCCACGGTGCTGAGCATGCGCACGGTGGCTTCGTCGAAGGCGTCCTCGCGCTCCAGGTCCACCAGGCGGATGGCCAGGCGCTGGTGCTGGCCCACCGCCACCGGCACGAACACGCTGGATCGGGCGGGCACGGTACCGGGTACGGTGCGGATGTCGTAGGCCAACGCGGCGGTGCGGTCCTTCACCACCAGCGGGAGGCCGGTCTTCAGCACGTCGATGATCTTCGCCTGCGAAGCCATCGGGAAGGGCGGTATGTGCAGCCGTTGCCCGCGCTCGAAGGCGTACACGCTGTGGAGCATGCCCGACGCCTCGTCGGCGGCGGTGATGGCGATGTCGTCGCTGCCGAACATCTCGCGCAGCCGGTCGCCGACGACGTCGATGATGGCCTGGAAGCTCAGGTTCGCGGCCATGCCCTGCTGGATGCTGTTGATCAGCGCCAGCTCGCTGGCGCGCTGCTCGGTTTCCTTCAGCAGCCGCTGCGTGTCGTGGAAATTGCGCGCGTTGTCCAGGCCCACGCCCAGGCTGGCCGCCACGGTCTGCAGCAGCCCCACCTCGGCATCGCCGAAGGCGTTCTCGCGGCGGTGGTCGTTGAGACCGAGCGTGCCGATGCGCCGATCGCCCAGCATGATCGGCACCAGCACGGTGGACTTCGCCAGTTGTTTGCCCTGCATCGCGCGCATGCCCCAGGCGGCCATCTCGGCGTGGCTGTTGGCCACCACCGTCTGGCCCTGCGCGAAGGCCTTGGCGATGCGGCCGTCCGCAGCGGGCCGCACCGGCTGCACGCTGACGCGCTGGCCGTGCAGCCGGACGTACAGGCCGTGGCTCAGGCCGGCCGCGGCGTCCCACCAGAAGATCGATACGTCGCGCTCGGCGAAAACCTCGCTGAGGGTGTCGCCCACCAGGTCGACCACGGCCTGGAAGTCCTGTTCGGCGGCAATGCCCTGCTGGATGCGGTTGATCAGCGCCAGCTCGCCGGCGCGCTGCTCGAGCTGCGCGGTGCGCTCGGCTACCTTGGCCTCCAGCCCTTCGCTGGCGCGCAGGTTGGCCAGCGCCACCGCAGCCTGGCTGGCCAGCATGGCCAGCAGGTCGCGGTCGGCGTCGTGGAAGCGGCCGTACACGCCTTCGATGTCGGCATACAGGAAGCCCAGCACCTGGCGCTGCGCGATCAGCGGCGCCACCAGGCAGGAGCGCTGCGCCACGGCGTCGGCGCCGTCGGGTCCGTGGCGCAGGCGGGCCAGCCGGGTGTGCCGCGCTTCGTCCAGCCAGGGCCGGATGGCCTGCAGCAGCTCGGCCGCGTCCTCGCCCTGCGGCAGCAGCGAGCCGGCGATGCGCAGCTCGTCGCCGTCGGTCAGCAGCAGCAGCACACGCTCGGCGCCGCTCAGCTCGGTGGCTTCCTCGACCAGGAAGTCGTTCCACTCGGCGGCGCTGTGCAGCTGGTTCAGGCGCACGCCCGTGTCGACCAGCCGCTCGAAGGGTTCGCGCAGCTGGGTGTGCGCGCTCAGGTGGGCCAGATAGCGCGCCGGGCGCAGCCGCTGGCGCCGGCCTTCGGCCATCCAGGCGCGGATCAGGTCGCGGTGTGCCGGCACCTTGTTGAACCAGCTGCGGCGCAGGCCTTCGTCGCCGAGGTTGGCCACGCCGTCGAGCATCACCTGGTAGCTGGTGGCCAGCGCGCGCCGTGCCGCGTCGGCCTGGCTCGTGGCCTGCAGCGCGCGTGAATGCCACCACCAGGCCGAGGCCGGCGTGTACATGCTGCCCAGCCCGGCATCGCCGCGCGCCTGCATCTGCTGCACCGCTTGCGTGGTGGCGGCCAGCGCCGCCGCGGGCTCGCCGTTTCGCACCAGCAGGCTGCCCAGCTCGGTGAGGGCGATGACGCGCAACGTGGTGTCGCCGCGCGCCTCCGCCTCGGCCACCGCGGCCTCGAAGTGGTGGCGTGCGTCGGCCGTCTCGCCATGCAGGTTTGCGGCGCGGCCCAGCAGCATCTGCACGATGACGTTGAACCACGGGTCGTCGACCTGGGCCGCCGCAGCGGCGGCTTCTTCGGCATGCTGGCGCGCGCGCTCGGCATGGCCCAGCTGGCCTTCGATGACGGCGAGCATGCTGGCGAAGTAGCCCGACTGCTGGCGCAGCGCGTTCAGGCTTTCGGTGCTGGCCAGGTGGCCCCCGGGGTTGCGGGCCCGTGCATACAGGCCTATCGAGGCATAGGCCATGGCCAGGTTGCCCAGGGTGGCGGAGGCGCGCTCGGGCTGGCCGGCACTGAGGAAGGCGGCGAGCGATTCCTTCAGGCCCTGCAGCCGCAGCGCCATGTCGGCATGCTCGCGGTAGACCAGGTTGGCGGCTGCGCCGATGCCTTCGTTGTCGCCGGCGTCGCGCGCCAGCGCCAGGCTGGCCAGGCCGGCGCGCTGGCGCTCGCGTGCCTGGCCGAGCTGATCGTGCGCAAAGGCCTGGGCCCAAAGCGCACGCCCTTGCCAGACGCGGTCGCCCAGCGCTTCGAACAGCGCCGCCGACCGCTGCGCACTGGTCAGCGCGGCGCGGTTGTCGTACTGGCGGAACTGCGCTTCGCTCAGCCGGAACAGCGCCATCGCCTGCAGCCGGCGCTGGCGCGCATGGCGGGCGGCGGCCAGCGCGGCTTCGGCCGAGGCCGCGGCGGCGGCCCAGTGGCCCTGGCGGGTCTGCACCGCCGACAACCGGCACAGCGCCTGGGCCTGCAGCGCCGGGTTGTCGGCCAGCTGCTGCATGGCCTGCGCGTCGGCCAGGGCCTGCGCGGTCTCGCCCAGGGCCAGGCGGCTTTCGGCGCGGCGGTCGAGCAGTTCGAGTTGCTGGGCAGAGCCCAGGCCCGGCGTGGCCAGCGCCTCGCCGGCCAGCGAAACAGCCTGCGCATGCTGGCCGGCCCAGGCACTGTCGGCCATGGCCACCAGTGCGGCCGCGATGCCGGCGGGTTTCCGAGCTTTCCCGGAGGTGACCTGAGGCGGCGGCTTCGGCATGTGTGGGCTTGGCTCCGGTAGGGCGCGGCCCGGGCCAGGCCGCAGTGCTCGCAACGAGTCTACAGGCGCGCAGGGCAGAATCGCCCACAGTGAAACCCGCTGCCCCGGACCGCATGAAGCCTGTGTCACCCCGCCGCGCTGCCCTGGCCACGTTGCTGCTGCTCGGCCTGCCGGGACTGGCGGTTGGGCAAGGCGCGTGGCCCGAGCGGCCGATCACGCTGGTCGTGCCCTTCGGCCCCGGCGGCATCGCCGACCTGACGGCACGAACCGTGGCGCAGGCCATGAGCGCGACTCTGAAGGTGCCGATCGTCGTCGACAACAAACCCAGCGCCGGCAGCATCGTCGGCAGCGCGGCGGTGGCGCAGGCGGCGCCCGACGGCTACACGCTGCTGCTGATGAGCAATGCCAATGCGGTGAGCGCCAGCCTGTTCAGAAAGCTGCCCTTCGACGTGCAGAAGGATTTTGCGCCGGTGGGCACGCTGGGCGTGTTCGACCTGGCGCTGTTCGTCGCCGAAGGCTCGCGCTTGCGCAGCGTGCGCGAGCTGCTCGACGAGGCCAAGGCGAAACCGGGCAAGCTGACGATCGGCACCATCGCCGTGGGCAGCACGCAGAACCTGTCGGCCGAGCTGTTCAAGTCGCGCACCGGCGCCGAACTGCTGATCGTGCCCTACAAGGGCACGCCGGCGGTGCTGACGGCCTTGCGCGCCGGCGAGATCGACGCCGCCTTCGAGATCCTGGGGCCGATGCTGCCGCAGCTGCAGGCCAAGGCGGTGCGCGCGCTGGCCGTCACCTCCGACCAGCGCTTCCAGGCGCTGCCCGAGGTGCCGACGATGATGCAGGCCGGCGTGGCCAACTACGACGTGGCCTCGTGGAACGCGCTGGCCGCGCCGGCGCGCACCCCCGCGGCGGTCATCGAGCGGCTCAACGCGGCCGCCAACGAGGCGCTGAAGACGCCCGCGGTGCGCGACAAGCTGCTCGCGCTGGGCGTGCGGCCGCAGGGCGGCACGCCGCAGCAGCTGGCCACGCTGCTGGCCGGCGAGGTGGCGCACTGGCGCGAGGTGATCCGCGTGGCGAAGATCGAACCCGAATGACGCGCGGCACCGCAGCATGGACCTGAAGCAGCTCGAATACTTCGTGCAGGTGGCCGAGTTCGGCAGCTTCACGCTGTCGTCGCGCTTCCTGCGCGTGGCCCAGCCGGCGCTGAGCCGGCAGGTGCGCGCGCTCGAGGTCGAGCTGCGCCAGACGCTGTTCCAGCGCACCGGCCGCGGCGTCACGCTCACCGAACCCGGCCGGCGGCTGCTGGAGCATGCGCGCGGCATCCTGCAGCAGGTGCAGCGCGCGCGGCTCGACCTGGAGCAGCAGCGCGGCGCGGTCACCGGCCGGCTGGTCATCGGCCTGCCGCCGAGCGTCAGCCGCACGCTCACCGGGCCGTTGGTGCGCGCCTTCCGCGAGCGCTTTCCACAGGCCAGCTTCGGCGTCGTCGAAGGCCTGTCCGACCACCTGATGGAATGGCTGGCGGTGGGCCGGGTCGACTTCGCGCTGGTCTACAGCGGCAGCGCACCGGCGGCCATCGAGCTGGCCGCGCTGCGCGTCGAGCCGATGTACCTGGTGGGCACGCGCCCGCGCAAGCCCGGCGCCAGGCTGGTCGGCGCGCCGGTGACGCTGGCGCAGGTGGCGGCCACCGAGCTGGTGATCCCGCCGCGGCCGCATTCGATCCGCATGCTGCTCGACACGGCACTGGCCGATGCCGGGCTGAAGGCCCGCGTCGCATTGGAGATCGAGAGCGTGCCCACCATCCTGGACCTGGTGCAGGACGACGGCTTCCATGCGGTGCTGACGCTCAACGCCATCCGCCGCAGCGGCAACGAGGCACGCTTCCAGGTGCGGCCGATCGGCAAGCCGCGGCTGGTGGCCACGCTGCGCCTGGCCACCTCGGCGCAGCGCCCGGCCGGGCCCTTGATGGAGCAATCGATCGCGCTGGTCAGGCAGCTGGTGGCGCAGCACTGGGCGTGAACCCGCCCAGCCGCCGCTTGAGCACGCCGAACAGCGCATGGCTCAGCACCGCGCCGCCGAACAGCAGCGCGCCGACGAGCAGCGCGTGGAACGGGTTGCCGCTCAGGTCGGACAGCCAGCCTGCCAGTGGCGGGGCCAGTGTCATGAGCACGAAGTAGAAGCTGAAGAACACACCCATGCCGAAGGCGCGGCGCTGCGGCGCCATGGCCTCGCCGGTGAGCGCCATGATCACCCCGGCCGGCGCGCCGCCGGCCAGACCGAACAGCACGCACAGCGGCACGGCCAGCGCGGTGTGCTGCATCAGCAGCAGCGCGGCGATGCCGACGACGCAGCAGGCGTAGAGCAGCTGGGCGCCGCGTCCGCTGCGGTCGGCATAGCGCCCGCCGAGAAAGGCCGACAGGATCATCACCCAGCTGCCCAGGCTGACGATGGCCGAGGCCTGCGCCGCTGCGGTGCCGCCGGCCACCAGCACGCGCGGCGCAAAGCTCAGGAAGACGATGTAGCCGGCGTTGTACAGCCCCCACGCGGTGGCGGCCAGCAGCGTCAGCTGCAGTTCGTCGCGCGGCAGGCCCAGCGCTGCCGCCTGCGGCACGGCCGATGTCGCCTGCGGCCGGTACAGCAGCAGCAGGGCCAGCGCGCCGACGGCGCTGTACAGCGCCGCCAGCACGAACACGCTGCGCCAGCCGAAGTGGATCGCGATCCACACCTGGCTGACCTGGCCCAGCGCGATGCCCAGCGGCCAGCTCATCACCAGCAGGCCCATGGCGGTGGCCAGCTCCTTGCCGGAGAACCAGTCGGCCACCATCTTCGTCAGGTAGATGGTGCTGATGACGAAGCCCGCGCCGCAGGCCAGCCGGCCCAGCGCCAATTGCCCGAAACCCTGTGCCAGCGCGGCGATGCCGGCACCGGCGGCCAGGGTCAGGAAGGCCAGCGCCACCAGCACGCGGTCCGACAGGTAGCGCCCGATGTAGCCGGCCGGCAGCGCCAGCACCAGCCCGGGCAGCATGAACAAGCCGATCAGCGTGCCGATCTGCGCATAGCTGAAACCCAGCGACGACACCAGCTCATCGGACACCGAGCCCAGCGCCTGGAACTGCAGGCCCAGGCCGGTGCGGCAGACGAAAAGCAAGGCCAGCACGCCCCAGCGGGCCTGGTTTGCAGGCGGCGACGCGGCTTGTGTGCCACTCATTCGAGCCCCTCGGGACAAGGGCCTTGACGCGCGGCGGGTGATTCCAACGACGACAGGGTCACCACGGGCTGGCGCTGTTGTTCTTGTTGCGGCGGCGGATTATCGGCAGCGCCGTGCCGGCGCCGCAATACGGGTGCTCCCGCAGTCAGGCGACGAACACGCGCAAGGCGGCGCCGGCGGCCGCGCCGAAGCCCAGGCCGAGCAGCACCTCGGCCGGCGTATGGCGGCGCAGCTTCAGGCGCGACCAGGCCACGCCCACGGCCAGCAGGGCCACGGCCGGCGTCAGCCACGGGTGTGGCCAGACCAGGGCCACCGAAAACAGCGCACAGGCGGCGTGCAGCGAGATCTTCAGCCAGCGGCGCAGCAGGTGGGTCAGGCCCACCGCCAGCCCGATCAGCAGCGAGCCCAGCGCCACCGGCGGCGGCTGGCCCAGCGCCCACAGCAGCACGGCCGCACCACCCAGCAGCGCCGCCAGGAACAGGTTCAGCTGGTGGCGCTCGTTCGGGTTCGAGGCATCGATATGCACCCAGCGCCCGGCGCGCACCTGCCACAGGCTGTAGATGCCGACGATCACCGCCACCACCACGGCGGTGGCCAGTGCCACCGGCAGCAGTTGTGGCGGCGCGTCGGCGCGCGACGCCGCCACCGCCACCGCCGCCGGCATCAGCAGGCCCGGGTGGCCCAGCACCGACAGCATGCGCGCGGCCTGGGTGACGAAGGGCGGGTGCGGCGCAGTCATGGCTGCGCATTCTCGCAGCCGCGGCCACCGCACAAACCCGCGGGACACGGTGCCGGCACCGCTTGCACAATGGGCCGGCAACACCCCTGCATGCACCCCAAAGGCCGACCATGAACCACCTCAGCGGCATCGACGCCGCCTTCTTGCACCTGGAATCGCCCGAGATGCCCATGCACGTGGGCTCGTTGCACGTGCTCGAGCTGCCCGCCGGCTACAGCGGCGACTTCTTCGAGGACGTCAAGGCCTGCCTGGCGCAGCGCCTGCACCTGGCCGACGTGTTCACGCGCAAGCTGGCGCTGATGCCCTTCGACCTGTCCAACCCGGTGTGGGTCGAGGACGAGGACATCGACCTGGAGCACCACATCCGCCACATCACGCTGCCCAAGCCCGGCAGCAACACCCAACTGCAGCAGTACGTGGCGCGGCTGCATTCGACGCTGCTCGACCGCAGCCGGCCGCTGTGGGAGTTCTTCGTCATCGACGGGCTGCGCAGCGGCGAGGTGGCGCTGTACATCAAGGTGCACCACGCGCGGCTCGACGGCCAGGCCGGCGTGGCCCTAGGCCGTGCCATCTTCGACACCGCGCCCGAGGGCCGGCACATCAAGCCACCGCGGGCGCGCGCACGGCGCAACCAGTACCAGCTGGGCGTGGCCGAGCTGCTCGGCGCGGCGCTGAGCAACACCGGGCAGCAAGTGCTCAAGCTGGTGAAGACGCTGCCGGCCATCGGCCGCGCCGCCGCGACGATGCTGCTGCCCGAGAAGGACGAGAACGGCCGCCGCCAGTGGAGCCTGCCTCGGGACCTGAACTTCCTGGCACCGCGCACGGCCTTCAACGTGGCCATCACCAACCAGCGGCGTTTTGCCGCACGCACCGTGCCGCTGGCCGAGGTCAAGGAGATCGCCAAGCGCTGCGGCGTGTCGGTGAACGACGTGGTCATGGCCACCGTGGCCGGCGGATTGCGCGAGTACTTCATCGGCCACCGCGAACTGCCGGATCGGCCGCTGTCTGCGGCGGTGCCGGTGAGCCTGCGCGCCGCCGGTGACGACAGCGCCAACAACCAGGTCAGCATGGTCACGATGACGCTGGCCACCGACGTGGCCGATCGGCTGCAGCGGCTGCAGGCGATTGCCGCCGGCTCGACCGAGACCAAGGCCAGGCTCGGCCAGGTGAAGGCGGCGATCCCGACCGACTTCCCGATGCTGGCCGCACCGTGGCTGATGTCGGGGCTGGCCTCGTTGTTCGGCCGCTCGCGGCTGGCCAACCTGCTGCCGCCGGTGGCCAACCTGGTGATCTCCAACGTGCCCGGCATCCAGCAGCAGCTGTACCTGGCCGGGGCGCGCATCATCAGCTACTACCCGGTGTCGATCCCGGCGCACGGCATGGCGCTGAACGTCACCGTGCAGAGCTACAACGGCCGGCTCGACTACGGGCTGATCGGCTGCCGCCGCGCGGTGCCCGACATCATGGACCTGGCCGACGCGCTGCTGGCCGAGCACCGCCAGCTGCTGGCGCTGGCGCGTGGCGGCGAGGTCGAGGCGCGGCCGCGCCGGCCACGGCGCCGGTCCTGCCGGCGAAGGCGACAGCCGAAGCGTCGGCCGGCGCAGCGCGCTGCGGCGCTGAACCTGGTCAAGGCTGGCGCGGCGTCCAGGGCGGCGAAAGCAGCCAAGACGGCCGCACACAAGCAGCGCGCCTGATCCGGGCGCTCCTACGGCAGCTGCGTTCAGGCCGATTGGAAGCGGCGTCGCTTGACGGCGCATTGCTGTAGTTCGTGGCAACTGGTCGAGTGACTTCGCAGGTGCAAAGCGCAATCGTGGACAGGGATCGCGACTGAACGCCCGCATGCCAATGGCACGACCGAGCGCAGTCGCTCGGAGTGCACTCGTTCGGCTTGGGCTCTTCCCATCGAGGTCAGCTCGCACCCTGAGTACGGGCAACCCTGGCGCAAGGCACGGCGGTGCAAGGGATCCGGTCAACTTCGCTGCCGGCGAACGAGCGCGGCCGTCGCGACCCTATGGTGCCGCGCCGCCAGCTGCCGTGGCGACAACCTCCACCCGCAACGGTCGTGCCGAATCGATATGCACATCGCGCTGCGGGAACGCGATGCCGATCCCAGCCTTGCCGAACTCCTCCTCGACCTGGAAGCGGATCTCGCTCATCACCGGCTCGGCGCTGACATTGGGCGTGAGATCGATCCAGAAGATACGCGCTGAACATCAGCGCGTTGTCGCCGAAATCCTCGAACACGACCTGCGGCGCCGGATCCTGCAGGACGGCATCGTGGCCTTCGACGCACTGCGGCGAGGATGCGTGCCGCGTCCCGCACCGGCGAGCCGTAGGCGACCCCGACCTTGACCACGCGGCGCAGCTTGGCATTGGTCAGCGTCCAGTTCGTGACCTTCTGCTCCAGCAGCATCGCGTTCGGGATCATGGTCTCCACGCCGTCGAAGCCGCGCACGGTCGACGAGCGAACGTCGACGGCCGTGACCGTGCCCGTGACACCCTCCACTTCGATGATGTCGCCGACCCGGATGTTGCGCTCGACCAGCACGATCATGCCGCTGATCAGGTTCTTGATCAGCGTCTGGGTGCCGAAGCCGATGCCGATGGCCAGCGCACCGCCCGCAAAGGCGAACACGGTGAGTGGTATCCGAGCCAGGTTGAGCGTCAGCAGCAGCAGCGCCAGCAGTCCGAAGGCATTCGCCCAGCGACGCAAGGTTCCCGCCTGCTCCCGTCCGACCTGAAACTGCCGCACCAGCACGCCCTCGCAGCGCCGGGTGACGAAGGTGAGCAGCCGATAGCCCAGCAACAGCAGCAACACAGCGCCGATGCTCTTGCCGACGGTGACGCCGCGCGAGGTGGTCACCGTCTTCCCGGCCACCTCGACCTTGTCCTCGATGGCCAGCAGTTCGTAGTCCCAGATGCTGCGCGCGGCGTCCTTCAGCCGAACCCACAGGTAGGCGCTGATCTCGGACAGCGACCGGTTCCTGAGCGCGTCGCTGGCTTCTTGCTGCCAGTAGCCCAGCTGGGCAAGGCGTTGCGCGATCTCGTCGCGCTGCCGTTCGAGTGCGAGGTCCAGGTCAAGCAGCGCTTCCTGCGCACGGCGCTCGTAGCGTTCGATCTCCGGATCCGAGGTGGCCTGCAGGCGCTGGTCCTGCACGCGCAGTGCGGCGCGCACTTCTTCCACTTCGGTGGTGGCGCGTTGGCCACAACTTCAGGTACTGGATCATCTCGGCAAGATGCTGCTGCGCCTCTTGCCTGGCCGTGGCATCGGTGCCCGCGAGCGCGGTATGGCGGCGGTTCCAGCTCTCGACGAGCATGTTGTGGTACAGGTTCACCAGTACCGTCAGGATCCTGACCCGCTGGCCCAGGCCTTGCACCTGCAGGTCGGCGGCGCGCAGCCTGGCCTGCGCCAACCGCAGCGCGCGTTCCTGGTCAGGGGTTGTCGCGGGGCCGGTGCGCAGCGCCTCCAGCGCGCTCGACGCCCGGTCGCGTTCACGCCGCGCCCTCGCACCGGCCTCCACCGACGACTGCAGATCGCGTTCACGCTGCGCACGCAACGCTTCCAGGCGCCGGCGGGCTCGTCGATGTCGGCTCGGTCGATGGCGACGTTGCCCGCCAACAAGGACAGCTTGCGCTGCGCCAGCTGCAACCGCTGCTGGGAGACGGCGAGCTTCTCGTCGAGCAGGCGTGCGGCAAGATCACTGCCGACGAGGAACTCCGCGGCCAATCGCGATCGGCGCTGCGCGGCTTCGAGGCGCCAGGCTGCCGTGGCGTACGCGCCGGTGCCGGGCGCCGCGCGCTCGACCGCTTCCGTCGCCCGGCGAAGCTCCTCCTGGGCCCGTTGCGCCATGCCACGGAAGCGTTCGACCTCGACGTCGATGACACCGCGTGCCGACTTCAGCAGATCTGCCGTGGCGCGATGGCGATCCGCCTCTTCGCGGGCCTCATCGAGCAGCAGGATCGAATAGGGCGCCTTGCCCGGGAAGCCTGACCAGTCTCGCTGTGCGGCCTCGGCTGCCAGCAGCCCTGCGCGTTGCGCCTCGATCTGCCCCAGCAGGTCGAGTTGTTCTTCGTAGGTCGCCAGCAGCAGCGCGCTGGCCCTGTCGGCTTGCTCAGCCCTCGACCGTACCGATTCCCGGCGGCGGTGGCGCGACATCGGCGGGGGCACGCTCCAAGCGAGCACGCAGGCGGCCGATCTGCTGTTCGATCGGGGCGCGAGCGGCACTGGCATCGAACGCAGGCCGGGACGCCGCTTCGGCGGCCGGTGATGCGCCCGCGGCAGACGGCAGTGCGGTCTGCGCCAGCGCGACCGGCAAACACAGCGTGGCACACAAGACGAGGGCCCGCGCCATGCCGGTGAATGGGCTTGGGCCGGGCTGTGGGCGGGCGGCCGGGGCCGCCGCAAGACATCCTTATCCACCATTACATCCCTCTGCCCGCACCGCACGCCCCAACGTGCAAGGTCTGGCACTGCCATCGCCTACTTCGGTGGCGTGCCGCCGAAAGACAGCACCAACGACCCGTACTCGGCAGAGCTGCGCAGCAGGCGACCCGCGGCCTCACGCAGCCGGTCCACGTCCGCGGCGGGCAGGACGAAGCTGGTGGGCAGATTCATGAACGTGGCCCGCTCCTGCGGGTCGCGCAGGGCTTCGAAGCCGATGTCCAGCACATGCAGGTCGACACTGCGCACACCCGAGCGAGCCTGCGCTTCGCTGGCGCCCGCCAGGCGTGCGAGCGCCACCTTGAGCTCGCGCTGTTGCTTCGTGATTTCCACGAAGTCCTTCATCAGCTCGACGGTCTCGAGCGAGTAGCGGTCGATCGGCACGCCCGAGGCCTGCAGCAACTGGGCGACGGTCCCCGGAGGGGATTCCGAGCGGTCCCAGTCGGTGCGTGGCGCCGAACGCGCGTTGACGACGATCAGGACGACCTTGCGTATGGTTGCCAGCCCCGCCTGGTCGCGGTACGCGGCGCTCAATTGCAGCTCCTCGAAAGTCTCCAGCACGCCGCGCACGCCGATGTTGTCCGCGACGCCTCCGTCGACCAGGTGGATGTACGGGCGCTCCCGGCTGTCCTGGAAAGCTTCCATCTCGCGATAGCGCTGCAGCGAGCGTGCAGCCGACCGGGCGGCGCCGTCCGCGCTGGCGTCGCGCACCCAGGCCGGATACTGGAAGCCGCAGGTGCCGCCGTAGTTGTTCAGCGTCACCGGCGACAGCACCACCGGGACCGCCGAGGAGGTGGCGGCTGCGCGTGACAGGCGCACCCCGTTCAGGTCCGAGCAAAGCAGGTCGAAGTCGTTCTGGCCGAACGCGAGCCTCGATCCGGTGGAGAGGTCGGTCCCGACCGCGAAAGCGAGCGGCCCGCCCTTGCCGAGCAGGTCGGCATACGTGGCGTTTTCGAACAGGATCTCGTCGTAGTACTCGGCCGCCAGTTCGGAGCGCCCCGCGCTGCCGCCGACGAACTTCCACCAGTTGAACGGGTTCGCGCCGCGGGCGATCAGGGTGCCCTCGACGTCGCGCTTGAGGAAGCGTTGTTCATACTCGTCGAACAGGCGCTCGCCATGCAGCGCGTAGGCCAGCGCCGTGAAGCTCCCTCCGGACACGCCGGTGATCAGGTCGACCTCGTCGATCAGCCGTCGGGGCTGGCCGTCGACGGAGATCCTCGTGCGGCGCAGTTCCTCGAGCACGCCATAGGAGAACGCAGCAGCGCGCGTGCCGCCGCCGGAGAACGACAGCACGAACAGCGTGTCCTTGTCGTTGTTCTGGCGCTTCGGCAGAAGCAGGTGAGCGCGATAGCCGGCCTGCGGCTCGACCTGGGTGATCGGCGCGTTGACGGGCCGGCTGGCGCAACCGGCGAACAGCAAGGCGGCGAACAGACAGGCGATACGACGGACGGTGTTCATGGTCGGCCCTGCCAGGACAGCCGTGGCCCAGAGCTCGATGCAGACGCGGACCCGCCGTTCGAATGGCCTATTCATTCACTTCGCCTCGTGTTCAACGCGATCACGACCCCTACTTGAACTCCGTCAGGCTGAACGCCTTCGGGTTCCGGTACTGCTCGAGCGTCTTGCGGTACGCGCCGATCACCCGCAGGTACTGGCCGATCACCCAGTTGCTGGTGCCGTCGATGCGCAGCGTCGGCATGCCGCGCATCTCGCCCGCACCATAGGCTCCGATATCGCCATAGCCGACGTTGTCGCCCAACATGATCACGACGTTGGGCCTGTCCTGGGCCTGCGCCAAGGCAGTCAGGACCGTCAGCAGCAAGGCCAGCCACGCCGGCCTCATGGTCTGCTGCAGCGCAGAGGAAATATTTGCCACCGAGCGAGGCGTGTACGCGACGGCACTGGGCACGCGAGGCAAAGGCCGTCGCGTCACTGTGCAATCCCCGGCGACAGGTAGTGCTCGCCCGCGAGCACGGCATCGACCGCCGGCAACAAGTCGGTGGCCAGGCAGCGCTTCAGGACCACGGCATGTGCCCCGGCGGCCAGCGCAAATTCGGCCACCGTGCGTTCGTCGTGCACCGACAGCAACAGCAGCTTTGCCATCGGCGCGCGTGCACTGATGCGCTCGAACAGGCCGTTCGGGTCGCCATCGGACAGCGACAGATCGAAGACCACGACCACGGGGTGCAGCCGCTTCGCGCCTTCGAGCAGCGCGGCTTCGTCGGCCACCATGAACACGGAGTCGAACGCCGCTTCGAGCAGACCGCGCACGCTGTCGCGCAGCCCGTGATGACGGTCCGCCAGCAACACGCAATTGCTCTCTTTGCTCATCGCGCAGGCACGATAGGAGGCAAGCTGACGGGGCACAGTCCGCAAACCTACGGACCGGGTATCCGGAAAAGTACGGGACTCACTCCATTGACGGGCAAGCGTCGCACGGACCGCGAGCTTCAGTCTGCCCAGCCGGGGACTACGGAACCAGACCGTGCTCGAGCGCGAAGCGGACCAGTTCGACGTTGTTCTCGAGGCCCAGCGCCTCCATCATCCGGTACTTGTGGTCCTCGACGGTGCGTGGTGACAGGCCCAGCACGGCGGCGATCTCCTTGACCGATTTGCCGTCTGCGAGCAACTGCAGCACATCGCGTTGGCGCGGCGTCAGCAGCGTCGGGGTCGGCGCTGCCCTGCGCACCCGGCCTGGCCGCACGCATCAGGTCGGCGGCGAGATCGGGCGTGACGAAGGTTCGCCCCTGCAGCGCCGCGCGCACGGCCATCACCAGCTCGGCGCTGGCCGAATGCTTCAGCACGAAGCCCGCGGCACCCAGTTCGAGCGCGCGCCGCGCGTAGGCGACGTTGCGATGCATGGTCAGGAAGACGACGCGCACATCCGGATCGTGCTCCTTCAACTCGGCCAGCGCGTCGATGCCGCTCAGCAGCGGCATCGAGATGTCGGCGACGATCACGTCGGGGCGAAGCGCGCGCGCCGCCTCCACCATTTCACGGCCGTCGGCGACAACGCCGGCGAGCTCGAACTCGTCGGCGAGCAAGGCCTTCAGCGCCTCGGTGAAGATGCGATGGTCGTCCGCCAGCAGCACGCGGGGCTTGCTCATGAAAAGCGACGGCTTTCCCGACAGCCGATGGCCCGGAGTGAGCGACTCATCACGCAAGCTCCGTGCTGCGCACTGCGGTGCGAGCCCCTTCGCAGCGGCCGTGCGGGGTTCACTGGACTACCCTACGCGCTGCGCGCTTCGGGATGAGCGCTTGGGAGCGGCCCGGCCCGCTCATGCCGGCACCCACGCGATGACCTTGGTGCCGTGCCCTGGCGTGCTCTCGATGTCCAGGACGCCGCGCACCAGGCGCACCCGCTCGCGCATGCTGGCCAGCCCCAGGCTCGCACGCTCGCGTGGCTGGGCTGGATCGAAGCCGCTGCCGTTGTCGGCCACCGCCAGTTGCAGCCCGCGCTCATGCGGCGCCAGCAGCACCGTGACGCTGCTCGCCCGACCATGTCGCGTGGCGTTGCTCAGCGCCTCTTGTGCCACGCGGAACAGGCACAGCGAAGCTTCGCTGGGCAACCGCCTGGGCACGTCGTGCGCCTCCACCTTCACCTGCACGTCGCCAGCGTGCGCCACCCGATCGCATTCCGCGCGCAGTGCCTCCACCAGCCCCAGATCGTCCAGCACCGATGGATGCAGGCGGTACGACATCGCGTGCACGTCTTCGCTCGAGGCGCGCCAGGCTCAGGCGCATGGCGGCGGCCGCGGCTCCGGCGCTGCATTCGAGATTGCCGGCCTGCACGGCCAGGCTGGCCAGACGCTGGGTCAGGTCGTCGTGCAGTTCGCGTGCCAGGCGGCGGCGCTCGTCTTCGTGCGCCGTCAGCAGCCGGCCGGCCAGCTGCTGGATCTCGCGGTGGCGGGCCTCGAGCACGGTCTCGCTCTGGCGGATCCGTTCTTCGGCATGCTTTCGTTCGCTGATGTCGACATCGCAGCCGACGTAGCCCACATAGCTGCCATCCGCTGCGTGCTGTGGAGCGCCGATGGCCAGCAGCCAGCGCCAGGAGCCGTCGGCTTTGCGCACACGGTACTCCAGCTGGAACGGCTGCCCGGCGTTCATCGCCGGAACATAGTGGTCGCGGATGGGGCCGAGGTCGTCCGGATGCACGCACGACAGCCAGCCGTCGTCGAGAAGCTGCTCGAGGGGCAGCCCTGAAAACTCGACACAGGTCTGATTGAGGTAGTCGAGCGTCGCGTCGGGTCGAGCCGACCAGAGCATCACGGGTGCGCTGTCCACCATGGTTCGGAAACGCTGGGCTGCGTCGCTTGCCGTCCGGGCGGCGTGCACGCGTTGCCTGGCCTGCATCACCAGGAGGACGATGGCCGCGGCCTGGACCGCGACCACGAACAACAGCAGGCCAACGAGGAGCGGTGTCATCTCGACTGCCGCGCCAACGGTCGGGGGCTACACCGCAGGGTGTTGTGTCGAGCCCGCATGGCCTCAACCGCCCGCACGAAGTCAGCCGACACAGCGTGTACGTGGTCCGGCGAATGGTGACTTGGCCACTGAGGAATTCTGCCAGCGACGCGTGCCGTCGGGTCTGGCAACCAGGAGAATGAGGACTGGATCGGCGGCAGTGCGAATGGGGCTTTGCCTGCGAGCCAGGCCGTCGGGCCGAATGGCGCCAGGCGCCGTGAACAGCCGGTGATGTTTCGAGCTTCGAACGCGACCCGGTATCAGTCCGCGCCGGACGGCCCGCTGCGCGGCCCATTGGCGGGCCTGCAGCGCCCAGTGCTTCTTCAGGCTGTGCCACAGGTCGGCGGCATGGCGCAGGTTGCTCAGGTCGAGCCCGGTTGCGTCGGGCGGCGGCGTGTCGCTGCCGGGCTGGTAGGCGTCGATCCAGGCGCGCAGCTGCGGGTGCTCGGCATAGCCGTCGACCTCGAAGGCGTTGACATGGCTCACCTGCGAGGGCAGCAGCACGTTGCGCACACGCGCCGGCGGGTTGCCGCCGGCGGCCGCACGGTAGTCGCCGAAGCCGAGCAGCGAGGTGAAGGGGTCACCGGCGATGCGGTAGCCGGTGAAGGCCACCACCGAGGCCGGCACCCGGCCCAGCATGCGGCACGTCGGCGGCGCAACCCGGAAATCCTGGCGCCCAGCGCAGCAGCGCGCCGGTGCCCAGCGTGGCGGCGAAGGGCAAGCGGGGTGCCGCAGCGTCCGCGGCCAGCACCTGCAGGATGCGGCCCACGGTGACGCCGCCACCGCTGTGGCCGACCAGCATCGGCGCCATGCCCTCGCTGCGCACTTGCGGGCTCACGCTCGCAGCCAGTGCATCGCATTCGGCGCAGCGACAGCCGTCCCAGCGGAAGCTGTAGGAGTAGCGGCCGGTGGCCGGGTTGCGCAGCCGCGCCGCCGGATAGCCCATGCCTTGCAGGAAGGCACCGAAGGATTCCATGTCGGCGCCCAGGCTGCCCTTGAACAGCAGCACCCGCGGCGCTGGCGCCAGAGAAAGCAGTTCGCGCACCTGCTGCTCGCTGATGCGCTCGGGATCGATGGCGAGCAGGCCGGCGCGCGCATCGGCGCTCAACGCTGCGGCCCGCGTCGCGAACGCCGCGCCGCCGAGCAGCAGCAGCAGCAGCGTGATGCGCAGCACGCAGGCGCTGTCGAGGAAATGCGGCCTTGCCACTTGCCTTGATCCCTGTGGGGGACGGCCGGCCCAGGCCGGCCTTGGCGTGCTCAAGAGGCGGCGGCGGCGTCGAAGACGCCGTCCACCGGCACCTGCAGCCCGTTGGCCAGGTGGTTGGTGCGCGCGGCCAGCGCCACCAGGGCCAGCAGCTCGGCATGCTGGGCGCTGCTCATGCCCTTGGCGCGCGCCGCGGCGGTGTGCGAATGCACGCAGTAGCTGCAGCTGTTGGCGATGGACACGGCGATGTAGATCATCTCCTTGGTCAACGGGTCGAGCAGCGTGGGCGTGGCCATCAGCGCCTTGACCTCGGCCCAGGTGCGCTGCAGCAGCGGCGGGTCGAAGGCCAGCGCACGCCACAGGTTGTTGACGAAGTCGGTCTTGCGCGTGGCGCGGATGTCGTCGAAGACGCGCCTGACGCGCGGATCGGCCTCGGGGTCGTGGGGCAGGGGGACGGTGGCCATGGCGGTTCGGGTGGGGGCGGGGCCGCACAAGGTATCACGCCGCCGAAGCGCGCGAACCATGGGCCCGCCGCCTGGTCAAGCCTCCAGTGCCCCGCGCAGGCCCAGCAGCACCGCATCCGGCGCCTCGGCCATCAGGTGGTGGCCGGCGGCTACCGACACCACCTTCGCCTTCAGCGTGGCAGCCAGTTCCTTGGTCGCCTTCGGCGGCGTCATCTGGTCGCGCTCGCCGACGATCAGCGTGGCCGGGCACCGCACCCGGGCCATCGCCGCCGCGCCGCCGGCATAGGCATCGCACAGACGGAAGTCGTGCTCGAACAGGTTGGTGTCGGAGCTCAGCGCCTGCTGGTTGCGCATCAGCGCGCGGTTGCTGCCGTGCACCCACGCGCCCGGGCCGGGGTAGCTGGGCTTGCTGGCCGGCGTGCTGATCGACAGCGCGTTCACCATGTCGATGGCCTTCAGCGGCGCCTCGCGCGCGGTGTTCAGCAGCGCGTCGCTGACCTTCATCGGGTAGGCGGTGGCCAGCAGCACCAGGCGCGTGATGCGCTCGGGCGCGCGCGCTGCGGCCTCCAGCGCGATCAGCGTGCCCATGCTGTGGCCCACCAGCGTGGCCTGCTGCGCGCCCGCGGCCGTCATCAGCGCCAGCGTCCAGTCGGCCAGCGCTTCGACGCTGGGCAGCGGCGGGCCGGCGCTGCGGCCGTGGCCGGGCTGGTTGAGCGCCAGCACGCCGAAGCCATGGTGCGCGCACCAGCGCGCCAGCAGGGTCCAGCCGCTGTGGTCGCCCAGCGCGCCGTGGATGAAGACCACGCAGGGCAGGGCGGGGTCGAAGGGCTTGCCGCCGGTGTAGGCATAGGCCTCGCGGCCAATCGACGTCGAGCTTCATGCCGCGGCCCTTTCCGCGGCCTTCAGCGCACGCTTCAGGTCGTCGATCAGGTCGTCGGCATCCTCCAGCCCGATGCTCAGGCGGATGGTGCCGGCGGTGATGCCGGCCTGCGCCAGCGCCGCGTCGTCCATGCGGAAGTGCGTGGTGCTGGCCGGGTGGATGACCAGCGAGCGGCAGTCGCCGACGTTGGCCAGGTGCGAGAAGATCTTCAGCGCCTCGATCATTGCAGTTCCCTGGCGGCGCGTGCCCTTCAGATTGAAGCTGAAGACCGAGCCGCAGCCGCGCGGCAGCAACTGCCTGGCCAGCGCCTGGCTGGGGTGGCCGTCGAGCTCGGGGTAGCCGACGCTTTCCACCATCGGGTGCGCGGCCAGGAAGGCCACCACCTTGCGCGTGTTCTCCACATGTCGGGCCATGCGCAGCGGCAGCGTCTCGATGCCCTGCAGGATCAGCCACGCGGTGTGCGGGCTCATGCACGCGCCGAAGTCGCGCAGGCCTTCGCGGCGCGCGCGCAGCAAGAAGGCGCCGACGCTGCTCTCCTCGCTGAACACCATGCCGTGGAAGCCGGCATAGGGTTCGCTCAGCTCGGGGAAGCGGCCGGACCTGTCCCAGTCGAAGCGGCCGCTGTCCACCAGCACGCCGCCGATCACCGTGCCGTGGCCCGACAGGAACTTGGTGGCCGAATGGAAGATCAGGTCCGCACCATGCTCGAAGGGCTGCATCAGCCACGGCGTGGTGAAGGTGCTGTCGACCAGCAGCGGCAGGCCGGCGTCATGGGCGATGGCGCTGACGGTGGGGATGTCGAGCACGTCCAACCCCGGATTGCCCAGCGTTTCGCCGAACAGCAACTTCGTGTTCGGGCGTATGGCGGCGCGCCAGCCGTCGATGTCGCCGGGTTTGACGAAGGTGGTGTCGATGCCGAAGCGCGCGAGCGTGTAGTGCAGCAGGTTGTGGCTGCCGCCGTACAGCGCGCTGCTGGCGACGAGGTGCGAGCCCGCGCCGGCGAGGGTCGAGATGGCCAGAAACAGCGCGGCCTGGCCGCTGGCCGTGGCGATGGCGCCGCAGCCGCCTTCCAGCGCGGCCACGCGCTCTTCGAGCACGGCGTTGGTAGGGTTGCTGATGCGGCTGTACACATGGCCCGAGCGCTCCATGTTGAACAGGCTGGCCGCGTGCTCGCTGTTCTCGAAGACGAAGCTGGTGGACAGGTGGATCGGCACCGCGCGCGCGCCGGTGGCGGGGTCGGGCGCGGCACCGGCATGCAGTGCCAGCGTGTCGAAGCCGGGGTCGGAGTATCCGGGCATGGCGTGCTCGAAGGTTGCGGGCTGCGGCCATTGTGGTGCATCCATCGACCTGGCCAGTGCGCTCGAGGCGGTGCGCTCAAGTGCCTGCGCTTCGCTCCGATATGCCTGGCTGCAGGCCTCCATCCGGTACGGCTCGACGGTGCCCGCGGCGCCGATTCTCCCCATGACGGAAAACTCCCTCTTCGCATACGCAGCGCCGCCCGTGATCGCGCCGCAGCCCGGCGCCTCGATCTGGGCGCCCGGGCGGTGGCTGTTGCGCCATCTGAGCCTGCGCCGCAAGCTGCTGGTGCTGCTGCTGTCGGCCTGGTTGCCGCTGCTGCTGCGCTGCTGCTGCTGCTGTGGAGCGGGTCGACGCCGCAGCCCGATGTCGCCCGACTCGACCCGCATCGCGGCCTGATGGACGGGCGCTTCGGGGCGGATGCGATGCCGCGTTGGGCGCTGTGGGGCCTGCTGGCCGCGGCATGGCTGGCGCCGCTGTACCTGGCGGTCTGCATCTCGAGATCCCTGGTCGAAGGCCTGGATCGGCTGCGCCGTGGCGCCCAGGACATGGCGCTCGGCAGGCCTTGCCTGCACATGCAAGGCTTCGGTACGGACGAACTCGGCCAGGCGCTGGACGCCCTGGGCGCGGCCGGCCAGAGCATGGCGCGACTGATCGACACGGCCGGGCAGCATGCCGAAAGCGTGACACGCAGCTCGCACGAGCTTGCCGATGCACACCGGGCCATGCAGTTGCAGGCTCTCGAACTGCGCGCTGCGATCGGCGAAATCGCCCGCCGCACCGTCGCGCTGTGCGGCATGCTCGACTCGGACATGCAGGATGCCGAACGCGCCAGCGCCGACCTCGACGCGATCCACGATGAGGAAGTGCAGTCGCTGCAGTTGATGGCCGCATTGCGCTCGCGCCTGCTGGCCTTGGCGCACCACTGCCAGGCATTGGGTGCGGCGGCGCGCGGAACGGCCGGGGCGCGGCCCGACGCGGCCGGCGAGTCGATGGCGAGCTGCGGCGCGCCGGCCGCCGAGATCACCCACTGCCACCAGCTGAGCGAGCGCTTCGGCGGCGCCGAGCGGCTGAACGAGCGGCGCATCGAATCGATGCGCACGTCGGCCGACAGGCTGCTGTGCCGCGCCGAGCGCGGCGTGCGCGAGGGCCAGCAATTGATGGTGCTGACGCGCCAGGTCGAGGCCTCGCTGGGCAGCACGCTGCAGCGGCTCGAACAGATGGCGGCATCCTGCGCGTCGCTGCGATCGCTGGTCGAGCCGCGCGTGCCGGCGCGGGCGGCGACGCCTGGGCCTGCCGAACCCACCGGTGGTCTGACGCCGTGCGCGGCGTGCGCGCGGCGGCCGTGGCGCAATCCGCTTGTTACCATCGGTGCCCCTCCCGCCAGACCGCCCAGCCCATGCCCGGCTCCACCTTCGGCGAACTGTTCCGCGTCACCAATTTCGGCGAAAGCCACGGCCCGGCGATTGGCTGCGTCATCGACGGCTGCCCGCCCGGCATGACGCTGACCGAAGCCGACATCCAGGGCGACCTGGACCGGCGCCGCCCCGGCACCAGCCGCCACGTGACGCAGCGCAACGAAGCCGATGCGGTGCAGATCCTCTCGGGCGTGTACGAAGGCCTGACCACCGGCACGCCGATCGCGCTGCTGATCCGCAACACCGACCAGCGCAGCAAGGACTACGGCAACCTGCTCGATACCTTCCGCCCCGGCCATGCCGACTACGCCTACTGGCGCAAGTACGGTCTGCGCGACCCGCGCGGCGGCGGCCGCGCCTCGGCGCGGCTGACGGCGCCCACGGTGGCCGCCGGTGCGGTGGCGCGCAAGTGGCTGCGCGAGAAGTTCGGCACGCAGCTTCGTCGGCTGGATGACTCAGCTCGGCGACATCGCCATTCCCTTCGAAGACGAGGCGATGATCCCGGACAACCCGTTCTTCGCGCCCGAACCGCAGCGTGATCGCCGAGCTCGAGGCCTACATGGACGCGCTGCGCAAGGCCGGCGACTCCTGCGGCGCGCGACTGACCGTGGTGGCGCGCGGCGTGCCGCCGGGGCTGGGCGAGCCGCTGTACGACCGACTCGATGCCGACATCGCGCACGCGATGATGGGCTTGAACGCGGTCAAGGGCGTGGAGATCGGCGCCGGTTTGGCGTGCGTCACGCAAAAGGGCAGCGAGCACGGCGACGAGCTGTCTCCGAGGGTTTTCGCAGCAACCACGCCGGCGGCGTGCTCGGCGGCATCTCCACCGGGCAGGACCTGGTGGTGTCGATCGCCATCAAGCCGACCAGCTCGATCCGGCTGCCGCGCGGCGTCGATCGACCGCGCCGGCCAGCCGACGGTGGTCGAGACCCACGGCCGCCACGACCCCTGCGTGGGCATCCGTGCCACGCCCATCGCCGAGGCGCTGCTGGCGCTGGTGGTGATGGACCATGCGCTGCGCCATCGCGCGCAGTGCGCTGACGTGCGCTTGCCGGTGCCGCCGATTCCCGGCGCCGCCGGGTGACCGCGCCCGCAGCGCGTTTCCGCACCGCGCCCTTCGGCGCCCTGTGGGCCTGCTACTTCGGCTCGCTGGGGCTGTTCAATCCGTACTCGCCGCTGTGGCTCAGCCACCTGGGCTATTCGACGCTGGCCATCGGCTCGTTCGCTGCGCTGCAGAGCTGGACGCGCATCGTCGCGCCCTATGGCTGGGGCTGGCTGGCCGACCACGGCGGCCGGCGCGTCACGCTGCTGCGCGCGGCCGCTGCTGCTGAGCCTGGGCGCGGCCGCCGCGCTGTGGCTGGTGCGCGACGCCGGCGCCTGGGCGCTGGGCCTGGTGGTGGCGGCGCTGTTCCTCGCCAACGGCGCCTTCACGCCGATCGCCGAGACGCTGGTGCTGCGCCACCTGCACGGCGCCGAGCGGGCTGGACGCGCGGCGCTACGGCCGGGTGCGACTGTGGGGCTCGGTGGGCTTCATCGGCTCGGTGCTGCTGTTCGGCGCGGTGCTGCAGCGCACCGGCATCCAGGCCCTGCCGCTGCTGACGCTGGGCATGTTCGCGCTGCTGGCGCTGGTCACCTGGCAGCTGCCGCGCCAGCTGGAGCCGGCGGCCACGGCGCACGAGCGCGCCGCCGTCTGGCCGGTGCTGCGCCAGCCGGTGGTGCTGTGGTTCTTTGCCGGTGCTGATGCTCACGGTGCTGGCGCATTCCAGCCTGTACGCGTTCCTGTCGCTGTACCTCGACCGGCAGGGCTACGGCAAGGCCGCCGTCGGCGCGATGTGGGCCGTGGCCGTGGCCGCCGAGATCGCCTTCTTCGCGCTGGCCGGCCGGCGCTTCGAGCGCGTCGATCCCTACCGCTGGCTGGTCTGGGCGGCGCTGGCCAGCGCGCTGCGCTTCGCGCTGACCGGCGGCCTTCGGCGCGCACGCTGCGGTGCTGGTGGTGGCGCAGCTGATGCATGCGCTGACCTTCGCCGCGCAGCACATGGCCTGCACCACGCTGATCGCCAGCCACTTTCCAGACCGGCTGCGCGCGCGCGGCTCGGCGCTGTACTCGACGCTCGGCTACGGCATTCCGGGCGTGGTCGGCGGCGTCGCCGGCGGGCTGCTGAGCGAGCGCCTCGGGCTGCAGGCGGTGTTCTGGGCCGCCGCGCTGGCGGGCTGGCCAGCGCGGCCTGCTGTGCCCAGGCAGCGCGCGCGGCGCGCCGGACCGTGCCACCATAATCCTGCGCCATGAAGATCCTCATCCTGGGCGCCGGACGCGTGGGCGAGAGCGTGGCCGAGAGCCTGGTGTCCGAGCAGAACGACATCACGGTGATCGACACCGACCCGCAGCGCCTGGCGCTGCTGCAGGACCGGCTGGACCTGCGCGGCGTGGTCGGCAACGGCATCCAGCCGTCGGTGCTGCGCGAGGCCGGCGCCGAGGACGCGGACATGCTGATCGCCTGCGCGCCGCTGGACGAGACCAACCTGGTGGCCTGCAAGGTCGCGCACGAGATGTTCCGCATCCAGACGCGCATCGCGCGCGTGCGCAGCCCGGAGTTCACCGACGGCAGCCCGCTGATGCGCGCCGAGGGCTTCGCCGTCGACGAGGTGATCTGCCCCGAGCAGAGCCTGACCACCTACATCCGCAAGCTGATCGAGTACCCCGAGGCGCTGCAGGTGCTGGAGTTCTCGCAACAGCGCGGTGAGCCTGATCGCGGTGCGCGCGATGGACGGCGGGCCGATGGTGCACCACGTCATCTCCGAACTGCCGGCGCTGGTGCCCGACCTGCCGATGCGCATCGTCGCCATCTACCGGCGCGACGCGCTCGGCCAGGACCGGCAGGTGGAGTGCGACGGCAGCACGCGCATCGAGCATGGCGACGAGCTGTTCGTGCTCGCCGCCAACGAGCACATCCGCGGCGTGCTCGACGCGCTGCACATGCGCGAGCGAGCCGGTGCGGCGCGTGATGATCGCCGGCGGCGGCCACGTCGGCCTGCGCCTGGCGCGCCAGATCTCGCGACGACTGCCAGGTGAAGATCATCGAAGCCAGCGCACTGCGCTGCGAGTACCTGGCGACGCAGCTGCCCAGCCACACGCTGGTGCTGCACGGCGACAGCACCGACGAGGAACTGCTCGAGCACGAGAACGTGCAGGACATGCGACCTGTTCCTGGCGCTGACCAGCGACGACGAGGACAACATCATGTCCTGCCTGCTGGCCAAGCGCATGGGCGCGCAGCGCGTGCTGGCGCTGATCAACCGCCGCGCCTATGCCGACATGGTGCAGGGGCAGAGCACGCAGATCGACATCGCGGTGTCGCCGGCGCAGACCCTGATCGGCGAGCTGCTGGCGCATGTGCGCCGCGGCGACGTGGCCGCGGTCTACAGCCTGCGCCGCGGCGATGCCGAGGCGCTGGAGGCGGTGGTGCGCGGCGACGCGAAGAGCTCGCAAGGTGGTGGGCCGGCGCATCGACCAGCTGTCGCTGCCGCCCGGCGCGATGATCGGCGCGATCGTGCGCGACGGCCCCGGCGCCGACCTGAAGCCGGCCCAGGAGGTGATCATCGCGCACCACGACACGGTCATCCGCAGCGGCGACCATGTCATCGTCTTCGTGCCGCGCAAGCGCATGGTGCGGCAGATCGAGAAGCTGTTCCAGGTCGGGCGCGACCTTCTTCTGACCGGGCCGCGATGAACTCACCGCTGGCCGTCATTGCCCTGGTCGGCCGCATGATCGTGCTGTTCGCGCTGCTGATGGCGGTGCCGCTGGCCTTCGCGCTGAGCGGCCACGATCCGGCCGAACGTGCCTTCCTGATCGCCATCGGCGCTGACCTTTGCCGCCGGGCGCTGCTCAGCCTGGCGACGCGGCGCTTCCGGCGCGAGCTGCAGCTGCGCGACGGCTTCGTGCTGGTGGCGCTGACCTGGCTGGTGCTGCCGGCCTTCGCCGCGCTGCCGCTGCTGCTGGCCATCCCGGGCTGAGCTTCACCGACGCCTATTTCGAGGCCATGTCCGGCCTGACCACCACCGGCGCCACGGTGCTGACCGGGCTCGACACCTTGCCGCTGTCGGTGAACGTCTGGCGCTGCTTCCTGGTGCTGGTGGGCGGGCTGGGCATCATCGTGCTGGCGGTGGCGATCCTGCCGCTGCTCGGTGTCGGCGGCGGCGCAGCTGTTCAAGGCCGAATCGGCCGGGCCGATGAAGGACACCAAGCTCACGCCGCGCATCGCCGAGACCGCGCGCGGCCTGTGGAGCGTGTATTTCGCGATCGCGGCGCTGTGCTTCGTCGCCTATGCGCTGGGCCGGCATGAGCTGGGCCGATGCCTTCATGCACATGTGCGCCACCATGGGCCTGGGCGGCTTCTCGTCGTACGACGCCAGCTTCGGCCACTGGAACTCGCCGCTGATCGAGGCCGTGGCCGTGGTCTTCATGATGCTCGCCGGGGTCAGCATGGCGCTGTACTTCGTGGCCTGGCGCCAGCGCTCGCTGCGGGTGCTGTGGCGCAACGTCGAGGCGCGTGCGTTTGTCGCCGTCGTCTGCGGCACCATCGCGCTGGTCTCGGTCTACATCTGGCTGCTACGGCGCCTACGACGACTTACCCGCTGGCGCTGCGGCACACGCGTGTTCCACGTCGTCTCGATCGCGACGACCACCGGCTTCGCCACGCAGGACTATGCGCTGTGGCCGGTGTTCGCGCCGATGCTGATGCTGCTGGTCGGCTGCTTCGCCACCTGCGCCGGCTCCACCGGCGGCGGCATCAAGATGGTGCGCATGCTGCTGCTGCTGAAGCAGACGCAGCACGAGCTGGTGCGCATCGTGCATCCGAACGTCGTCAACCCGGTGGTGATGGGCGGCCAGGCGGTCAGCCCGCGGGTGATGCAGAGCGTGATCGCCTTCATGATGGTGTACGGCGCGACGCTGGTGGTGCTGACGATGCTGCTGCTGTTCAGCGGGCTGGACGTGGTCACGCGCGTTCACCGCGGTCGTCGCCTGCCTCAACAACATCGGGCCGGGCCTCGGCGAGGTCGGCCCGGCGACGAACTTCGGCAGCTTGAGCGACTTCCAGACCTGGGTCTGCACGCCGCCATGCTGCTCGGCCGCCTGGAGCTGCTGTCGCTGCTGGTGCTGTTCACGCCGCAGTTCTGGCGCGGTTAGGAGGGGCGGATGTCGCTCGACGATGCGCATGCCAGCGCGGCTGGCGGCGCTGTCCAGCGGTGTCGCGCCGAAGGGGGTGCCGGGGCCATCGATGGCCGCCTGATCAGCGTGGCGCTTGCAGGCGATCGAGCTTGTCGTCGACCTCGCCGATATAGGCTGACAGTGACCGCGTCGCCTCGTCGACCTTGGCCTGCAAGCTGCCTTGCAGGCTGTCGATGCGCGTCAGCAGGCCGCCTCTCTGCTCGGCAGCCTGTGCTTCAATGCGGCGCAATTCACTGTCGAGGTAGGCACGCAGCTCGCTGAAGCGCGAGGCCTCGGCGCGGTCGGCAAGGTCGCGCTGCGCGGCCAGTTCCTTGGCGTGCAGTCGTCCCTCGGCCATGGCGCCGGCCTGCTGGACGACGATGTACACGATGAACATCAGGCCCAGCACGGCGGTGAAGGCCAGCACCACCAGGCCCAGCGGGGCCTGCACCTGCGCCACGCCGAGCGACACCGCCGTGACCGCACTGAGCGCCGGCCAGTTCAACAACGCGAGTGCGGCCAGCGCGGCCACGACCACCAGGATGGCCAAGGTGCTGAAGTTCATCGTCGTTCCTCGGAGTTGCACGGCTCGATCGTAGCAAGCGGGACGCCCGCATCGCTCCATTCTCAGCAGCCGCGCAGCATGTCCTGACTTGAACGCAAGCTCGCATCAGCCCGGCAGTGCCGGCGCTTTCGGCAGCCAGGCGAAGGCCAGCGCGCCGGCGGCAAGCAGCGCGGCGATGCGTCAGCAGCACCGCGCCGTAGAGATCAGCGCCATGCGCCTGCGCCAGCGACGCGACCCAGCCCGGTGAACCACTGCATCAGCGCCACGCCCATGAACATCGCCATCGTGAACAGCGCCAGCGCACGGCCGACGATCGCCGACGGATAGGCGCTGCGCACCTCGGAGTACTGCAGGATCATGTAGCCCGACAGCAGGCCGATGAGCAGCGACATGCCGATGTCGAAGGCGGCGCTGCGCGACAGCGCCATCGTGACGAACAGCGCCGGCGAGCAGCAGCGAGAAGCCGACCAGCCGGCGGCGCCGCGCGCGGCCGCCGGGGTCGAAGCGGCCGAACAGCGCCGGGCCGGCCAGCGAGACCGCCGACACGGCCAGCGCGACGTTGCCGCGTCTGCACCAGCGAGAAGCCGTGGCGCTCGATCAGCAGCGGGCCGAGCCACAGCCCGCGCAGCGTGATGAACGACGCATAGCAGACGAAGGACAGCGCGATGATGCCGGCGGTGTGCGGCAGCTTGAGCAGCGCGACGAAGGCCAGCACCGCCTGGCCCAGGCTTTCGCGGGCGCGCCGCTGCGCTGTGCGATGTCGGGCTCGTGCACCTTCCAGGCAGATCAGCGCCCAGGCCGCCACCGAGCAGCCGGCCAGCACCGACGAAGCCGGCGCGCCAGGACGTGGCCTCGACCAGCCAGGCCAGCGGCGTGCCGGTGAGCGAGCAGGCCGATGCCGCCGAGGCTCATGATCGTGCCCGACAGCGCGGTGAAACGCTCGACCGGAAAGTGGCGCGCGATGAACACCGTGCACACCAGGAACGCCGGCGCGCAGCCGATGCCGATCAGCACCTGGCCGAGCAGCAGCGTCGCGTAGCCGGGCGCCAGCGCCGACAGCACGCGATCCGGCGATGGCCAGCGGAAAGCTCGCCAGCAGCGGTGCGCCGCACGCCGTGCAGGTCGATGCCGATGCCCATGAACAGCTGCATCGCGCCGAAGGCGAAGTGGAAGGCCGCCGGCGAAGCTGCCGAGCTGCTGCGGCGACAGGCCGAACTCGGCCTGCAGCGGCGCCGCCAGGATCGCGGCCACGGTGCGGAAGGCCTGGCTCATCGCGAAGGCCGCGGTCAGCGCCAGCAGCATCACCCACGCCGAGGCGCGCGCTGCGGCGTCAACCATGGGAAGGCAAGGCGAAGGCGTCGATGATGTTCTGCGGCGGCGCGTCGTCGAGGCTCCGTGCCCGCATTCTGGCGCAGCCATTTCGGCCGGTGCCGAAGCATCGCTCGGCTCGTCTGCGGCACAGTGTCGGCCTCGCCACCGCTTGCGCACATCGCCATGGCCATCACCTGCTTCATCCGCTACCAGATCGATCCGTTCCAGCGCGCTGCCTTCGAGCGCTATGCCGAAGCCTGGTCGCCCATCATTCCGCGCTGCGGCGGACACCTGATCGGCTACTTCCTGCCGCACGAAGGCAACAGCGACGTCGCCTGGGGCCTGGTCGGTTTCGACGACATGGCGGGCTACGAACGTTATCGCGCGGCGCTGAAGAACGATGCCGAGGGCCGCGCGAACCTCGAGTTCGCCCGCGCTGAACGTTTCATCCTGCGCGAGCAGCGCAGCTGGCTCGAGGACGTGCCGGCGACGCGCAACCTGGCGCGCGTGGTGGCGCCATGATCGCGGTCATCTTCGAGCTCGAGCCGCGCCCGGGGCTGGCGCCGCGCTACTTCGAACTGGCCGCGGCGCTGAAGGCCGAGCTCGAGGCGATCGACGGCTTCGTGTCGGTGGAACGCTTCGAGAGCCTGACGCGGCCGGGACGCTACCTGTCGCTGAGCTTCTGGCGTGACGAAGACGCGGTGCGCGCCTGGCGCTGCCACGGCATGCACCGCCAGGCGCAGCAGCAGGGGCGCAGCGAGGTCTTCGCCGACTACCGGCTGCGCGTCGCCTCGGTCATGCGCGACTACGGGCTGCAGCAGCGCGAGCACGTACCATCGGACTCGAAGACCGCGCTGATCTGAACGCGATGAACACGCCCCACGAACCGCGACTGGCCCGCGTCGCCGCGCTGGTCGCCGACCCGACGCGCTCGCGCATGCTGGCCTATCTGCTGTCGGGTGAATACGCCAGCGCCGGCGAACTGGCGAAGGCCGCTTCGGTGACGCCGGCCACCGCGAGCGGGCACCTCGGCAAGCTGCTCGATGCGGGTTTCGTGGCTTGCGAGCCGCGCGGCCGCCACCGCTATTTCCGCCTGGCCGATGCCGAAGTGGCGCATGCGCTGGAAGCGCTGGCGCTGGTGGCCGAGCGCGGCGAGCACGACCGCGCCTGGGCGCACCCCGAGCGCAGCCGCCTGCGCTACGCGCGCTGCTGCTACGGCCATCTGGCCGGGCAACTGGGCGTCTCGCTGTTCGACGCGCTGTGCAGCGAAGGCCGCATGGTCTGCGGCGCCGACGGCTATGAACTCTCCGCGGCGGGGCGAGACTGGCTCGAGCGCTGGGGCCTGAGCCCGAGCGCGCCGAACGGCCGCCGCCGCTATGCCTACCGATGCCTGGACTGGTCCGAGCGCCGCGACCACCTCGCCGGCCAGTTGGCTGACGAGCTCTTCCAGCACTTCTGCGGCGGCGGCTGGCTGCGCCGCGGCGAGGGGCGTGCGGTGGAACTGACGGCCCGGGGCGAAGTGGAGCTGCTGCCGGCGCTGCTGCGCTGAGCTACGCCGCCGAGGACCCGGCACGCTCCGCGGCGGCGTCGGCCATGAAGTCGCCGCGTTGCGCGCTGTTCTCCAGCGGCATGTTCGGGTAGTGCACGTGGAAGGCGTCGATGATCTGCTGCAGTGGCACGTCGTCGAAGGCGCCGTGCATCGCCACGTATTCCATGTGGCGGTTGCCGGTGCGGTCGAAGGGGTGGTAGATCGAGTCGGCGCGGCCGTCGAACTCCAGTGGCAGCAAGCCGAAGCGCTCGCACAGTTCGATGTTGAAGGCCGGCGTGGCCTTCAGCCACCGGCCGTCGAGCCGGATGTCGGTGTAGCCGTGCCAGGCAAACAGGTCGCTGCCCATGTTCTCGCGCAGCCGTTCGGTCGTGAGGTGGTTGCGCACGTCGGCATAGCCGACGCGCGCCGCGATGCCGGCCGCCCGGCAGGCTGCGGCCAGCAGCGCGGCTTTCGGTACGCACCAGCCGTAACCGTTGACCAGCGCGGTGCTGGCCTTCATGCCGTGCACGCTCAGGTCGACGCGGTAAGGGTCGTAGCGCAGACCGTCGCGCACCGCGTAGTACAGCGCCACTGCACGCTCGCGCTCGTCGCTGCCGCGCGCGTTGCGCTGCGCGAACTCGATCACCGTGGCATGGTCGCTGTCGACCATCGTGGCGGGTTGCAGGGTTCGGTCGATCATGGTCTGCGGGTGCGCTGTGGCTGCCCGATGCTAACCAAACACGGATATGCCCGCCGCGCACGCGCACCATCACGCACGCGCACCATCAGGCCCGGCACGGTGACCAACCCGCTGATGAGCCCCAACGACGGGGTGCCGGCGTCGGCCTCGATCGCCGGCGATCGGCAATTGGTCGAGGAGTTCAAGCTGCGCGAGGCCATCGCGATGCTGCCGCCGCGGGCCACGCCGAGGTAGCCGTTCTTCGAGCCGGTTCAGCCGGGTGGCGACTCGGCGTCGCCCTCGGCCTCGAGCATGCGCCGCAGCTCGGCCTTGGCGATCTTCTCCAGCGACGAGCGCGGGAAGCCGCTGACGATGCGCACCTCGCGCGGGCGCTTGAAGTCGGCCAGCTGCGCGCTGCAGGCCGCGGCAACGCGTTCCAGCAGGTCGATGCCGGCATGCGCGGCCGGCAGCACGAACAGCACCGGCACCTCGTCCAGCACCGGGTGCTTCTTCGCCACCAGCGCACATTCGTGCACGCCGGCCACCTGCAGCACCACGCGCTCGACCTCACTGGCGGCAACGTTCTCGCCGCCGACCTTGAGCATGTCCTTGCTGCGGTCGCCGAACTGCAGGCTGCCGTCGTCGAGCACGTTGATGACGTCGCCGGTGCGGAACCAGCCGTCGGCGTCGAAGCTGTCGGCGGTGGCGCGCGGATTACCCAGGTATTCGTGGAACAGCGACAGCCCGCGCACGCCGCGGATCAGCAGCTGGCCGCTGCCGCCGGGCTCGACGTGGCGCGCCTCGCGCACCGGCACAAGATCGTCCTCGACGATGGCGATGCCGTATTCCGGCGTCGGCCGGCCGATGCTCAGCGGCCGATTCGGCAAGTGCGGGCTGCCGGCGATGCAGTGGGTGATGGTCTCGGTCATGCCCCACCAGCCGATGGTCTTGACGCGAAAGTGTGCGTCGGTGGGCGGCTCGCTGACGGCGCTGCCCCAGAGGCGATAGTGGTGCGCCGGCACCTCCAGGTCCGTCAGCGCCTTGACGCACCAGGGCATCAGCGAGGCCCAGGTGCAGCGGTGCGCCAGCGACACGCCCCAGAAGCGGCTGGCCGAGAAGCTCGGCATCACCACCGCGGTGGCGCCGGCCCACAGGCAGGCCAGCACCGAATAGGCCTGCGCATTGGTGTGGAACAGCGGCAGGTGCACCAGGTGCACGTCCTCGGCGCGCAGGTCCTCGTGCAGCGCGTTGATGCGCGCGCCCCACAGCGCGTTGGCATGGGTCCAGAGCACGCCCTTGGGGCGCGAAGTGGTGCCTGAGATGTACTGCACGCTGCAGGGGCTGAGCGGGTCCGGCGCGTGGCGCGGCAGCGGCTCGGCATCGACGGCGTCGAACAACAAGCTGCGTTCGGTGGGGTGCTCGGGCGCGACGCCGTTGTCGTCGGCGGTGACCGCCAGCCAGCGCAGCCCCGTGCAATGCGCGGCCACCCGTTCGGCGAAGCGCGGCTGCGTGATGCCGGCCACGGCTTCGCTGTGCTCGGCGTAGTAGGCCAGCTCGTCGCCCGCGGCACGGGCGTTGGTGGTCACCGCCACCGCGCCCAGCCAGCTGCAGGCATGCCAGGCAAGCAGCGCCTCGGCGCAATTGTCCAGATGGATCAGCACGCGCTCGCCGCGGCGCACGCCGCGCTTTTGCAGGCCGCCGGCGATGCGCTGCACGCGCGCATGGAACTCGCCGTAGCTGAGGCTGCGCGCAGCGCCGTCGAAGGGCACCCAGACGATGAACGGATGGTCGCGCCGCGTCAGCGCGCGCTGCTCCAGCAGCCAGGGCATGTCCATGCCCATGAACGGGTGGGCATCGTGGCGGCTCAGCGGCAGCGACATGGCGCGGTCCGTTCAGGCGGACGGCGGGGTGGCGGCAGGCGACATCAACGCATCCTCGAAACGCGGGCCGATCTTGAAGATGCCGCTGACGCGCGCCACCGGCTCGCCGTCGGCGCGCACCAGGCCTTGCATGAAGACCATGCTGCGCGTGGCGCGCAGCAACTGCGCCTCACCCTGCACCCAGGCGCCCAGCTTGGACGCGGCGAGATAGTCGACCTGAAGGTTGATGGTCGGCAGGAAGCGCCGTGCCACGTCGGCCGACAGGGTGTGCGCCGAGATCGGCAGCAGCATGTCGCAGAAGGTGGCGATCATGCCGCCATGGCAGATGCCCATCGGGTTGCAATGCCGGCGCTCGACGCGAAAGCCGAGCGCGATGCCGGGCTCGAGCTTCTTCACGTACAGCGGGCCGTTGACGGCGATGAAGCCGTCGCCGAAGCGGCGCGGCTTGAAGCCTTCGGGGATATTCAGCGCGGCGTCGGGTGCGTCGGTCATTGCGGTCGGGGTCATTGGGGGCACCTTCGGGCTGTGGCCTTCGGTAGTCGCCCTCGGGCGGCCCGGCGGGCACACTGCTATGGTTTCCTGCTGCGTACTGCGCTCTGCGCAAGTCGCCCTCGGGGCGGCCCGGCAGGCTCATGGGCAGTGGACCCTATTCTGCGGCAAGCCGATCCGGGGCAGACTCGGTCGGTTCCGTCCACCCAGGGACCTCCCGCGATGCAAGACACGCCCACCGCGCCGCCGTTCAAGAAGCTCAACTGGCTCGAGCGCGACATCGAGCTGATCAAGCGCGCCGACGGCAGCATGATCCTGCGCTCGCGCGTGCCGCTGCAGGCCTATTCGGCGCACATTCCCAGCGTGCTGCGCAAGTGGGCCGCCGAGCGCCCCGAGCACATCTGGCTGGCGCAGCGCCGCGGCCCGGCCGGCGACTGGCTGAAGCTGAGCTACGCACAGGCGCGGCAGACGGTGGATGCATTGACGCAGGCGTTGCTCGACCTGGGTGCCGGGCCGGACAAGCCGGTGGCCATCCTCAGCGGCAACTCGATCGAGCATGCGTTGCTGACCCTGGCCGCGATGCAGGCCGGCGCGCCGGCCGCGCCGGTGTCGCCGGCCTATTCGCTGCTGAGCCAGGACCATGTCAAGCTGCGCTACATCTTCGACCTGATCCGCCCGGCGGTGGTGATGGTGCAGGACGGGTCCACCTTCGCCAAGGCGCTGGCCGCACTCGACCTGCGCGGCGTGACGCTGGTGCACGTACAGCGCGCGCCCGAGGGCCTGGCCAGCCGGGCCTATGCCGAGCTGGCCGCGACCGTGCCGACCGCGTCGGTGGACGCGGCGCTCGCCGCGCTCACGCCCGACAGCGTCGGCAAGCTGCTGTTCACCTCCGGCTCCACCGGCATGCCGAAAGCGGTGATCAACACCCAGCGCATGATGTGCGCGAACCTGGCGATGGGCATGCAGACACGCACCCCCGCGCCCGACGAAGCGCCGCCGGTGGTGCTGGACTGGCTGCCGTGGAACCACACCATGGGCGGCAACGCCACCTTCCACGGGCTGCTCGGTCACGGCGGCACGCTGTACATCGACGAAGGCCGGCCGCTGCCTGGGCAATTCGAGACCACGCTGCGCAACCTGCGCGAGGTGTCGCCGACCACTTTCTCCAACGTGCCGGCGGGCTACGCGATGCTGGCCACGGCGCTGGAGCACGACGACGATCTGGCGCGCAAGTTCTTTGCGCGGCTGCAGTTGCTGAGCTATGGCGGGGCCACGCTCAGTGACGACTTGTACCGGCGCATGCAGGCGCTGGCGGTCAAGTACACCGGCCAGCGCATCGTCTTCTTCACCGGCTGGGGTGCCACCGAGACCGCGCCCACGGCCACCTCGACCTACTGGGAGACCGAGCGTGTCGGCCTGATCGGGCTGCCGCACCCCGGTGTGGAGCTGAAGCTGGTGCCGGCCGGGCCGAAGTACGAGCTGCGGCTGCGCGGCGTGATCGTCACGCCCGGCTACCACCGCCAGCCCGAGCTGACGAAGGCCGCGTTCGACGAAGAGGGCTTCTACAAGATCGGCGATGCCGGCAGCTTCGTCGACCCGGACGATCCGGCGCAGGGCCTGGTTTTCGCCGGCCGCGTGGTCGAGGACTTCAAGCTCGAGTCGGGCACCTTCGTGCACGTCGGGCCGCTGCGCGTGGCGGCCATCGCCGCGGCCTCGCCGGTGATCCAGGACGCGTTGGTGACGGGGCAGGACAAGGCCTACGTGGCGCTGCTGGCCTGGCCCAACCTGATGGCCTGCCGGCAGCTGGCCGGCCAGCCCGAGGCCACGGTGGAGGAGCTGATGCGCGACACCGGCGTGCGCCGACGCGTGCACGACGGCCTGGCGGCGCACAACGCGGCGCAGACCGGCAGCAGCCAGCGCATCCAGCGCGTGCTGCTGATGGCCGAGCCGCCGTCGATCGACGGCAACGAGCTCACCGACAAGGGCTACATCAACCAGCGCGCCGCGCTGCACCGCCGCGCGGCGCTGGTGCAGCAGCTCTATGCCGAGCCGCCGGCCGACGAGGTGATCGTCATCGACGACCCGGAGCCGGCCGTGCGTACGGCGGGTGATTGAACGGCGCAATGCGGCTGCTCGCGAGAAGCCGCTTTCAGCCTCGTTCAGCGCATCGCGGCGGACGGTACCCGCCAGAGGCTCATGCTGCGGCGGTCGGCCCTTCGTCCGACTCCACTGCGGCCCTGGCGCTTGCAGGCGCCAGGGCGTTCGCCAGGCACGGAACAGTCCGCAGGGACTGTTCCGTGTCCGGGCTCACTGCATCGCGCCAGGGTCGTGCCGCACAACTCGCTACGCGCTGCGCGCTGCGCTCGGACAGGCGCGGCAAGTCAGATCACGAAGCGCGCTGACGCGCGCCGACCCTGGCACTGCGCTCCTCGCCGCCGCGGCAAATCACCCCTGCCGGCACCGCCCGCGGCGAGTTCGTGGCTTGGGCTGTTGGGGTCCGAACACCACGAGCGTCGCCGCGAAGACGGTGCCGGGCAGGCTGCGATGCGCCTGTGCGGCGCCGAGAAGCGCAGCGGCCCTGGCCGCGCGCGCAGCGCGCCTCCAGAGCGTACTTGGCGCGTCTGTCCGAGCGCAGCGCGCAAGCGCGAAGCGAGTTACGCGCCAGGCCAGGGCTGCGAGCATCGCAGGGCAGTGGAGCAGACGACCGCCGCACCGAAGCGTCGCAGCCGCCCTGCGCCGGCTGCGCCGTCACCGACATCACGCACAGCGGACTTTGAAGTTCAGCAATGCGCCGCAAACGGACTGCCGCCCAAGATCATGCCGACAGCCGAGCTTCAACCGGGTGGCTCGATGCCGCTGCTCGAGCGCGGCAGGCGCAGGCCGCTGAGCATGGCCATCGCGCGCAAGCCACTGCCCACGGCCGCGCCGGCCAGCAGGCTCCAGCCGTCGGGCAGGCCCGGCCGCCTGCGCGCCCACCACCACCCAGCCGCCGGCGAAGGCGCACACGGCATAGGGCTGGCGGTCCTTGAAGGCGCGCGGGATCTCGTTGACGACGATGTCGCGCAGCACGCCGCCGAAGGCCGCGGTGACCACGCCCATCAGCACCGCCACGATGGCCGGCAGGTCCTGCGCCAGCGCCAGCTGCGTGCCGCTGGCGCTGAACAGGCCCAGACCCAGCGCATCGGGCCACTGCATCGCGCGCTCGGTGGGCTCGAAGTGGCGCGCGCGCAGCACGGACATCGCGGCGATGCACAGCGCCAGCAGCGCCCACAGCCAGGTGGCGTGCTCGACCCAGAAGAAGGGCCGCCGGTCGAGCAGCACGTCGCGCAGCGTGCCACCGCCGAAGGCGGTGACGCCGGCGACCACGCACACGCCGACCGCGTCGAGCCGCTTGCGCGCCGCCTCGAGCAGGCCGGACAGCGCAAAGGCGATGGTCGCCAAGGCCTCGACAGCGGTCAGCAGCAGCGCATAGAGCGGCGTGTCGGGCATGCTGCCAACGCTCACAGCACGCGGCCGACGATAGCCAGCACGAACACCGCCGTGCCCAACGCCAGGTTCAATGCCACGCGCTGGCGGATGGCATTGAGCTGCACCGCGGGGGCGGGCCATGCGCGCGCGGCCACCGCGCGCTGCAGACGCGGATAGGCCGCAAAGCGGATGTGGCCGTACACCGCCATCATGGTCAAGCCGATGCCGAACATCGCATGCACGCTCCAGTGCGCTGCGACCAGCGCGGTGTCAGCCATGATGTGCCTCAGGCCGCCACCGCCGTCGGCGATTCCTCCATCGCGAGCAGTTCCGCTTCAACCTTGCGGATCGATCTCCATGAACTTCAGCGCGACGGGCGAGGGCGTGCGGCTGCGCAGGCGCACCAGCGCCGAGCGTGTGCGCAGCTCGGGCGCGTCATAGTCCAGGCAGACCAGCTCGCTGCGCGCCAGCTCCGCGGCCACCATCTGCATGCTGGCGGGAAAGAGCGCGTTGCTGTGCCGGGCCACCTGCTTGGCGGTGTCGATCGAATTCACCTCGATGGCCGGCGCAAAGCCCTTGCGCACCCGGTCTTCGGCGCCTGCGCCACCGTCGCCAAGGAAGGCACCGCGTGCCTTGGGTCCGTGCATGAACACAGTGACCAACGGGTAGCTCAAAACCTGGTGTAAGACCGGCGTGCTGCCGGCAAGAGGATGTCCCGCGCGGCAGGTCAGGAAAAGGCGCCTTTCGCGCATGGGCACGATGCTCAGTTGATCGTGCGGCGTTTGACTTTCGATGCCGCACAGCCCCAGTTCGTGCCGGCCTGACAGCAACTCCTCCTGGACCGACTCGGGCGGGACCACGGTGACGCGCACACGCAGCCCGGGGCGCAGGTTCACCAAGCGCGCCACGGCCGGGCCGACCAGATCGTCGGCCGCATACGGGCCGGCGGCGATGCTCAGCTGCCCGGTGTCCAGCCCGGCCAGCGCATTCAGCTCGGCGCGCAGCGCATCGGCATCACGCAACAATGTGGCGCCACGCGCGATCACCGTCTGACCGAAGACGGTGGGCATCGCACCGCCGCGGCCGCGGTCGAACAGGCGCATGCCCAGGTTGGCCTCGAGCGCGGCGATGTTGCGCGTCAATGTCGGCTGGGTGATGCCAAGGCGTTCAGAGGCACGCGCGAAGTTACCGGTCTCGCCCAGCACGACCGCCTGTTCGATGAGTCGCAGCGAAAGGGTCATACGCGAACTGTATCGAATCCCGG
>CAWFQP010000016.1:0-58577 GCA_963818005.1 uncultured Pseudomonadota bacterium
TGAAGTGGTCAGGAAAGTCGTTGAAGTCGTTCAGGGGAGCAAAGAACGAGAGGCCCGTTTCGTCGCTGTAATACCCCGCCGCAATCCAACCACCGAAGTTGTGATCGCAGCAAGGTGCGAGCGCCAGTCGTGGATCGACCAGGCGTCTCCCAGGCAGCAGTCGTCAAATAGGCAGCAGCCGATATCGCAATTACAAGTGCAGCCACAGTCGCCGCTCGAATTGCATTCGCACACGGCGTCGTTGCCAATGCCGGCTTCAACACCGTTCTGATCGTCCTGGCTTGAATTAGACCGCCTCTTGACTGGTTGCTCCAATCCATCTTGGGCCAGCAATAGTGTCGCCGTCAGCATCCACGTGACCAATGGGCCATCTTTACGATTACTGAGTGACAGTTCATCGCCCTTGCTCTGTTAGTGGTCATCGAGAAGAAATGAGCATCCATAACGATGGATGGAACTGGGCGGCCATACGCGTTCGCCGAGCGCACAACTCGCTTTCACAGCGCTCTATCGGACGCAGTAGTACAACTGAACCAGCCGAACCACAGCCAGTCGGACGGAGTCGGAAGCGTGGGAGAAAAGCTGTGGAGGTAGAACGGATCGTATCGACTACGGAAATTTTTCCGGACGTACGCCGCAAACAGCGAGAAGATCGCTGGTACGCACTTGCGTACAAGCAAAATCTGAATTGCCACCGCGGCCATGGGGAGTGTCGATCTCCCCAACTGGCGTGTCCGCGACAGGACTCTCGACTACCCACCAACCGTTGTGCGGAAAGTCAGGACTGCCTTGCCCATCGCCACAGGCAGACTTGGCCGGCTCCCATCCATACTAAGAATAGCGTCGCGCAAATGGCTAGCGCAAACAGGCGCGTGTGTATTTTCGCATTCAGTTTCCAAATCGCGTCCTGCGTATCGACCAATCGATCTCGAGATGAATTGAGTCGCGAATCGACCTGTCCAAATGTCGCCAATAAACGCGCGCTAACCGTGGCAACCTGTTCCATCCGCCTGGATTGAGTTTCGTCGTTGCGGTTGTCGCCGATGCGTTCCCCGAAACTCTCCGCAATCTTAATCGCGCGGCTCAATTCTTCTTTGAATTCCGAAATTCGTTTCAGCAGTGGGTCGACCGAATCGGCAGTTATTGAAAGCCCTAACCCAACACCCAGTTCAAGAACCTGACGCACTTGCTGAACCATGTCGTCCGACAATTCGACTATCAGCGCGGCCTGCCGCAGGCCTGCGACAAGGCGCTGTGCAGTCGCGCTTCGATGTCGAATTCCGCGGCCAATCGGTCGCCAGCTTCATTCTTTGTCCAATCCTGCACGCGTAACCGGACTTCTTCCACGGTGATCTTTGACTCCGCCACAAGTCTCTGAACGTCGACGAGTCGCACGTCAATATGCGACATTGTTTGATCAACTCGTTCAAACAACTGCTCTCGCCCCCGGTCAAGCTGCACCTCGACATACCACACTCCCACGGCTCCCGTCACGCAAAGCACGACACCGAGGATTCCCAACAATGACACCACTCGCGTGAGAACCCGCATAGTCCCATACCTTACAGGAATCGATATCCGCTAACGGTCCGAGATGGCACACCAACTATTTTCGAGCGGTTCACATTCCCCGTGCAGCCTAAAGTTGGCTCCTTTTCAAACCCTTCCTTTCGTCGCTCTACCTCCACAGGCATCGACGAATTCACTATCGCTGGGCCCAAGCACGTGAACGCAAGTTGGTTTGGCGTGCGACATCGGGTTCGCAGGTAGCTAACATGTATCGTGGTTGGTCGAAAGCCTAATGCGAGTGAGTTTGACTAAAATGTCCAATCGACTCGGGAACATTGGGGTCAACGACTTAGTGCGTCAGTCGACGGCAACTGAGAACACTATTTCGTTTAGCGAGTCCGATTGCTTCCTCGATATAGCGTCGTCATCGGTCTGCCGGCGATTGTCGAGCCAACTTCTACAACACCTTTACTCCGTAGCGTCCTGCCCAGAGATATAACCGAAAGTTGTGGATGAGGAGTTGAAGAAGGCGGCGTACTTGGGTTTGAATTTGGTTGTTCAACGACCCGATTCCCCCAGGAGTACGCCACCATGCAGGAAGTTACCACAACGACGTTCGCGTTTCCATCCACGGGCCAGGACGTGCTGACGGCGATTCTTCGGCAAGGCGCCCAGCAGATGCTGACCACGGCCATCGAAGCGGAAGTCGCCGAGTGGATCGAGTCGCATCGGCATCTCGCCGACGAGCGCGGCCATCGCCAGGTGGTCCGCAACGGCTACTTGCCGGAGCGGACGATCATCACCGGCGTCGGCCCGGTGAAGGTCCAGCAGCCGCGGGTGCACGATCGCCGCACGGGCGAGGAGCGCGAAGCTCTTCTCCTCGAAGATTCTGCCGCCCTACTTGCGAAAGACGAAGAGCCTCGAGGAGCTGATTCCCTGGCTGTACCTCAAGGGGATCAGCACGGGCGACTTCAACGAAGCGCTGGAAGCGCTGGTGGGCCCGGAGTGCCCAGGCCTGTCGGCTTCGACGATCACGCGGCTACTCGCCCAGTGGCAAGACGAATACCAGGAGTGGTCGAAGCGGTCTTTGAGGACAAGCACTACGTTTAGCGCGCCGACTTCGTCGACATATCGCGCAACAGCATTGAGCTCCTTGTGGGACAATACATGCTGTTTCTTGCGATGGTGCTTGTCCCTGTTTTGTCCCTATTGCGAACCGCTTCCGTCGCGTGACGAGTTGCATCACCCCAGTATCTTCGCAGCCACTGCTACCGGATTTTAGAGCTGGTCAAGACGATGATGACTGTGTGACAGATCGCTTATTTCATCAGCCGCACGGTCAGTTTCGAGCGAACCGCAGCTGAAAGTAGTCATGACGTACGGTCGCACGGCAGCACATCGTCAGCCAGCTTTCTCGCGGCCGGTCGACAAACCTTGCACGAATAGCCAATCGGCCTGGAGAAGCTCAAGTGTATTCCAGTTGTAAAACACAGGGAGAGTGAGCACGGGTCTGAACCCGTGTGACATGATATACTGCCAAAGTTCGATGAAGCCAGCTTGTCCTACGTAGAGCTCAGTAAACGACATTTCAATCAGAAGTGCCGAAATGTGTTCCAGTCTTGAACCAGTTCCTTGCAGTACGTCCAATTCAAATCCTTGAGTGTCAATTTTGAGCAGCACATTGTCGCTCTTACCGCAATAGCGGTTATATAGAGAGTCGAGTCGATGCACAGCACAGCCTACCTTGCCGACGTATCGAGAATGTGGAGCGGCCTCTAGATGAGCAGTGCACATGCGTGCGCAATGAACTGCTATCTGAATTTTCGGACACGTTAATTATTGCTTCCATCGCCTCCGCGCCTAATGCGATGGGTACAGCCTGCCACCTCGTGTCACCAGCCACTCGAGTGAGCAGTTGCCGGTAGGCGTGAGGCAATGGTTCAAATGAGACTATTCTTCCGCCATATCCAATGTTCCGAAGCAGTGCGCAAAATGACCGCTACTCGCGCCTACGTCGAGGACGACATCGATGGAGTATTGAGCTAGGAATCGGGGAAACAACTTCCTCACGTCCCAGAAAGGGGAGGACATACTTACTCTCAGTTAGGTGATTTGCTTTGAACCGCGAATAACCACGTTCGGCACTGGTGCTCGCGGGGGCAATAAGAATCTGGCCGTGCTGGACCTGCGACCAATTGATTTGCTTGCCTGCGGCGGTTTCATTGGATCGGTCAATGGAACCCGACCCCGCAGACTAACATGCCGCGGGTGGCATCGACTGTGACCGACGGCATACGACATGTTGCGCCTAGGATACTTCTAGATCCCGCCATTGGCAAGGAAGCGCAGGTCGCATCTACGCCCGCTGTTCGCGTAGCGAGGTAAGCACGCAAGCAACGAACTCGTCCTTTTCTGGTCCAAGGCCATGAAGAATGGTTGTTTCTGAAAATTTGTGCCAGCGCGGAAGCCTCTGTCGGCGACGCGAACGCGAATTGTTCCGTGGTGCGCCAGCCCCTGCCGCTGGACGCGATAGTGGGAAACATCGCCATGTCGAACGGCAGGCCGCGACCGGGCGGACTGGGAATGACTGCTGCCAAGTCCTTCGCGTAGCAGGCGCCGCCGTTGATATGTGGCGGAACGGGAGCACCGCCGAGGTAGTCGGGGAAATTGGTAACCAAGCGGCCCAGCACCAGTGGACGCTCAATCGTGCGCCACTCTTCGTCAAGCCGATCGAGCCAGTTGGACCTGATCGGCACCATGTCCGACTCCAGCCAAAGAACGAAGCCACCATCGTGGTTGTCGTGCGTGTGCACGTAGTCCATGATCTCCCAGAACATGGTCGAGGCACCACGCCAATAGTGATTGCCGCCGCGACCATGCAGGGGAGAGCGTCGACATCCGCGAGTTGCTGCAGCTGTGGAATTAGATCGGCGTCGGGCGAGGCCGTAGGGGCGTTCGCCAATAGAAAGCGGAAGTTGGCCTGTCTTTTCGGATAGCTAGTGAGCAGTTTCATGATGAAACGATAGCGACGTACTTCGTCTCTACAGTAATACGGTAATACGACGAGATGGTGCATAGTTGGTTCGCGCAGGCTGGTCGTCGACGCAACTGTACAGATTCCGAGCCAACAACGTCTCGCTAAGCAAATAGTAGGAGCCGTTTGGGAAGATCAGGCCATGAAAGCTGATATCACCGGGACCGTCGGACCGAGCTCAGTCTACCAGAAACGATTTGCGCCATCAGGGCGATCCACGCCACGCGTCCTCAAACTTTCTTGGGGCTTGAGACCAGCTCTAAAATCTTGTACCAGTGGCTGCGGAGAAAACTGTGTCCGCCTCTTGTGGCGTCAGTGGCAACATTGGCGACCCCGGGGCACCGGACTCCGCCGCCGCGGCATCGAGCTCAGGCATGCCGTGTATTCGGCCATGAACGGTCGCAGGTCATGGTGGAAAGCTGGATCACTTCAGAGGCTCAAAAGTAGTTTGAGATGCACTTCACCGCAGCGCAGGTCAATCGTGTTCATCGGCATCAGCATCTTTTCGCTTGATGATTTGGCGCCTCCAGTGGTACTTTGCTGCGACAATAAGCATAGTGACGCCGAGCAGCGTCAAAGCCGGTGACGCGTAGGTCTTCACCATATCGTCGGTCCATTGCTTGACACGGCAGCCCGGTGGTTTGTACCACAAAGGCTGCGCCACAGTCTTCTCCTGTAACCATTGCAGGAGATCGAAGTTGCCTCGGAACGCTGCATTCCAAACGTCGTGTCCCGATTGAGGAATGGTCGTGAGATGGGCGACGCCACCAGCATTGTTAATGGTTTGAACGATGCCCTGCGCCGTTGAGACGGGAAACCTCTCATCATTCGCATTTGCAAAAAACCAGTAGGGCAATTGTGTGGCGATTGATTGTCGCCAGGGGACGGCACCGCCTCCGAGGGCCACTAAGGCAGCGAATCGGTTCGGCCGATAACACGCCCAGTCACAGGCTGCTGAAGCGCCAGCGGAGATGCCAACGAGCGATACGCGATCGCCGTCGATTGGATTGCCACGAACCACGGTCTCAAGAAAATCAGTCGGCCGGGCTCCCTTCACGTAAGTTATTTGCGTCAAACTTGATATCCTGTGGCAGAAAACCGCTCGCGAGCCACCCATCGGGGTCTCTACATCGACCCTTCAGTCAGGCACCCGTGGAGGCCCTCCAAGTGGGATTGCCAGCGCCCTTCGACGCGTGGTGCACGAGCCAGGTTCAAGCGTTGCCGAATCTTCGAAGCCAACGCAGATACCTGGACGGACGCCGGTGCCGCCCCTTCGCGAAACATCAGCACTGCAAAGTCCTCCAGGCAGCCCAGCAGTTCGTCCCACATCTCGAAAGACCGGAACGGGCCAACCGCCTCGCCGAGTACACGTCGCGCGGACGCCAGCTTGCCCTGCGCGAGATCGATTTTCCCCAGCCACCAGCGTGCATTGGCCTCGCCCCTCTTGTCGGCCGCCTTTGTGCAAACCTCGAGTGACAGCGTCAGATGCCGCAAGGCCGCGCTGTAGTCCTGGGCATCGAACGCACACTTGCCAAGCATCAGGTGGCACTCGCCTTCCAGTTCGGGATTTTCGATCTCCTGTGCCAGCTTCAGGGCTTGCTGCGAGTAGGTCGTGGCCTGCCCGTCGTCGCCGAGGTAGTGCTCGATCTGGCCAAGGTGGAGCAGCGCGATACCCTCGTCCACACGTTCACCGAGTTCCCGGAAGATCTTCAGGGCCTCCAGCTCTGCTGCGCTGGCGCCGGCAGAGTCACCCCCGCGCAGCCGCGCTGTCGAGAGCGTCGACAGCGTGGCTGCAATGTCGTAGGCCCTGCCCAAACCGCGGCGCAGAACCAGGCAGGACTCCAACATCCGGCACGCCTCTGCATGGTCACTTTGTGCCTCAGCCAGTCCCGCGCCGACATACAGCGCGTGCGCTTTCGCGAGGTCGGACGCGTCGATTTCCGGCAGCACCAGCGCCGCCTTGACAAGACTGCGCCCTTCCGACGCATAGCCCCGAAGGATCCAGAAACCCAACAACGCGACGCAGAACTTCACGGCAATCACGGATTCCACGCCACCAGTCATTGCCAGCTTCATCGCGCTGCGAATGTTGTCCAGCTCGTCTTCGACACGCCTGATCCAGGAGCCCTGCTCGGCACTCCCCACGGCGTCGCACGAATCCTTGGCCATCTCGAAGAAGAAACCGCAGTGTCCTACCGCAGTGGCCGCCGCCTCTTCGGCATCTTGCAGCAGCTTTTCGCCCGCATAGTCGCGGATCGTCTCCAGCATGCGGTAGCGCGAGCGCTCCTCGCGCTCTTCCAGCATCACCAGCGACTTGTCCACCAGCGAGCCCAGCAGGTCCAGCACCTCGAAATCCTCGATCGGCTCGACACCACACACCCTTTCCGCCGCTTCCAGGTCGAAGCCGCCGATGAACACTGCCAGTCGCCTGAGCACCCGCTGTTCGTTTTCGTTCAGCAGCTCGTAGCTCCAGTCCACCAGCGCGCGCAAGTGTCTGCTGGCGCTCCTGCAATACGCGGCTGCCGCCCGTGAGGATCTTGTAGCGGTCGTTCAGCCGCTTGTTGATGTCGGCCACGCTCATCGAGCGCACCCGCGCCGCGGCCAGCTCCAGCGCCAGCGGGATACCCTCCAGCCGGGCGACCAGTTCGGCCACCGCCGCCGCCTCCCGCTCGTTCAACTCGAATGCCGGCTTGTGCGACTGCGCGCGCTGCACGAACAGTTGCACCGCGGCCGATTGCTGCAGCACCTGCAGGCTGGCCTTGCGGTCAGGCACCTGCAGCGGCAGGATCGGGTAGGCGGTCTCGCCGGGCACGTGCAGCGCTTCGCGGCTGGAGGCGATCATGCGCACGTTCGGCGCCGCCTTGACGATGGCGTGCGCCATGTCGGCCGCCGGCTTGATCAGGTGCTCGCAGTTGTCCAGGATCAGCAGCGCGCGCTTGCTCTTCAGGTGCGAGCACAGCGCCTGCAGCAGCGGCCGGCCGGGCTCTTCGGGCACGTCGAGCACGCGGGCCGTCTCGCTGACCACCAGCGCCGCGTCGCGCAGCGGCGACAGGTCGAGGAACCACACGCCGTCGGGGAACAGCGCCATCTGTTCGGCAGCCACCTGCAGCGACAGCCGCGTCTTGCCCAGTCCGCCCATGCCCAGCAGCGTGACCAGCCGGGTGTCGCCGAGCATGGCCTTGACTTCGTCGATCTCGCGCTCGCGGCCGATGAACGAGGTGCCCTGCTGCGGCAGGTTGTTCGGAATTTCCTTCACCGGCAGCCAGCGCCCGCCGCTTTCCACGACCCGATAGACCTTGTCGCTGTCCGGCGGGGCCGCAAACAGCGCCGGGTCGGCGCCGACTTCGAACAGTTCCAACGGCGTCGAGACGCCCTTGATCATCCAGTGGCCGTGCGACTGCATCGGCAGGTCGATCTCGCCCAAGGCCTCGCGCGCCTCGGGCGTGAGCAGGGTCTGGCCGCCGCGCGCCAGCGACATGACGCGGGCGGCGGTGGGCTTGGCCAGGCCATCCACTTCCAGCGGCTTGGCGCCGCGCGCCACGTCTTCGGCGCTGTTCTCGCGCAGGATCACCGGCCCCACGTGCAGCCCCGCTCGCGCCTTCAGCGGCACCGCCATGGTAGCCAGGGCGTCGTGATAGTGCTGCACATAGCTCACCGCATCGGCCGCGGTGTCGAACATCAGCAGCATGCCGTCGGTCTTGTCGATCTCGCGCCCGCGCCACTGCGGCAGGAGGTCCCTTGCCGCACGGTCGTGCGCCGTCCAGACCTGCGCCATGGCCCGGTCCCCGATCGCCTCGGACAGCTTGGTGCTGTCCACCACGTCGGTCAGCAGCAGCGCGCGCAATTCAGTCATTCGGTCCCTGGTGAGTCGGTTTGCGATTCGCCATGTGCAAATCCGAAGGTCCGCTGCAACTGCACCGCCTGACCGCCCGCGGCCGCAGCCCGTTGCAGCGCTCCGACCATGGCAAATACCGCAGTGCAGCAGCAATGCTACGCGGCATTGGGCGTCCGGCATTCACCCAGGTTGCCAACGCACCGCCGCGCCCGCAATGGAACGGCGCAACAGTGCACCGGCGCCACCCCGTCGCGCACCGGGTCGCTTCGCCTGCAGGCAAACTGTGCCCGCGCCACCCCCGCGAGCGCCGGCCTGCACCCGTCAGCTAGCCGCGGCCGCACCCTCGCCAGCCCGCGCGCGCAAGCGTGCAGGCCCAGCTCTTCCAGCGTGTTCATGTCGCCTTCGTTGCCGAATGCGCAGTCGCCGCGCACCAGGCGCGGCCTTTGCACCTTCGATGGCCATACGGCCAAGCGCAGCCCCCCAGTTCAAGTCCGCGCAACGGCGCGTTCAGCGTGGCTCTACGCGCCCGGCGCGCGGCCGTGTCACCATCTCGGCATGAACCCTTCCACCACCACCACCCTGGCGCAGCCGCGCCCCATCGAACGCGTGATCGTCGGCCAGGCCACCAGCGACGGTGCCGGCGTCAAGCTGACGCGCGTGCTCACCCAGAACCTGCAGCGCCGGCTCGACCCCTTCCTGATGCTCGACGCCTTCGGCACCGACAACCCGGGCGACTACATCGGCGGCTTTCCCGACCACCCGCACCGCGGCTTCGAGACCGTGACCTACATGCTCGACGGGCGCATGCGGCACCGCGACTCGGCCGGCAACCAAGGCCTGCTGTGCGGCGGCGGCGTGCAGTGGATGACCGCCGGCCGCGGCGTCATCCACAGTGAAATGCCCGAGCAGGAGGCGGGCCGCATGGAAGGCTTCCAGCTGTGGCTCAACCTGCCGGCCAAGGACAAGATGTGCGCGCCCTGGTACCGCGACATCCCGGCCGCCGAGATCCCGCAGCTCGACACGCCCGAAGGCGTCAGCGTGCGCGTCATCGCCGGGCGCAGCCACGGCGTCGACGGCGCGATGCAGCGCCAGCCGACCGAGCCGCTGTACCTGGACCTGTCGCTGCCGGCCGGGGCGGTGTTCGAGCAGCCGCTGGCCAGCGCCCACAACGCCTTCGTCTACGTCTACCGCGGTGCGCTGTCCGTGGCCGGCCAGGCGGTGCCGGGGCAGCGCATGGCCATTCTGGCCAACACGCCGGGCAGCGACGGGGTGCGCCTGCAAGGCGGGCCGGACGGCGCGCGCGCCATCCTCATCGCCGGCCAGCCGCTGAACGAACCGATCGCGCAGTACGGCCCGTTCGTCATGAACAGCAACGAGGAGATCTTCCAGGCGGTGGAGGACTTCCGCGCCGGCCGGTTGGCGTGACGGCGGGCCTCACTCGACTTTCACGCCCTTCCGGAACGCCACCCGGCCCTTGATCTGCGCCGCGGCCTCGCTCGGCTCGGGGTAGTACCAGACGGCATCCGGGTTCATCTCGCCGTCGACGAACAGGCTGTAGTAGTGCGCCTCGCCCTTCCAGTGGCAATGGCTGCGGTGGTTGCTGAAGCTGGTGTACTCACGCTTCAGGCTGCCTTCGGGAAAGTAGTGGTCGCCTTCCACCAGCACCGTGTCGTCGCTCTCGGCCACGACCACGCCGTTCCAGATCGCCTTCATGTCGCTGCTCCCGTTGCGGCGCACCCGGCCGCCTGGGCGCGAGCTTAGCCGGTGTGCCGACCCGGAGCTCCAGCCTGCGACGGTCCTTGCGCCAGCCAGTCCAGCCACCAGCCCAGCGGCACCTCGTTGGCCACACGCTCCGGCGTCAGGTGCTCGGTCACCTGCAGGCCGGTGTTCAGCTCATGGCTCGAATCGAACCAGCCACAGCCCAGCAGCACGTCGTCGAGCGGCGCCAGGGCGGGCTCGCTGCCGGCATTGACCCAGTCGGGCGTGGCCGGCCGGTGCGCACTGCGTGCCGGCGCGGCGCGCCACCACGGGAGGTATTGGCTGAAGTTCATGTCGCGCTCCTCACGTCGGGTAGGCATGACGCCATCGTCTCGCCACGCGGCCTGGGCTTCCATCGCCCGTACGGCGGTTCGACGGGGGCGCGCTTTCGGGGTCCCTCGTTTGGGGGATCCCGCCGCCGTGTCGACATGCAGACCGCGCTGATGCGCTGGGGCCTGCTGCCGCACTGGGCCAAGGACCAGAGCGCTGGAGACCAAATGGCCACCAAGACGGCGCCCCGCGCATGACACGCCCCACAGTCCGCAAGCCCGTGAGGGCGGCCGCACCGGCGCCGCCAGCAGCACCAGCCAGCAAGCCCCGGCCGGCGCGAAAGGTGCAGACGCCGCGCGCAGGGGTCAGGACCGGCCAAGGCCATCGAGGACAGCCCGGTTGGCAAGGCCGGCGCCGTCACCAGCTCGGTGCTGCGCCTGACCTGGAGCGCGCGATGAACGCAGTTCAAGAATCTGTCGCGGCAGGCAGGCTGCACCGGCTACACCGTCTGGATCGCCGGGCGCCATGTCAGCGACTTCGGCCGCAAGGACGAGACGCACGTCGAACGCTTTCCCGACTGAGCACCCAACGGCGGCGCTGCGGCCGAGCCTGCTCAACCGCCACTCAGCGCCAGCACGATGGCCACGAAATCGTCCGGCTGCAGGGTGTGGCCGAGATCGCGCACGTTCAGGCCGTTGACGAAGACGCGCATGTTCGGCCGCAGCTGTTGCCGCTCGTCGACGACACGAAAGCTCACGCCCGGATAACGGTGGTCGAGGTCGGCAAAGAGCGCGAGCAGCGTGTCGCCGGCCGCGTCCACATGCGACGCGCCCGTGTAGGAGCGCAGCGCGCTCGGCACCAATACCTTCACTTCAGCTCCGCGACCTCGACCGCGTAGATCTCCGGCAGGTGGCGGGCAATGTTGTCCCAGCGCGCGCCGCCGTCGTGCCCGATCCACAGCTCGCCGCTGGTGGTGCCCAGGTACAGCGCCGGCGCCGGCAACGCATCGGCCGTCATCGCCTGGCGCTTGACGGTCCACCAGGCCTGCTGCGGCGGCAGCCCCCGGTCCAGCCGCTGCCAGGTGCGCCCGCCATCGCGCGTCATGTAGGCCGCCGGGCGCCCGGCAGGGCTGGTGCGCGGCCAGACGTCGGTGCCGTCCATCGGGAACACCCAGGCGGTGTCGGCATCGCGCGGATGCACGACCATCGGAAATCCGATGTCGCCCACGTCGGCGGGCATGCTGCGGCCGATGCGCTGCCAGGCCGTCCCCGGCCGGTCGAGCCGGTAGATGCCGCAGTGGTTCTGCTGGTACAGGCGATCCGGGTTGCTGGGGCAGAGGCGCACGCAATGCGGGTCGTGGAAGGTGACGGTGCTGGCGTCGAAACCTTCGACCACCTGCATGCCCTCGATCAGCGTCGACCAGCTGCGCCCGGCATCGCGCGACTCGTGTACGCCGCCACCCGACATGCCGAACAGCAGGTGCGCCGGGTCGCGCGGGTCGACGATGATCGAATGCAGCTTCGGGCCGTCGGGTGTGCCGTCCTGCACCGTGCCCATCCACTCGCGGAACTGCGCATCGTCGTTGACCGCCGGCAAGGGCGTCCAGCTGACGCCGCCGTCCTCGGAGCGGAACAAGCCCTGCGGCGAGGTGCCGGCGTACCAGCTGTCGCGCTCGCCGGCATGGCCAGGTGTCAGCCAGAAGCTGTGGTCGACCGCGCGCGCCGGCAGGCCGTTCGACGGTTTGTCGAAGGCCGGCGGCTGGCGGGCTTCCTTCCAGGTCTTGCCGAGATCGGTGGAGCGGAACACCGTCGGTCCCAGGTGGCCGGTCTTCGCCGCGGCCAGCAGCGTGCGGCCGTCGCGCGGGTCGAGCTGCAGGTGGCTGATGGTGTGGCCCAGGAAGTGCGGGCCGTCGACGGTCCAGGCGCTGCGCTGCGCGTCCCCATGGAACAGCCAGGCGCCCTTGCGCGTGGCCACCAGCAGCACCAGACGGGTTGGCGATGGGTTCATGGCGATCACTCCACAACTGCTGCCACCGTGCAGCTCGGCAGGCGGCTGGTCGATGTCGCCTGCCAATACGACGAGTGAGCCGGCGGCAGATCGACACGAGATTCGGGCACATCCTATCGATCCCGCACGTCACCGACCTCGCCGCTGCGGGCCACGGCGAACCGTAGCACCGACCCGAGGACCAACGACAGCGCGGCCCGCCGCAGCAGGGGTCTGGGGTGTGCGCGAGTCCAAACCTCTAGATCAGGTGCCCGGTCGACCAGATGGGCTTCGTTCGTGTTGACAGGCCCTGGTCCAGACTGGGCCCGGCCACTCGACTGTTCGATTGCCTGCCCCAGCAGTCGCTGAGGGTGCAGGACGGCGGTCAGCAACGTGGCAATGGAATCGACGGATGGGGCGCCCGCGCTCGGCCACAAAGCGGGTACTCGCGACCGGCCGGTTGTGTGTGCGCTGGTGCACCGGTCTTCCGTCGCCTGCCTGATCGGGCCTACTCCTCCTGCTGCAGACCAACGGTCGATCTACAAGGTTCTCCCGCGCATCGACGCCGGCTTGCCCGGCAGCTTCACAAGCGTGCCTGTGTTGGTGACGGTGTCGCCGTCTACCCGCAGCACAGAGAGGTCCGAGTCGAGAAAGTTGCCGACGTAGAGCCAGCGCCCGTCGGGGCTGAACACCGCGCCCTCTGGCAGGCCGCGGACCTCGACCTCGCCGACCTTGGTGACCTTCTTGCCGTCGATCTTGAGCACCACGACGCTGCCGTTGCGGTTGTGGAAGAACTCGGTCTTCGCGTTGTTCGATCCGCGCAGCAGCACGGCCACCGCGAGCTTGCCGGTCGGGCTGATGGCCAAGCCCTCAGGTGCGTCGCCCACCACCACCTTGTCGATCACCCGTTCGGGTCGGGCCTCGAGGTCGATCACCGAGACAGTGTCGACATTGCCGTCGGAGCCGCCGTTGTTGCCGTTGTCGGCGGTCAGCGCCAGCCGACCGTCGGGCGTGACGTCCAGGTTGTAGGGCCACAGCCCGACCGCGAGGTCGCGCTTGGTGTAGCTGACTTTCTGGCCGTCGACTTCGAGCAAGGCGGCCTTGTGCCCCGGAAACTTGCCGGCAATGGCCCGCTTGCCGTCGGGAGTAAACACCACATGGGCCACGTGTTCACCGATGACGACCGTGTCGACCAGCTTGACCTGCTTGCCTTGGATCGAGAGCACGCTGATCGAGTTGTCGGCCCGGTTGGCGATGAGCGCCAGGTTGCCGGCCCGGTTGATCGACATGCCCGAGGGTTGCTTGCCTACCACCACCGTGTCGATCAGCGCTGGCGGGCTGGTGGTGAGATCGATGACGTAGAGCTTGTTGTCGGGCACGGATTTCCAGTTGGCACCGTCAGCCACCCAGTCGACCGAGTTGGCCACCAGCGCGAGTTGGCCGTTGGGCGTGATGCCCAGGTTGGTCGGCGGACCGAAGATCGAGTTCATCAGCGGCAGGTTCGCCACGATCTTCGGATTGGCAGGGTCGGTGCCGATGTCGACGATCGTCACCGCGTCTTTGCCGGGTGGCAGCAATTGCAACTTGCCGTCCTCGCCCCAGGTGGCCTTGTTGTCGATGCCGATCACCATGAACTCGGGCTTGCCCTTCGACATGGGATCGGGGCTCGCACAGGCCGCGAGCACAGCCACGGTCACGGCCAGCGCGGTCGAGGTAATTCGATTCATCCGGGTCTCCTGTTGATGCATGGTCTTGTTCGCTGTGCCACGCAGGTGGTGGTCACACACGAACGGAAGCAGCTCGGTGGCTGGCGCCGAGCGAAGTCACCGTACAGGGCCCACCCGCCTGTGTCAATTGGTGGTCAGATCCCAGTGGGCAGCTCCCACCCGTGATCCGCACTGCCCGTTTGCCGTCGACGAGCCCGTCAATCTGCGCACGGCCAACGACACTTCGACCTAGTGAACTGACCCTCAGGTGGGTCGTTGACGGCCATGAGTCGTAATTGGCCAGAGGCAGCTTCCGTGCATCTCACCAGGCCATGCTCGCGCCGTCGGCGACCAGAAGGTTCGACATCGACATGCAGCACTGCCCTTACTGCGGTGGCGGGGAGCCGACGATCGTCGCCGCCATCCCGGAGTGGCCGGTGGTCGCGAAGACCCTCAAGCACTGGGACTGAGCTGACGGCCCCTGCAGGCATTGTCAGCACCGCCCCTCGCCGAACCCCGCTCGCGCCGCCACAATCGGGCCCAGGCGATCCACCCCGCGAGGCTTTTCCTTTCATCTCAATGTCGAAGCTCCTCGACTCTCCCCGCCTGCGCCGCCTCGAGCGTGACCTCGAACGCGCGGCCACGTACGCCGAGTGGCTGGCCGTCGCCGCCGAGCACGACCGCGTCACCGGGGCCGACGCCTGGCGCGCGAGCGACGAGACGGATTTGCTGCACGCAGCGTCGATCCGGCGCAGCATCGCGCGGCTGCAGCGCATGCGCGCGGCGGGCGAGGGCTGGGCGCTGCTGGATCGCTTTCAGGAGGCGCTGTTCCGCCACCAGGGCGAGTTCGTGCAACCCGAGCTGTACCACCACGCGCTCACCGGCACCAAGAACGTCGTGACGGACTTCTTCGACGAGTTGGAGGCGTGCCTGGTCTACCTGCTCGAGGTCGAGGTCGACGGTGTGGACGATGCCTTCCGGCTCGAGCAGTTGAAGCGCGTCGGCCGCGTCTACGGCCGGCCGGCGCTGCTGCTGTCGGGCGGCGCTTTGCTGGGCCTCTATCACTTCGGCGTCATCAAGACGCTGTTCGAGCAGGACTTGCTGCCGCGCACGATCAGCGGCTCGAGCATGGGCTCGATCATGGCGGCGTGGACCTGCTGCCACACCGACGACGAGTTGCGCGCGATGTTCGCCGACCTGAGCCTGATCCCGCGCGATGCACTGGAGCGCCTGCCGATGCGCGAGATGCTGCGCCAGGGCACGGTGATGGACCAGGCCAAGCTCGGCCGATTCCTGGCCAAGGTGCTGCCCGACATGACGTTTGCCGAGTCGCTGCAGCGCTCGCGGCGGATCCTGAACGTCACCGTCTCGCCGCTCGCCACGCGGCAGACGCCGCGGCTGCTGAACTATTTGTCCGCGCCCGACGTGCTGGTGCGTCGTGCGGTGCTCGCGTCGTGCGCCGTTCCGCTGGTGTTCAAGCCGGTGCAGTTGCAGGCGCGCCGCCCGGGCAAGACGGCGGAGCCGTGGATGACCGACGAGCTGTGGGTCGACGGTTCTGTGGGCGGCGACCTGCCCTTCCAGCGGCTGACGCAGATGCTCTCCATCAACCATTTCATCACCTCCCAAGCCAACCCGCATGTGGTGCCATTCCAGGCGCTGCAGGGCGATGGCAAGGGGGTGGTCTCGGCGGCGGCGCGCATGAACCGGCGCATCCTCCAGGGCGCGTCGGCCGAGGTGCTGGACTTCGCGCGCCGCATCGTGCCCGGCGAGCGGCTGCGCGATCTGCTCTCGGGCGTGCATTCGGTGGCGAGCCAGGAGTACGCGAGCAACGACATGCACATCCAGCTGCCGTTCCGGCCGGCGCTGTATGCCAAGGTGCTGTCCAACCCGACCTTCCGCGAGTTCCAGCAGTACATCCGCATCGGCGAGCAGGCCACCTGGCCGCGCCTGGCGATGATCCGCGACCGCACGCGCATCAGCCGGCTGATCGGCACGCACATCGGGATGCTGATGCGGCGCATCGAGGCCGCCGTGCAGAGCAAGCCGACTTCTGGCTCAGCGCGTTCGAGACGAGCCGCGAAGTGATGTCGACGATCTGGATCATGCGGTCGTAAGCCATGCGCGTGGGGACGATGACACCCAGCGTGCCGACGATCCGGCCGTCCATCACATAGGCGCCGAGACTTGGGGCCACTTTACGGCAACGGCCGGCACGCCATCATCCACGTCAACCCGCCGAGGAAATAACGTGATTGCCAACCTCTCGACCCTGAGCGCCCTGAACGCCGCGGTGCTGTCCGACACGCTGGACAGCCTCGGCCTGATGCAACAGGCGATGAAGCCCTTCATGCGACCGCTCGACGACGCCTGCAGCTCATCGGCCGCGCACGCACCGGCCTGTACATGCCGGTGTACGCGCAGCCGGCGGCCGGCGAGAACCCCTACGAGGTGGAGATCGCGCTGGTCGACGACCTGCAGCCCGGCGACGTCGTGGTGCTCGCCTGCGACGGCCCGACCGAGCGCATCGCGCCCTGGGGCGAGCTGCTGTCCACCGCCTGCGTGGCGCGCGGCGCGGCCGGCTGCGTCACCGACGGTCTGGTGCGCGACGTGCGGCAGATCCGCGAGATGCGGTTCCCGGTGTTCTGCGGCGGCATCGGCCCGCTCGACACCAAGGGCCGCGCCCGCATGGTGGAGCGCGACGTGCCGGTGCAGTGCGGCGGCGTGGCGGTGCGCCCCGGCGATCTCGTCTTCGGCGATGTCGACGGCGTGGTGGTGATCCCGCGCGAGGCCGAGGCCGAGGTGGTGCGGCGCGCGCTGGAGAAGGTGGCCGGCGAGAACCAGTCGCGCGACGCGCTGCGGCGCGGCGAGAAGCTGGGCGACGTCTTTCGGCGGCTGGGGATCCTGTAGCGCCGGCGCGACGAACTGGCTGAGTCCCGTGGGACCAAGCTCAATCCACCCGAGGACCGATGTCGCCCGATCAAAGGCTCACGCGCCAAGTGTGATCACTGATCGCCTCGTCAGGCTGCCGGCAGGCCACCGCTGCGGTTTGCCCCGCACCCGCCGTCACGACGCGTGAAGGGTGCCGGACGGAGACCCGGTGACCGATCGATGCACGCTGCGACACCGAGGCGAGGAGGCTTTGGGCTTGACGCTGTCGCATCCGATCCGTGCAGCTCAACGCGGCCGGGGCATGTGCAGTTGAAGCTCAAGACACCGCGGCGAGACGAACGACCCACCGGGTCATGTGCCCGCTGGAGTTCATCCAACGGCTGGCGGCGCCGAAACCGCGGACCCGGCGGCGTCTGCGAATGACTGCATTGCGGCGGCCGGTCTTGGCTCTCGGATGCCCGGCATGGGTCGGTAGCCGGGCTACACGAACCGCGGCATGCCGGCCCCACACTTCATGAAACTGGGCCGCCTGAAAGCAGGTACTCGTCATCGCACTCCTGACCCTGCATCGCGGGCGCCTGGTCCTGCCCTGCTGCGCCCCCAAGCCGGCAGCGGGCGCCCCAGCCTGCCCCCCGGCGCGGCTGCAAAGCTCAGTACACCACCACCGACCGAATCGACTCCCCGCGCTTCATCAAATCGAAGCCCTCGTTGATGCGCTCCAGCGGCAGCTGGTGCGTGATCAGGTCGTCGATGTTGATCTTGCCGTCCATGTACCAGTCGACGATCTTCGGCACGTCGGTGCGGCCGCGCGCGCCGCCGAAGGCTGATCCCATCCACACCCGGCCAGTGACGAGTTGAAATGGCCGCGTCGAAATCTCCTTGCCGGCCTCGGCCACGCCGATGATCACGCTCTTGCCCCAGCCGCGGTGGCAGCATTCCAGCGCCTGGCGCATCGTCGTGGTGTTGCCGATGCACTCGAAGCTGTAGTCGGCACCGCCGCCGGTCAGTTGCACCAGGTGGTCGACCAGGTTTTCGTGCTCCAACGGGTTGACGAAGTGGGTCATGCCGAACTTGCGCGCCATGGCTTCGCGGCCCGGGTTCAGGTCGATGCCGATGATCTTGTCGGCGCCGACCATCTTCGCGCCCTGGATCACGTTCAGGCCGATGCCGCCCAGCCCGAACACCACCACGTTGGCGCCGGGCTCCACCTGCGCGGTGAACAGCACCGCGCCGACGCCGGTGGTCACGCCGCAGCCGATGTAGCAGACCTTGTCGAAGGGCGCGTCCTCGCGGATCTTCGCCAGCGCGATCTCGGGCACGACGATGTGGTTGGCGAAGGTGCTGGTGCCCATGTAGTGGAACAGCGGCTTGCCGTCCTTGCTGAAGCGGCTGGTCGCATCCGGCATCAGGCCCTTGCCTTGCGTGCCGCGGATCGCCGTGCACAGGTTGGTCTTGCGCGACAGACAGCTCTTGCACTGCCGGCATTCGGGCGTGTACAGCGGGATCACGTGGTCGCCGGGCTTCAGCGACGTGACGCCCGCGCCGACGTCGAGCACGATGCCGGCGCCCTCGTGGCCCAGGATCGACGGGAACAGCCCTTCGCTGTCGGCGCCCGACAGCGTGTACAGGTCGGTGTGGCAGATGCCGGTGGCCTTGATTTCCACCAGCACCTCGCCGGCGCGCGGGCCTTGCAGTTCCACCTCTTCGATGCTCAGCGGCTGATTCACTGTCCAGGCCACGGCGGCGCGGGTCTTCATGCTTCGGTTCCTCGGTGTTGGGGTCGGCGCACAGCATAGCCGCGATGCCATACTTTGCGGCTTCGCATTCAAGGAGACGGCATGTACCAGGCCCTGGTGATCGACAAGGACGAAGCCGGCTACCGCGCCAGCATCAAGGCACTCGACGAGGACAACCTGCCCGAGGGCGATGTCACGGTGCGCGTCGACTACTCCACCATCAACTACAAGGACGGCCTGGCCATCACCGGCAAGTCGCCGGTGGTGCGCAAGTTCCCGCTGGTCGCCGGCATCGACTTCGCCGGCACGGTGGAAAGCAGCAGCCACGCGGCCTGGAAGGCCGGCGACAAGGTGGTGCTCAACGGCTGGGGCGTCGGCGAAACCCATTCCGGCGGCCTGGCGCAGCGCGCGCGCGTGCGGGGCGACTGGCTGGTGGCGCTGCCGGCGGGCCTGACGCACGCGCCAGGCCATGGCCATCGGCACCGCGGGCTACACCGCGATGCTGTGCGTGATGGCGCTGCAAGGCCATGGCCTCAAGCCGGACAGCGGCGACATCCTGGTCACCGGTGCCAACGGCGGCGTCGGCAGCGTGGCCATCGCCTTGCTGTCGAAGCTCGGCTATCGCGTCGTCGCCTCCACCGGCCGCGTCGCACGAGGCCGAGGCGCTGAAGGCGCTGGGCGCGGCCGAGGTCATCGACCGCGCCGAGCTGTCCGCGCCCGGCAAGCCGCTGGCCAAGGAGCGCTGGGCCGGCGTGGTCGATTCGGTGGGCAGCCACACGCTGGCCAATGCCTGCGCCGGCACCAAGTACCGCGGCGCGGTGGCGGCCTGCGGCCTGGCGCAGGGCATGGACTTTCCCGGCAGCGTCGCGCCCTTCATCCTGCGCGGCGTCACGCTCTACGGCATCGACAGCGTGATGGCGCCGAAGGCGCTGCGCGAACAGGCCTGGGCGCGGCTGGCGCAGGACCTGGACCTGGCCAAGCTCGACAGCCTGGTGCACGAGATCCCGCTGGCCGGCGCCATCGCCGCCGGGGCCGACATCCTGGCCGGCAAGGTGCGCGGCCGGCTGGTGGTGAACGTCAACGCATGAGCGCGCCGGGCCGCTCCCAAGCGCTCATCCCGGAGCACGCAGTGCGCAAGGGTCGTCCAGTGAGCACGCTGCAGAGCATCAGCCCCGCCGGCGCCGCGCCGGCCAAGGGGCCGTACAGCCCGGCCATGCGTGCCGGCAACCTGCTGTTCGTGTCGGGGCAGATCGCCGTCGCGCCGACGGTAGCTCGCGCATGCCGACCTGGCCACGCAGACGCGCCAGTGCCTGGCCAACCTGCGCGCCGTGCTCGAAGCCGGCGGCGCCACGCTGCAGCAGGTGGCCAAGGTCACGGTCTACCTGGCCGAGCCCGACGGCTGGCCGGTCTTCAACCCGATCTATGCCGAGTTCTTCGGCGCGCACAAGCCGGCCCGCGCCATCGTGCCGGTGGCCGCCTTTCCCGGCGGCTTCAAGGTCGAGGTCGACGCGATCGCGGTGCTGGGCGATTGACTAACGCCCCATCGGGCTGACGCCGAACAGCCAGGCGTGCGCCCAGAAGGCGAACACCGCCCAGACCAGCACGCCGACGACCACGGTGATCAGCGTGCCGGCCACGCGTGCCGCGCGGGTAGACCGTGTTCGCCGGCGCGGTCGCGCTGGCGCGCGGCGCGAAAGTCCAGCACCGCCCACACCAGGAAGCTGCCGAACAGCAGCAGGTCGGCCAGCGTGTGGTTGGCCAGCAGGTGCGCCAGCGCCCAGACCTTGACGCCCAGCACCATCGGGTGGTGCAGCCAGGACTTGATGCCGTTCTTCGGCACGTAGGCCGCCACCAGCAGGATGAAGCTGAACAGCATCAGCAGCGCCGCCAGGTGCCGCGCCCACAGCTGCGGCGTCCACAGCACCACCGGTTCGGCCCGCGCCTGGCCGTAGCCCCACAGGATCAGGCCGAAGCCGACGATCGAGACCACCGTGTACAGGCCCTTCCAGGCGCCTTCGCCCCGTTTCGCGATCTGCGCGGTGCGCCAGCCCTCGGCGAAGATGCGCACCGAGTGCATGCCCAGGAACAGGATCAGGCCGAGGATGAGGAGCGTCATGGTGGGCAGGCCGGGTCGTTGCGAGCTGCGCATTCTCGCGCGTTGCACCGCCGCGCGCCGCTGGACGAGTTCGGCGCGATGCCGGTCAGGCGCGAGGCCGCGCGGGCCTTCGTCATGAAAAGGCCGCGCCGTGAAACTCCGGCGCGGCCTTGAGCGAAGCGGCTGCGGCTTACTTGTAGCCCACGCGGTCCAGCATCTGCTGCACCTGCGTCTGGTTGGCGCCGGCCAGCGCGATCGGCAGCGGTGTCGACCTTGAAGCTGCCCATCGCTTCCAGCGCCGGGTTGCCGTGACCTTGACGCTGGCCACCGCCGGCCATTCGTTGTTGCCGTTGGCGAAGTAGACCTGCGCCTCGTCGCTGGCCAGGTACTCCAGGAACTTCACCGCCTCGGCCGGGTTCTTGGCGTGCTTGGCCACCGCGCCGCCGGCGATGTTGACGTGCGTGCCCCAGCTGTCCTGGTTGGGGAAGACGAAGCCGACCTTCGACATCACCTCCACGTCCTCGGGCTTGGTCGAGCGCATCAGCCGCGCCAGGTAGTAGCTGTTGGTCAGCGCGATCGCGCATTCGCCCGAGGCCGCCGCCTTGATCTGGTCGGTGTCGCCGCCCTTCGGCGCGCGGGCCATGTTGTCGACCAGGCCCTTCAGCCAGGCCTCGGTGGCCTGCGGCCCCAGGTGCTGCAGCATCGCGCCGAACAGCGTCAGGTTGTAGGGGTGCGAGCCGGAGCGCGTGCACACCTTGCCCTTGTTCTTCGGGTCGCCCAGCTCCTGGTAGGTGTCGGCATCGGCACGCTGCACCGTGGCCTTGTTGTAGACGATGAGGCGCGCGCGCGTCGAGAAGCCGAACCACTGCGGGCCGCCGCCGTCGCTGCCGTCGCGCAGGTGCGCCGGGATGCGCTGCTGCAGCAGCGCCGAGTTGACCGGCTGGAACAGGCCATCGGCTTCGGCCTTGGTCAGCCGCGCCGCGTCCACCAGCAGCACCACGTCGGCCGGGCTGGCCGCGCCTTCGGCCTTCAGCCGCGTCGATGACGCCGGCGTCGTCGGCATCGATGCGGTTGATCTTGATGCCGGTGGCCTTGGTGAAGTTGGCGTACAGCGCCTCGTCGGTCTGGTAGTGGCGCGCCGAGTACAGGTTCAGCACCTTGTCCTGGGCGGTGGCGGCCAGCGAGGCGCCGGCCAGCAGAGCGGCCGCGATCAGGCGCAGCGGGTGGGTGGAGTGGGCCATGCGTCGGTCTCCCGGGTGTCTGGAAACACCGATTCTAGTTGCAATGCGAACCATTCTTATTGCGTTTCATCAATGCTGGCCAGACAGGCGATGATCGGCCCATGTCCACCCGCGAACTGCTGGCCTGCCGCGACTTCATGCGCCTGTGGTGGGCGCGCCTGGCCGGCGTCGGCGCCAGCCAGATGCTGCTGGTGGCCATCGGCTGGCAGATGTACGACCTGACCGGTTCGGCCTGGGACCTGGGGCTGGTGGGGCTGCTGCAGTTCCTGCCGGCGCTGGCCCTGGTGCTGGTGGCCGGCCATGTGGTCGACCGCCACCACCGCGCGCGCATCGTCGCGCTGTGCGTGGCGGCGCAGGGCGCGGTGGCGCTGGTGCTGGCGGCCGCGCCCTTCGACGCCGTGTCGCAGCGCACGCTGCTGCTGGCGCTGTCGGTGGTGCTGGGCGCGGTGCGCGCCTTCCAGATGCCGGCGCAGCAGGCGCTGGTGCCGCTGCTGGTGCCGGCGGCGCTGCTGCCGCGGGCCATGGCCTTCTCGCTCGGCCGGGCTGCAGGGCGCCATCATCGCCGGCCCGGCGCTGGGCGGCTTCGTCTACGTCGCCGGCGCCGCCGGTGGTCTACGGCCTGTGCGCGGCGCTGTTCGCGCTGGCCGCGGCGCTGTGCCTGCGCATCCGCCATGCCGCCCCGCCGCCCGGCCAGCCGCTGAGCCTGGACACGCTGCTCGCCGGCGTGCGCTACGTGCAGCAGAACAAGGTGGTGCTGGGCGCGATCTCGCTGGACCTGTTCGCGGTGCTGCTGGGCGGCGCGGTGGCGCTGCTGCCGATGTTCGCCAAGGACATCCTGCAGGTCGGGCCCTGGGGCCTGGGCCTGCTGCGCGGCGCGCCGGCGCTGGGCGCGCTGGCTGATGTCGGTGTGGCTGACGCGCTGGCCGATCGCGCGCCATGCCGGGCCCAAGCTGTTCGTCGCCATCGCCGTGTTCGGCCTGGCGACGCTGGTCTTCGGCCTGTCGACCACTTCTCGCTGTCGCTGCTGGCGCTGTGCCATCACCGGCGCGGCCGACATGGTCAGCGTCGTCGTGCGCCAGACGATGATCCAGCTGGAAACGCCGGACGACGATGCGCGGCCGCGTCAGCGCGGTGGCCTCGGTGTTCATCGGCGCGTCCAACCAGCTGGGCGAGTTCGAGTCCGGCGCCACCGCGGCGTTGCTGGGGCCGGTGGGCTCGGTGGTGCTGGGCGGCGCCGGCACGCTGCTGGTGGCCGCGCTGTGGTGGCGCTGGTTCCCGGCGCTGGCGCGGCGCGATGCGCTGGTGCAGGACGGCGCCGCCGACCCCCCTAGAAGCGAGCTGCGAGGCGATTGACTTTTATTTAACCAACAGGTTAAATGAGGCATGGATCCGCTTGTCCACCACCTTCGCCGCGCTGGCCGACCCGACGCGCCGCGCCATCCTGGCACGCCTGGCGCAGGGCGACACGCCATGTCGGCGAGCTGGCCCAGCCCTTCGACATTTCGGCGCCGGCCATCTCGCGCCACCTGCGCGTGCTGGAAGCACGCCGGGCTGATCAGCCGCGAGGTGAATGCGCACTGGCGCCTGTGCCGGCTGCGCACGCCGCCGCTGCAGCAGGCGCACGACTGGCTGCAGCACTACGCCGAGCACTGGGAACACAGCCTCGACCGCCTGACCGATCTGGTCGAGGCGCCACGCACCGCCACGCAGGAGCAAACCGCGATGAACGCCCCCGAACGCTTCGAACTGCAGCAGACCCGCTTCATCCGCGCGCCGCGCGAGCAAGGTCTTCGACGCCTTCACCGACGAGGCGCTGCTGCGCCAGTGGCACTGCCCGCGCGGCATGAGCGTGACGCACAGCCGCAGCGATGCGCGCGCCGGCGGGCGAATGGCAGCTGCAGATGCAGGCGCGCGACGGCACGCGCTTCGCCGTCGGCGGCGTCTACCGCGAGGTCAGGCGGCCCGAGCGGCTGGTCTACACCTGGGCCTGGCAGGGCGAGAACTCGCCGATGGCCGGCGTCGCAGACGCTGGTCGAGGTGGACTTCGCTGGCACGCGACGGCGGCACCGAGCTGCGCCTGCGCCACAGCGGCTTCCCGGCGCGCCGCGGCCAGCGAGGCCCACGCCGTCGGCTGGCGCTCGACGCTGAACCGACTGGCTCGACCAGGTCGACGAACGCGGCAGCGCCGCCACGCTGACGCTGCTGGGCGACGTGCGCAGCAGCTACACGCGCACCGTGCGCATGGCGCTGGCGGAAAAGGGCCTGGCCTACACGCTTGCAGCCCTGCGCGCCGCATTCGCCCGAGATCCTGGCCGTGCACCCCTTCGGCCGCATCCCGGCGCTGCGCGACGGCGAGATCGCGCTGTTCGAGACCAGCGCCATCGTGCGCTACCTGGACGAATGCTTCGGCAGCGCCGCCACGCTGCTGCCGGGCTCGCAGCTCGCGCGCGCCCAGTGCGAACAATGGGTCAGCGCGGTCAACGCCTACCTGTACGACACGATGGTGCGGCGCTACGTGCTGCAGTACCTGTTCCCGCGCGGCGCCGCCGGCCAGCCCGACCGCGGCGTCATCGACGGCGCCCTGAAGGACATGCCGGCGCAGCTGGCGGCGCTGGACAAGGCCTACGGCGCCGGCGACTGGCTGGCCGGCGGCGCGCTGTCGATGGCCGACCTGTTCGTCGCGCCGATCCTGGCCTACGTGGAGCGCATGCCCGAAGGCCCGGCGTTGCTGGCCGCCGCGCCCAACGTGCAGCGCGCGCAGGCCACGCTGCGCCGCCGCGAGAGTTTCATCCGCACCGACCCCACCCCACCCCCGAAGGAGCAGCAGCATGAGCCATCTGCACGGCAAATTCGTCTGGTTCGAACACCTGTCGGGCGACATCGCCGCAGGCGCGCAAGTTCTACGACGCGCTGTTCGGCTGGCACACCGAGACCATGCCGATGGGCGGCCCCGAACCCTACCCGCTGATCATGAACGGCAGCGAGGGCATCGGCGGATTCCGCAGCCGCGCCGCCCGGCGCGCCGAGCCTGTGGATGTCGTACCTGTCGGTGCCCGACGTCGACGCCGCGCATGCCGCGGCGCTGGCCGCCGGCGCGAAGTCGCTGATGCCGCCCACCGACTTCGGACCGGTCGGCCGCGGCGCCACGCTGGCCGACCCCACCGGCGCGGCGTTCTCCATCTGGACCAGCGCCCAGGGCGACCGCGCCGACGCCGCCAAGACACCGGTCGGCGACTGGCACTGGAACGAGCTGATGACCCCCGACGAGAAGAAGGCGCTGGCCTTCTACGAAGGCGTCTTCGGCTACACCCACGACACCATGGACATGGGCCCGCAGGGCAGCTACTACCTGCTGAAGAAGGGCGACGCGATGCGCGGCGGGCTGATGCACTCGCCGATGCCCGACACGCCGCCGCTGTGGGTGCCCTACGTGGCCGTGGCCGACTGCGATGCCACGGCGGCCCAGGCTCGAGCCTGGGCGCGCAGGTCATCGTGCGAGCCCACCGACATCCCCAACGTCGGCCGCTTCGCCACGCTGCTCGACCCGCAGGGTGCCTGCATCGCCTTCATGAAGCCCTTCGACTGAGAGCAGCGCGTCCGCCTTCAGCAGCGTCTCCAGGCACTGCTCCTGGATGCCGTAGAAGGCCTTCACGTCGCGCACCTGCGCCAGCAGCTTGTCTTGCGCCGCCGGCTGCGCAGCGCTTCACCGCCAGGATCATCTTGTTCTTGGCGGTGTGCTCCAGCGACACGAACTCGAAGACCTGGGTGTCGTAGCCGCAGGCGTCGAGCAGCAGCGCGCGCAGGCCGTCGGTCAGCATCTCGGCCTCCTGGCCCAGGTGCACGCCGTGCTGCAGGATCGGCCGCAACGGGTGCGGGCTGAGCAGCTGCGGGCGCAACTGCTTGTGGCAGCAGGGCGCGCAGCAGATGATCGACGCGCCGCCGCGGATGCCCGTAGTGGATGGCGTGATCGGTGGCGGTGTCGCAGGCGTGCAGCGCGATCATCAGGTCCACCGCGCGCGGCGCGTAGCTGCCGCACATCGCCCTGCTCGAAGCGCAGGCCCTGCAGGCCGAGCCGCTCGGCGATGCCGTTGCACAGCGCCACCATGTCGGGGCGCAGCTCGACGCCGGTGACCTGCGCGTCGCGGCCCAGCGTCTGGCGCAGGTGGTCGTGCAGCGCGAAGGTCAGGTAGCCCTTGCCCGAGCCGAAATCCAGCACCTCGATGTGCTGCTGCGTGGCCAGCGGCGAGGCCGCCAGCGCCGCGCCGATGACTTCGAGGAAGCGGTTGATCTGCTTCCACTTGCGCGCCATCGCCGGCACCAGCCGGGCCTGCGCATCGGCCACGCCCAGCGCGGCCAGGAAGGGCCGGTCCAGCGTCAGCAGCCGCTGCTTCTCGCGGTTGTGTTCCACCGCCGCCGCAGGCGCCGCGGCCGGGCGGTGGCCGGCGCGCAGGCTCCAGCGTCCCTTGCGGCTGAGCGCCAGCTGCAGCTCCTCGTCCTGCGTGTGCAGGTGCGCGTTGCGCAAAGCCGGCCGGCCCCAGCAGCGCCGGCAGCTCGGCCAGGCCTTCGTCCAGCGGCAGGTTCTTCGTCAGGTCGCGCTGCGTCGTGGCTGTAGACGAAGCTCAACTGCGGCTGGCCGCGCAGCATGACGGCGCGCACGGTCACGCGCTTCAGGTCGGCCTCGGGCCCGCGGTAGCCGGCGAGCAGCAGCTTCTCGAAACGCTGGGCCTGCAACGCCCGCGCGCACGCAGACAGGAAGCGCTCGATGGCAGCGGAGTTGGCAGCGTCATCGTCGGTGGACATGCGGCCGATGGTGCCAGAGTCGCCGGCCGGACAGAGGCAGACCCTAATTCATTTGCCGCCCGCCACGGGCCATAGTCGCACCCGCTCAACCCCACCACATCAGGAGACAGAGATGACTATCAGACATACCCTTTCGGCCCTTGCCCTGGGCCTGGCCGCCACTGGCGCGATGGCGCAGACCGTGGTCGGCGTGAGTTGGTCCAACTTCCAGGAAGAGCGCTGGAAGACCGACGAGGCGGCGATGAAGGCTGCGCTGGAGAAGGCCGGCGCCAAGTACGTCAGCGCCGACGCCGGCGGCTCGCCGGAAAAGCAGCTGGCCGACATCGACGGGCTGATCTCCAAGGGCGCCAAGGTGCTGATCGTGCTGGCGATGGACAAGGACGCCATCCTGCCGGCGGTGAACAAGGCCACCAAGCAGAAGATCCCGGTCGTCGCCTACGACCGGCTGATCGAGGCGCCCGGCGTCTTCTACATCACCTTCGACAACAAGGAGGTCGGCCGCATGCAGGCCGCCGCCGTGCAGAAGGTGATGCCCAAGGGCAACTACGTGATGATCAAGGGCTCGCCCACCGACCCGAACGCCAACTTCCTGCGCGAAGGCCAGGGCGAGGTGCTGGCCGCGGCGATCAAGAGCGGCGCCATCAAGATCGTCGGCGAGGAATACACCGACGGCTGGAAGCCCGAGGTGGCGCAGAAGAACATGGAGCAGATCCTCACCAAGAACGCCGGCAAGGTCGACGCGGTGGTGGCCAGCAACGACGGCACCGCCGGCGGCGTGGTGGCCGCGCTCACCGCCAAGGGGCTGAAGGGCGTGCCGGTGTCCGGCCAGGACGGCGACCATGCGGCGCTGAACCGCGTGGCGCTGGGCACGCAGACCGTGTCGGTGTGGAAGGACGCGCGCGACCTGGGCCGCGAGGCGGCCAACGCCGCGGTGGCGCTGGGCGCCGGCAAGAAGGTGCCGGGCGCCGTGTCGTGGAGCGGCGGCGAGAAGAAGATCGCGCTCGACTCGCAGTTCCTCAAGCCGGTGGCCATCACCAAGGACAACCTCGACACCGTGGTCAAGGCCGGCTGGATCAAGAAGGACGACCTGTGCAAGGGCGTGGCGCCGGACAAGGCGCCCGCCGCGTGCAAGTGACCCCCCCGTAGCGCCTTCGGCGCTCCCCCCCAGGGGGGCGCCGCTAGCGGCCCGGCAAAGCCGGTTCCGCGGCGGCCGCTCGATGGCGCCGTGGCGTGGTCGACCATCAACGCGCTCGGGCCACGCAAGGACATGAGCGAGGCCCTTCAGGCGCTGCGCCAGGCGCCGATCGACTGGCGCCTGGTGCTGATGGGCGCGGTGCTGGTCGGCATCGCGCTGATCTTCAACGTGCTCTCCGGCGGCATCTTCCTGTCGCCGGAGAACCTCTACAACATCGCGCAGCAGACCGCGGTGGTCGGCATCGTCGCCACGGTGGTGGTGCTGATCATCGTGGCGCGCCACATCGACCTGTCGGTGGGCTCGGTGATGGGCTTCGTCGGCGTGCTCGTCGCCTACCTGATGTACACCGCCGGCTGGTCCTGGCCGGCCGCCGCGCTGGCCGGGCTGGCGGTGGCCATCGCCGTGTCGCTGTACCAGGGCGCGCTGACCGCGGTGCTGGGCGTGCCGTCCTTCGTGGTCACGCTCGGCGGGCTGATGAGCTTTCGCGGCGCGGCCTTTCTCGTCGCCGACGGCAAGACCCAGCCGGTCAACGACGAGTTCTTCCAGCGCCTGGGCGGCGGCTACGACGGCGGCATCGGCGTCGACGGCCAGCTGGGCGCTGGCCGGCCTGATGTGCGCGGCCCTGGCCTGGGCGCTGTTCAGCAAGCGGCGCAACCAGCAGCGCTTCGGCGTGCAGAGCAACCCGCTGTGGCTGGACCTGGGCGTGCTGGCCGTGCCGGTGCGTCGATCGTGCTGGGCTTCGCCGCGGCGATGAACGCTACCAGATCCCCAACAAGGACGCGCCGCAGGGCATCCCGATCCCGGTGCTGATCTGGGCCGCGGTGGCGATCGCGCTGTCCTTCATCGTGCACCGCACGCGCTTCGGCCGCTATGTCTTCGCGATGGGCGGCAACCCGGATGCGGCGGCGCTGGTCGGCATCCCGGTGCGGCGCGTGACGCTGATGCTGTTCGTGCTGCTCGGCGTGCTGATCACCATCGCCGCGGTGGTGTCGATCGCGCGGCTGAACGCCGGCACCAACTCGCTGGGCACCGGCATGGAGCTGTACGTCATCGCCGCGGCCGTCATCGGCGGCACCGCGCTGGCCGGCGGCAGCGGCTCGATCCTCGGCTCGGTGCTGGGCGCGCTGATCATGCAGTCGCTGGACAGCGGCATGCTGCTGCTCGACGTGTCGATCGGCAAGCGCATGGTCATCATCGGCCAGGTGCTGATCGCCGCGGTGGTGTTCGACGTGCTGTACCGCAAGTGGACCGGGGAGCAGTGACATGACGGCGCCGCTGGTCGCGCTGCGCGGACATCCACAAGGCCTTCGGCGGCGTGCACGCGGTCGAGGACGTCGAGCGTCAACCTGCACCCGGGCGAGGTGGTGGCGCTGCTCGGCCACAACGGCGCCGGCAAGTCGACGCTGATGAAGATGCTGGCCGGCGCCTACCCGATCGACACGCGGCGAGATGCTGATCCGCGGCGAGAAGGCGCAGATCCGCTCGCCCGGCCGATGCGCAGGCGCTGGGCATCGAGACCATCTACCAGACGCTGGCGCTGGCCGACAACCTGGACGCGGTGGCCAACCTGTTCCTCGGCCGCGAGCTGCTGACGCCGTGGCGCACGCTCGACGACCTGCGCATGGACGCCGAGGCGCGCAAGGTGTTCGCGCGGCTGAACAAGAACTTCAAGAACTTCCGCGTGCCGGTGCGGCGCGCTGTCGGGCGGGCAGCGGCAGACGGTGGCGATCTCGCGCGCGCTGTACTTCAACGCGCGCATCCTGATCATGGACGAGCCCTGCGCCGCGCTCGGGCCGGAGGAGACGCGCATGGTCGGCGAGCTGATCCTGCAGCTCAAGGCCGAGGGCGTGGGCATCTTCCTCATCAGCCACGACATGCACGACGTGTTCGCGCTGTCCGACCGGCTGGCGGTGATGAAGAACGGCAAGATGGTCGGCACCTACCACACCGCGCGACGTGACCGAGGACGAGGTGCTGGGCATGATCATCCTGGGCAAGCGGCCCGAGGGCAAGGCGCAGGCCGAGCGGGCGCAGGCCTAGGATCACGGACATGCTCAACCCCACCTTCACCGCCACCGACGCCGCCGGCCGCAGTGTCAGCTACCGCGACCGCAAGCGCTGGCTGTGGGCGTCGTCGGTGATCTACCCGCTGATTCCCTTCACCGGCATCGCCGGCCATGGCTCACCGGCAACCCGCTGTGGCTGGTGCTGCCGCTGATCATCGGCTACATCGGCGGCCCGATCCTCGATGCCTGGCTGGGCGAGGACCAGAGCAACCCGCCCGAGGCGGTGGTGCCGCAGCTCGAGGCCGACCGCTACTACCGCTGGCTGACCTACGCGGTGGTGCCGCTGCACTTCCTGGCGCTGATCGGCTGCGCCGTCTGGGCCGGCACGCAGGACCTGCCCGCTGTGGGCCTTCCTGGTGCTGGCCTACGTGGCCGGCACCACCTCGGGCCTGGGCATCAACACCGGCCACGAACTCGGCCACAAGCACACCGCGCTCGAAGTCTGGCTGGCCAAGCTGGTGCTGGCGGTGCCGGCCTACGGCCACTTCCGCATCGAGCACAACCGCGGCCACCACCGCTTTGTCGCCACGCCCGAGGACCATGCCAGCGCGCGCATGGGCGAGAGCATCTACCGCTTCGCGCTGCGCGAACTGCCCGGCGGCATGCGGCGCGCCTGGGCGCTGGAAAGCCGAGCGGCTGCGGCGCGAGGGCCGCGGCGCATGGAGCCCGCACAACGAGATGCTGCAAAGCTACGCCATCACGCTGCTGCTGCAGGGCACGCTGATCGCCTTCTTCGGCTGGAAGATGGTGGCGTTCCTGGCTGATCCACAACCTCGTCGCCTGGTGGCAGCTGACCAGCGCCAACTATGTCGAGCACTACGGCCTGCTGCGCCTGAAGGGGCCCGACGGCCAGGTACGAGCGCTGCCAGCCGCACCATTCGTGGAACGCCAACCACACCTACACCAACCTGGTGCTGTTCCAGCTCGAGCGGCACAGCGACCACCATGCCAACGCCGCGCGGCGCTACCAGAGCCTGCGCCATTTCCCCGACCTGCCGCAGCTGCCCAGCGGCTATTTCGGCATGTTCCCGCTGGCCTATGTGCCGAGCCTGTGGTTCAGGGTGATGGACCCGCGGCTGCTGGCGCTGCCGCACATCCGCGGCGATTTCAGCCGCATCAACCTCGACCCGAAGCGCCGCGATGCGCTGCGGCGCGCTACGGCGCGATGGCCTCGGCGCGTCCGTAGCGCGCCACGCAGCGCGGCAGCTGCTGTGCATCGCTGCGCTGCAGCGCACACAGCAGGGCGTGGTCCACTTCACGTAGGCCGAGCGCATCGGCAAAGCGGTCGCTCACATCGCTTTGAATCTGCAGCAGCAGATGGGCCGTCACTTCGGCGTCGGCCAAAGCGCGGTGGGCGCGCCCGGCGCGGGCAGGTGGTGCAGCGCGGCCAGCGTGCCGAGCCGGTGGTTGGCGGCCTGCGGGTACAGCCGTCGCGACAGCAGCACGGTGCAGGCGAACTCGTGCGCCGGGTCGGGATCGAGACCGGCGCGCTGCGCCTCGGCCCGCCAGAAGCCGCGGTCGAAGGCGGCGTTGTGGGCCACCAGCGGCAGGCCCTGCGTGAAGCGGCAGACCTCGCCCATCACCAGCGCGGCTGGCGGGGCGTCGCGCAGCATGGCGTTGCTGATGCCGGTGAGCCGCTCGATGAAGGGGCTGACCCAGGCGCCGCTGCGCATCAGGCTGGCATAGCGGTCGACGATGCGCCCGCCGCGGACGAGCACCGCGGCAATCTCGGTGGCGCGCGCGCCCTGGCCGGGCGCGACGCCGGTGGTCTCGAAGTCGATGACGGCAATGGTCTGGGCGGCACTCGGCATGGCGCCGATTGTGGCCGCGGGCCGGACGGCCCTGCTCAGGCGGCCAGCGCCACCAGCGGCTCGGCCGCCAGTTCGTCCAGCACGCGCTGCAGGTTCAGCCGGCCGTGCAGCACGGCCGTCATCTTGGGCGTGCAAAGCTCGCCCACGCGGCCGAAGCGCACCCAGTCATAACCGTCCATCTCGGGCAGGCGCTGGCCGGTGGTGTGTTGCGAGAAGTGGCTCTCGCAGCGCAGCTTCGTCAGCTCGAAGCGCGGCATCAGCGCGGCAAACAGGTGCAGGTCCTTCTTCGGCCGGTAGTCGAAGCGCCCCAGATCGCGCAGCATGTGCGCCGCCAGTTCCAGGCCGGTCTCCTCGCGGGTTTCGCGCAGCGCCGCCTGCAGCGGGCTTTCGTCCTCGTGCGCGCCACCCTTGGGCAGGTCCCAGTGGTCCTGGCCGGTCACGTGGCACAGCAGCAGCTCCTGCTGCCCATTCAGGATCAGGATGCCGCAACTCAAGCGTCGGGGAGCAAACAGGTCCATATCGTCCAACGGGTTCATGCACCGCAGATGCGGCGCCTCGGTGTCGTGTTCAACGGCAAGCTGCCGCCTGCGGTTGATGCGCGAGTGTGGCCAGCGCCCGTGACAAACGTACAAAACGCACACGCCGCCGCAGCATGCCAGCACCGGCACGGGTGGATGAGCCGAAAAGCGGCGCTTTGCGCCGCTGTCTTGCAGCTACGCGGCGGACTTCTTCGCCGCCGTCCGGCGCTGCGGCTTGCGCGGCTGCAGCCTGGCGGCGTAGTAGCCCAGGGCCCAGCGGGTCTTGGTCTGCTCGCTGTCGTCGCGCTCGGCGCCGACCTCGGCCAGGTAGGCCATGAAGCCGCCGATGGCCGCCGCCGCCTGCACGATGGGCGCCTTGATCGACACCTCCATCAGCTGCTGGCCGTCCTCGCGACGCCACAACTCGGCGGTCATCGGCCAGGGGCAGGCCGGGTCCACGAAGCGCCAGCGCTGCGCCACCAGCGGCCCCAGCACCACCAGCGCGCCGAAGTCGATCTGGCGCCGGGCCACCGTCGCCAGGAACTCCTCCTGCTCGGACGTGAACACCGACTCGATCGGCTTGCTGCCGCTGGCCACGCGCTTGATCAGACCCTTGCCCACCGGCATCGAGAACGAGGCCGACTTGACCATCGCCTGCTCGCTGGCATCGACCTCGATCTTGAAGTCGCGGTACTTGCGCCACCGGGCGCCGATCTGCGCGGGGTCCACCGGGCGGAACTTCACCGTGCTGTCGTGGTCCTCGCCGACGATCCGGCGGGCGCGGGCAATGATGCCGCCGGCCAGCAGTTCGAGCCCGGGAGTGTCGAAGAAGTAGATGAAGCGTTCTTCGTCGTTGCGTTTCGTCAGGCCGAAGCGCGCCAGCGCAGCCTGCACCTGGTGGTCGGGCACCGTGGCCTTGATCTCGATCGCCTCGGCACCGGCCACCGCCCGCGCCACCTTGTTCTGCGTGGCCTTGCCCCTTGCCTGCATGTGCATCGCTCCCGGGCAGCGCCCTGCCGCCCCGGCGCGCAGCTTAGCGCAGCGGGATCTTCGAGGCCGCGTCCACCGGCACCACGGCCACGCTGTTCTGCGGCGAGCCCTCGACGACGCGATCGGAATAGGTCAGGTAGACCAGCGAGTTGCGCTTGGCATCGACCATGCGCACCACGCGCAGCTTCTTGAAGACCAGCGAGATGCGTTCGGTGAACATGTCCTCCTGCCTGGGCAGCGGCTTGTCGATGACGGATCGGCCCGACCTGGCGGCAGGCGATCGACGCTTCGGCCTTGTCCTCGGCCAGCCCCAGCCCGCCCTTGATGCCGCCGGTCTTGGCGCGCGACACGTAGCAGGTGACGCCACTGACCTTGGGGTCGTCGTAGGCCTCGACCACGATCTTGTGGTCCGGCCCGACCCACTGGAACACCGTGTCCACCTCGCCGATGGGCTCGGCCTGTGCCAGGGCGGCCGTGGCCAGCCCGGCGCAAACGATCTGTACTTTGTTCATGACACTCCTTTGCTGAGCGCGTAGCCTAGCGCCATTGCGCACCCCGAGGACCGAGATGCCCCCAAGCCCCGCCTTCGACTGGCCCGCGCTGGTCGACGAACTCAACCGTCTGCTGCGCCTGAAGACCACGCCCATCGGCATGAAGCTGTTCGAGCGCATCGAGGACATGCAGGCCATCCCGAAGCTGCGCCGGCCTGCGGCCATCCACACCACCGATCAGATCGTCGCGATGGCCGCGCGGCTGGGCCTGACCGTCGGCATCACCCGCGACGACCTGGTCGGCGCGCAATGCGGCGCGGTCATCGGCCTGCACCCGCAGGACGAGGACTGGCTCTCGGGCCAGGCCATGGCCGGCGTGTGGTTCGCCACCGTGGAGGACTCGGCCAGGCACCAGCGTGCGATGAACGTGGTGCCGCACGGCAGGTATCGGGCGCTGGCGGTATCGCCGCTGGCCAGCGGCCGGCTCGACCCGCCGGACATCTGCCTGGTCTATGCCACGCCGGGACAGATGATCCTGCTGATCAACGGCCTGCAGTGGTCGGGCTACCAGCGCTTCGACTGGAGCGTGGTCGGCGAATCGTCCTGCGCCGACAGCTGGGGCCGCGCGCTGGCCACCGGCCGGGCCAGCCTGTCGATCCCCTGTTATGCCGAGCGGCGCTACGGCGGCGTGCCCGACGACGAGCTGCTGATGGCGCTGCCGCCGGCCGACCTGCCCAAGGCCATCGCCGGCATGAGCGCGCTGGCAAGCAACGGCCTGCGCTACCCGATCCCGCCCTATGGCATCCAGGCCGACGCCCGCGCCGGGCTGGGAGCAAGCTATCCGCCGGGTGCGACACGCTGATGATTCGCCCGGTGCGGGCCCGAACACGGCGGCACGCTACGCCGGCATGCGGCTGAACTGCCGCAGCACCTGCTCCAGCGCCTGGCGCACACGCGTCACGACACCCGATGGGCCATGCGCCGACAGCACCAGTTCGCCGGTCGAGCGCGTCATAGCCACATAAAGCAGGCGCAGCGCGTCGTCCAGACACTCGTCGCGCATCGGCAACGACTGCAGGCCGGCGACGAAGACGCAGCGGAACTCCAGCCCCTTGGCGCTGTGCATCGTCGAGAGCTTGACCCCCTTGCGCTTCCAGTCGAAGTGCCTGAAGTCGGGCGCATTCATCGATTGATAGGCCAGGCCGCGGCGCTCGAGCGCCGCTTCGATGGCGCGCATCATGACCTTGGCGCGGCAGACCACCGCCATGTCGCCGAGCGGCGTGCCTGTTTGTTGAGTGCGCAACGGCAATGCGCTCGGCCAGCAGCTCGGCTTCCTCTCGCTCGTCGCGCGCCTCGATGAAGACCGGCAATGCGCCGCGCCGTCCGGCCGTGGCCGGCTGCACCAGCTGCATCTCGTCGTCGCCGTGCTCCTGGCCGGCGCCTTGCAGCAGGCTTTGCGCGCAGCCGACCGCCAGCGCCGTGACAGATCAGGCAGTCGTCTTCCAGGCAGCGCTTCAACTGCTGCAGCATGCGGCGCTCGCCGGGCGTGCAGCGGGTATCGAACTGGCTCGCGCCCTGCGGAAAGATCGCCGTGGCAGCCGCGATTTTCCTGCGGCCGCGTCGTCGGCCGCGAGGCGAGCCCCTGGGTGGCGTGCGCAATCGACGAGAATCGCAGCCTCGCCCGCCACGCCATCGCCGAGAAGTGCCAGAAGCCAAACCGCCACGCCCACGCAAAGCCGGACCGAAGCGCGTGCCGGCGCGGCGTTCGCCTGCCGGCCCAGGCCGCGTCAAGCCCAAGCCGCGAGGCGCAGCTGCACGAGCCGGCATGCGGCCCTTGCCCGCCGCCGACACACAGCGCCCGTTGCTCGAGCGCGCGCAGGGCCTGCAACTGCTGCGCAGCGCCGGCGGCCTGGCCCTGAAGGCGGCGCGGCTGCCGCAATCCACGGCCCGGATCGTCACCGCGTTCATGCCGCTGACGCGGCTGATGGCGCAGCCCGCGCACCTCGGCGAGGCCGAGTTCGGCCGCGAGCTGGACCGCATCTTCGCCGCGCTGTACCAGCACCCGCTGACCGAGCAGACGCGCCGCTTCACCAGCTACCTGCGCGCGCGCAACGTGTTGCCCAACGAGGGCAGCACCGAGAACCTGATCCGCTATGTCGTCAACGAGGCGGTGGCGCGCTCGCCGATCCCGGTGCCGCAGAAGATCGTCGACGAGTTCTGGGGCTTCTTCCACGAGCTGATGGCCGACCCCGAGCTGCGCGGCCTGGCCGACCTGGGCCTGGACATCACGAGGCTGCTGCTGCGCACCTACGAGCCGCTGCTTGTTTCGGTGATCAATGAGCTGAAGGACATCTTCTACACCAACCAGCAGCGCACCGACGCGCTGCTCAAGCGTGTGCAGGTGGTGCGCCGCGACCTGCAGATCATCCGCCGGCAGATCCGCGCGCTGCGCTACATCCGCCCCTTCCTGCAGACCGACGCCAAGGACTTCCGCGGCCAGGCGCAGATCGTCGCGAAGATGGTGCGCGAGTTCGGCCCGTTCTTCATCAAGCTGGCACAGGTGGCCGCGGCCACCGCCGACTTCCTGCCCGAGGAGATGGCGCGCGAGCTGACGGTCTTCCAGGAAGATGTGCCGCCGATGTCGGCCGACGAGGCGCGAGCGGCCATCGTCGACAGCTTCGGCAAGCCGCCCGAGGACATCTACTTCGGCTTCGATGCCGAGCACCCGCTCAAATCGGGCTCGATCGGCTCGGTCTACCTGGCCAGGAAGCCAGTGGTCGAAGACGGCGTCGAGCGGCTGGTGCCGGTGGTGATCAAGATCGGCCGGCACAACCTGGACCGCGAGTTCCTGATGGGCAAGACCTCGATCGGGCTGATGCTGCTGTCCAGCCAGTACTGGGCGCCGCACGGCAAGCTGACTCCGTTCCTGAAGGCGATGACGGCGCAGATCGACGGCTTCATCGAGGGTTTCCGCGGCGAGCTGCAGTTCGAGCGCGAGGCCGCGATCCAGGCGCGCTTCGCACAGCGCGCCCAGCACAGCGGCGTGTGGCGGGTGCCGCGCGTGGTGGCCGCGACCGAGCGCGTCATCGAGATGGAATACGTGGCCGGCGCAGTCAACATCGCGCGCGCCGCCGCGCACTTCAAGCCACGCGATGCGCTGGCCTACCGGCGCGATCTGGCGCGCAAGTTCATGTTCGCGGTGCTGAGCCAGGTGTTCCTCCACCAGGAAGTGCACGGCGATCTGCACCCCGGCAACGTGCTGGTCGACGCCGCCGGCACGCTGCACCTGATCGACTGGGGCAACACCGTGCAATTGGCCGGCAAGGTGGCGCCGCTGTGGCGCTACCTGCGCGGCGCGCTCAGCGCCGACGCCGACGCAGTGGCCGACGCGCTCATCGCCATCTGCACCGACCCCGCCGCCGCGACGGCGCGCCGCGCCGAGATCCGCGACGCGCTGGCGCGCACGCTGCACAAGAGGCAGATCCGGCCGCTCGGCCGCTGGTTCGCCTGGACGCTGGCGCTGGAGGGTCCTGACGGCTGGCTGCAACGCGCGCACATGCTGGGCCAGCTGATGTCCAACACCCAGCACCTGGGCCTGGTGGTGCGCGGCGAATACCTGCACCTGTCGCGTTCGGCCAGTGCGATGCTCGGCACGCTGGGCAGCCTGTACAAGGACATGCCACCCGGCCGCGTGGCGGCCGACCTGATGTGGGCGCTGAACAGCTTTCCGGCGCGGGCGGTGCAGGACGCGCTGCGCAGCAAACGGGGCGAGCTGCGCGCGGGCGCCGTGGCGCTGGCGCGGCGCGCGATCTTCCTGGAAGCCAGGCCGGCCTAGTAGGTCGGCGCCAGATGGCGCTGCGTCAGCTGCTGGCGCGCTGCCGGGCTCAGGCCCAGGCGCTGCGCCGGGTAGCGATCGACGCCGCCGGGGTCGCCGTCCACCGCCGGCAGCGCGGCGTGCAGAAAGCCCGGCTGCCCGCCACAGCAGCGGCCATCGTGGCCCGGTTCGCCGCCGAGGTCGCGGAAGTTGCCGGCGCCCTGGCGCGTTGCGGATGGTCGGGCCTGAGGGACTTGTTGCCTGCCTGCCGGCTACTTGCCGGCCGCGGCGTGCCTGAGCATCTGCTCCAGCTGCAGCCCGGTGAGGCGGCGCGCGCCGCGGGCCAGGTAGAACATCACGCCCAGCATCATCAGCATCGACGGAATGGCGATGACCGGATAGCTGAGCAGCGTCATGCGGCCCAGCTCGCCATTGAAGGCCTCGGTGCCGGCCGGGCTGGTGACCACCCAGCGTGCCAGCAGGTAGTTCATCACCGACGAGAACAGGAAGGTGCCGGCCAACATCACTGTGCCGGCCTGCAGGCGGTTCTCGAAGGCCGCCTCGGTGCCGCGCGCGCGCAGCGCCTGCTGCACCCGGTCGACGTCAAAGATGACGCGGTTGAACACCAGCACCCGCACCAGCGGGTAGCGTGTGCGCGCCGAGATCAGCACCGCCAGGCCGATGGCGCCGGGCACCGCGGCCTCCTTGACCGCCAGCCATTGCGCGTCCAGCGCCAGCAACCCGATGCCGCCGGTCAGCAGCGTGCTGACCACGCCGATGCTGGCCATCAGGTTGAGCTTGCGCTGGCGCAGCAGGTCCCAGCCGCCGTAGACCAGCGGGAAGGCCAGGGCCAGCAACAGCGCACCCGCCGGCCCCAGCCGGCTGGCGCTGCTGAGCTGCATCAGCACCAGCGCCGGAATGACGATGGTGACGACCAGCTCGAGCCAGGGGCTCGGCTTGGCGGCAGCGCCGCTCCCGCTCACGGCTTGGCGCGGGTCAGTCGACCAGCCGCACTTCGACGCGGCGGGCTTCTTCCGGCGGGCCGCCCAGCGCCGTCTGCTCGGGCTTGCGCAACTGCACACGCTCGGGCTCGCAGCCCTGCGCCGTGAGCGCGGCGCGCACGGCCATGGCACGCTGCTTGGCCAGCTCGGCGTTGTGGGCCGGGTCTCCGCTCGGGTCGTGGAAGCCGGCGACCACCAGCTTCTTGCCCGGCGCATCGGCCAGCGCCTTGACTGCCGGTGCGAGCTCGGCGGACGCATCGGGCAGCAGCTCGGACTTGTCGAGCTCGAAGAACACGCGCACCACGATCACGCCGGACAGCGGCACGTCCACCAGCACGTCGGCTTCGGCCACGGCCGCGGCCGCCGGCGCCGCCGCCGGCGTGGCCGCCACCGCCGCCGGCTTGGCGGCGTGCTTGGCATTCAGCGTGCGGATCACCAGGCCGCCGATCAGCCCGAACAGCAGCAGCGTGATGATGCCCAGCACCACCCACAGGCCGACCTTGGCGCCTTCGTCTTGCTCGTCCATTGAATCTCGCGGATTGCTTGTCCGCCCCTGTTTGATCAGCCTCGGATTCTGCCAGTCGCAGCCTTCGGTCCGCCTGACGGCCCGCCGCGCGCTACGTGCACCGCGTCAAAGCCCCAGGCCGCCGACGCCGGGCGCGATCGTCAACGCCCGGCGAGCACGGTCGGCAAGGGTGTCGTCGCGCGGCATCGCACGAGCCGCCCATGCCGTTTCTAGGACCGACCGAACCAGCCTCTAGCGCGGCGCGCAATCGAGCCCAGTCGCAGCAGGGATGCCAGCGTCAGGCCGATCGCGACGACGATCACACCGAGATGGTGGCTGCCGCCGTCCGTCGTGCCTTCGACGACGTAGGCACAGGTGCGCGACAGGTCGTACGGCAGCAGTGCTGCCGGCCACACCTCGGGCATGCTGCCGCGGCCCGCACCGCCGCAGTGGCGGAACAGCCACCACGCGAAGGGCAGCAGCGCCAACCAGGCCGCCGCCAGGGCGTCGCGCAAGCCGCCGCGCGGCCACGGGGCAAGCCGGCGCGCGGCCGGGACCGCGTCGCCGTGCGGCGGCACAGCCTCGCTTGACCCGCGCAACCGCCGGCCCCAGTGGCGCAGCGCCAGACCGACCGGCACCAGCGCCACGACCTGAAGCACCGCCCAGATCGACTCGCGCACCGGGTTGGCGTAGTAGGCGGCATAGAACGGCCCCGAATGCTCGTCGCCGAAGGACGAAGCCCACTCGGGCAGAACGCCCTGGCCCAGGAGAATCGCCGTCGCCAGCACCGCGCCAGCCACGCCGACAAGCGCACAGGAAGCCAGCGTGAGCATGCCGAGCGACTGCAGGGCAAAGCCCGCGGCGCGCCGATACCAGGGCACGTAGGCAGTCTGCGCGGCCATCTCGTCGTCGCTCGGGCGGCGGCCGCGCCACTGGAAGCGGCGGTGCGTGCGCGCGCCCGAGCGCAGCACCTGCAGCGACGCCCACCCCAGCGCGGCGCTGCCCAGGCTTAGCAGCACGATCATGACGGTCGTCTCGGCGTCGGGCTGCCCCTCCTCGGCGACCGCGACGGCCGCTGCGATCAGCAGTACGACCGTCACCGAAACCACGACGCCAAGCCCGCCGGCCGCCTTCGCCACCCAGCCGTAGAGCATCGCCTGCGTGCGGCGGGTGGCCAGGATCGGCTCGACCAGTGCGTCGTGGCCGAGCTCGTAGTACAGGCTGTCGGACCGCCGGTCGGTGCGCAGCAGCCGGCTGTCCACCAGCTCCAGCAGCGCCTGTTCCGACAGCCGCAGCTGCTTGCGGATCTCCAGCGCCTCCAGGCTCAGGCGCCTGCCCTCGGGGCTGATCAGGTACTCCTCGCACAGCCGGCGCGCGGGCGCACGCATCCGCGCATCGGACACCGCCTCGATCGCACGCGCGTAGAACTGCGCCAGCGTCGCAGCCAGCGCTGGTTCGCCACCGAAGTCGGCCATCGTGAACGGCCGGAGCGCACCGTCGGACGCCTTGCGCCGGCCGATCGTCTCCTCGACCCGCTGACAGATCAACTGCAGGTGGAACGGCTCGACCTGCCCGCGGCCGCGGCCGCGTCCTGTGCCCTGGCGACCGAGACGCTCGAGAACCGTGTCGACGAAGGCCGGGTCCAGCGTGAACGGCGCCAGCGCGAGCGCCGGGTCGGCCACGGCGGCCGGCCCCTGCATCGCCTGTACCGCGTCTTCGCGGCCGAGCGGCGTCAGCCGGAAGCGGTGGTCCATGATCTGCGGAATGCGGTCGGCGGCATCGTCCAGCATGCCGAGGAACTCCTCGCGCAGCGACAGCACGACATGCAGCGCAGGTGGGGCGTCGCTCATCGCCGGGGCGTCGGCCGGCAGCGGCGGTGCGACACCGCGCACCAGCGGCGCCAGCTCGGCAAGCAGCGCATCGCGCTCGTCCGGCGCCTGCAGCGTGAACAGCTCCTCGAACTGGTCCAGCACCAGGACTGGCGTCAGCAGCGTGTCGCCGCGCCAAAACTCCAGCGTCTTGAAGAAGCTCCACAGCGAGCCGGCATGGCCCTCGACGTACTCGACGCCCTGGCGCTGGGCCTCGGCGCGCACGCCCGCGCGCACCGCCTGCACCGGCCCGGCGCGCAGGTCGTTGACTCGCAGCATCAGCGGCTGGCAGCCGGCCTCGCGCAGGCGCGGCGCAACGCCGGCATTCAGCAGCGAGGACTTACCCATGCCGGACCTGGCGTAGACGACCACCAGCCGATTGGCCAGCACCTGGTCGGTGAGCGTGCTGCACCGCCGCGTCGCGGCCGAAGAAGGTCAGCCGCGAGACGCGGTCGTCGCCGAAGGGCTGCGCACCGCGGTAGCGCGTGCGGGGCGTGGCGTTGCGCTCGTCGGCCATCTCAACGCTGCCGGCGCTGCAGCTCGCGCGTCATCGTGGACATCAGCTTCGCGACGTCGGCGTCGAAGCTCTCGTCGCGCAGCGGCATCTGCTGGTACCCGGCCAGTTCGCGCACCTCGGCCAGTTCGCCCGGCGGCTGCGTCGCCAGCGGGATCAGGAAGCTGCCGCGCACGTTCAACGCGCGTTGCCGCGCCAGCGCCAGCTCCTTGTTGACGTAGCTGTCGGTCTTGCGCGCGAAGGTCGGGGTGTACAGCACCAGCGTGAAGTCGGTGCCCTGCAGTTCGGCCTCGATGTGCAGGTTCCAGTCCTCGCCGCCGACCAGCGCGTCGCGGTCCATCCAGGGATCGAACTGCGCCGCCTGCAGGGCCTGGTGCAGTCGGGCGGCAAGCCCGTGGTCCTCGCGCGCGTAGCTGATGAACACGCGCGCACGGCGCCCCGCAGGCACGCTTTCGCCGATGTAGCCGCCCTCGGCGCAGAAGCGCTCGTGCAACACCTGGAGAAAGCCTGCAATGTCTCCGTCCTCGACCTCGACGCGCGTGCCACGTTGGTAGAACAGGATCGTGTCCTCCCGCTCGCCTTCGGCCAGCGCGCGCAGCGGCTCGGCGGCGACGGCGTTGCCCCTGGAGCCGACGGCCAGCGAGCGCAGGATGACCTTGAGCAGGACGCGCAGGTGCCAGTGGCGGATGCCGAAGCCGACGAACAGATAGTTCTGCCCCGGCTTCTTCAGCTCGCGCAGCAGGCTGTTCGGCAGCGGCGGGTTCTCCGCCACGATCGCGATCAGGAAATCCAGCACGTCGTTCTCGCTCAGCACCAGCGATGCCGGTTCTGCGGCGCGGCCGAACAGGTGGTACAGCAGCGGCGCCTGCGGCACGCCGGGCAGTTCGAACTCCGGGTTGTCGCGGCGGTCGCCGCGCAGGTGGTAACGCTGCGCCACCGGCGTCTTGCCGGCGGCCTGAAGTGCACGCTGCAGCAGGTCGTCCTGCGTCGTCGTCAGCACCAGCGGAAACGGCAGCGCCGCCAGCATGTCATGCACCGGCGAGGGTGTGCACGGGGCGTCGCGGTAGAAGTGCTCGGCCTCGGCGCGCAGTGCGCTGGCACCGAAGCCGTCGCTGTCCTCGTACTGCTGCGCCAGCGCGGCCAGTGTGCGGCCGATCGGTCGCCGGCCATCCTCGGCCAGCTCGCCGGCGAGCGCGGCCGCAAGCGCGTCCACCACCGTGCCCGACACCGGCTCGGCGCCGGACCACGCCGCCGGCACTTCCGGCCCGAGCACGAGCACGCACTGCCCGCGGCGCACCGCGGCCACCAGGCTGTTCCAGTGTCGCTCCTTCACTCCGGCATCTCCTCCCGATGCGGCGATGCTGACCGAATTCGATGAGGCGGGCAATCGGGGCTGCCGGCGCTGGCAGCGCTTGCACATGAGGCACCGTGCCGAAGCTGCCGACCGCCTCATGCATGCGCCGACAGGCGAGCGCGGCCTGGCGTTCGGTGTCGGCGCCCCGTCGAGCCGGATCAGCTGCAGTCGCGGCCGCGCAAGCTGCGAGCCCTGTCGCGCGCGCGACCTGCAACGCGTGAAAACCCCGGGGCAGCGAAGGCACGCCTGGCCTTGCGGCCCACCCAGGCGCACGGGATACTGAACCCCCGATCGCTATGGAGAGCGCATGGACCCCCGTTTCGACAAGCTGTTCTCGATTGAAGGCAAGGTGGCGCTGGTCACCGGCGGCTCGCGCGGCATCGGCGAGATGATTGCCGCCGGCTTCCTGGCGCATGGCGCCAAGGTCTACATCTCCTCGCGCAAGGCCGAGGCCTGCGAGGCCACCGCGCAGCGCCTGGCCGACACCAGCGGCGGCACCTGCATCGCGCTGCCGGCCGACCTGTCCCACCTGGCCGGGGTGCAAAGCCTGGCGGCGCGGCTGGCCGAGCGCGAGCCGGCGCTGGACATCCTGGTCAACAACGCCGGCGCGGCCTGGGGCGCGCCGATCGAGGACTTCCCCGAAGCCGGCTGGGACAAGGTGATGGACACCAACGTCAAGGGCGTGTTCTTCCTGACGCAGCAGCTGCTGCCGTTGCTGCGCCGCGCGGCGGCCGGGCCCAGCCCGGCGCGGGTCCTCAACATCGGCTCGATCGACGGCTTGAAGGCCGCCACCTTCGACAGCTGGTCCTATGGCGCGTCGAAGGCCGCGGTGCACCACCTGACGCGCTTCCTGGCGGCGCGGCTGACGCCCGAACGCATCCTGTTCAACGCCATCGCGCCCGGGCCCTACCCGACCTGGATGCTGTCCACCGGCGTCGGCCACGGCGGCAAGACCGAGGGCGTGGACTGGTCGGCCGTGAGCGAGCGCAACCCCAGCGGCCGCGTCGGCACGCCGCAGGACATCGCCGGCCTGGCCATCTTCCTGTGTTCCCGTGCCGGCGAATACGTCGTCGGCCAGACCATCGCCAGCGATGGCGGCATCGTCGCCGCGGCCTGAGCGACCCCTTCACCACCGAGGACCTGCAGATGAACGAACCCGGCGCACCGATCGCCCTGTCGATGTTCGCGATGGACCCGAGCGACCCGCTGAACGACCTGCGCATGTCCGAGCGCGCGCGGCCGCTGTACGAGCATGTCAAGCGCTTCATCCAGCAGACGGTCGATCCGATGGCCGCCAAGTACGAGGCCCTGGGCGCCGACCGCACCGGCGAGGCGCGCTGGACCTATGCACCGGGCCAGCTGGAGCTGCTGGACGCGGCCAAGGCCCAGGCCAAGAAGGAAGGGCTGTGGAACTTCTTCCTGCCGGACGCGCAGACCGGCGAAGGCCTGTCCAACCTGGACTACGCCTACATCGCGGCCGAGCTGGGCAAGAGCCCGATGGCCAGCGAATGCATGAACTGCTCGGCCCCCGACACCGGCAACATGGAGGTGCTGGAGCGTGTCGGCACACCCGAGCAGAAGGCGCAGTGGCTCAAGCCGCTGCTGGCCGGCGAGATCCGCTCGGCCTACGCGATGACCGAAGTGCACCACGCCTCGTCCGACGCGCGCAACATCGCCACCAGCGCGCGGCTGGAAGGCAACGAGTGGGTGATCAACGGCGAGAAGCACTACATCTCCGGCGCCGGCAGCCCGCGCTGCAAGCTGCTGATCACCATGGTGCGCAGCAACCCCGAGGCGCCGTCGCACCAGCAGCAATCGATGATCCTGGTGCCCAAGGACGCGCCGGGCGTGAAGATCCTCGGCGCGATGCACGTCTTCGGCGAAGACCATGCGCCGCACGGGCACATGCACATCGTCTTCGACAACGTGCGCGTGCCCAAGGACAACATCCTGCTGGGTGAAGGCCGCGGCTTCGAGATCAGCCAGGTGCGGCTGGGCCCGGGGCGCATCCACCACTGCATGCGCAGCATCGGCCAGGCCGAGAAGGCGCTGGCGCTGATGGTGCAGCGCGGCGTGGCGCGCGAGGCCTTCGGCAAGAAGCTGGCCTGGCTGGGCGGCAACGTGGAGATCATCTCGCGCGCGCGCATCGACATCGAGGCCATGCGCCTGATGGTGCTGAAGGCCGCCAAGGCGATGGACACCCTCGGCAACCGCGAGGCGCGCATCTGGGTGCACATGGTCAAGGCCATGGTGCCCGAGCGCGTGTGCCAGATCATCGACCAGGCCATCCAGATGCACGGCGCGCTGGGCGTGTCGCAGCACACCCCGCTGGCGCGCATGTACGCGATGCAGCGCACGCTGCGCCTGGCCGACGGACCCGACGAGGTGCATCACCTGGTGGTCGGCCGCCAGGAGATCGGCCACCACCGGAGCCCGGGCGACGAGCTCAACTCGGCCATGGTCTGGCGCAACTGAAGGCAAGCAGATGACCCGCGACGAAGCAGTCGCCGCCACCACCGGCCCGGGCCAGCCCTACGAGCTCGTGGACAGCGTGGTTGGCGACCGATCGCTGCGCGTGTTCAGGCACGCACCGACATCGCTGCGTGCGCTGTACGAACAGACGGCCAGCGAGCTGCCCTTCCTGGCCTACGAGGACGAGCGCTGGACCTTCGCCCAGGCCTGGCAGGCGGCATCGCGCATCGGCCATGTGCTGGTGCACGACTGCGGCGTGCGCCACGGCGACCGGGTGGCCATCGCCATGCGCAACTACCCCGAATGGGTGCTGGCCTTCACCGCCATCACCGCCGTCGGCGCGGTGGCCGTGGGCATGAACGCGCACTGGCAAGCCGACGAAATGGCCTTCGCGCTGGCCGACTGCGAGGCGCGCGTGGTCTTCGCGGACAGCGAGCGGCTGCAGCGCCTGGCCGAATGCGAGCTGCCCGGCCTGCAGCTGCTGGCGGTGCGCGCCGACCCGCTGCCAGCCGGTGCCCGGTCGCTGGCCGCGCTGACCGCTGCACTGGGCGAGGTGCCGATGCCGCCGGCCGAGGTCGCGCCCGACGATCTGGCGATCATGATGTACACCTCGGGCTCCACCGGCCACCCGAAGGGCGTGCCCTCCACGCAGCGCAACGTCATCACGGCGCTGTTGTCGTGGGAGGCCGACCGGCGCATCGGCGAGCTGCTGGCCGGCGTCGAACCGGTGGCCCCGGCCGTGCAGCCGGGCACGCTGCTGGCCGTGCCCTTGTTCCACGTCACCGGACTGCATGCCTCCTACCTGGTCAGCTACCGGCTGCAGCGACGCTTGGTGTGCATGTACCGCTGGGACGCCGAGGCCGCGGCCGCGCTGATCGAGCGCGAGAAGCTCAGCTCGGTGGTGGCGCCGGCGGCGATCACCGGCGACTTGGTGCGCGTGGCGCAGCAAGGCAACCACGACCTGAGCAGCCTGCTGGCGGTGGGTGGCGGTGGTGCGCCGCGTGCGCCCGAGCAGGTGCGGCAGATCGCCGCCAGCTTCGGCAACGCGCTGCCCAACATCGGCTGGGGCATGACCGAGACCAACGCCATCGGCACCGGCAACAGCGGCGAGGACTACCTGCGCAAGCCGGCCAGCTCGGGCCGCTGCTCGCTGGTGCTGCAGATCAAGGTGGTGGACGACGCCGGCGCCGAGCTGCCCAGCGGCCAGCGCGGCGAACTGCTGATCCGTGGCACATCGATCTTCGGCGGCTACTGGAAACGCCCCGAGGCCAACGCGCTGGCCTTCACCGACGGCGACTGGTTCCGCACCGGCGACGTGGCGTACATCGACGACGAGGGCTTCCTGTTCATCGTCGACCGCATCAAGGACCTGATCATCCGCGGCGGCGAGAACATCGGCTGCGGCCATGTCGAAGCCGCGCTGCTGCTGCACCCGCTGGTGCAGGAGGCGGCGGTCTACGCCGTGCCGGACGAGCGCCTGGGCGAAGAGGTCGGCGCGACCATCTACGCCAGCGACGCGCTCGACCTGGACGAGCTGCGCCAGTTCCTGTCCACCCACCTGGCGCGCTTCGAGCTGCCGCGCCACCTGCTGCGCGCCGAGGCGCCGCTGCCGCGCACGCCCTCGGGCAAGATCTTCAAGCGGCAGATCCGCGACGCCGCGCTGGCCGAGATCGGTCGCGGCGCGGCGTAGCCACCGCTCAACGCCGCAGCAACAGCAGCGCGCCAGCGACGATCAGCGCCGCCGAGGCCAGGCTCCAGGCGGTGGGCAGCTCGCCGAAAAGCAGCCAGCCCAGGCCCGCGGCCCAGACCAGCCCGGTGTATTCCAGCGGCGCGGCACGACTGGCTTCCACGTGGGTGAAGGCCCAGGTGATGCACATCAGCCCGCCGGTGGCCAGCAGGCCGATCAGCAGCACCGGCCCCAGGTCGGCCGCGCCCAACGGCTGCCAGGCCAGCGCCGCGGGCCCGCCCAGCAGCAGCACCGGCAGCAGGTTCTGCACCAGCAGGATGGACCACAGCGCGTCGCGCTGCGCCTGGTGGCGCGCCAGCACCACCACGCCGGCATAGCAGACGGCCGACACCAGGGCCGCAGCCTGGCCCTCGATGCGCGCGGCACTGCCGGCATCGGTCTGCGCGCTCAGCTCGGGCCACAGCCCCACCGCACAGCCCAGCATGCCCAGCAGCAGCGCCGCCCAGATCCACCGCCCCGGTCGCTCCTTCAGCGCCAGCATGGCCAGCAGCGCAATGAAGATCGGCGCGGTGTAGCCCACCGCCACCGCCTGCACCAGCGGCAGCAGCTTCAGGCTGTGGAACCAGGCCACCAGCGCGGCCAGCAGCAGCACGCTGCGCAGCGCGTGCAAAGGCCAGCTGGCGCGCGGCGGCATCGGCGTGCGAAACCAGCCCCACAGCGCCAGTGCATACAGGCTGCCACTGGCGAAGCGCAGGAAGGTCAGCTGCACCGCATCGAAGCGGCCGGTCAGCGTCTTCACCGTGGCGTCCATGCCGATGAACAGCGCGGCCGCCAGTGCCGCGGCGGCCAGTGGCGCTGCCCTGTCCCAGGCGGATGGCCTTGCAGGGCTGGCGTCGACGGCGGTCTCCTTGATCGTTGTCCGGTGCGCGGCCGGCGCGGCACTATAGCCAGACCGAGCCTGGGCCGTAGACTCGGTGCGCATTGGCGGTCCGAGGAGCAGGTGACATGACGTTGGCGATGAGCTGGACCGAGTGGGCGGCGCACGATGCCGTCGCCTTGGCCGAGCGCGTCCGCCGCGGCGAGCTGACGGCGGCCGAACTGGCGGCCCAGGCGGCGGCCGGGGTCGCAATGCTCAACCCGCAACTGAGCGCGGTGGTCGAGCTCTTCGACGACGCGGTGGCCGACCCGCACGCGGCCGGCGCCCACGCCGATGGCTTCTTTGCCGGCCTGCCTTTCCTGATGAAGGACCTGGGTCCGACGATGCGTGGCCGGCTGCAGGAAATGGGCTCGCTGTTCATGCACGGACACCGCGCCACCGACGACAGTTTCCTCACCGGCCGCATGCGCCGGGCCGGGTTGAACCTGATCGGGCGCACCACCACGCCAGAGTTCGGCCTGTGCTCGTCGGCCGAGAACCCGGCGGTCTACGTCACGCGCAACCCCTGGAACCGCGACTACACCACGCTGGGCTCGTCGGCCGGCTCGGCCGCCATGGTCGGTGCCGGTGTGCTGCCGCTGGCGCATGCCACCGACGGCGGCGGCTCGATCCGCATCCCCGCCGGTGCCAACGGCCTGATCGGCCTGAAGCCCTCGCGCGGCGTGTTCTCCATCGCCCCCAGGTTGTCCGACCTGTCGGGGCTGGTGTCTGTGCAGGGCTGCGTCAGCCGAACGGTGCGTGACACCGCGGCCTTCGTCGACCATTGCCGCGGCGGCGCGCCGGGCGAGTTCATGCCCTACTGGATGCCGGCCGAGCCCTGCCTGCAGCTGATCCAGCGCGACCCGGCGCGGCTGCGCATCGCGCTGTCGCACGAATGGGGCGACTACCGCGCCACACCGCAGCACGTGGCCGAGCTGGAGCGCGCAGGCCGGCTGCTGCAGGACCTGGGCCACCACGTGGAATGGCAGCTGCCGCCGCTGGACTACCGCAGCGCCTTCGCCGCGCAGACCACCTGCTACATCAGCAACTTCGCGCAGACCATCGCCAAGCTGCTGGCCGCCAAGGGCCTGCAGCGGCCACCGGCCGGGCTGATCGAGCCGATCTGCACGCGCGTCTGGGACAAGGGCATGCAGACCACCTTCAGCGAGCGGGCGCAGATGCAGGCGGTGTTCAACACCACCTCGCGCGCCTTCGGCGAATTCTTCGAGTCGTGGGACATCGTGCTGACGCCGATCACCGCGCTGCCCACGCCGCGCATCGGCAGCACCGAATACCTGACGCTCAGCGACAACCCTTCGGTGCTGGACTGGTTCCAGAACCTTTGGCGCAACTTCGCCTACACGCCGCTGGCCAACCTGTGCGGCATCCCCGGCATCTCGCTGCCGCTGGGCACGCAGCCATCGGGCCTGCCGCTGGGCATCCAGGCCCAGGCGCGGCAGGCCAACGACGGGTTGCTGCTGCAGCTGGCCGCGCAGATCGAGCGTGCGCTGGGCGGCCGCTGGAACGACGGCCGCGTGGCAGCGCACCACGTGACGCGGGCCTGAACGGTCCCACCCGCGAGCAGGCCGGCGATGCAGCCGCACCGGGCCAAGGCCCGGCCGAAGCGGGTCGCCCGGCGTGACATCGATGCCAGGTCGGCGCGGCCGCGCCGCGCTCAACCTCTGTGAACGTCCAGCGCTTCAGCACCGAGTTCCACGATCATGCGCGAGACGGCCTCGAGCATCGCGTCCAGCCCGGCTTCATCGGTGCCGCGCATGACCAGCGTGGTGCCATAGCGGGCGTCGCGCTGGAACGGATAGCTGCCGAGGTCGATGTGCGGGTAGGCGTCCTGAATCTGGCCCAGGCGCCGGGCCACCTGGCTCTCGGCCAGATAGGCCGTGACGCTGCGTGATCGAACGGTCGCGCCGCGCCGCAGCTGGCCGGCCAGGGAATCGACCATCTGCTGCATCACCCGCGGGATGCCGGCCATCACGTAGACGTTGCCGATGAAGAAGCCCGGCGGCCCGCTCGGGTTGTCGATCAGGCCGGCCCCGCGCGGAATGCGTGCCATGCGCATGCGCGCGGCCATCACCTCGGGCGGCGCCGGCCGGCGCTCGAGCAGGGCGGCGATCTCGGGCGAGACCACCAGGTCGACACCGAAGGCCGCGGCAATGCAGTCGGCGGTGATGTCGTCGTGCGTCGGGCCGATGCCGCCGGTGGTGAAGACGTAGTCGTAGCGTGCGCGCAGCGCGTTCACCGCCTCGACGATGTCGCGCTCGATGTCGGGCACGACCCGCGCCTGGCGGATCTGGATCCCGTACTCGTTGAGCTTGCCGGCCAGGTAGGCCAGGTTCGTGTCCTGGGTGCGCCCGGACAGGATCTCGTTGCCGATGATCAGCACGGCTGCTGTCACGAGGCTGGGCTGGGTGGGCTCGGCGGCCATGTCGGCTCCTCGGGTGGGCTGGACATCCATGCTACGGAATCTGCACGCTTGCGTGGGCACGCCGCCTGTTAGCGTTGCGCCAGCCGGTCCACACCCGCATGCAGCTTCACGGCACAGGCCATGTACAGCATCAAGTCCTTGCTGATCGGGGCCGCTTGCCTGGCCCTGGCGGCCTGCGCCAGCCAGCCCGCCACCCGCAGCAGCCCCGCGCTGCTGGGCAACAGCCTGGGCATGCAGATGCTGCTCATCCCGGCGGGCGAATTCATGATGGGCAGCGACGCGTCGCCGCAGGAGCTGGCCCAGGTGTACCCCGCCTACGAGCCCAAGCGGTTGCAGGACCTGGCCGATGAGACCCCGCTGCACCGCGTGCGCATCACGCGCTCCTTCTACATGGCCCGGCACGAGGTGACGGTCGGCCAGTTCGGCCGCTTCGTGCAGGCCTCGGGCTACGTGCCCGAATCGCTGGCCGACGGCAGCGGCGGCTATGGCTACAACCCGCAGTACGACCCGGCCACTTCGCGCCGCGGCGATGCCTTCGAAGGCCGCCATCCGCGCTATTCATGGCGCAATCCCGGCTTTCCGCAAACCGACGACCACCCGGTCGTCAACGTCACCTGGAACGACGCGGTCGCGCTGGCGCGCTGGCTGAGCCTGACCGAGCAGCGCCGCTACCGCCTGCCGACCGAAGCCGAATGGGAATACGCCTGCCGCGCCGGCACCCGCAGCCTGTACCACAGCGGCGACGACCCGGCCTCGCTGGGCCGGGTGGCCAACGTGTTCGACGCCGACGCTGCCGTGTTCTGGCCGGCGTGGCAGGCCTTCGCGCTGCCCACGCACGACGGCTTCGCCTTCACCGCCCCGGTGGGTCAGTTCGCGCCGAACGCCTTCGGGCTGCACGACATGCACGGCAACGCCTGGGAGTGGACCGCCGACTGGCACGACGACCACTACTACGCCGAGTCCCCCGTGGACGATCCGCAGGGGCCGGCCGATGGCGGCGTGAAGGTGCGGCGCGGCGGCTCCTGGCACAGCTGGCCGCTGTACGCGCGCTGCGCCTATCGCAACTGGAACACGCCGTCCACGCGCTACACGCTGGTGGGGATCCGGCTGGTGATGGAGGCGCCGCAGTAGACCGGCCGCCAACCGGAGCGCCCGGCGCGCGAACCGTGGTGATGGAAAATCGCGGCCATGGAAGGCCGCATTTCCGATTGCCGCGTGCCCAGACGCCGCGAAAATCTCGATTCGTTGCCGATGAAGCGTCGCGCCACGCTGCTGGGTGCGCTGAGCCTGTGGGTCTTGCCCGGCAGCGCCGCCCCGTCCGCGTCGCGGCCGCAGTCATGGCCGCGCGCCCTGCCCGTGCCCGGCGGCATTGCCCGGCTGCCGCTGGGCGCCGCGCCAGCCAGGCCCAGCGCGCACGATGGCGACGTGCCCTTGCTCGTGCTGGGCGACGCCGGCGGGTGGACTGCGCTGTGCGGCATTGCGCTCAGCGCGCAGCCCGGCCCGGCCCACATCTCGGTGCGGCCGGCACCGGGTGGGGCGGCGCGCGATGTCGCCTATGCCATCGCGCCCAAGCGCTACCGCGAGCAGCGCCTGACGGTTGCGCCCGCCACGGTCGATCTGTCGTCCGAGGACCAGGCGCGCTACCAGCGCGAGCGCGCGCACCTGGCCGCCGTGATGGCGACGTTCACCGAGCCGCCGCCCGCGGCGATGCACATGCGCGTGCCGGTGCCGGGCCGCCGCTCGTCTTCCTTCGGCCTGCGTCGCGTGTTCAACGGCCAGGCCCGCAGTCCGCACAGCGGCATGGACATCGCCGCCGGCATCGGCACCCCGGTGCTGGCGCCGCTGGCCGGGCGCGTGATCGACACCGGCGACTACTTCTTCAACGGCGGCACGGTGTGGCTGGACCACGGCGGCGGCCTGTTGACGATGGTGTGCCACCTGAGCTCGATCGACGTGAAGGTCGGCGACCGGCTGCAAGCGGGCGAGCGCTACTGCGCCGTCGGCGACACCGGCCGCGTGACGGGGCCGCACCTGCACTGGTCGGTGATGCTCAACCGCGCCATGGTCGACCCGGCGCTGTTCATCGCGGCCTGACGCACCAGCCGCGGCTGTGCAGCGGCGCCGCGGTTCCCGCGCTCGACTCCTGCCCCGCATTGCCGCCGATGGCATCGAACGCCAGCCACCCGCCGCCAAGGCGGCCGCGCCGCCACCACCACAGCGTCTACGTCGTCGAGCTGGCGGACCGGGTGTGGAACGAGGCCCGTTACCGCGCGGCCAACCCGGACTACCGCTTGGGCCAGCCCTTCGTCTATGTCGGCATGACGGGGCTCGACCCGGACCTGCGCTTCGACAAGCACAAGGCGGGCATCCAGGCGAACCGTTTCGTCTTCGAATACGGCCTGCGCCTGCTGCCGGCGCTGTACGAGGTCTACAACCCGATGCCCTACGAGGCCGCCCGCGAGATGGAGGTGGAACTGGCCATCGGCCTGCGCGAAGCGGGCTATGGCGTCTGGCAGGCCTGAGCCGGGCCGACCGACCGGCCCCGGCCCAACGCCGTGCCGGCTGCCGGCTCGGCGCGGCAGCGCTACTTGCGCAGCGCGGCGTCCTCGATCAGCACCGCGTAGGTGTAGCCCGAGCCCAGGTTGACGTCGGTGCGCACCATGCCCTTGACGCTGACGACATCGCCGATGGCGGCGCTGTCCTTGGTCGTCACCAGGATGTCGTTGCTGCCGTCGGCGGCCGAGCCCGACCCGTCGCGCAGGTGCAGCCAGTTCTTGCCCATGATGCCGGTGTTGACCTTCACCACCTGGGCGCGCACCAGCACGCTCTTGTCCTTCAGACCGGCCTTGCCGCTCACCACCTCGGCCACGGTGCGGGCATCGGGGCCGCTGGCCTTGTCCACCTTGATCGGCTGGGCCGCAGGCGCCGCAGCCGGCGGCATCGATGGCGTGGCCGCTGTGCCCGCGGCGGGCGCGGCGGCGGGGTCGACGATCTGACCGAACACGATCTTGTCGAAGGTCTTCTTCAGCGACTTGCTCTCGAAGTTCTCCATCACCATCGTGTTGCCGATGCTCACCAGTGCGCCCGGCTTGACGGCGGTGGTCGGCACGGCGGCCCAGGTTTCGCCGCCGGCGGTCTTGAGCCGCAGGTAGGTGTAGCCGTCGACGTTGCGGGTCTCGAGCACCTGGCCGCGCAGTGCTCCAGCCGCTGCCGGCGACGCGCCAGGAGCCGCGAGAGCCGCGGCGCACAGGACGGCCGCCAGCGCCGAATGAAGGGGCGCGGCGCAGCGGAAGGCGCGGGGGGTGACAGTCTTCATGGCGATGAGGCGGGGCCAGTTGAGATGCAAGTGCAGCACAGTGCAGCGACACCCATTGTCACCCGTGCCGACCGCGCACCCACGCACCCGACGCCACGCAAGGGCCGATGCGCAAGTTCTCGACAACCGGCGATACGGGCTCGACTGGCCGTAGCATGGGGTCAATGAAGTGTGCGAACTGCCAGTTCGAACTCTCGGCTGCCTTCGCTTTCTGCCCAGGTTGTGGCAACAAGGCGACTGTTGCGCCAGCGGCGCCTGTGGCCGCGGCGCATGCGGATCGCCGCATCGCCACCGTGCTGTTTGCGGATCTGTCGGGGTTCACCTCGATCTCGGAGCGGCTGGATCCGGAGGACGTGCGCACGCTGCAGACCGATCTGTTCGCCGTCCTGCGCGAGGTAGTGGAGCGCTATGACGGCTTCGTCGAGAAGTTCGTCGGCGACGCGTTGATGGCCGTGTTCGGTGCGCCGCTCGCGCTGTTGATGCGTGCCGCCCCGAACTGTTCGAGAGTGGTGCGGTAGGGCCATTCAGGCTTTTCCTGGCTGCCTTCGGGCAGGAACTCGCCGCGCGGCACTCCATAGGCACGGTGCGTCAGGCAATCCGGATCGCTGAGCAGCGTGACCGGTGTCGGGCGGTGGCGGAAGTAAAGGCGAGCGCGCTCCACGGGCGTGTTGATGACGGCCAGCGTCTCGATGCCGGCCGCGCTCAGCACGGGTTGCACGCCGCCGAGTTGCACCACCTGTCGTCGGCAGAACGGACAGTGCAAACCTCGATACAAGCCGATCAGGAACGCCCGGCCGCGCAGGTCGGCGAGCGACACCACGCCCGCCCGATTGGCTGCAGGCAAGGCAAACTCGGACGCCGGTTCCCCCGGTTGCAATGGCAACCTCTGGTTTTGCATGAAACGGCCCCTTCGGGGTGACGACAGCGATTTCTGCGCCGAGCACCTACCCCTATGTCAAACGTCGATGTTCCCCGCCCGCAGGGCGTTGCTTTCGATGAAGTCACGCCGCGGCTCCACCTCGTCGCCCATCAGCATGGTGAACACGCGGTCGGCCTCGATGGCATCGTCGATCTGCACGCGCAGCAGGCGGCGCACGGTGGGGTCCATCGTCGTTTCCCACAGCTGCATCGGGTTCATCTCGCCCAGGCCCTTGTAGCGCTGGCGGCTGACCACGTTCTCGGCCTGGCCCATCAGCCAGGCCATCGCGGCGCGGAAGTCGGCCACCTTCTGTTCCTTCTGCCGCTCGCCCTCGCCGCGCTTGACGATGGCGTCGCTGCCCAGCAGGCCGTTGAAGGTCAGGCCGGCCTTGCTCAGCGCTTCGTAGTCGGCGCCGTGCACGAAGTCCTGCGTGATCACGCTGCTCTTGATGTTGCCGTGGTGCCGGCGGCTGATGCGCAGCAGGTGCTTGTCGGTGCGCGCGTCGAACTCGGCCGCCACCTCGGCATCGTGCAGCGCCTTCTGCAGCGCCAGCGCGCTGGCTTCGGCGGCTTCGGTGCTGTCCAGGTCCAGCACCAGGCCGTCGGCGATTGACCTCAGGCCTTCCACGTCCATCCAGTTGGAGAGGCGCTCGCTCACGCTGTTGGCCAGCAGGTACTGGCGCGCCAGTTCTTCCAGCGCACTGCCGCTGATGGCCGGCTTGCCGGCGCCGGGCTCCACCATCGCGCCGTCCAGCGCCACGCGCAAAAGGTAGGCGTCGAGCTCGGTGCCGTCCTTCAGGTACTGCTCGGCCTTGCCGTGCTTCACCTTGTACAGCGGCGGCTGCGCGATGTAGATGTGGCCGCGTTCCACCAGCTCGGGCATCTGCCGAAAGAGGAAGGTCAGCAGCAGCGTGCGGATGTGCGCGCCGTCGACGTCGGCATCGGTCATGATGATGACGCGGTGGTAGCGCAGCTTGTCGACGTTGAAGTCGTCGCCACCCATGCCCTTGCCGATGCCGGTGCCGAGTGCGGTGATCAGCGTCAGGATCTCGTTGCTGGTCAGCAGCTTCTCGTAGCGCGCCTTCTCGACGTTGAGGATCTTGCCCCGCAGAGGCAGGATCGCCTGGAACTTGCGGTCACGCCCTTGCTTGGCGCTGCCGCCGGCCGAGTCGCCCTCGACGATGTAGATCTCGCACAGTGCCGGGTCCTTCTCCTGGCAGTCGGCCAGCTTGCCAGGCAGGCCCATGCCGTCGAGCACGCCCTTGCGGCGCGTCATCTCACGCGCCCTGCGCGCGGCTTCGCGGGCGCGCGCGGCCTCGACGATCTTGCCGCAGATGATCTTGGCGTCCAGCGGGTTCTCCAGCAGGTAGTCGGTCAGCGCCTTGCTGACCACGTCTTCCACCGGGCCGCGCACTTCTGAGCTGACGAGCTTGTCCTTGGTCTGGCTGCTGAACTTGGGCTCGGGCACCTTCACGCTGAGCACGCAGCACAGGCCTTCGCGCATGTCGTCGCCGGACACCTCGACCTTGGCCTTCTTGGCCAGTTCGTTGTCCTCGATGTATTTGTTGATCACCCGCGTCATCGCCGCGCGCAGGCCGGTCAGGTGGGTGCCGCCGTCGCGCTGCGGGATGTTGTTGGTGAAGCACAGCACGTTCTCGCTGTAGCCGTCGTTCCACTGCATCGCCACTTCGGCGGTGATGTTGGTGCCCTGCTCGCTGATCTTCTCGCCGGTGGCGTGGAAGATGTTCGGGTGCAGCGTCTTCTTGCCGGTGTTGATGAACTCGACGAAACCCTTCACGCCGCCGGCAAAGGCAAAGTCGTCGCTCTTGTTGTTGCGCTCGTCCACCAGGCGGATGCGCACGCCGTTGTTCAGGAAGCTCAGTTCGCGCAGCCGCTTGGCCAGCACGTCGTAGTGGAAGTCGATGTGGCTGAAGATCTCCAGGTCGGGCAGGAAGTGCACCTCGGTGCCGCGCTTCTCGGTGTCGCCGGTGATCTTCATCGGGCTGATCTCGAAGCCGTCGCGCTGCTCGATCACCCGCTCCTGCGGGATGCCCTGCTTGAACTCCATGTAGTGCACCTTGCCGTCGCGGCGCACCGTCAGCCGCAGCCACTTGCTCAGGCCGTTGACGCAGCTCACGCCCACGCCGTGCAGCCCGCCCGACACCTTGTAGCTGTTCTGGTTGAACTTGCCGCCGGCGTGCAGCTCGGTCAGCGCAATCTCGGCCGCACTGCGCTTGGGCTCGTGCTTGTCGTCCATCTTCACCCCGGTGGGGATGCCGCGGCCGTTGTCGGTGACGCTGATGCTGTTGTCGCTGTGGATGGTGACGACGATGTCGTCGCAATGCCCGGCCAGGCTTTCGTCGATGGAGTTGTCCACCACCTCGAACACCAGGTGGTGCAGCCCGGTGCCGTCGCTGGTGTCGCCGATGTACATGCCCGGACGCTTGCGCACTGCCTCCAGGCCTTCCAGGATCTGGATGCTGCCTTCGCCATAGGCTTCGCTGTGCGCGGCAGCATCGTCCCGCTTGGCCTTGCGGGCGTCTTCGTCGGCTTGGTTCAGGGGATCTTTCATGGATTCAAGGCCGCAATGGCGGCCGCTTGGTCTGTCTGGACAGGACCCCCGCTCGGCGGGGGGCGGGGGGTGCCCAACATTCGGGCATCGGATGCCGATGCGGGTCTGGGCCGCCAAAGGCGGCCTAGATCCTCATCGGCATGACGACGTACTTGAAGCCGGGCTGGTCGGGTACGGTGAACAATGCGCTGGCCGCGGTGTCCTGCAGCTCGAGCTTGATCATCTCGCTGCCCATGTTGGCCAGCGCGTCCATCAGGTAGGTGACGTTGAAGCCAATCTCGATGGCGTCGCCGTTGTAGTCGATTTCCAGCTCTTCCTTGGCTTCTTCCTGCTCGGCGTTGCTGGAGGCGATGCGCAGCGTGCCGGGCTCGATGTTGATGCGCACACCCTTGAACTTCTCGCTCGTCAGGATGGCGGCACGCTGCAGGCGACGAAAGCAGCGGGGCGCGACCCATCACCACCGAGTTCTTGTGGTTCTTCGGGATGACGCGGTTGTAGTCGGGGAACTTGCCTTCGACCAGCTTGGTGACGAACTCCATGCCCGAGAAGTTGAAGCGCGCCTGGTTGCCGGCAAAGCGCATCTCGATGGGCGTGTCCTCGTCGCGCAGCAGCCTCTGCAACTCGAGCACCGTCTTGCGCGGCAGGATCACCTCCTGCTTGGGCACCTCGGCATCCAGCGTCGCCTGGGCCAGCGCCAGGCGGTGGCCGTCGGTGGCCACCAGCGTCAGCCGCTTGCCTTCGGCGATGAACAGGATGCCGTTCAGGTAGTAGCGGATGTCGTGCACCGCCATCGCGAAGTGCACCTGGTTGACCAGGCTGCGCAGCGTCTTCTGCGGCACCGCGAAGGCCGGGCCGAAATCGGCTGCCTCGTTGACCAGCGGGAAGTCCTCGGCCGGCAGCGTCTGCAGCGTGAAGCGGCTCTTGCCGGCCTGCAGCGTCAGCTTGTTCTGCGTCGCGCCGAGCGTGACCACCATGTCGCTGGGCAGCGAACGCAGGATGTCGATGAGCTTGCGCGCACCCACCGTGGTGTTGAAGTCGCCCTCGTCGCCGCCCAGCTCGTCGGCAGTGCGCACCTGGATCTCGAGGTCGCTGGTGGTGAACTCGACGCGCTTGCCCGACTTGCGCATCAGCACGTTGGCAAGGATGGGCAGGGTATGCCGCCGCTCGACGATGCCGCTGACGGCCTGCAATGCACCCAGTAACTTTTCTTGTGCTGCCTTCAAGACAATCATTTAGGTTCTCTTTAAGCCTGATGGTCGTAGTAGGT
>CAWFQP010000017.1:0-69138 GCA_963818005.1 uncultured Pseudomonadota bacterium
TCACTCATGGATTCAAGGCCGCCAAAGGCGGCCGCTTGGTCTGTCTGTACAGAACCCCCCGCTCGGCGGGGGGCGGGGGGTGCTCAGCGTCAGGGCAGGATGCCGATGCGCATCTTTCAGATGCGCATCGGCATGACCACGTACTTGAAGCCGGGCTGGTCGGGCACGGTGAACAGCGCGCTGGCGGCGGTGTCCTGCAGCTCGAGCTTGATCATCTCGCTGCCCATGTTGGCCAGCGCGTCCATCAGGTAGGTGACGTTGAAGCCGATCTCGATGGCGTCGCCGTTGTAGTCGATCTCCAGCTCTTCCTTGGCTTCTTCCTGCTCGGCGTTGCTCGAGGCGATGCGCAGCACGCCCGGCTCGATGTTGATGCGCACGCCCTTGAACTTCTCGCTGGTCAGGATCGGCGGCGCGCTGCAGGCAGGCCAACAGCGGCGCGCGGCCCATCACCACCGAGTTCTTGTGGTTCTTCGGGATCACGCGGTTGTAGTCGGGGAACTTGCCTTCGACCAGCTTGGTGACGAACTCCATGCCCGAGAAGTTGAAGCGCGCCTGGTTGCCGGCAAAGCGCATCTCGATCGGCGTGTCCTCGTCCTTCAGCAGGCGCTGCAGCTCGAGCACCGTCTTGCGCGGCAGGATCACCTCCTGCTTGGGCATCGTCGGCGTCGAGCGTGGCCTGGGCCAGCGCCAGGCGGTGGCCGTCGGTGGCCACCAGCGTCAGCGTGCTTGCCTTCGGCGATGAACAGGATGCCGTTCAGGTAGTAGCGGATGTCGTGCACCGCCATCGCGAAGTGCACCTGGTTGACCAGGCTCGCGCAGCGTCTTCTGCGGCACCGCGAAGGCCGGGCCGAAATCGACCGCTCTCGTTGACCAGCGGGAAGTCGTCGGCCGGCAGCGTCTGCAGCGTGAAGCGGCTCTTGCCGCCCTGCAGCGTCAGCTTGTTCTGCGCCGGCGCTGAGCGTCACCACCTGGTCGGCCGGCAGCGTGCGCAGGATGTCGATCAGCTTGCGCGCGCCCACGGTGGTGCGCGAAGCTGCCGGCGTCGCCGCCCAGCTCGGCGCGCGGTGCGCACCTGGATCTCGAGGTCGCTGGTGGTGAACTCGATCGCGCTCGCCGTTCTTGCGCAGCAGCACGTTGGCCAGGATCGGCAGCGTGTGCCGGCGCTCGACGATGCCGGCCACCGACTGCAGGGCGCCGAGCAACTTTTCCTGCGCTGCTTTCAGAACGATCATTTGTCTTCCTCTTTTGAAGCCTGGTAGTCGTAGTAGAGGCGTCGCACCGTCTGTGGAGAACGCTATTTTCGCCTGTTCCATCAAGGGCTTAGGCAGGCGATGAACCCTGTGGGCCGGCACTGCGGTTTGCGGCGGGAGTCGCATGCAACAACGTTGGCGCGGCCGCTGCGGCCTGTGGATGACTGGGCAGTTGCCAGCGAAGTTGTCCCCAGGCTTGTGCCTTGACAGGGCCTGCGATGCGTTCAGCCCTTGCAGCGTCTGTTCCAGCACGTGCAGCTGCTGGTTCAGTTCGGTGTTCTTGCTGCGCTCGCCGCCGATCTTGCGCACCGCGTGCAGCACCGTGGTGTGGTCGCGGCCGCCGAAGAGCTCGCCGATCTCGGGCAGGCTCTTCTGGGTCATCTCCTTGGCCAGGTACATGGCGATCTGGCGCGGCCGCGCGATGCTGGCCGGGCGCTTCTTGCTGTACATGTCGGCGACCTTGATCTTGTAGAAGTCGGCCACCGTCTTCTGGATGTTCTCGACGCCGATCTGCCGGTTCTGGATCGACAGCAGGTCCTTCAGCGCCTCGCGCGCCAGGCCGATGTTGATGTCCTTGTGGCTGAAGCGGCTGTAGGCCAGCACCTTGCGCAGCGCGCCTTCGAGTTCGCGCACGTTGGCGCGCACGTTCTTGGCGACGAAGAAGGCCACGTCCTCGGGCATCGCGGCGCCTTCGGCCTCGGCCTTGCGGATCAGGATGGCCACGCGCATCTCCAGCTCGGGCGGCTCGATGGCCACCGTCAGGCCGGCGTCGAAGCGGCTGGTCAGCCGCTCGTCGATGTCGACCAGCCCCTTGGGGTAGGTGTCGCTGGTCATGATGATGTGCGCGCGCTTGGCCAGCAGCGCCTCGAAGGCGTTGAAGAACTCCTCCTGGGTGCGGTCCTTGCCGGCGAAGAACTGCACGTCGTCGATCAGCAGCAGGTCGAGGCTGTGGTACTTGGCCTTGAGCTCGTCGAAGGTCTTGCGCTGGTAGTTCTTGACCACGTCGCTGATGAACTGCTCGGCGTGCAGGTACAGCACGCGCGCGTCGGGGTTGTCCTTCAGCAGCGCGTTGCCCACCGCGTGCACCAGGTGCGTCTTGCCCAGGCCGACGCCGCCGTAGATGAACAGCGGGTTGTACATTGCGCCCGGCGCGCCGGCCACGTGCAGCGCCGCGGTGCGCGCCATCTGGTTGGCGCGGCCGGCCACCAGCGTGTCGAAGGTCAGCGCGGTGTTGAGCTTGTGGCGTGACGCGGCCGGCGCCGCGTGGCGCGGGCGCGTTCGCGCAATTCGACCGGCGTGCAGCGCCGCCGTTGACCGGGGCCACGCGGCAGGTTCAGTGCCGCCACCGCATGGCCGGAGCCGTTGGCATGCCGGCGCTCCAGCGCCACCGCCGGGTGCGCGCGCCGGGGCGTCGCGGGCGGCCAAGGCTCAGCTCCAGCCGCACCGGCTCGGCGGCCAGCTCGCTGAGCACCGACTCGATCCGCCCGGCGTACTGCGTGCGGATCCAGTCGAGCTTGAAGCGGTTGGGCACCCGCACGCGACCACCGCCGGCTCGCCGGCGTCCTGCTGCAGCACGGCCGGCGGCAGCGGGCGGATCCAGGTGTTGAATTGGTGTTCGGGCAGCTGCTCGGCGAGGCGCTCGCAGCCACGCTGCCACAAGTCTGGGCTCATTGTGGAAAACTTGTCTCTTCAGGCTCGGATTGTAGGTGCCTGGGCACCGCGAAGGCGTGGTTATCCACAGTTTCACGACGCGGCGTCAATAGCCGCGCCAGAGCACGCTGCTGCGGTGCAAGTGTTTGACCGGAAAGGGCTTTTTTGCTGTAATCGTGGGTTTCCCGAGACGCAGCGCAGTCGATCAGGGCTTGTATCGCGGCCCAACGGGCGGGATGCCCGCAGCGACTGCGCCGGTACCGGGGCGCCCAAGCAGCGAAGCGCACTGCCGGCAGGAAGAACCACCCGAAGACCCCAGCCTGACCACTGTGGCAACCCGCCACGGTGCAGGGTTCAACAGGAACCAACATGAAACGCACTTACCAACCGTCCAAAGTCCGCCGCGCCCGCACGCACGGCTTCCTGGTGCGCATGAAGACGCGCGCCGGCCGCGCGGTGATCAGCGCGCGCCGGGCCAAGGGCCGCAAGCGCCTCGGCCTGTAACACGGCTGCCTTGGCGCCGGCGCATGATCGGCCGCCTGCTGCGCAAGTCCGACTTCGAACGCGTGCTCGCCGTGCCGCCTTGTTCGCGGAGTGCTCACTTCGCCGTGCACTACCTGCACGCGCGACCCGGCGTTCCCGCCCGGCCCCGGGGCCGACATCTTGTCCACAGGTGCTGCACCAATCTGACACGATCCTGTGGATAACTTGCCTGCCGGCCATTGGTTGGGCAACGTGGTGCCAAAGCGTCATGCAGCACGCTCGGTGACACGCAACATGCTGCGCCGCCAGGTGCGCGCCGCCATGGAGCGGCATGTGGCGCGGCTGCGGCCGGGGCTCTGGCTGGTGCGCCTGCGCCAGCCTTTTCCCAAGGCGGCCTTCGCGTCCGCCGATTCGGCCGCGCTGCGCAGGGCCGTGCAGGCGCGAGCTGCGATCGGCTGTTCGAGCGCGCCTGCTCATGATGCGCCTGCCTCAGCGCCTGCTGGTGCTGCTGGTCCAGGGCTACCGGCTGCTGCTCAAGCCCTGGCTGGGCAATGCCTGCCGGTTCGAACCCACCTGCTCGGCCTATGCGCTGCAGGCGCTGGAACGGCACGGCGCGGTGGCCGGCAGCGCGCTGAGCGCCGGCCGCGTGCTGCGCTGCCACCCCTGGTGCGACGGCGGCTGCGACCCGGTGCCGGCCCAGGCCCCCGACTGTTCACGCGGCTCGGCCTCGGCGAGCGCGAACCCACCCTCGACAAGAAGAATCTCACATGACGGATATGCGCCGCACCCTGCTGTGGGTGGTCTTCACCATGTCGTTGGTGCTGCTGTGGGACAAGTGGACAGTGCACACCGGCCAGCCGTCGATGTTCGGCGGCAGCCCGCGACCGGTGGCCACCGATACGGCCAACCCACCCGCCGCCGCGGCCTTCGCCGGCGGCGGGCGTGCCGACGCCCAGCGCCGCGGTCGTGCCCGGCGCGGCGCCCGCTGCCTCGGCGGCCGCTGCCACCGCTGCCGGCGCCCACCGCGGCGGCACCAGGCAGCGAGAAGATCACGCTGACCACCGACGTGGTCAAGGCCACCTTCGACAGCCAGGGCGGCACGCTGGTGCGCCTGGAACTGCTGGACTTCAAGGATTCGCTGCACCGCAAGTGGTACGAACCCTTCGTCGAGCTGTTCTCGTCGAAGACGGTGCGCGCCGAATTGCCGAACGTGGTGCTGTTCGAGCAGAACGCCAAGCGCGTGTACCTGGCGCAGACGGGTCTGATCACCGCACAGACCGGCGTGACGCTGCCCAACCACCTGACGCAGATGACGCCGGTGGTGAACGAGCGCACGCTCAAGGACGGCAGCAACGAGCTGCAGATCCGCTTCGAGTCGCCGGCGGTGGACGGCCTGCGGCTGGTCAAGACCTACACGCTCAAGCGCGGCGACTACACCATCGGCGTGAAGCACGAATTCATCAACGACAGCGGCAAGCCGGTGACGCCGCAGCTGTACCTGCAGCTGGCGCGCGACGGCAACCCGCCGGAAGGCGAGTCCTCGTTCTACTTCACCTTCACCGGCCCGGCGATGTACACCGACGCCGGCAAGTTCCAGAAGATCGAGTTCAAGGACATCGAGAAGGGCAAGGCCGACCACCCGAAGAGTGCCAACAGCGGCTGGGTGGCCATGGTGCAGCACTACTTCGCTTCGGCCTGGCTGCTGGCCGGCAACGAGCCGCGCGAGTTCCGCACGCAGCGGGTGTCGGACAACCTGTACTCGGTGTCGATGGTCGTGCCAATGGGCGAAGTGGCCGCCGGCAGCAGCAAGGTGCTGCAGTCGACGCTGTTCGCCGGCCCGCAGGAAGAGAACAAGCTCGCCGCGCTGGCGCCGGGCCTCGACCTGGTGAAGGACTACGGCTGGTTCACGATCCTGGCCAAGCCGCTGTTCTGGCTGCTGGACCAGCTGCATTCGGTGCTGGGCAACTGGGGCTGGTCGATCGTGGCGCTGGTGGTGCTGCTGAAGATGGCCTTCTACTGGCTCAACGCCAGCGCCTACCGCTCGATGGCCAAGATGAAGGCCGTGGCGCCGAAGGTGACCGAGCTGCGCGAGCGCTACAAGGACAAGCCGCAGCAGATGCAGCAGGAGATGATGCGCATCTACCGCGAGGAAAAGGTCAACCCGCTCGGCGGCTGCCTGCCGATCGTCGCGCAGATGCCGTTCTTCATCGCGCTGTACTGGGTGCTGCTGTCCAGCGTGGAGATGCGCAACGCGCCGTGGATCCTGTGGATCCACGACCTGTCGCAGCCCGACCCGTACTTCATCCTGCCGCTGCTGATGACGGCGTCGACGATGTTCCAGACCTGGCTCAACCCGACGCCGCCCGATCCGGTGCAGGCCAAGATGATGTGGATCATGCCGCTGGTGTTCTCGGTGATGTTCTTCTTCTTCCCGGCCGGCCTGGTGCTGTACTGGTTGACGAACAACATCCTGTCGATCGCCCAGCAGTGGTTCATCAACAAGAAGCTGGGCGTGCTGGGCAAGAAGTAGTGCCGCGGCCCCCGCGTTCACGGGATGACAAGGCCAGCGCCTGTTGCCCAGCATGTGTGCAAAGGCACATCGCGTGGCCGCTGCGGGTTCATGCACCGCCGCATCACGCCGATGAGCCCCTTGGGTCCGGTGCCGCGCGGCGCCGGCCCGCCGATCATGCGGGGTTGACCCGGTCGGCTGCAGGACCCCGTCGGGCCATACCACGCCCGGCAGGCAAGCCTCGGTCGCCGGCTCGCGGAGCGTGCAACCGGGTCCGCCCAAGCGGGCGGCACGGCGCTCCCCCCCGCGCCATCTTCAGGGCCCGCTGCACTGTCGACACCGGGCCCTGGACTCCCCCGAGGCTACGATGCGGGCGTGCTGTCGCGCCGCGCCTTGCCCATCGTCGCCATCGCCACCGCGCCGGGACGCGGGGCGGTCGGCATCGTGCGGGCGTCCGGGCGAGCTCTGCAGCCGCTGGTGCAGGCCCTGTGCGGGCGCATGCTGGTGCCGCGCCAGGCCACGCTGCTGCCTTTGCTGGCGGCAGACGGCAGCGCCATCGACCGCGGCCTGGCGCTTTACTTTCCGGCGCCGCATTCCTACACCGGCGAGGACGTGCTCGAGCTGCAAGCCCATGGCGGGCCGGTGCTGCTGCAGATGCTGCTGGCGCGCTGCGTGCAAGCCGGCGCGGCGATGGGCCTGCGCCTCGCCGAGCCCGGCGAGTTCACCCAGCGCGCGTTCCTCAACGGCAAGCTCGACCTGGCCCAGGCCGAGGCGGTGGCCGACCTGATCGACGCCAGCACCGAAGCGGCGGCGCGCTCGGCCGGCCGCTCGCTCAGCGGCGCGTTCTCGCAGCAGGTGCAGGCCCTGCGCGAGCGCATCGTGCAGCTGCGCATGCTGGTCGAGGCGACGCTGGACTTTCCCGAGGAGGACATCGACTTTCTGCAGCAGGCCGGTGCCCGTGCCCGGCTGCAGGCCATTGCCAGTGCGCTGGATGCGCTGCTCGACGGCGCACAGCAAGGCGCGTTGCTGCGCGAGGGCATCCGCGTGGTGCTGGCCGGCCAGCCCAACGTCGGCAAGAGCTCGCTGCTCAACGCGCTGGCCGGCGCCGAGCTGGCCATCGTCACGCCGATCCCGGGCACCACCCGCGACCGGGTCAGCCAGACCATCCAGATCGAAGGCGTGCCGCTGCACGTGATCGACACGGCCGGGCTGCGCAGCCAGACCGAACGACGAGGTCGAGCGCATCGGCATCGCGCGCAGCTGGGATTCGATCGCCGATGCCGACAGCGTGCTTTTCCTGCACGACCTGACGCGCCGCGGACAGGCCGACTACGAGGCGGCGGAAGCGCAGATCGCCGAGCAGGTTGCCGGCCGACGCCGTGGTGCTGCACGTGCATACCAAGCAGGACCTGGTGGCCCAGGCGCCAGCGGACGGGATCGGCCTGTCGGCGCATACCGGCGCGGGCTTGCAGGCGCTGCGACAGGCGCTGCTGCAGCGCGCGGGCTGGCATGCGGCGCCCGAAGGCCTGTTCATCGCTCGCGCCAGACATGTACAGGCGCTGCAGCGCACGCACGAGCACCTGCGGCGCGCGCTGGCGCTCGGTGACGAGCGCGCCGCACCCCTGGAATTGTTGGCTGAGGAACTGCGCTTGGCACACGATGCGCTGGGCGAAATCACCGGCCAGTTCACGGCGGACGACTTGCTCGGCGAAATTTTCAGTCGATTCTGCATCGGGAAGTAGTCCGTCATCTAGGACCAAAGAATCTCTGATCCGCCAGCAGGGCCAGGGCACGAATGTGGTTGGCGCCGGCGGTTTCCTGCTGAAGCTGCGGGGTGTCCACGGTGATGTAGCCGAACTCGGCGATGAGCGACAGATCGGGCGAAAGCGCGCCTTGGGCCCAAGAGATGCTGGTTCCTGCAAAGCTGCTGGGGTCGATAGTGAATGTCGGTTCATATGCGCGAAGTGCTGCTGCCCAGGCAACGTTGTCATTGCCAGCCTCATAGAGGTTGTAGCCGGTGTTCTCGGTCACGTCGGCGTGGAAGTCGATGAACACGGACACCGAGCCACCGGTATCGGCGAGGATGGCGGCCTTGTGTTTGACCAGCGTCTCGAACGTAGAGTTTGTCCAATTCCGGTTGGTGTCCCCGGTCATGTACCCCGCCTGGAAATCACCCGCGTCCCGCCGCCATTCCTGCCTGCGCTGGAGACAAGGGGATAGACATAGAAGTCGAACCAAGCCCGAGCGACAGCCGCTTGCGGATCGTTCGCGAGCAGGAACTCCACTGCGCCCTTCAGGGCATAGTTGCCAGCGTCCTCGCTGCCATGTACGCCCGAGATGAGGACGACCTTGCGCTTCGGATTGCCGTCAGGCGCAAGCCCCGGCGTGCTGATCTTGAAGGCGTACATCGGCGTCGCGGAGACCACATCGCCCAGTTCGTCCACGGTCTCGGTGCGGGTCTCGAACACGAACCCGGACGATGAGGTGGTATTGCCGACGTAGCCCGAGCCGACCAGGCTCTGAATCCACGGCAGCGTGCGCCCGGTCGTCCATGCCGGCCACACCGACACGTACACGCGGTTCGCCGTGAATGCTGCGTTGTGGCTCCAGATGTAGTAAGTGGCGTCGCTGCTGCGATTTGTGAACCGCTCCCATGTGATGCCGTCATAGGAGAACGCGAACTTGCTGCTGGCGCCGATGGACAAACCAAGGTTCGTGCGCGCGAGGCGGAACGCCGGCGCCTGCCCTAGCACGCCGTCCACCTGGGCGAACATGAAGCGCGCACCGGCCGAGTTTGCTGTTCTGTCCCACCGAGACTGAAACGTGAACACCCCGCCAGCGTACGAACTGTTGGCTAGATCCAAGGTCCCACGATCGTCCGGCGACGAGAACGTCGGCGTAAGTGGGTTGGGATTGGCAAGCGTCGCAGTCACCATGACCGTCGATGCCGCACTGCTCACCTGTCCGTCGTCGACCACCAGCGAGGCGACATAGGTTCCCGCAGCGTCGGCGGTAAAGGTCGGTGCAGCTGAGGTTGCTCCAGTCAATGTCGCGGTGCTGCCTGCCGGCCTGGAGGTCAGGGTCCAGGCGTAGGTCAGCGGGTCGCTGTTGGCGTCCGTGCTGGCGCTGCCGTTGAGCGTGACCACCGTATTGGTGAGTACGTTCTGCGCCGCGCCTGCGTTGGCTACCGGGGCAGCATTGGCAACCGTCGCAGTCACCGTGACCGTCGATGCCGCACTGCTCACCTGTCCGTCGTCGACCACCAGTGAGGCGACATAGGTTCCCGCAGCGTCGGCGGTGAAGGTCGATGCAGCTGAGGTTGCTCCAGTCAATGTCGCGGTGCTGCCTGCCGGCCTGGAGGTCAGGGTCCAGGCGTAGGTCAGCGGATCGCTGTTGGCGTCCGTGCTGGCGCTGCCGTTGAGCGTCACCACCGTATTGGTGAGTACGCTTTGCGCCGTGCCTGCACTTGCGACGGCGTCGCGTTGGCGAACGTCGGACTCGCTGGACCATCACCACCGCCGCATCCCGCAATGAGTAGCATGGCGCAGAGTGCGATGGAGAAAAACCTCGCAGAGCGCATCATTCCTCGTCCCAATTGCGGTTGGATGCACCGCCATGAATCGGCCCTGGTAATCATGGCGGCCCGTCGGCGTGAGTCAGACCAGCATGGTCAACTAGACACGCCCACTATAGTGGTCTCGAACCTGGCACGCACCCTGTTTCAGGGACGTCGGGTCTTTTCGTCGAGGACAAGACCTCACCTGTAGATAGTCGCACGCGAGCCAGTTCGTAGACCCACTGGGCCGGAATGGAAGGACTTCGTCAACTGTCCTCGCGTCGGGCCCGGCCCATGCGAGGACCCGAACAACCCGGGCAATCCTGATGGCCCCGCGCGATCGCTCACCTTCTACATGGAAGACACGAGAAATGGCGTGAACCTCGACTATGTGTGCACGGATGGCGACAACGTAGCCGGCCAGGATAGCAGCCTCAAAGCCTCGTTAGGCGCCGTTCTCTAGGGGCACTCGATCAGGTGGATCAGAGCACACTTGGGGGCTGCTCCAAGGATGAGTTGGGGTTGGGTCCAAAGAACGACACCCGAGCCTTGGCAGATGGAGGAAGAATTGAAGCTGCGACAGGTATTGACGAGGCACATCCGATCGAATAGGACGCTGCTCCACTATGCGCTGAAGTGCTACTCGGTCGCCCATCCGCCGCCCCATCGAAGCGCGAACATGGAGTTTGAGGCCGATGCATGGAATGGAGTCTCGTCGTTGCACTACCAGGGTGGACGCATGCTCGGCGAAGACAACAGCGGCCCCCATCCGTTTCGCGAGATCACGCACAACCGCTACGAGATCTGCCCTTTTGGGGATACACGGCTCGGGCTGCCGATGAACGTGACCAATCTCGAACTCGTGCTTCCGTACGCGGCCGACGCATACCGCCTCACCACCGTACTGCGCAATCGATACATCGCGGAACGCAATCTCGAGGACACCCGGTTCAGTCTCGTTCAGGCGTACGCCTTCTCGAAGCTCTCCGCGAGCATTCCGGCCTTCTTGGTGCGCCGCAAAGATCACCCGATCCCAGATGGGGCCATCGAGCCGCTTGAGGCCGCGTTTTACATGCTCGGCTCCGCGCCGTTCATCCTGATCCGTCAGCTCATCGCCCGCGGCGATCGCTCGTCTCTGAACCCGAATCCGGAGAGCGGCGAGGCACTCTACGGTCTGTCGTCGCAGTCACGCACCCTCATTTCGAACCGTGAATGTGCCTGCCCGGCAGCGCCGAAACTGATCGCCGGCTACTTCGACGTGATCATGAACGGGTCCTACCGTGGAGCGTTGGAGTCCCCTGCGGTTGACCGGGTACTCGAACGGATTGGGGACTGGCGGCGGCTGTACGAATACACGGCGGCCGCTTCAAGAGTCGACCTCCTTGTTCTGCTCTGCAAGGCAGTTGCGTTGCAGTCACTCCGTCAGCTTCGCAGTGATGCTGCTCCATGCTCGGTTGACGTCGTCCGCAGTGTCGAGGCAAGGCTTTTTGGGCCCCTCACGTTGAGCTACGTGGGAGCACCGGATGGTCAGCAACAAAGCAGCGCTCTCAATGTCGCGGTGGAATCGTTCAGTGCCCTTTTGCGCGACCATGGCGACATGGAGACACCGGACGAGATCGCGAGGATCGCGATGCCGACAGCCAGCGAGTCACCGTCGATGTCAACAGGAGACGTCGTGCGCCGAATTCGCAAGTCGAGTGCCATTATCCTTCGCAGCTGCCTTCGTGACCTTCAATTGGTGCACGCCGCGCTCGGCACAAGCCACCGACCTGCGATCACCATTGACGACGTCCTTAGACGCACGGGGGGGCCCGCCTTTGCGTCGCATCTCGATCGGCTCGAAGCAGCGGCGGGGTCCGGCCATGGCCGACACGCAATCGCCATCAAGAACTGAGCGCCACCAAGCAAAGCACCGACGATCGGTGCTGAGCCGGTGACTCGCGCCAGGCGGGCGGCGTTGGTCCGTGCTGCGGCGGCCGCCGAGGTTACAGACAAGCGGCAGGCGTTCGTCGATTTTGTGCTGCCCGCAGCATGTCTGAAGCAGGGCGTGAACGAGCTTCACCAGCCGAGGCTGTCGGTGTCGCACGCGCAGCCTCAGTGGCCGAAAAGTCCACCAACGTGAACAGCGGCAGGCCCGCGGCGCGCAGTCGCTGAGAACCATCCAACTCCGGCAGGTCGACGATGGCGGCGCCTTCGATCACCTGGGCGCCCAGTCGCTCGCAGCAGCCGCATGCCCGGCCATCATCGTGCCGCCGGTGGCGATCAGGTCGTCTATCAGCACGACGCGGTCGCCGGCGTGCACGGCGTCGGTGTGCATCTCCACTGTGGCGCGAGCCGTACTCCAGCTCGTAGCTCTCCTGCACCGTGGTGAAGGGCAGCTTGCCCTTCTTGCGGATCGGCACGAAGCCGACGTTCAGCTCGTAGGCCAGCACCGAGCCGATGATGAAGCCGCGCGCGTCCAGGCCCGCGATGGCGCTCGGTCGGGTGTCGAAGTAGCGGTGAACGAACTGGTCGATCAGCACGCGGAAGACGCGCGGGTTCGAAAGCAGCGGCGTAATGTCGCGGAACTGCACCCCTGGCGCGGGCCAGTCGGGCACGGTGCGGATGTGGCTGCGGATGTAGTCGGACGGGGTCATCGCAACTCCTGCGGCTTGGGCCGGCGCATTTTGGAGCCGTCATTCGCCGCCCAGCAGCTTGGCTTCGGCCAGGGCCAGCGGTTCGGGCAGGCCGGAAAGCACCAGGGTGTCGCCGGCGGCCAGCGGCAGATCGTCGTCGGCCGGCGCGCACCTTGCCGGCAGCCAGTCGCACCGAGACCACGCGCACGCCCACCGCATGCAGCGCCAGGTGGCCGAGCTTGGCGGCCGACGCAGGCCGCGCCGCGGGCAGCGTCACGCTGAGCAGCCGTTCCTGCTGCAGTGCGTCCGTCGATGTCGTCGTCGGCACCGTGGAAGTAGCCGCGCAGCAGGCCATAGCGCGCGTCGCGCGCGTCGCGCGCCATCTGGATGACGCGGCGCATCGGCACGCCCACCAGCACCAGCGCATGGCTGGCGAGCATCAGCGAGCCTTCGATGGCCTCGGGCACGACCTCGGCCGCGCCGGCTTCGCGCAGCTTTTCCAGGTCGGTGTCGTCGATCGTCCGCACCACCACCGGCACCTTCGGCGCGTGCTCGCGCACCAGGCGCAGGATCTTCAGCGCCGAGGCCGTGTCCGGGTAGCTGACCACCACAGCGGCGGCGCGTGCCAGGCCGGCGGCCATCAGGCTCTGCAGCCGCGCGGCGTCGCCGAAGACCACGCTCTGCCCGGCGGCTGCGGCCTGGCGCACGCGGTCGGGGTCCAGGTCCAGCGCCATGTAGGGGATGCGCTCCTGCTCCAGCAGCCGCGCCAGGTTCTGGCCGCTGCGCCCGTAGCCGCAGATGATCACGTGGCCCTGGGTGGTGATCGACTTCTTGGCGATGCTCGTCACCTGCACCGACTGCAGCAGCCAGTCGCTGGAGGACAGGCGCATGACGATGCGGTTGCTGTAGATGATCAGGAAAGGCGCGATCAGCATCGACAGCACCATGCTGGCCAGTACCGGGCTGACCCACTGCGGCGCCACCAGGTGGTGCAGCGCGCCCAGCGCCAGCAGCACGAAACCGAACTCGCCTGCTTGTGCCAGATACAGACCGGTGCGCAGTGCCACGCCGGCGCTGGCGCCGAACCCTCGGGTCAACGCCGCCACCAGCACCGACCTTGGCCAGCACCGGGATCGTCGTCATCAGCAGCACCAGGATCCACTGGTCGAGCACCGGCCGCCAGTCCAGCTTCATGCCCACGGTGATGAAGAACAGGCCGAGCAGCACGTCGTGGAAGGGTCGGATGTCGGTCTCGACCTGGTGCTTGTATTCGGTCTCGGCCACCAGCATGCCGGCGACGAAGGCTCCGAGTGCCAGCGACAGACCGGCATGCTCGGTCAGCCAGGCCAGGCCGAGCGTGACCAGCAGCAGGTTCAGGATGAACAGTTCATCGCTCTTGCGCCGCGCCACCAGCGTCAGCCACCAGCGCATCACGTGCTTGCCGCCGACCAGCAGGATGGTCAGCAGCGCCGCCGCCTTCAGCACGGCCAGGCCAATGGCCCAGGCCATGTCGCTGCCGCTGGAATCGAGTGCCGGTATCAGCACCAGCAGCGGCACCACGGCCAGGTCCTGGAACAGCAGCACGCCGATGACACGGCGGCCGTGCTCGGTCTCGAACTCCAGCCGCTCGGCCATCATCTTCACGACGATGGCCGTGCTCGACATGGCCATCGCACCGCCCAGCACCAGCGAACCCTGCCAACCCATCTGCCAGGGCGTGTCGGTGAAGGAGAAGATCCACACCAGCAGGCCGTGGCCGGCCGTGGTGCCGATCATCGTCACCGCCACCTGCGACAGCCCCAGGCCAAAGACCAGCGAGCGCATGCTGCGCAGCTTGGGCAGGTTGAACTCCAGCCCGATGACGAACATCAGGAAGACCACGCCGAACTCGGCCAGGTACTTGATGCCGGCGGTGTCCTTGGCCAACGCCAGCGCGTTCGGGCCGATGAGCAGGCCCACCACCAGGTAGCCCAGCATCGGCGGCAGCTTCAGGTAGCGGCAAGCCACCACGCCGAGCACGGCGGCGACCAGGTAGAGCAGGGCGAGTTCGAGGGTGGTGGCCATGCGGCGGCGGGTTGACCGAGCGCGGCCGCGGTACGCGGCTGCGCTCCTAGAATGCTGCGATCCTATCGGAGCCCGAACGACGTGAACCCCGAGCGCAGCTTCGACCCGCAACGCGCCCTGCGCCTGGCGGCCGAGACCTTCGAGATCGAGGCGCAGGCGCTGCTGGCACTGGCCGCCCGCCAGGGCGAAGGCTTCACGCGCAGCGTGTTGGCCATGCTCGAATGCCGCGGCCGGGTCATCGTCATGGGCATGGGCAAGAGCGGTCATGTCGGGCGCAAGATCGCCGCGACGCTGGCCTCCACCGGCACGCCGGCCTTCTTCGTGCACCCGGCCGAGGCCAGCCACGGCGACCTCGGCATGGTCATGGCGGGCGACGTGGTGCTGGCCATCTCCAACAGCGGCGAGAGCGACGAGCTGGCCGCCATCCTGCCGGCGTTCCGACGCATCGGCGTCACGCTGGTGGCCATGACCGGCCAGGCCGAATCGACGCTGGCTCGCCATGCCGACCACGTGATCTCCAGCGCGGTCGACCAGGAGGCCTGCCCGATGAACCTGGCGCCGACCGCCAGCACCACCGCGCAGATGGCGCTGGGCGACGCGCTGGCGGTGGCGCTGCTCGACGCGCGCGGTTTCCGCGAAGAGGACTTTGCCCGCTCGCACCCCGGCGGCAGCCTGGGCCGCAAGCTGCTGATGCATGTGCGCGACCTGATGCGCTCGGGCAGCGCGTTGCCGCGTGTCGGTCCAAGTGCCAGCTTCATCGAGATGCTGGGCGAGATGACCGGCAAGGGCCTGGGCTTCAGCGCCATCGTCGATGGCGAGGGACGCGCCCTGGGCATCTTCACCGACGGCGACCTGCGCCGCCTGATCGAGCGCGGCGCCGACCTGCGCGCGCTGCATGCCGAGGACGTGATGCACCGCCAGCCGCGCTGCGTCAGCGCCGACGCGCTGGCGGTGGACGCGGCCGAGGTGATGGAGCGACATCGCGTCACCAGCGTGCTGGCCGTCGATGCCGATGGCCGGCTGGTCGGCGCGCTGAACACCAACGACCTGATGCGCGCCAAGGTGATCTGATGCCGCGTCCGCCGACCGCGCCCGCGCTGAGCTTTCCCGCCGAACTGCTGCTCAAGGCGCAGGGCCGTGGCCTGGGCATGACGTGCGCGATCTTCGACGTCGATGGCGTGCTCACCGACGGCCGGCTGTACATCGGCGAGCACGGCGAGACGGTCAAGGCCTTCAGCACGCTCGACGGCCATGGCTTGAAGCTGCTGGCCCGTGGCGGCATCACGCCGGTGGTCATCACCGGGCGCGACTCGCCGGCCGTGCGCCGCCGCGTCGCCGACCTGGGGCTGACCCATGCGGTCTATGGCGCGACGGACAAGCTGGCGGCGGCACAGGCGCAACTGGTCGCGCTGGGGATGGACTGGGCTGACACCGCGGCCATCGGCGACGACTGGCCCGACCTGCCGCTGCTGCAGCGCGCCGGCTTTGCCTGCGCCAGCGCCAATGCCCACGCCGAGGTACGGGCCGTGGCCGACCATGTCACCGCGTTGCCGGGGGGTCATGGTGCGGCGCGCGAGTTCTGCGACCTGCTGCTGATGGCCAGCGGCCGCTATGCCGCGCTGCTGCGCGGCGACACGGGCACGCTGGACGCGCGCTGAACCGTGGCCCTGCCGCTGCATCTGCCCGACCTCGACAGCGCGTTGTCGCTCGGCCCGATGCCGCCGCGCGCGTTGCCGCCGCGCTCAGCGCTGCCCTGGCACCAGCGAGCGCGCGAAATGCTGAGCACCTACCTGCCGCTGTTGCTGATGCTGTTGCTGGCGCTGGGCACCTGGTGGCTGGTGAAGAACACGCCGTCGGCCGATGGGCCGGGCGAAAGCCCGCTGCCGCGCAAGGAGCCCGACTACACGATGGACCACTTCGTGATCGAGCGCTTCGACAAGAACGGCCGGCTCAAGGTGCGCATGCAGGGCGACCGGCTGCGCCACTTTGCCGACACCGAGATCATCGAGGTCGACAATGCGCGGGTGCGCGCGGTGGCGGCCGACGGCCGCATCACCCTGGCGCAGGCGCGCCGCGCCATCGCCAACGGCGATGGCAGCGAGGTGCAGCTGATCGGCGATGCCCGTGTCGACAGTGCCGGCCCGCGCGGCGAGCCGATCCAGTTCCGCGGCGAGTTCCTGCATGCCTTCCTCAACACCGAGCGCGTGCGCTCGCACCTGCCCGTGGTGGTGACCAGCGAAGGCAGCGAGTTCCGCGCGGCGGGCATGGAGTACGACCACCTGACGGGACAGCTGCAGCTGCAGGGCAAGATGCGCGCGATCCTGCTGCCCTCCAGCGGCAAGGGCAAGGCAGCGCCGGCGCGCCCTGCCGACGGGAGCACCCAGTGACCCCGCCATTGGCCTTCATCACCGGCGCGTCCAGCGGCATCGGCCAGGCGCTGGCGCAACGCTTCGCTCGCGAAGGCTGGCGACTGGCGCTGGTGGCCCGGCGCGAAGCCGAGCTGCAGGCCTGGGTCGATGCGCAGGGCCTGGACGCGGACCGCGCCCGCGTCTATGCCGCCGACGTGCGCGACGTGCGCAGCATCGTCGATGCCGGCCGGGCCTGCCTGGCCACGCAGGGCCTGCCCGATGCAGTGGTCGCCAACGCCGGCATCAGCGTGGGCATCGACACCGCCGACTTCGACGACCTGGAGGTGCTGCGCGCCACCTTCGAGACCAACAACATCGGCATGGCGGCCACCTTCCATCCCTTCGTGGAGGCCATGCGCCAGCGTGGCAGCGGCCGGCTGGTGGGCATCGCCAGCGTCGCCGGCATCCGCGGCCTGCCGGGGCACGGCGCCTATTGCGCCAGCAAGGCGGCCGCCATCAGCTACTGCGAAAGCCTGCGCGGCGAATGTGCGCCCTCGGGCGTCAAGGTGGTGACCTTGCTGCCCGGCTATATCGACACGCCGCTGACCCGCGGCAACCGCTACTCGATGCCCTTCCTGATGCCGGCGGACGCCTTTGCCGAGCGCGCCTTCGCCGCGATCGTGGCCGGCGACAGCTACCGCGTCATTCCGTGGCAGATGGGCGTGCTGGCCAAGCTGCTGCGGCTGCTGCCGAATGCGGTCTACGACAAGGCGCTGTCCAAGCGCCAGCGCAAGCAACGCCAGGCCCGCTGAACGGGACGCTGGAATGACAAAGGGCGCGGATGCGAAGCATCGGCGCCCTGGACTAACCGCGCCATCGGCGCGGCCGTGAATGCAGAAGCTTCAGTAGCCGCCGCGGCCCCCGCCGCCGCCACTGCTGCCACCCCCATAGCCGCCGCGGCCACCACCGCCGCCGCCGCTGCCATAGGGGCTGCGGCCACCGCCGCCGCCGCCACCGCCGTAGGGGCTGCGGCCACCGCCACCGCCGCCCCCGCCGCCGCCGCCGCCATAACCGCCACGGCTGCCGCCACCACCGAAGCCGCCCGGACGCTCTTCGCGCGGACGGGCCTCGTTGACGACGATGGCGCGGCCTTCGAGGGCCTGGCCGTTCATGCCGTTGATGGCGGACTGTGCTTCGGCATCCGAACCCATCTCAACGAAGCCGAAGCCCTTGGAGCGGCCGGTGTCGCGGTCCATCATGACCTTGGCGGACGTGACGGTGCCGAACTGCGAGAACGCCTGGTGCAGCGATTCGTCGCGCACGGAATAGGCAAGATTGCCGACGTAAAGTTTGTTTCCCACGGGGGAGCCCTCTATCAAGAACAAAGAACCATGTGGAGCTTCAACCCAGCGAGAACCATTCAGGCGAAGGCGCTGCATCCGACATACGCGTATACGATTATCCGAGCATCCCGCAAGAGGGCGCAAAGCCGTGGAGCCGATAGTGTTGTTTTGTCGTCTACAGGCTAACCCGTAGCACCTTGTGCGTGGCGGCGCTGCGCGCCGACGTAGCATCGGGCATGGACCTGATGAAACCGCTGATCGCGCTCCTGGCGATCGTCAACCCGATCGGCGTGGTGCCCTTCTTCATCCACTTCACGCAGAGCCTGAATCCGGCGCAGCGCCGGCGCACCATGCGGGTCAGCGCCTTCAGCGCCTTCGTCGTGATCGCCGTCAGTGCATTGGCAGGTCAGAGGATCATCGGCTTCTTCGGCATTTCGATCGCGTCGTTCCAGGTCGGCGGCGGCATGCTGTTGCTGCTCAGTTCGCTGCAGATGCTGAATGCCCAGCCGGCGGAGTCCAAGCCCGGCGACGTCAGCGAGGGCAATGCCAAGCTGGATGCCGGTGCCAGCATCGCCGTGGTGCCGCTGACCATCCCATTGCTCACCGGCCCGGCGACCATCTCGACGATGGTGATCTACGCCCAGCGCACCGCGCCACTGGTGGGAGGTGGCGGCGCTGGTGGGCTACGGCGTGGTGGTCGGCCTGGCCGTGTTGCTGGCCTTTGCCGCTTCGGGGCGCATCAGCCGGCTGCTCGGGCGCACCGGCATCAACATCATGACCCGGCTGATGGGCTTGATCCTGGCGGCGCTGGCGGTGGAGATCATGGCCGACGGGCTGGTCGAACTGTTTCCGGTGCTGGGCAGCGCCCGCCTGCGCTGACGCTCGCCTGCCCGCCGGGAAAACACCGATGACGGCAGCGGACCGGGCTGCATACAGTCCGCCCACTCGGCGCCGGCCGCCTCATGAGGGCGCGGCGCCGGACCTCGGGTGCGAGGAGACAAGTGCCGCAGCAGGCGTGCCGCGCGAGATCGCGCTCCAGGCGCCGTACGGCATGCCGACAAGAACAGGAGAGGGCGTGCGTTGCTGCACCGCCCTTTTTCCATTCCAGGACCGCCCGCTGCGTGCCGGGCTGGGTGCCCGGATGCAGGCCTTACCATTGCCCCCGTCACGTCCGAGCCAGGTGCCCACCATGCCTGTCGCCCCCGAACTGCGCACGCTGCAAATCGACATTCCGGCACGGCCCGAGTCGCTGGTGCAGCTGTCGCTGCTGATGGCCGACGAAGACATGAACCTGCAGGCGGCCTCGCGGCTGATCGAAGGCGACATGGCGCTGGCCGCCGCGGTGATGAAGGCGGTGAACTCCTCGTTGTACGGGCTGAAGGGCCGGGTGCAGAGCGTGCAGCAGGCCATCACCTACCTGGGCATGCGCGAGGTGGCGGCCATCACCTTCGAGATGGGATTGCGCGCGGCCTTTCCGCCGGCAGCCGAGCTGGACCCGATCTGGAAACGCGCCGCGCAGCGCGGGCTGATCATGGGCCGGCTGGCGTCGGCGATGGGGCAGGACGCCTGGGCCGCCCATTCGGCCGGGCTGTTCGAGGAATGCGGCAAGGCGGTGCTGTTCAGGCATGCCCCGGACCACTACCCATCGATGCTGCGCGCGGCACGCGACGACAGCGAACTGGTCTCGCTGGAAGTGGCCGGTTTCGGCGTCAGCCACGACGCGCTCGGCGCCGCGCTGTGCGAAAGCTGGGGCCTGGGCGCTGCCGCGGTGGCCAGCGTGCGCCACCATGTGCAGGCCCAGGCCGGCGGTGAGCTGCCCGAGCCGCAGCCGCGCCGTGCGATCACCGCGCTGTCGGTGATTGCCCGCGCCATCATGGTCGAACCCGACACGCTGGACGAGGTGGTCGGCCGCATCGCGCCGCGCGCCGAAATCGACGTGACGCTGGCGCTGCGCTCGGCGCGCCGCGTGCTCGAACAGCTGCAGGACGCCGCGTCTCGCGACCGCTGATCTCGCTGGCACCCGGCACCCAGCAACCGGCCGCCGGGCGGCCGCGCCGCTTACGGGTAGTCCTGCTGTACGTCGGCCTGCGAGTTTGGCTAGGCTCGCGCTTCGCCGTTCGACCCACAGCCAAGAATCGATAGGAATCCGCTCATGGCCTCTACCGCACTGCCAGAAACCCTCGCCCTGCAACGCCTGTACCAGTGGGAAAAGACCAGCCCGGACAAGCTGGTCTTCACCCAGCCGATGGGCGGCGGCGTGATCAAGGAATACACCTGGAAGCAGGCGCTGGACGAAGTGCGGCGCATGGCGGCCTACCTGAAGAGCCAGAACTACGAGCCGGGCACGCGCATCGCGCTGCTGGCCAAGAACACCGCCCACTGGATGATGGCCGACTGGGCCATCTGGATGGCCGGGCATGTGTCGGTGCCGCTGTACCCGACGCTGGCCGCGAACACGGTGCGCCAGATCCTCGAGCACAGCGAATCGAAACTGCTGTTCGTCGGCAAGCTCGATGTCTGGGCGGAGATGCAGCCCGGCGTGCCGGCCGGCATGCCGATGATCACACTGCCGCTGGCGCCGAAGGTGCCCGGCGCGGCCAACTGGGACGAGATCATCGCGCGCACCGCAGCCGATGACCGACAGCCCGGTGCGCCCGGCCGACGAACTGTGCACGCTGATCTACACCTCGGGCACCACCGGCCAGCCCAAGGGCGTGATGCAGAGCTTCGGCACCTTTGCCTGGTCCATCACCTCCGGGCTGAAGCGTGTCAAGCTCGATTCCAGCGGCCGCATGCTCAGCTACCTGCCGCTGGCCCACGTGGCCGAGCGCATGCTGGTCGAACACGGCCTGCTGGCCACCGGCATGCACGTGTTCTTCGCCGACAGCCTGGAGACCTTCGTCGCCGACATCCAGCGCGCGCGGCCGACGGTGTTCTTCTCGGTGCCAAGGCTGTGGGTCAAGTTCCAGCAGGGCGTGCAGGCCAAGATGCCGCCGGAAAAGCTGGCCAAGCTGTTGAAGATCCCGATCCTGCGCGGCATCGTCAAGAAGAAGATCCTCACCGGCCTGGGCCTGGACCAGGTCTACTGGGCCGCCGGCGGCGCCGCGCCGATGCCCACTTCGCTGCTCGAGTGGTACCGCAGCCTCGGACTGGACATCTGCGAGGTCTACGGCATGACCGAGAACTGCGGCCTGTCGCATGCCACCACGCTGGGCAAGCCGCGGCCGGGCACGGTGGGCACCGTCTACGACGGCGTCCAGTGCCGCATCGACAAGGACACCGGCGAGATCCAGGTCAAGGGCGAGTGCCTGATGCTCGGCTACTACAAGCAGCCCGAGGCCACCAGGCCACCTTCACCGCGGACGGCTGGCTGAAGACCGGCGACAAGGGCACGATCGACGCCGAGGGCAACCTGAAGATCACCGGCCGCGTCAAGGACCTGTTCAAGACCGGCAAGGGCAAGTACGTGGCGCCGGCGCCGATCGAGGACAAGCTCTGCACCCATGCGGCGATCGAGGCCATCTGCGTCACCGGTGCCAACCTGGGCCAGCCGCTGGCGCTGCTGATGCTCAACCCCGATGCCGCCGCCAAGGCCAGGGACAGCGCCGGCCGCTCGGCGCTCGAGGCCTCGCTGGCCGAGCACCTGAAGAAGGTGAATGCGCAGCTCGACCCGCACGAGCAGCTGGACTGCCTGGTCATCACCGCCGAGGCCTGGAGCGTGGAGAACGACATCCTCACGCCGACCATGAAGGTCAAGCGCAACAAGATCGAGGATGTCTTCGCCGCGAACTACGAGCGCTGGGTCGGCATGAGGAAGAAGGTGCTCTGGTCCAACGGCTGAGCCACATGGCTCGCCAGGACCGGGCCTGAACTCAGGGCCTGGGGTTCAGCGCGGGCTCGGCTGCAGGTCCAGGCACAACTGCTGCGGCACGCGCAGCGGCGTTTGCAGCACCGGCCGAGCCGGCAACACGCAGCGCGACGGGGCCGGCAGGCCGCCGCGCAGCAGCGGCCGGACCACGGTGCCGGCGAGCGCCGGGCGTTGCAGCGGAGCGGGCGTGAGGATCATGCCTGCACCCCCCGCGCCGGGCTGGGCAGGGACAGATCGGCCGACGGCGCGGCTGCCCGCGCCGAGTGCGACAGCGGGCCGACCATCATCGGCGTCAGGTCCAGCATGCCGGCGGCGCGCTCGGCCCAGCCGGACAGCGCGGCGCCGGAGGGCAGCCGGGTGTCGCTGCCTCGCGCCAGGCGCAGCAGCGACGAGGCGCCGCCATGCATGCCCGGTGAGGCGGCGCGCAAGCGGCGCGCGGCAGATGCTGAAACCAACGACGAAACTGTCATGTCCGGGCCCTCGCAGCGTGTTGTCTGGCTTATCGGCAGGGATGCCGCGGTCTATACAGCGCAGCTTCCATGCCAGGCGCCGCGCCCTGCCGGCAGTGGCATCGGGCCGTGTGCTTGTTCACGGCGCGGGCCATGCGGCCTGCCGAAAAACGTCCCGCACGTGTCCGGCTTGTTACAAGTCTGACGCTACGGGTCGGGACGTGCCCATCCTGGTCAGCGCAGCAGGTATCAAGGCGTGACCGGCGCAGTCCAGCCGCGCGGCACGGCGGCCAGCAGCTTGCGCGTGTAGTCCTGCGTCGGCGCGGCCAGGATCTGCTCGGCGCTGGCCTGCTCGACCACCACGCCGTCCTTCATGACCAGCACCTCGTCGCTGAGGAAGCGCACCACGCCCAGGTCGTGGCTGATGAACACATAGGCCAGGCCGAGTTCGTCCTGCAGGTCGCGCAGCAGGTTCAGCACCTGCGCCTGCACCGACACGTCCAGCGCCGACACCGCCTCGTCCAGCACCAGCACCTCGGGCTGCAGCGTCAGGCAGCGGGCGATGGCCACGCGCTGGCGCTGCCCGCCGGAGAACTCGTGCGGGTAGCGGGCGAAGGCGCTGGCCTGCAGCCCCACCTTGTGCAGCAGCGCGCGGGCGCGCTGTTCACGCTCGGCCAGGCTGGCGCCGATGCCGTGGATGGCCATCGGCTCGACCAGCGTCTGGCCGATGGTGAAGCGCGGGTTCAGCGAGGCATAGGGGTTCTGGAAGACGATCTGGATGCGCCGGCGCATCGCCAGGAGCTCGCGCGCATTCAGGCTGCCCAGGTCGCGGCCGTCGAGCAGCACCTCGCCACGCGTCGGTTCGTGCAGGCGCAGCAGCGTCAGGCCCATCGTCGTCTTGCCCGAGCCCGATTCGCCGACCACGCCCAGCGTGTGGCCGCGCCGCAGCTTGAAGCTCACATCCTGCACGGCCTTGAACTCGCGCTTGCCGAACAGGCCCTGGCGCAGCCAGAAGGACTTGGCCAGCGAGCGCACCTCCAGGATCACCGGCGCGTCGGCGTCCTTGGCCGGCCGGGCAGGCGCGGCCGTGCTGCCCTGGTGGTCGCCGGGTTCGTCGATGACCCGCAGCCGGGCCACCGGCGGGCCGGTCAGGGCCGGCCGGCAGGCCAGCAGCGCGCGTGTGTAGGCATCACGCGGCGCAGAGAAGATCTGCGCCACCGGTCCCTGTTCGCGCACCAGGCCGTCGCGCATCACCACCACCTGGTCGGCAATCTCGCCGACCACGCCCAGGTCGTGGCTGATGAACAGCAGGCTCATGCGGTGCCGCGCCTTCAGCGTCGCCAGCAGCTCCAGGATCTGGCGCTGGATGGTCACGTCCAGCGCGGTGGTCGGCTCGTCGGCGATCAGCAGCTTCGGCTCGCAGGCCAGCGCCATGGCGATCATCACGCGCTGCTGCTGGCCGCCGGACAGCTCGTGCGGATAGGCGTCGAGCCGGCGCCTCGGTTCGGGCAGGCCCACCTCGGCCAGCAGCGCCTCGGCGCGCTCCAGCGCCTGGCGCGGCGTCATCTTCAGGTGCGTGCGCAGCGGCTCGCACAGCTGGCGGCCCACCGGCAGCACCGGGTTGAGCGAGCTCATCGGGTCCTGGAAGACGCAGGCGATCTCGCGGCCGCGCAGCGCACGCAGCCGCGCAGCGTCGGCCAGCAGCAGGTCCTGCCCGCGGTAGACGATGCGCCCGGCGCGCTCGGCGTTGTCGGGCAGCAGGTTGACGATGGACATGGCCGTGACACTCTTGCCCGAACCCGACTCGCCGACCAGCGCCAGGCTGCAGTTCTCGGCGATGTCGAAGCTGACGCCCGTGGCGCCGCGGCCCACGGCCTCGGCCCGCTGCACCACGCCGTTCACCTTGCCCATGCGAAAGGCCACGCGCAGGTCCTGGATCGACAGCAGCATCGGGCTCATTCGATGCCGCGCAGCTTCGGGTCCAGCGCATCACGCAAGGCATCGGTGAGCAGCGAGAACGCGGTCACGAAGGCGGCCATGAACAGCGTGGCCGCGGCCAGCTGCCACCAGTGGCCGAGCAGCAGCTCGCTCTGCGCCTCGGCCAGCATCGTGCCCCAGCTCACCTGGTCCACCGGCACGCCCAGGCCCAGGTAGGACAGGATCACCTCGGCCTTGATGAAGCCCACGGTCAGGATCGACAGCTGCACCAGGATGACATGGCTGACGTTGGGCAGGATGTGGCGGAACATGCGGCTGGCCGTGCTGGCGCCGATGGCCTGCGCCGCGCGCACGTAGTCGCGCACGGCATGCTTCATGAACTCGGCGCGCACCAGGCGATAGATGCCGGTCCAGCCGGTGAAGCCCAGGATCAGCGCCACCGTGCCGATGCCGCGGCCAAACACCGCCGCAAAGGCGAAGATCAGCAGGATGCCGGGGATCGAGGTGAAGACGTTGTACAGCCACTCCAGCAGGTCGCCGACGCGCCCGCCGAAGAAGCCGGCCAGGGCGCCGAGCAGCGTGCCGATCAGCGTGGCCACCAGCGCCGCCATCACGCCGACGAAGACCGAGATCTCGGTGCCCTTGATGGCCTTGGCCAGCACGTCGCGGCCCAGCCGGTCGGCCCCCAGGGGCAGGGTGTCCCGCTTGGCGAACTCGACGCTGCGGAACTGCGCCGCCCGTTCGTCCCATTCCTTGTAGCGCGGCGCCAGCGGGTCGACAGCGGACAGGTCGGCGTTGGGGCCGTGCGGTGCGTCGATCGCGGCAGTGGCCTCGGCCACGCGTGGGCCGATGACGCTCGGCGGCGCGCTCGGCACGCCGACCTCGCGCTGCCAGTCGCTGGCCAGCAGGCCCAGCGCCGACAGCAGGATCATCGCCGCGAAGGCCGCCACCACCGCCAGGCAGAACATGCCGACGCGGTCGCCGCGCAGCCGCCGCCCTGCCGCGCGCCACACGCCTTCGGAGGCCGGCGCCCAGGCGACGGATTCGGACGCCAGCGCGCTCACTTCAGAACCACCCGCGGATCGACCCACTTGTAGAGCAGGTCGGTGAGCAGGTTGACGGCCATGGTCAGCACGGCGACGTAGATCGTCAGCGCCTGGATCACCGGGTAGTCGCTGCGGTTCACCGCCAGCAGCGCCTCGCGGCCCAGGCCCGGGATGGAGAAGAACACCTCGATCAGGAAGGAGCCGACGAAGATGCCCGGCAGCATCAGGCCGATGTTGGTCAGGATCGGGATCATCGCGTTGCGCAGCACGTGGCGCAGCATCACCTCGGTCTCGCCCAGGCCCTTGGCGCGCGCGGTGCGCACGTAGTCCTGGCCGATCTCGTCGAGGAAGAAGCTGCGGTACAGCCGCGTCTGCGGCGCCAGGCCGACCAGCAGCGCCAGCAGCACCGGCAGCGGCGCGTACACGCTCAGGTTGGTCCACAGGCTGTCGCTCCAGCCCTGCACCGGAAACCAGCCGAGCTGGAAGCCGAACACATATTGCCCGACGATGATGTAGACCAGGAAGCTGATCGACAGCGCCACCGTGGTCGCGACCATGATCACCCGGTCGGTGAGCGAGCCGCGGCGGTGCGCGACGTACAGCGCGAAGGGAATGGCCAGCACGATCTCCAGCACCAGGATCGGCAGCATCACCGTCAGCGTCGCCGGCAACCGCGTGGCGAAGAGCTGCGACACCGGCTCGTTGGTGGCCCAGCTCCTGCCCCAGTCGAAGCTGACGATCTGCTGGACGAAGACGCCCAGCTGCATCCACCAGGGCTCGTTCAGCCCCAGCTGGCGGCGGATGGCGTCGATCTGCTCCGGCGTGGCATTCAGCCCGCCCAGGATCTCGGCCGGGTCACCGCCGAAGAAGCGGAAAAGCACGAACACCAGCAGCACCACGCCGAGCAGCGTGGGCACCATCTGCCACAGCCTTCGGATCAGGTACGCCGCCATGCGGGCAGTGTAGGCTCGCGCCATGAACCGAACGCTGCGCACGCTGCTGCTGGCCGGGCTGGCGCTGTGGGTCGGCGCGTCGCCGGCGCAGGACGCCGCGCCGAAGACGTTGCGCTATGCCTTTCCGATTGCCGAATCCAGCTTCGACCCGGCGCAGATCAGCGACCTGTACTCGCGCACCGTGGCCGCGGGCATCTTCGACGCGCCGCTGGAATTCGCCTTCATGGCGCGGCCCTTCGCGCTGCGGCCCAACACCGCCGCGGCCCTGCCCGAGGTGTCGGCCGACTTCCGCAGCTTCACGATCCGCCTCAAGCCCGGCATCCTGTTCGACGACGACCCGGCCTTCGGCGGCAAGAAGCGCGAGCTCACCGCCGCCGACTACGTGTACTCCCTCAAGCGCCACTACGACCCGCGCTGGAAGAGCGGCCAGCTCTACATCCTGGAGAACGCCAAGATCCTCGGCCTGAGCGAGTTGCGCAAGCGCGCGCTCGACGAGAAGAAGCCCTTCGACTACGACACCGAGGTCGAAGGCCTGCGTGCGCTGGACCGCTACACCCTGCAGATCCGCCTGGCCGAACCCAGCCCGCGTTTTCTCTACAACCTGGCCGACGGCTCCTTCACCGGCGCGCTGGCGCGCGAGGTGGTCGAAGCCTATGGCGACAAGGTCGGCGAGCACCCGGTGGGCACGGGGCCGTACCGGCTGGCGCAGTGGAAGCGCAGCTCGCGCATGACGCTGGCGAAGAACCCGAACTACCGCGAGGTGTTCTACGACGAGCAGCCGCCGGCCGACGACACGCGGCTGCAGGCCATCGCCGCAAAGTTCAAAGGCCGGCGTCTGCCGATGATCGACCAGGTGCAGATCGCGGTGATCGAAGAGGCACAGCCGCGCTGGCTGTCCTTCCTGAACGGCGAACAGGATGTGCTCGAAGGCGTGCCGGCCGAATTCGCCAACCTCGCCATTCCCAACAACCAGCTCGCGCCCAACCTGGCCAAGCGCGGCATCGGCATGCTGCGTGTGCCGCGCGCCGACGTGGCCGTCACCTACTTCGGCATGGAGCATCCGCTGGTCGGCGGCACCACGCCCGACAAGGTGGCGCTGCGCCGCGCCATCGCGCTGGCGGTGGACCTGCCGCGCGAGATCGCGCTGGTGCGGCGCGGCCAGGCGGTGCCGGCGCAGTCGCCCATCGCCCCCGGCACCTGGGGCTACGACCCGGCCTTCAAGAGCGAGATGAGCGAGCACGACCTGGCGCGCGCCAAGGCGCTGCTCGACCTGTACGGTTATGTCGACCGCGACGGCGACGGCTGGCGCGAGCTGCCCGACGGCCAGCCGCTGCGGCTGGAGTACGCCACCTCGCCCGACCAGACCTCGCGCCAGCTCAGCGAGCTGTGGAAGAAGAACATGGACGCGCTGGGCCTGCGCATCGAGTTCCAGGTGGCCAAGTGGCCCGAGCAGCTGAAGGCCAGCCGCGCCGGCAAGCTGATGATGTGGGGCGTGGGCTGGAGCGCCGGGCAGCCCGATGCCGACACCTTCCTGGCGCTGGGCTACGGCCCCAACAAGGGCCAGGCCAACCATGCACGCTTCGACCTGAAGGCCTTCAATCGAGCTGTACGAGCGCCAGCGCATGCTGCCCGACGGGCCCGAGCGCCAGGCGCTGCTCGACCAGGCGAAGAAGATCATGATCGCCTACATGCCCTACAAGGTGCACGTGCACCGCATCACCACCGACCTGTGGCACCCGTGGGTGCTGGGCTTCGACCGCAACATCTTCGTGCGTGATTTCTGGAAGTACCTGGACATCGATGCGGCGATGCAGGCGCGCGGGGGTCGCTGATGTAGTCAACGATCTGGCAGGATTCTTACTTCCGATGCCGACGTTGTGCGGGTCACGTTGGCGGTCGCTCGACAAGGGGCAAGTCACCATCTCCAAGCACATACGCGTCGCCGCGAGTGTCGCTGCGGGCAGCGAGGTGGCCTTCAGGCCTCGAAGGCAGCAGGATCGTGATCGAGCGCCGGTCTCGACCCGCGTCAAGAACGACCGCAGGCACCGCAGCTTCGCGCCGCCGCGGCAAAGGTTCGCAACAGCCTCGACCCGCCGTGCCGGCAGATGGGCGACGCACGCAGGAGATCGCGCGAAGTTCATTGCGTGCGGCGACGAGCCCGGGTAGAAGCGTGGCGCCGTCGTTGGCCTCGCCAGCTATGACGGTTCAGCGCCGGCGGCGCGGTCGACACGAACATCTGGGTCGACGTGCGATCGACAAGGCACAGCCGCGTGGAACGAATGGGCGGTGGAGCGGCAGCCTGCGAGGTGTGCAGATGCGAAAGATCGCGAGCATCTTCTCCCCGCGGCTACACGGCTCGGTCAACCACAACGTCAAGGCCACCTACGTGCTGCACCTGGGCTGGTTCATCGGCAACCCGGCCACGCTGCACGAGTTGACGCCAGAAGATTCGGCCAAGCGCTACGTCGACATGATGGGCGGCATGGACAACCTGCTGAAGAAGTCCAAGGAGTATTACGACAAGGGCGAGTACCGCTGGGTGGCGCAGGTGACGAACCACGCGGTCTTTGCCGACCGGGCAACAGCGCCGCGAGGAACCTGCAGGCCGATGCGCTGGAACAGCTGGGCTACCAGGCCGAGAGCGGGCCGTGGCGCAACTTCTATCTCACCGGCGCAAGGAGCTGCGGAAGGCGTGAAGAAGCTGCCCACGCGCGACACCGCCATCCCGGACACGGTGCGCGCGATGAGCATGGACTGTTCTTCGACTACCTGGCAATGCGCCTGATGCCCGAGAAGGCCGAAGGCAAGCGCATCAACCTCAACTTCGAGTCCACCGACCTGAACAAGAACTACGCCGTGGAGATGGCGCACGGCGTGCTGAACCACACCGAGGGTCGCAAGCTGAGCAATGCCGACGCGACCGTGACGCTGACGCGCGACACGCTGAACAAGATCATGCTGAAGGAGACCACGCTGCGGCCGCCGTAAGCTCCGGCGCGGTCAAGATCCAGGGCGACCAGGCCAAGCTGGCGGAGCTGGTGTCGTATCTGGACAGCTTCGACTTCTGGTTCAACATCGTGACGCCATGATGGCCTCGCTGCGGACCCTGGTGCCGGCGATGGCCCTGGCCATCGGCGGTGCGCGCAGGCGCAGGACGGCGCGGCGTCGCAGGCCAACAACCCGTTGGCCAACTCCACCGCCTTCAACCTGCAGATCAACTACATCGGCGAGCTGACCGAGCCCGACCGCAGCGCCAGCCAGATCTGGCTGCGTTATGCGCGGGCTGTCAAGCTGGGCGAGACGAACTGGCTGATGCGCGCCTCGCTGCCGTGGTCGCTGTGCGGCACTTGCCGCTGCGGCGTCCTGGGCGTATTGCGGCGCGGTGGAAGCCGGCAACCGCCGCTGCCGGAGTTCTACATCGGCGCGCACGCGGCTGTGGCCAACCTCAGCGTCCTGACCCGCGATCCCGGCGGATACCGGAGTACTTCCAAGCTGGCGGTCATCGGTCCGTGAAGGCGGGCGCGAACGGGGCCCGGCTGTCCGCGTCCCGTGTCAGCCGCAGCGCGCCGGAGGGCTGTTGCGCGTCACCGGCTCACGAGCCGATAACCTGCAGCACGCGAGCCAGGCTGCCGTGACACCTGCATCGGTCCGCTCTGAGACGAAGATCGCGCGCGCCGTCTTCGATGCCGCGCTCGACAGGAACTGGAGCAGACGCGGCCGTTCAAGCGCAGGGCGGCCGCGTTGAATCTCGCCGAAGCGATGTGGGCGCTGCGCCGCTTCCTCGACGCGACTGAGCGCGAGATCCAGAACAAGTACGACTTCCGCTGTTCGCAACTGCTCTTCGTGTTCGGACGGCTCGTTCGCGAGGGGCGGGTCAGCGTGGCGCAACTGAAGGGCCTGTCGCAGGACAAGCTACGCAAGGGTCAGTTTGCGGCACGACTCGCGCAGACATCGCAAACTGGGCCACCACAAAGCGGGCGCTCGCTACCGGCCCTAACGCTGCATTGCTGACCCCGACGACGCGAGCGGCACGGGCAGCCTCGAGCCGCCCGTGTCAGCTTGCAGCCCAGCGCAGGCCAACCGACGCCGCCATGACAGACCAAGGTGCCTTGCAGGTACCACATCCCCCGCTAACCCCGGCTTAACCCGCTGCCCCTAGACTGGGGCTGTCGTCCTCTCGCTGTTTGCCGCCCCATGCTGAAGTTGCTGCGCCTCCTGGCGCTGTGTCTGGCCCCGCTGTCCCTCCTCGCGCCTCTGGCGGCGCAGACGCTGCCCGCCGGCGTGAGCGCCGTGCGCTCGGTCGAGGGCATCGACGAATACCGGCTGGCCAACGGGCTGCAGATCCTGCTGGTGCCGGACGATTCCAAGCCGACCACCACGGTCAACCTGACCTACCGTGTCGGCTCGCGCCACGAGAACATCGGCGAGACCGGCATGGCGCACCTGCTGGAGCACATGCTGTTCAAGGGCTCGCCCAAGCACCCCAAGGTGTGGGCCGAGTTCACCAAGCGCGGTCTGGCGGCCAACGGCAGCACCAGCTTCGACCGCACCAACTACACCGCCAGCTTCTCGGCCAACGACGACAACCTGCAGTGGTACCTGGGCTGGCTGGCCGATTCGATGGTCAACAGCCACGTCGCGCGCGCGGACCTGGACACCGAGATGACGGTGGTGCGCAACGAGATGGAAAGCGGCGAGAACAACCCCAGCCGCATGCTGATCCAGCGCACCATGGCCGCGGCCTACGACTGGCACCCCTATGGCCGCAGCGTCATCGGCGCGCGCAGCGATGTCGAGAACGTCGACATCCCGCGGCTGCAGGCCTTCTACCGGCTGTACTACCAGCCGGACAACGCCACGCTGATCGTCTCGGGCAAGTTCGAGCCGCAGCGCGTGCTGCAGTGGGTGGCCGCGAGCTTCGGCCCGATCCCCAAACCGACGCGCACGCTGCCCGCGATGTACACGCTCGATGCGGCGCAGGACGGCGAGCGCCAGGTCACGCTGCGGCGCAGCGGCGGTGCGCCGCTGCTGATGGCGGCCTACCACGTGCCGGCGGGCTCGCAGGCCGACTTTGCCGCCGTCGAGCTGCTGGCGCAGGTGCTCGGCGACACGCCGGCCGGGCGGCTGCACAAGCAGCTGACCGAAAAGCAGCTGGCCGCCAGCACCTTCGCCTTCGCCTGGTCGCTGGCCGACCCGGCGGTGCTGATGCTCGGCGCCGGGCTGGCCCCGGGGCAGGACGTGGAGCAGGCGCGCGGCGTGCTGCTCGACGTGGGCGAGGCGATCGCCAAGGCGCCGATCACCGACGATGAACTGAAGCGCGCGCGCACCCAGTGGCTCAACGGCTGGGAGCAGACCTTCACCGACCCCGAGAACGTCGGGCCTGGCGCTGTCCGAGGCCATCGCCATGGGCGACTGGCGGCTGTTCTTCCTGGGCCGCGACCAGGTGCAGCAGGTGACGCTGGCCGACGTGCAGCGCGTCGCCGAGGCCTACCTGCGGCCGGCCAACCGCACCCTGGGCATGTACCTGCCGACCGACGCGCCGCAGCGCGCGCCGGCGCCCGCCAAGGCCGACCTGGCCGGCACGCTGGCGCAGTTCAAGCCGCAGGCGGCCGTGGCCACCGTGGCCGCCTTCGACGCGACGCCGGCGAACATCGACGCGCGCACCCAGCGCTTCGAGGCCGGCGGGCTGAAGGCCGCGGTGCTGGCCAAGCCGACGCGCGGCGGCGCGGTGCAGGCGGTGCTGAGCCTGCGCTTCGGCGACGAGAAGACGCTGTTCGGCCAGGCCGCGGCGGCCGAAGCCGTGGCGCCGGCTGCTCGACAAGGGCACGGCCACGCTGTCGCGCCAGCAGGTGCAGGACCGGCTCGACGCGCTGAAGACCACGCTGTCGGTGCAGCCCGGTGCCGGCGTGGTCAGCGTGGTGCTGAGCTCGCGCCGCGAGCACCTGGCCGACGCGGTGGCGCTGGTGGCCGAGCTGCTGCGCCGCCCGGCCTTCCCGGCCGAGGCCTTCGACGAATACAAGCGCCAGTCGCTGACGCGCATCGAGGCGGCGCGCAAGGAGCCGGGCGCGGTGGCCGGCAACGCGCTGGCCCGGCTGGGCAACCCCTACCCGCGCGGCGACGTGCGCTACGCGCGCAGCTTCGACGAGCAGCTGCAGGACCTGAACGCGCTGACGCTGGAGCAGGTGCGCGCCTTCCATGCGCGCTTCTACGGCGCGCGCTTCGCGCAGTTCGGTGCGGCCGGCGACATCGACCTGCCGACGCTGCAGCAGGCGCTGCGCGCGGGCTTCGGCGACTGGAATGCCGGCGAGCCCTTCACCCGCGTGCCGCAGCCGCTGCTGCCCGCCCGTGGCGAGACGCTGCGCCTGAGCACCCCCGACAAGCAGAACGCCGACCTGCGCGCGCGCCTGCCCGTGGCGCTGTCCGACGTCGATGCCGATTACCCGGCGCTGACGCTGGGCAACTACCTGCTCGGTGGCGGCGGCAACTCGCGGCTGTGGAAGCGCATCCGCGAGACCGACGGACTGTCCTACAGCGTGTACAGCCAGATCGCCTGGAACAACTTCGAGCCCAGTTCAAGCTGGCTGGCCAGCGCCATCTTCGCGCCGCAGAACCGGGCCAAGGTGGAGAGCGCGCTGCGCGAGGAGATCGCGCGCGCGCTGAAGGACGGCTTCAGTGCGCAGGAGCTGGACGAGGGCCGCAACGGCCTGCTCAACTTCCGCCGCCTGTCGCGCGCGCAGGACGACGTGCTGGCCTCGCAGCTGGCTTCCAACCTGTACCTGGGCCGCAGCTTCGAGATCTCGGCCAAGGTCGATGCGGCGCTGGCCGCGCTGACGCCCGAGCAGGTGAACGCGGCACTGCGCAAGTACCTCAAGCCCGAGGCCATCGACATGGTGTTCGCCGGCGACTTCAAGCAGCCCTGAGCAGCGCGGCCTCTGGCATCATCGTCGTGCCATGCCTGTCACCGAACACCACATCACGCGCTACCAGCGCTGGCTGCACGAGCACGCGCGGCCTGTCCTTCGACAGCTACGACGCGCTGTGGCGCTGGTCGGTCGAGCGACCTGGCGGCCTTCTGGGGCTCGATCTGGGACTACTTCGACATCGCAGTCGCCGACGCCGCACGACTGCGTGCTGCGCGCGCCGGTGATGCCCGGCGCGCGCGTGGTTTCCCGGCGCGCAGCTCAACTACGCGCAGCACCTGTTCCGTCATGCCGAGGCCAGCCACGCCGCCGGCCACCCGGCCATCGTCTTCAGCGACGAGGCGCTGCTGGCGCGCGGCGAGCTGCGCGAGCTGAGCTGGCCCGAGCTGCGGCGCCAGGTGGCTGCCTGTGCCGCGGCCTTCAAGGCGCTGGGCGTGCAGCGCGGCGACCGCGTCTGCGCGCGTCATGCCCAACGTGCCCGAGACCATCGTCGTCTTCCTGGCCTGCGCCAGCCTGGGCGCGATCTGGTCGGTGTGCTCGCCCGACATGGGCCCGGTGGCGGTGCTCGACCGTTTCCGCCAGATCGAGCCCAAGCTGCTGGTGGCCTGCGACGGCTACCGCTACGGCGGCATCGCGCACGACCGGCGCGCGCTGCTGGCCGCAAGCTGCTGGCCGAGCTGCCCAGCGTGCGCCACGCGGTGCTGTGGCGCAACCTCGGCCTCGGCACGCCGACGCTGGCCGGCCCGGGGCGCCAGGCGCACGACCTGGCCGCGCTGCTGGCCGGCGATGCGCCCTTCGCGCCGCAGTGGCTGCCCTTCGACCACCCGCTGTGGGTGGTGTATTCCAGCGGCACCACCGGGCTGCCCAAGCCGATCGTGCACGGCCACGGCGGCGTCATGCTCGAAGCGCTGAAGCTGGGCACGCTGCACAACGACGTCGGCCCCAGCGTGCTGCGCGGCGACCGCTTCCACTGGTACTCGCAGCACCGGCTGGATCATGTGGAACTGCCAGGTCGGCGCGCTGCTCGGCGGCGCCACGATCTGCATCTTCGACGGCAGCCCGGCCGGGCCGCACGGCGCGCCCGACTGGAGCACGCTGTGGCGCTTCGCCGGCGCTCGCGCGCTGCAGCTTCTTCGGCGCCGGCGCGGCCTTCTACGCGTCGTGCCTGAAGGCCGGCGTCGAGCCGCAGGCGGTGGCCGACCTGTCGGCGCTGCGCGCGGTCGGCTCCACCGGCTCGCCGCTGTCCGAGGACTGCTACCGCTGGGTCTGGGACCAGCTGCCCAAGGTGGACGGCAAGGACATCTGGCTCACGCCGATCTGCCGGCGGCACCGATTTCGCCGGCGCCTTCATCGCCGGGCTGCCCGACGCTGCCGGTGGTGGCCGGCGAGATGCAGTGCCGCTGCCTGGGCGCCGCGGTCGAGGCCTGGTCCGAGCCCGATGCACAGGGCGTCGGCCGGCCGCTGATCGACGAGGTCGGCGAACTGGTGTGCACCAAGCCGATGCCGTCGATGCCGCTGTACTTCTGTGGGACGACACGGACGGCAGGCGCTACCGCGACAGCTACTTCGACATGTACCCCGGCATCTGGCGCCACGGCGACTGGATCCGCATCACGCCGCGCGGCGGCGCCATCATCTACGGCCGCAGCGACGCCACCATCAACCGCCACGGCATCCGCATGGGCACCGCCGAGCTGTACCGCGCGGTCGAGGCGCTGCCCGAGGTGCTGGACAGCCTGGTGGTGGACCTGGAATACCTGGGCCGCGAAAGCTGGATGCCGCTGTTCGTGGTGCTGCGCGACGGCATGGTGCTCGACGCGGCGCTGACCCAGCGCATCAAGCAGGTCATCCGCGAGGCGCTGTCGGCGCGCCATGTGCCGAACGACCTGTTCCAGGTCAGCGCCGTGCCGCGCACGCTGTCGGGCAAGAAGATGGAACTGCCGGTGAAGAAGCTGCTGCTGGGCGCGACCGTCGACAGCGTGCTCAAGCGCGACGCGATGGCCAATGCCGAATGCGTGGACTGGTTCGTCGCACTGGCGGCATCGCGCGCCGCCAGCCGGGCTGATCAGCCGCTGGCGAACTGAACGATCTGCGCGGCCGGCCGCGCACCGGCGACACGCGCCACCTCGGCGCCGCGGTGCAGCTTCAGCAGCGTGGGGATGCTGCGGATGGCGAAGCGCGCGCCGGTGCGCGGGTTGTCGTCGCTGTTCACCTTGACCAGCAAGGCTCTGCCCTTGAGCGCGCCAGCGGCCTGTTCGAACTGCGGCGCCATCTGCCGGCACGGGCCGCACCACGGCGCCCAGAAGTCCACCAGCACCGGCAACTCACACGCAGCGACCACTTGATCGAAGTTGGCGTCGCTCAACTCGACCGCACGACCGTCGAGCAGTGCCTGGCCACATCGGCCGCAGACCGGATCGTCGCCGAGGCGCGCCGTGGGAACTCGATTCGTGGCCCCGCAGTGAGGGCATGCAACCTGGGTATTGGGCAGACTCATACTGGAGAGATCGGCGCGCACGGTCGGATTTCAAGACCAGGTGCAAGCATTGTGCGGCGCCACGCAGGGTGCTGAGCCGCCTGTCTGGGCCGCATCGGAAAGCCGGCCCTGGGTGGCAGATGGCCGCGCCGCGGGGGCACGTCGAAGGTCGGCGAGCAGATCATCGAGGCACAGTCGCAGCGAGATCTGCGCAGGGGGAATAATCGTCCCGCCGCCCGCGTATGCCAACCAGGTGAACCCAGCCCCCAGCGCATTCCGTCAACAGCTGCTCGGCGCCGTGCCGCGGTTGCGGCGCTATGCGCGATCGCTGGTGTTCGATGACGCGCAAGGCGACGACCTGGTGCAAAGCACGCTGGAGCGCGCGCTGACGCACTGGCATCAGTTCGACCAGGAGCGCGACATGGTGGTGTGGCTGCTGTCCATCGCGCACAACGCGCACCTGGACATGCGGCGCAAGCAGGCAAGGATGCAGGTGCTCGACCCTTCGGTGTTGCAGACGGCGCAGGACAGCCTGGGCGGCGACCGCGGCGTGGACGTGGGGCTGCGCCTGGACCTTCTCGCAGCGTTGGCGCGGCTGTCGCCCGAGCAGCGCGAACCGCTGCTGCTGGTGTGTCTGGAGCAGTTCAGTTATGCCGAGGTGGCCGAGGTGATGCACATCCCGGTCGGCACGGTGATGTCGCGCGTGTGCCGCGCGCGGGCGACGCTGCGCGCCCTGCTCGACGGCCAGGCCAAGCCGGGCGGCGCCACGTTGCGGCGGGTGGTCTGAGTATGCAGGGCCGCCCCAAATGCGAATGCTCCCGCTCGGCGGGAGCGGCCGCTGGCTGTAGGGTGCCGCGATGAGCATGGCCCACGCAACGATCGACGACGAACTGCTCAGCGCCTGGGTCGATGGCGAGCTGGGTGGCCAGCCGGAGCAGCGCGAGCAGGTCGAGACCTGGCTGCGCGAGCACCCGCAGGATGCAGCACGGGTGCGCCAATGGGCCGCCGACCGCGATGCGTTGCGCGAGCGGCTGGCACCGGCGCTGGACGAGCCGGTGCCGCCGCGGCTGCGCGCGCTGGTGCTCGGGCAGCCGCGGGCGCAGGCGCGTGGCTGGCTGCAGGCGGCGATGGCGGCCGGCCTGCTGCTGGCCGGCGGCGTCATTGGCGCGCTGCTCGGCCGCCAGTGGCCGGGGGTCGAGCCGGTCGCAGCGGTCGCCGCAGCGCCGGGCGGTTGGGTGCAGCGCGCGGCCTTCGCGCACGGCGTCTACGTGCCCGAGCCGCGGCATGCGGTGGAAGTCAAGGCGCAGGAGGAACACCTGTCGCGCTGGCTGACGCGGCGCATCGACGTACCGGTGAAGCTGTTCGACCTGCGCGAGTTCGGCTTCGAGCTGGTCGGCGGCCGGCTGCTGCCCGACGGCCCGGGCAAGAGCGCGCAGCTGATGTACCAGGACGCTCAGGGCACGCGCATTACCGTCTACCTGCGCAAGCCCGAGCAGGCCACCGAGGCGGCCTTCCGCTACGAGCAGCAGGGCGAGGTGGGCCTGTTCTACTGGGTCGAAGCCGGCGCCGGCTACGCGCTGGTCGGCGCGCTGCCGAAGGAACGGTTGCTGGCGCTGGCGCAGGAGATCTACCGGCAGCATCCGGTGGCGGCTGCCAGCGCGCCGCCGAAGTAGCGAACTGGCTTGCCGGCGCAGGGATGGCGGAGCAAGCTGCCGCGCGACGTGTGCCTGCAAGGCATCAACATTCCACATCGGTTCTGCTGCCGGCCACCGAGCTGAAGCGTCGCATTGCCGACGCCGCCCGATAATGCCGCGCATGGAGATCACAGCTGAACAGCTGCGCGCGATCGACACCTTGTGCCGACGCTGTCGCGTGCCCGCGCTGCGCCTGTTCGGGTCGGCTGCCGTCGGCCGGGACCGGGTCGAAGGCGAAGCGATCGAACCTCAGCTGCGGCCCTTGTACGCGGCCGCAGCATGAGCATCGACCAGACACCTGCGCACCTGAGCGACGTGCCGGGCACCGTGCAGCAATTGCGCGACATCGCTGTGACCCACACGTTCGAGGAGTTCACGAGCAAGCGCGTTCTCTGCCTGGCGAGCAAGAAGCCGTTCACCAACCCGGGCGAGGCGGTGCAGCGGGTGCCCGAGGCCGAGCGTGTGCGCATGGGCGCGGTCCCGCGGCGCCAGATCATCGGGCCACGCAGCATGCTGGCTCGTGGCTGCGACCGCATCGACCAGGAAACCCTGTACCGCACGGCCAGCACCGAGCGGGTGGCCGTCGAACGCGAGCGGATCGCTTGCCGGGCGGCGCGTGGCCATCGCTGAGAAGCGAAGCTTCGCGCACCGCGTCGGCGCCTGGCGCCGACTGGCGGTCGTGCTGGTGCTCGGCTTCGCCAGCGGCCTGCCGTTGGCGCTGACCGGCCAGGCCATGCAGGCCTGGCTGAGCATGGAAGGGCTGGACGTCGCCGCCATCGGCTTCCTCAGCCTGGTCGGCCTGCCCTACACCTTCAAGTTCCTGTGGGCGCCGCTGATGGACCGCTTCGATCTGCCCTTGCTCGGCCGGCGCCGCGGCTGGCTGGTGCTGACACAGGCCGCACTCGGCGCGGTGCTGCTGCTGCTGGCCGGCACCTCGCCCACCTCGGCCACGCGAGCCTTCGCGCTGTTGGCGGTGGCGGTGGCCTTCATGTCGGCGTCGCAGGACGTGGTCATCGACGCCTACCGCACCGACTTGCTGGCGGCGCGCGAGCGCGGCCTCGGCTCGTCGCTCAATGTCATGGGCTATCGCCTCGCGATGATCCTGTCCGGCGGCATCGCGCTGATCTGGACCGACCCGGCCCAGGGCGGCGGCTGGGACTGGCCGATGGTGTACCGCTTCATGGCCGCGCTGATGTTCGGCGCCGCCGTGCTCTCGGCGCTGCTGCTGCCGAAGGTGCCGATGCCCGAGCGGTTGTCGACCGCGGCGCGCCACGACGTGATCGGCTTCGTCGCGGTGCTGGCCGCGGTGGTGGTGGGCTACCTGCTCAGCGACCGTTTCGCGCCGCCGCTGGCGCATGCGCTGCTCGGCCCGCTGCTCGAAGCTTCATCGCTCGGCGACACACTGAAGATCCGCTGGGAGAACCTGCTGGCGCTGCTGCTCGGCATCGGCTTCACGCTGCCGCTGGCCGCCTGGGCGGCGCGCAAGGCGCGCTTCGAGACGCTGCTCGGGGGCTTGAGCAGTTATTTCAGCCAGCCGGGCGCGGCGGCCTTCCTGGCCTTCATCGTGCTGTACAAGCTCGGCGATGCTTTCGCCGGCTCGCTGATGACACCCTTCCTGCTGAAGAGCATGGCCTTCAGCCCGGCGGAGGTGGGCGTGGTCAACAAGATCATCGGCCTGTGGCTGACCATCGGCGGCGCGCTGCTCGGCGGGCTGCTGATGCTGCGGCTGGGGTTGTGGCGCGCGCTGCTGCTGTTCGGCATCCTGCAGATGGCCAGCAACCTGGGTTTCTGGTGGCTGGCAGTCGCCGGCAAGGGGCTGATGCCGGGGTTGGTGCTGCCGGCTTTCGACTGGGGCTTCGTGCAGTTGGCGCAGCCGACGCCGGTGGACGGCGGACTGCTGATGGTCATCGCCTTCGAGAACCTGTCCGGCGGCATGGGCACGGCGGCCTTCGTCGCCTTCCTGATGAGCCTGTGCAACCAGCGCTTCACCGCGACGCAATACGCGCTGCTCAGCGCCTTCGCGTCGGTGGGGCGCGTCTGGGTCGGGCCGCTGGCCGGAGTGCTGGCCGAATCGATCGGCTGGCCCACCTTCTTCATCGTCAGTACCGTGGCCGCGCTGCCGGCGCTGTGGATGCTGTGGTGGATGCGGCAGAGCGTGCGCTCACTCGAAGTGGATACTTCGCGGCTCGGCGCAAGTGACGACTAGGGTGCGTCACCGGGGAACCGGCACGCCGTTTGCCTATCGGATGCGGATGGACTCATCTTTCGTCACCGACGCTGACTTGCCCGGGCCTGCGACCCGGCTCGGCTGCGGCTGCCATCTGCACCGGCGGCGCCGGCTGTCTCTCGGACTGCTGGGCCTGGCCGCATCAGGCGCGCCTGCGGCAGCGCTGGCGCAGCAGCCGCGCGAGGGCGTGGACGTCGGCAAGAACTCCGGCTTCGCCAAGCTGGTGCCCGCCGAACAGGTGGAACAGGCCGCGGCGCAACAGTTCGTGCAGATGCAGAGCCAGGCGCGGCAACAGCGCGCGCTGGCGCCGGACGACCACCCCCAACTGGTGCGGCTGCGCTACATCGCCAAGCGCCTCATCCCCTACACCAAGGCATGGAACCGGCGCGCGGCGCAGTGGAAATGGGAGGTCATCCTGATCGGCAGCCCGCAGATCAACGCCTTCTGCATGCCCGGCGGCAAGATTGCCTTCTACTGGGGCATCCTGCAGAAGCTGCAGCTCAGCGACGACGAGGTGGCGATGATCATGGGCCACGAGATGGCGCACGCGCTGCGCGAACATGCGCGCGAGCGCATGGGCAAGAGCTTTGCCACGCGCGGCGCGATCGAGCTCGGTTCGGCGCTGCTCGGCCTGGGCAGCACCGGCTATCTTGCGGCGCGCATGGGCGAGCAGCTGCTGACCCTGACCTTCAGCCGCGACGACGAATCCGAGGCCGACCTGGTGGGCATGGAGCTGGCCGCGCGCGCCGGCTACAACCCGGCCGCCGGCGTCACGCTGTGGCAGAAGATGGGCGCGGCCAGCAAGGGCGCGCCGCCGGAATTCCTGTCCACGCACCCGGCTGGCAGCACGCGCATCAAGGACATCGAGGCCAACCTGCCGAAGGTGGAGCCGCTCTACCAACGCGCTCCCAGGCCGGAGCGGCGCTTCGAGCCGCCGCAGCCGCCAGCGCCAAGCGGCGCCAACCCGCCGCGCTGAGAGCGGCGCATGAAGACTGTTGCGCCGCGGCCGCCGCGGGGCCGCGCCGCCGCAGCCGCTCGCGCCGGCACGGACCTGCGTCTGGCGCCTTTCGTGCTGCCGGCTGCCCTGAGGCTCACCACCGCGCCGGCAAGGCGCGCAGCAGCAGCCAGTGCCCGTCCTCGCTGCGCACGTAGCCGCCGTGCTCCAGATCCTTCGTCAGCCGGCTGACCATCTCGCGCGAACAGCCCAGCCGATTCGCCAACTCCTGGTGCGTCAGGCGCTCTGCGATCAACCGCGTGCCATCGGGCTGGGCCACGGCGAGCGCGTTCAGCACCTGCACCAAGCGCCCATAGACATCGTTCAAGGCCAGTTGCTTGGCGCTCAGAGTGGCCGCGCGTGCCCGCCGGATGACCTTGCCAATCAGCTCGAAGGCAAACTCGGGATGCTCGGCGATGTGCTGCTGCAGCGTGGTGCGTGTGATCACCGCGCAGGTGCTGGCTTCGAGCGTGATGACGTTGGCCGAACGCGGGCCGCCGTCCAGGCTCATTTCGCCCAGGTACTCGCCGGGGCCGTAGATGCCGTAGGTGATCTCGCGGCCCTTGTCGCCGCTGGCGTAGCTGCGCAGCCGGCCGGCCAGGATCAGGTACAGCGTGTCACCTCGGTCACCTTCTTCGATGAGCAGGGTGTTCTTGCGGTAGCGGCGTACCTCGCCGCGGCGGGCCAGCGCGCGCAGCGGCTCGCCGAGCGCGGCAAGGAGGGTGGCTTCGCTGTCCCGGGGCAGGTTCGACATCGGGTGGCGCGAGCGGCCCCGCTGGTGGGGCCGCGCACGCCGACCGCATGGTAGCGGCCGCCACGCTGCGCCGGATTCAGGCGGCCTGCGGCTGCAGGCTGGGCTCGGCCATGCCGCGCAGCGCACCGACCAGCGGCGGCAGCACCGCCACCTGGCGCACCAGCGCGCCGATGCTGTCGGAGTGGGTCTTCGAGCGGATGCTGCCGATCTGCGAGCGGATGGTGGAGATGCCCACGCCAAAGCGCACCGCGATGTCGCTGGGCTGCACGCCTTCGCTGAGCGCCTCGAGCACCCGCGTCTCGGCCAGAGTCAGGCCGTGGTTGCGCGCGAACCATTGCACGCCCAGGCCTCCGCACATCTGGCGCTTGCCCATCGACAGCTGCGTGGCCACCGGGCCGCCCAGCCCGCCGTCGCGCAGCGGCACCACCGACACCGCCACGCGGTGGCCGTCCTGGCCCAACATCAGCAGCCGGCGCAGGCCGCGCTGCGCGGCGGACTGCAGCGCATCGTGCAGCCGCACCACGTCGGCCGGATCGCGCGCGCACAACTGCCGCCCCAGCAGCTGCAGCGGGTGCTGGGCATCGAGTTCGCAGCGTGCCGCATGGTTGACGTGCAGCACGTGCGCGTCACTGTCCAGCAGCAGCACGCCGTAGTCGATCTCGTCCAGCATCAGCTCGTACCAGCGCGCCAGGGGCGGCGGCGCATGGCTTTGCGACGCAGCCGGCGGGCGATGCAGCGGATGAGCGTCCCAGAGCATCGGCTTCAGGCCCAGGGCCTGGGTGTGCATGTCGAGCATGGCGGCTTCTCCTCGGTGGCTCCGGGCGCCGGCCGATGGGCCTGCCTCCGGTCCGCACAGCGTAGGGACGCCGCGCCGCCTCAGGGCGTGAATCTGGGCGTGCTTGTTTGTGACTTATTCACATGCCGCGAGGCGGCCCGGCTCACACGCCCGCCGCCTCGATCTCACCGTACGCATGGTTCAGCCACAGCTTCAGGCGCTGGCGCTCCATCAGTCCGAGCTTGGCGCCGTTGCCGTTGGCGGCATTGCGGGCCGCCCAGAAGCTGCTGTTGGCGGCGTCGATCTTCTGCACCACGGCGTCGTGCAGGCGCCGGATGCTCACCACCTTGGCGCCCAGGCCCAGGGCGCGGTCCAGCTCGCCGGATTGCTCCAGCTGGGTGAAGTCGTCGCCGCGCAGCTGGTTGCGCACCAGCACGTACTGCAGGCGGCGGCCGAAGCGGTCGAGCAGCTTCTTCAGCAGATCGACCGAGTCCTTGCCCGAATCCATCACGTGCCAGTAGTGGATGGCCAGGCCGGAGACATCGGCCAGGTCGAGCACGCCGGATTCGTCCATCCAGCTGGCGAGCGCGTCGTGCGTCTGCGCTGCCAGGTCGACCAGCACGCGCCGGCCCGGCTGGTCGATGCAGGATTCGATGATCGTGTCCAGCGCCTCGTAGCGGTCGACCAGCACCGACGAGGCATAGCCGGCATAGAAGCGCATCAGCGAGCCGTGCGATCGGTCGGTGTCGAAGCCCAGGAAGGGCATGTCGTGGTCGATGAAGTACTGCGCCAGCAGCCGCGCCATCAGCGACTTGCCGACGCCGCCCTTTTCGCCGCCGATCAGGTGCACATGGGCCTGCGGCGTGGCTTCGAGGATGGGAATCTCGGACATGGGGAAACTTCCGTGGTGTGGGATCTGCGCGGGATTGTCCACTGCACAGCACGAAGCGGGCCAGTGCTGTGCACCCTCTTCAGGCCAGCACGCGCAGCAGCCAGCCGTTCAGGTCGACGATCTCGTCCATGCATACCGAATGCGGCATCGCATAGTCGTGCCACTGCACCGGATAACCCAGCGCCAGCAGTGCATCGCGCGAGGCCAGCGCCCGGTCGAGACCGATCATCGGGTCGTCGCGGCCGTGGGCCAGGAAGATCGGCACGTCGGCGTTGGCCGCACTGCGCTCGGCTGCAGTGGTTGCCGCCAGCGGCAGGTAGCCCGACAGGCCGACCAGGCCGGCCAGCCGCTCGGCATGGCGCAGCCCGGTAAGGAGCGTCATCGCACAGCCCTGCGAAAAACCCATCAGCACGATGCGCGAGGCCGGCATGCCGCGCTCACGCTCCCGCTCGATCAGCGCCTCGACCAGCGCCTGCGATGCGCGCAGCCCGTCCTCGTCCTCGCGCCGCTGCAGCGGCGTGCCGGCGATGTCGTACCAGGCGCGCATCACGTAGCCGCCGTTCATCGTCACCGGCCGCATCGGTGCATGCGGGAAGATGAAGCGCGCGCCGCCCACGGCCGTGAGGTCCAGCTCCTGCGCGATCGGCACGAAGTCGTTGCCGTCGGCGCCCAGGCCGTGCAGCACGATCAGGCTGGCGCCGGGATTGTCGGCCCCTTGCATTTCGATGCACTCGAGGGTCACGGGCTGCTCCGGGTGTAACGCGCGACGATGCCGGCAAACTGTTTTGGCCAGGTCGCCAGCGCGCTGTCGTCGCCCTTGAACACGCTGTTCAGAAAGGCCAGCGACAGCTCGCGTGTGGCTTCCTTGACCTGTGGATTCAACTGCACGCCGCCGGTGCCCGGCCGGTCAGTGAAGATGCTATGCGAGCCGCCGCTGAACACCGCCAGCGTCTTGCGCGCACTGCCGGTGGCGTCGAACACCGCGACGCGGTCGTCGGCGCCGGAGTAGTAGCCAGGGATGCGGATGATGTCTTCGGTGGCGGTGACATGCAGGCTGGGAACGCGGATCGGTCCCAGGATCTGCGCCGGCGAGGCCTCGCCGTAGAACGGCGGGGCCGACAACACGATCGCGGCCTTGATGCGCGAATCGCTCAGATCGAGCTGCTCGCCGTTGCGCTGCACACGGGCGCCGGCCGCCAGCAGTGTGGTGTTGGCGCCGTAGGAATGCCCGGCGGCGACGATGCGCTGGCCATCGAGCCGCGGCGCCAGCTCGCTGCGCAGCAGCTGGTCGAGCGCAAAGCTCAGGTCGCGCACGCGCGCCACGGCTTCGGCCTCCTGCGCTGCGCCTTGCAGCCGCGCCACCATCTCGAAGGGGTTGCCAAACCAGAGCTGGCGGTCGCTGCCCACATGCTGCAGGTGCAGGCTGGCATAACCCTGGCTGGCCCAGAAGCGGCCCAGGTAGCTGTAGCCGTCGCGCGAGCCGCCAATGCCGTGCGAGAACACGATCAGCGGCGCCGGCCGGTCGGCGCTGGCCGCATCGGGCAGGTACAGGCGCACCGGCACGCGTCTTTCGCGAGCGGCGTCCAGCCAGTCACGGTCGAGTGTGCTGTAGCTGGTGCCGGCCGCGGGCGCTGCCGCGGCGGCAGGCGCAGCGTCTTGTGCGCGCGTCGGTGCGGCCAGCAGTGCGGCGCACAGGGCCAGCAGCAGCGGCGCGGCGCGCCAGCCGGTCGCGACGATCGAAGAGCGTCGGGTTCGCATCGGGCTTGTCCCTCAGTGCAGGTCGGCCGGCCCGGGCGCGGCACCGGCGGCGCTCGGGTGGGCGGGGCGCTTGCGGTGCAGCCAGCCATTGATTTTCAGCACCGCGTCGTCGACGTAGGTAAAGACCACCGGGATCACCAGCAGGCTCAAGAAGGTGGAGGTGATCAGCCCGCCGATGACAACGATGGCCATCGGCGAACGGAAGCTCGGGTCCACGCCCCAGCCTAGCGCGATCGGCAGCATGCCGGCGCCCATGGCGATCGTCGTCATGACGATCGGCCGCGCGCGCTTGTGGCAGGCGTCGAGCAGCGCTTCCATGCGCGTCAAGCCACGGTCGCGCCGCGCCATGATGGCGTACTCCACCAGCAGGATCGAGTTCTTGGTGGCGATGCCCATCAGCATGATCAGCCCGATCATCGACGGCATCGAGATCGCCGTCTGCGTGATGAACAATGCAAGGAACGCGCCCGGGATCGACAGCACCAGCGCCGCCAGGATCGTCACCGGCTGCACGAAGTCGTGGAACAGCAGCACCAGCACGATGTAGATGCACAGCACGCCGGTGAGCATCGCCAGGCCGAAGCTGGCGAACAGCTCGGCCATGGCCTCGGCGTCGCCGACGGTGGTCTGGATCACGCCCGGCGGAAGCTTGCTCAGGCTGGGCAGCGCCAGCGCCCGCGCCTCCACTTCGCCGAGCGGTTGCTGGTTCAGCTCGATCTCGAAGTTGATGTTGCGCAGTCGGTCGTAGCGGTCGATCTGCGCCGGCCCGCTGTCCAGAGACAGGTCGACGACATTGCCCAGCATCACCGGGCCGCGCGCGCCGGGCACGGCCAGACGCGACAGCAGCTCCAGGTCGGTGCGCGCGTCGGCCTTCAGCTTCACCACCACCGGCACCTGGCGCTGCGCCAGGTTCAGCTTGGCCAGCGACTGGTCGTAGTCGCCGGCGGTGGCGATGCGCAGCGTGTCGGCGATGGCGGCGGAGGTGACGCCCAGGTCGGCCGCCTTGGCGAAATCGGGGCGCACGATCAGCTCCGGGCGCACCAGGCTGGAGGTGGAGGTGACGTTGCCGATACCGGGGATGGTGCGCAGTTCGCGCTCGACCTGGCGCGCGTGTTCGGCGAGCACGCGCCCGTCCTCGCCGGCCAGCACCAGCACGTATTTCTCCGACGAGCCGCCGAAGCCGACCTTGATGCGCGCACCGGGCAGCTCTTCCAGTGCCGTGCGCAGCTGCGATTCGATGGCCTGCTTGCTCAGCCCGCCACGCTCGCGGCGCGGCGTCATGTTGATGGTCAGCGTGGCGGTGCGCACCTCGGCCGCGCCCTGCGGTGCAAAGGGGTCGCCGCCGGCGCTCCCCGCCCCGATGGCGGTGTAGACCAGCTTGACGTGCGGGTTCTTCTGCACCAGTTCGCGCGCCTTCTCGGCGGCGGCAAAGGTCTGCGCCAGCGTGCTGCCCGGCGGCAGCGAGATCGACACCTGCGTCTGCGACAGGTCGTCCGGCGGGATGAAGCCGGTGGGCAGCAGCGGCACCAGCATGAACGAGCCCACCAGGAAGACGATCGCCGCCAACGTGGTCTTGATGCGGTGCTTCAGGCACCACTGTGCCAAAGCCATGTAGGTCGCCAGCCAGCCCGGCTCGCGGTGTGCCTTCTTCGGCTTGCGCAGCAGGTAGGCCGACATCATCGGCGTCAGCATGCGCGCCACCACCAGCGAGAAGAACACCGCGATCGCCGCCGTCCAGCCGAACTGCACGAAGAATTTGCCCGGCACGCCGCTCATGAAGGCGGTGGGCAGGAACACCGCGATCAGCGTGAAGGTGGTGGCGATCACCGCCAGGCCGATCTCGTCGGCCGCCTCCATCGCTGCCTGGAACGGCGTCTTGCCCATGCGCAGGTGACGCATGATGTTCTCGATCTCGACGATGGCGTCATCGACCAGGATGCCGACCACCAGCGACAGCGACAGGAGCGTGACCACGTTGACGCTGAAGCCCATCAGGTACATCGCGCCGAAGGTCGGGATCACCGACAGCGGCAGCGCCGTGGCGGCGACGAAGGTGGCGCGCCAGTCGCGCAGGAACAGCCACACCACCAGCACGGCGAGCAGCGCGCCCTCGTACATCAGCAGCATCGAGCCGTCGTAGCCCTCCTGCACCGGGTCGACGAAGTTGAAAGCTTCGGTGACGACGATGTCCGGGTGCGCGGCCTTCAGTGCCTCGATTGCGGCACGCACGCCGTCGGCGACCTCGATCTCGCCGGCGCCGCGGCTGCGCGTGACCTCGAAGCCGACCACCGGCTGGCCGTTGAGCAGCGCGGCCGAGCGCTTTTCGGCCACCGTGTCCTGCACCGCCGCCACCTGGTCGAGGCGGATGCGCCGGCCGTCGCCGAGCACGATCTCCATGCGCGCCAGCTCGTCGGCCGACTGCACTGTGGCAATGGTGCGAACCGACTGTTCGGCACCGCCCAGGTCGGTGCGCCCGCCCGAGGCTTCCTGCTGCACCTGGCGCAGCTGGCGCGAGATGTCGGCGGCGGTGGCGTTCAGCGCCTGCAGCTTCAGCGGGTCGAGCTCGACCCGCACCTCGCGCGTCACGCCGCCCACGCGCGCCACCGCGCCGACGCCGCGCACGCCGAGCATGGCCTTGGTGACGGTGTTGTCGACGAACCAGCTCAAGGCCTCCTCGTCCATGCGGCTGGAGGCGACGGTGTAGGTCAGGATCGGCAGGCCCGACAGCTCGACCTTGGTGACCTGCGGGTCGCGCAGGTCGCCGGGCAGGTCGGAGCGCACGCGCGCGACCGCGTCGCGGGTGTCGTCGAGCGCCTCCTGCACCGACTTTTCCAGCCGGAACTCGACGGTGATCGTCACCGTGCCGTCCTGCACCTTGGTATAGATGTGCTTGACGTTCTGCAGCGTGGCGATCGAGTTCTCGAGCTTGCGCGCGACCTCGGTCTCCATCTGCGCCGGCGAGGCCCCGGGCAGCGAGGCGCTGACGGTGATCGTCGGCAGCTCGATGTCCGGGAAGTTCTGGATCTTCATCGCGTTGAAGCCCAGCAGCCCCACCAGCGTGAGCATCAGGAACAGCAGGATCGACGGCGTCGGGTTGCGGATCGACCAGGAGGAGACGTTCATCGCCCGTGCCTACCTTGTCGTCGCCGCCGCCGGTTTGGTCGCGGCCTGCGCACCCGTTGCCACGGCGTCGACCACGCGCACCGTGTCGCCGTCGCTGAGGAAGCCCCCGCCCGAGGCGACGACACGCGCGTCGGCGTCCAGGCCGCCGGTGATCTCGACGCGCTCGCCGACGCGCCGGCCGACCGTGACCTTGGTCTCGCTGACCTTCAAATCCGGCCCGACACGCAGTACGTAGCTGAAGCCGTCGCGCAGCAGCACCGCGCTCTGCGGCAGCGTCAGGCCCTGGCCGGTGCCGATGTCGAACTCGCCGCGCGCGAACATGCCGGCGCGCGCGTCGCGCGATGGCGCCAGGTCGACGAAGACGATGCCGTTGCGCGTCATCGGGTCGACCGTCGGCGCGACCATGCGCACCATGCCGGCGATGGGCGCGCCGCCCGACGGCGTGACGCTGACGGCGATGCCGGGCTTGACGCGTGCCAACTCGGCGGCAGCGACTTCGGCGCGCCACTCCAGGCGGCCCTGGCGGATCATGCGGAACAGCTCGGTGCCCGCGGGCAGCACTGCGCCCACCGTGGCGCTGCGCGCCGAGATCACGCCGTCGTCGCTCGCCAGCACCTGCGTCTGGCGCAGCCGCAGCGCTTGTACGTTGGCCTGCGCACGCTGCGCATCCAGCCGCGCCTTCGCGGTGCGCTCGGCAGTCATGAACTGATTGATCTGCTGCTCGCTGAGGGCGCCGCTGCTCTGCAGTTCGCGGGCGCGCGCGGCATTGGCGCTGGCCTCGGCCAGCGCGGCCTCGGCCTCGGCCACCACCGCGCGGATCTGTGCCACGTCGGCCTGCATCATGTCCGGCGCGAAGGTGGCCAGCACCTGGCCTTTCTTGACCACGTCGCCGACGTTGACTCGCACCTCGGCCAGGCGCAGCCCGTTGGCCTCGGTGCCGATGATCGCCTCCTGCCAGGCGGCGATGTTGCCGTTGGCGACGATCCGCAGCGGCAGCGCGCTGCGCTGCGGCTGGGTGAGGGTGATGCTCAGCGCCGGGCGTGCCGGCGTGGCGGGCGCGCCCGGCGCGGCCTTCTTGTCGTCGGCGGCACGCACCACCACGACGGTGGCGCCCAGCAGCGTGGCGGTGGCCAGCGCCAGCCAAAGGGTCTTGTTGCGAAGGCTCATCGTCTTCATTCGGTTCATCGCGGTGCAGCGGCTGCGGTGGTGGCGTCCGTCTCGGGGCTCCAGCCGCCGCCCAGCGCGCGGTACAGGTTGATCCAGGCGGCCACCTGCTCGCTTTGCAGCTCGATCAGCGTGCTGTTGGCCACCAGCGCGCTGCGACGGGCGTCCTCCAGGTCGAACAGGCTGCCCAGGCCGCCGCGGAAGCGCGCGTCGGCGGCCTTCAACGAGGTCTCGAAACCTTCGACCGAAATGCGCGTGTCCTGCACGCGGCGTGCGCTGCTGTCCAGCGTGATCAGCGCGGCCTCGACCTCGCGCACCGCGCCGCGAATCAGGCCGCGGTAGACGGACACGGCCTCGTCGTAGCGCGCCCGCGCCGCCACCACGTTGGCCACGCGCGTGCCGCCGTCGAAGATCGGCAGCGACACCTGCACCGGCCCGATGGTCCACAGCGTGCCGGTGGTCGACACGTCGTTGATGCGCAGCCAGGCCGGGCCCACCGAGCCGGCGATGCCGACGCGCGGGTAGCGCAGCGCCTGGCTCTGCGCGGTGTCTTCGGCCGCGGCGACGATCTGCCGTTCAGCAGCAAGCAGGTCCGGGCGCTGCGCCAGCGCCGAAGCCGGAACGCTCTGCACCGCGATGCCTGCCGGCACCGGCAGCTGGGCCTGGCGCGGTGCCAGCTGGCGGCGCAGTTGTGTCTCGTCCAGCGCGGTCAGCGCCACCAGCGCCTTCAGCCGCAGCTCGCACTGCGCCTGCTGGCCGGCCAGCAGGCTGCGCCCCTGGGCGGCACTGGCGCGTGCCAGCGCAGCGCTGGCCGGCGCAAACAGCCCGGCCTTGGCGGCGAGCTCGGTGACACGCTCGGTCTCGGCGCGCGAGCGCACGTCGGCCTCGGTCTGCACGATCAGGGCCTCGCAGGCGCGCAGCGCGTTGTAGCTGGCGCCGACCTCGGCGGCGACGGCGATGCGCGCGTCCTGCAGGCCGGCCATCGCGCCCTGCAGCCGGGCCACGGCGGCATCGCGCCCGGCCTGGTTGGCGCCGAACAGGTCCAGCTCCCAGCTGGCCTGCAGGTTGATCGATGGCAAGGCCCAGCCGCGGCGTGGCCAGGTCGGTGCGGCCGGAGGTGCCCGAGGCATTGGCATTGACTGCCGGCAGCAGCAGCGCGTCGGCGGCCACGCTGCTGGCGCGCGCCTGCTCGATGCGCGATGCGGCCGCGGCAATGGTCGGGCTGGCCGCCTGGGCGGCGTCGATCATCTCCAGCAGCACCGGGTCGTTGAACTGCTTCCACCAGTCGCGCAGCGCGGCCTGGGCGACCGCCGGCGGCGGCGGGGCCAGCCAGGCCGGCGGCGCGTCCAGCGGCGGCGGGGACTTCTCCGGCATGGCAACAGGCGGTGCAAAGGCCGAACAGGCACCGAGCAGCAGGCTGGCGGCGGCCACACCCAACGAGGACGGGCCGTCGCGTCATGCCACGCTCCCATGCGCGTCGCGGCGACGGCGCTCTGCGTCGACCATCGCCAGTCCGTACATGACCAGCCGGTCGCACCAGCGGTCGAGCGCGTCCGGCGCCGTCGTTGAGTTGCGGCGCCAGCTGTTGGATCACGTCGTGGCCGACATGCATGTGCACGCCCAGACCGGCGATGCACACCGCCAGGCTCTGCAGCTCGTCGTCGGGCTCGGCCAGGCCGAAGTGGCGGCAGAGCACGGCCAGCAGCGCTTCGTGCATCGGCTTGATGCCGTGTGCGATTTCCTCTTCCCATAGGCCGGTGGGTTCGAGCATTTCGCGAAAGTGCAGCTTCATGCAAAGGCGCGCGGTGTCACCCTGCTTCAGCGGCTCGAGAAAGCCGGTGTAGAAGCCCTGCCAGCGCCTGCGGCAGGCTCAGCTCGGCCCCGCTGTAGCGCGCGATGTCGTCGTGCGGCGAGCCGATCGGCTCGAAGAACACGGCGCGGTACAGCCCGGCCTTGTCGCCGAAGTAGTAGCTGATCGAGGCCACGTTCACACCCGCAGCCTCGGCCAGTTCGCGCGTCGAGGTCTTGGTGTAGCCCTGCTGGGCAAACAGGCGCAGGCCGCACTGCAGCAGCCGGGCGCGCGAGGCCTCGCCGTCGTGCCGCGGCGAACGCGCGCTTTCGTGGGCCGGCGCCGCGCCGACGGTCGGGACATGACTCATGCCCAGAACTCTATCAAGCTAATCAAACGATTGTTTAGATTCTGGATTTGGCCCCACAGGTTTCAGGCCCTTGGCCGTGCCGGCACCGAGGTGCAGACGCAAGGCAGTCCAGCAACCGCGGCGGATCCGGCTTTGCCGGGCCGCCAGTGCTGCCAGCGGCGGGCGCCGCGGGCGCTCGCAGGCGAGGAAACAGTCCACACGGACTTTTCCTTCTCCGACTCGCCCCCTTTGAGGGACAGCGCCGCAGGCGCTGCGGCGGTGGGTCAATAGGTCGCTCGCCCGCCCGACAGGTCGAACACCGCGCCGGTGCTGAACGAGCAGTCTTCCGAGGCCAGCCAGGCGATCATCGCCGCGGCCTCGCCGACTTCGAGGAAGCGGCCCATCGGGATCTTCGACAGCATGAAGTCGATGTGCGACTGCGCCATGGTGGCGAACATCGCCGTCTTCGCCGCGGCCGGCGTGATGGCGTTGACCATCACGCCCTTCGTGGCCAGTTCCTTGGCCAGCGACTTGGTCAGCGCGATCAGCGCCGCCTTCGACGCGCTGTAGTGCGACGCGTTGGGGTTGCCTTCCTTGCCGGCCACCGAGGCGATGTTGACGATGCGGCCGTAGCCGCGCTCGATCATGTGCGGCACGACGGCGCGGCTGGTCAGGTACGGGCCGATCAGGTTGACCTCGATGACGCGGCGCCAGACCGCCGGGTCCAGCTCCCAGGTGCTGCCGTTGCCGCCGGTGATGCCGGCGTTGTTGACCAGGATGTCGATGCGGCCGTGCCGCGCCAGCGTGGCGGCCGCGGCCTGGACCACCGAGGCTTCGTCGGTCAGCTCCACCGTCGTGCCGCTCGCGGTGCCCAGCCGTGACAGCGCCTTCTCGGCCTCGGCCAGCCTGGCGGCATCGATGTCCCACAGCGCGACGCTGGCGCCGGACTTGAGCAAACGCTCGGCCGCCGCAAAGCCGATGCCCTGCGCGCCGCCGGTGATGACCGCGACGCGGCCCTGCAGGTCGATCTGGTTCATCAGCTCAGTCCTTTCAGCGTGGTCGCGGCGTCGGGCCGCTGGCGGCAGTCGTCGATGTACTGGCGCACGATGTCGGTGAAGCGTTCGTCGGGCTTCAGCCCCAGCGCCGCGGCGCGCGCTGCGGTGGCGCCGGTGGGCCAGTTGGCGACGATGCCGGCGATGCGCTCGTCGCGTTCGAAGCGCACGCGCGCGCGCACGGCCGGCCCGGCCACCTGCTCGAGTGCGTCGAGCATCTCGCCGACGCTGACGTTCAGCGCCGGCAGGTTCAGCGCCAGGCGACCACCCAGTGCCTGGCGACTGGCCTCGTACACGGCGATCAGCCCGGCCACCGCGCTGGACGGCGAAGACACCGGGTGGCGCACGTCGGGCTTCACCGGGCAGATCGATTCCACGCCGGCCAGCGGCTCGCGGATGATGCCGCTGAAGAAGGACGAGGCTGCGCCGTTGGGCCGGCCCGGGCGCACCGTCACCGTCATCAACCGCGCGGCTCGGCCGTCGACGAAGCCCTTGCGGGTGTAGTCGGCGATCAGGTGCTCGCACACCAGCTTCTGCATCCCGTAGCTGGTCTGCGGCGCCGGCAGCGTGTCGTCGGCGACCACCGGCGGCATTGGCACCGAGGCGTCCGGGCCGAACACCGCCACCGAGCTGGAGAACACCAGACGCGTCACGGCGCCATGGCGTTGCTGGCGCGCGCGCAGCGCGTCGAGCAGCGCGCGCGTGCTGTCCAGGTTGGAACGCATGCCCAGCTCGAAATCGGCCTCGCATTCGCCGGACACGGCCGAGGCCAGGTGGAAGACGCCGTCGAAGGCCTCGTCGGCCAGCGCCGCGCACTGGTCGAGCAGCGGCCCGACGCGCGCGCTGACGCGGCCATCGGCCAGCAGGTCCGCCGGCGGCGTAGCCTGATCGGCGAGCACCAGCTGGTCGATGGCCTGGCCGGCCAGCGTGCCGCGCGCCAGCAGCGTGCGCGCCAGGCGGGCGCCGACGAAGCCGCCGCCGCCGGTGATGAGCAATTTCATGCCTTGTCTCCTGTTGAGATCTTGTAGCGGGCCATCCAGCCCAGCCCGGCCGAGGTGCCGGCTGCCGGCGTGTATTCGCAGCCGATGTGCCCCTTGTAGCCCAAGTCGTCGATCAGCGCGAACAGGGTGGGGTAGTGCAGCTCGCCGCGGTCGGGCTCGCGGCGCTCGGGCACGCCGGCGATCTGCAGGTGGCCGACGCGGCCGGTGGGCAGGTACTGGCGCAGCTTCATGGCCACGTCGCCCTCGACGATCTGGCAGTGGTACAGGTCCATCTGCACCTTCAGGTTGGGCGCGCCGACCTCGGCGACGATGGCATGGGCCTCATCTTGCCGGTTCAGCAGGTAACCGGGGACGTCGCGCGGGTTGATCGGCTCGATCAGCAGTTCGATGCCGGCAGACGCCGCCAATGGCGCCGCCCAGGCCAGGTTGGCGACGAAGGCGGCGCGGTGCGCCGCGCGATCGGCGCCGGCTGGCAGCACGCCGGGCATGACGTGGATGCGCGGGCAGCGCAGCGCGCTGGCGTAGGGTAGTGCGAATTCGAGCAGCCCGCGCCGGAAGTCGGACTCGCGGCCGGGCAGCCCGGCCAGGCCGCGCTCGCCGGCCGCCAGATCGCCCGGTGGCACGTTGATCAGAATCTGCTGCAGGCCGTGTTCGGTCAGCTGCGCGGCAATCTCGCGTGGTGGGAACGCGTAGCCGAAAGCGAATTCCACCGCACGGAAGCCGTCGCGTGCGGCGGCCGCGAAGCGGTCCATGAAGGCATGCTCGCCATACAGGAAGGACAGGTTGGCGGCGAAGCGCGGCATGCTCAGCCCTGCGCGCCGCATCGGCCTACTGCGGCAGCGGTGGCATCGGCCAGACGTCGCGCCACTCGCCGCCCAGGGGCGCGTCCTGCATTTCCAGCGGCCCCAACCAGTCGGTGAACAGCCGCGTGCACACCGTCTGCAGCGCTGCCGACGCGTCCGGATGCCGGGCGATCAACGCCAGGTTGCGCGCAATCTTGTCGGCGGCCGCCAGGTTGGGCGTGCGCGCATAGTGCGTCAGCAGAGCGAGTGTGCCGCCGATGATCGGCTCCAGGCAGGCGTGCGCGGGCAATGGCGAGGTCGGTTCGTGGACGAGCGGGGGCATGACGGCGGCTCCTGTAGGAAGAGGGCCGGCACAGTATATGAGAACGATTCCTATTTGCAACCATAAACCCCACCTGCGCATGGCTGCGCGGGCTACAGCTTGAAGTCGTAGTCGATGATGACCGGCGCATGGTCGGAAAAGCGCTGCGCCAGGTAGATCTGCTCGCGTCTGGCCTTGGCGGCAATGCCGGGTGTGGCCAGGTGGTAGTCAAGCCGCCAGCCGACATTCTTGGCCCAGGCCTGGCCGCGGTTGCTCCACCAGGTGTATTGCTCGGGCCTGGTGTTCAGCGTGCGGAACACGTCGACCAGGCCGCCGTGCGTCAGCAGTTGGGTCATCCAGGCGCGCTCCTCGGGCAGGAAGCCGCTGTTCTTCTGGTTGCTCTTCCAGTTCTTCAGGTCGATTTCCTGGTGCGCGATGTTGACGTCGCCGACCAGGATGAACTCGCGTTCGGCCTTCAGTTTCATCAGTTGCGGGTACAGGCAGGCCAGAAAGCGGAACTTGGCGGCCTGGCGCTCCTCGCCGCTCGAGCCGCTGGGGAAGTAGCAGCTGACGATGCTGAGCTTGCGCTTCGGTGTGTCGTAGCGGGCCTCCAGCCAGCGCCCTTCGGCATCGAACTCCTCGGTGCCAAAGCCGGCGCTCACATCGCTGGGCTCCCTTCTGGAATAGAGGCCCACGCCAGCATAGCCCTTGCGTTCGGCGAAGTGGAAATGGCCGGCCAGCGCTCCGACGCGGTCGAGCTTGCCGGCCACGTCCGGGTGCTGGGCGCGCACTTCCTGCACCCCCATACAATCGGCGCCCACCCCCTGCGCCCACTCGACGAAGCCCTTGCTGGCGGCCGAACGGATGCCGTTCAGGTTCAGTGAGACGAGGCGGAACACCAAGGACCTTTCATGAGCATGCCGCCGCCTTCCGAAGCCCTGGCCCGGGACTTCGTGCACTTCGCGGTGCGCTGTGGCGTGCTGCGTTTCGGCGAGTTCAAGACCAAGGCCGGTCGGCTGTCGCCGTACTTCTTCAACGCCGGCCTGTTCAACGACGGCGAGAAGCTCGGCCGCCTCGCCGAATTCTATGCACGGCGCCTGCTCGACTCCGGCCTGGCCTTCGACATGCTGTTCGGCCCGGCCTACAAGGGCATCACGCTGGCCTCGGCGGTGGCGGTGGAGCTGGCGCGCCTGGGCCGCAACGTGCCCTTTGCCTACAACCGCAAGGAAGCCAAGGACCACGGCGAAGGCGGGGTCTTGGTGGGCGCGCCGGTGGCGGGCCGGGTGCTGATCGTCGACGACGTCATTTCCGCCGGCACCTCGGTGCGCGAATCGATCCGCCTGCTGCAGGCTGCGGGTGCAAGGCCTTGTGGCGTATTGATCGCGCTGGACCGTCAAGAAAAGGCCAGCGAAGGCGATAAGGATATGGAATGGTCGGCGGTGCAGTACGTCACAAGAACATTGCAACTGAATGTGGCGGCAATTGCGACACTGAACGACTTGCTGCAGTATCTGAAGTCCACGGATGACCCGGCCCTGCAGGTCTTTGCGCAACCGGTGCAGCGCTACCGGGATCGATATGGAGTCTGAATGCGGTACAAGGCCTGCCGGCCCCTGCCCCTGACGCTGTTGCTGGTGCTGACCAGTGCCGCGCCGTGGCTGCATGCGCAAGGCAGCGCGGCGCCTGCCAGCGCCGCCGGCATCTACACCTGCATCGACGACCAGGGCCGCAGGATCACGGCGGATCGGCCGATCGCCAGTTGCACCGCCAAGGAACAGCGCGTGCTCAACAAGGATGGATCGCTGAAGATGGTGTTCCCGCCGATCCTGACGGTGGAGGAGCGCGCCGAGAAGGAAGCCGCCGAACGCATGCAGGCCGAGGCGCGCGCCGCGCAAGCCGACGCCGTTCGCCGCGACCGCAATCTGCTGGCCCGCTACCCCCACGAAGCCCCGCACCGCAAGGCACGCGAGGCGGCGCTGGACACGATTCGCGCGGCCATCAAGAACAGCGAACAGCGGCTGCGCGACCTGCAGACCGAGCGCACGCCGCTGCTGGCCGAAGCCGAGTTCTACACCGGCAAGGCGCTGCCGCCGAAGCTGCGCGGCCAGCTCGAAGCCAACGACGCTGCCACCTCGGCGCAGCGCGAGGCCGCGATCAGCCAGCAAGCCGAGCTGGAACGTGTCAACCGGCTGTACGACGCCGAACTGGCGCGGTTGAAGCTGCTGTGGGCCGGCGCCGTGCCCGGATCGATGGGGCCGATCGCGGCACAGCGCATCCCGTCTCCGGTGGCCTCGAGCGCGTCGAACCTGAAGCCGTCGACGCTGCGCTGAGTCCGGCCCGCCCCGGCCTCAGCCGAGCTTGCGCTTCAGCAGCTCGTGGGCCTGGGCCGGGTTGGCCTTGCCCCGGCTGGCCTTCATCACCTGGCCGACCAGAGCGTTGAAGGCCTTGTCCTTGCCGGCACGGTATTCGTCCACCGACCTGGCATTGGCGGCGATGACCTGGTCGACGATGGCCTCCAGCGCGCCGGCATCGTTCATCTGCTTCAGGCCCTTGGCCTCGATCAGTGCGTCGACCAGGCGGGCCGCTGGGCCGCTCCCGAGGCCGGCCGCATCCCCTTCGGGGAGCGGCTGCGTACCCGCAGCCGAGGGGCCAATGTCCTGGCCCCCGCCCGACCACAGCGCGTCGAACACCTGGCGCGCGCCGTTGTTCGACACCGTGCCGTCGGCTACGCGGCGGATCAGCTGCGCCAGCGTGGCTGCGCCCACCGGGCTGGCCGCGATGTCGAGGCCATCGGCATTGAGCCGGCGCGAGACCTCGCCCATCAGCCAGTTGGCGGCCAGCTTGGGCTGTGCGCAGGCGTCGCGCGTGGCTTCGTAGAAGCGCGCGAAGGCCAGGCTCTGCGTCATCAGCGCCGCGTCGGCCGCGGCCAGACCGTCGTCGCGCTGGAAGCGCTGCGCCATGGCCTCGGGCAACTCGGGCATCGTGGCGCGCACGCGCTCGATCCACTCGGGTGCGATCACCAGCGGCGGCAGGTCCGGGTCGGGAAAGTAGCGGTAGTCGTGCGCGTCTTCCTTGCTGCGCATCGCGCGCGTCTCGCCGCTGTCCGGGTCGAACAGCACCGTCGCCTGCTCGATGGGCAGGCCGTCCTCGATGCGGTCGATCTGCCACTGCAGCTCGAAGTCGATGGCCTGCTGCAGGAAGCGGAAGGAATTGAGGTTCTTCACCTCGCGCCGCGTGCCCAGCTCGGCGCCGGGCCGGCGCACCGAGACGTTGGCGTCGCAGCGGAAGCTGCCTTCCTGCATGTTGCCGTCGCACACGCCCAGCCAGACCACCAGCGCGTGCAGCGCCTTGGCGTATTCCACGGCCTCGGCGCTGCTGCGCATGTCGGGCTCGGTGACGATCTCCAGCAGCGGCGTGCCGGCGCGGTTCAGGTCGATGCCGGTCAGGCCGGCGTAGTCCTCGTGCAGCGACTTGCCGGCGTCTTCCTCCAGGTGCGCGCGCGTCAGGCGCACGCGCTTGGCCTGCTCGCCGACGCGGATGTCGACATGCCCGCCCTGCACCACCGGGATCTCGTACTGGCTGATCTGATAGCCCTTGGGCAGGTCGGGGTAGAAGTAGTTCTTGCGCGCGAAGATCGACAGTGGCGCTACCTTGGCATTCACCGCCAGGCCGAAGCGGATGGCGCGCTCGACCGCGCCGCGGTTCAGCACCGGCAGCGTGCCCGGCAGCGCCAGGTCGACCGCGCAGGCTTGCGTATTGGGCGCGGCGCCGAATTGCGTCGACGCGCCGCTGAAGATCTTGCTGCGCGTCGACAGCTGGGCATGCGTTTCCAGGCCGATCACGACCTCGAAGCCGCGGATCAGGGCCTCGGTCATGATGCGCTGGCGCCGGCCGGGGCGCGGGTGTGGAAGTCGGTGGCCTGCTGGAAGGCGTGCGCGGCATGCAGCAACCGGCCTTCTTCGAAGTAGTTGCCGATCAGCTGCAGGCCCACCGGCATGCCGCCGCCTTCCTTCGAATTCGCGAAGCCGGCCGGTACGCTCATGCCCGGCAGCCCGGCCAGGCTGGCCGGCAGAGTGAAGATGTCGGCCAGATAGGCCTTGACCGGGTCGTCGTCCTGCTCGCCCAGCTTCCAGGCTACCGTCGGCGCCACCGGGCCGGCGATCAGGTCGCAGATCTTGAAGCAGGCCTGGAAATCGTCGGCGATCATGCGGCGCAGTTTCTGCGCCTGCAGGTAGTAGGCGTCGTAGTAGCCGTGGCTGAGCACGTAGGTGCCGATCATGATGCGCCGCTTGACCTCCGGCCCGAAGCCCTCGGCGCGGCTGCGTTCGTACATCGTGCGCAGGTCGCTGTACTCCTTGGCGCGGTGGCCGAACTTGACGCCGTCGAAGCGCGACAGGTTCGAGCTGGCCTCGGCCGGCGCGATGATGTAGTACACCGGGATCGACAGCTCGGTGCGCGGCAGGCTCACGTCCACCAGCGTGGCGCCGAGCTTCTCGAACTCGGCCAGCGCGGCGCGCACCGCGACGTTCACGTCGGCGGACAGCGCGGCCGGGAAGAACTCGCGCGGCAGCCCGATGCGCAGGCCCTGCAGCGGGCGCGCGGCGCTGGCGCCCTCGCGCGCCGCCAGCATCTGGGCGTGGAAGTCCTGCGGCGGACGCGCGGCGCTGGTCGAGTCGCGTTCGTCGAAGCCGCTCATGGCCGACAGCAGCAAGGCGCAATCCTCGGCGCTGCGCGCCAGCGGCCCGGCCTGGTCCAGGCTGGAGGCGAAGGCGATCATGCCGAAACGCGAGCACACGCCGTAGGTCGGCTTGATGCCGGTCACGCCGGAGAAGCTGGCCGGCTGGCGGATCGACCCGCCGGTGTCGGTGCCGGTGGCCGCCGGCACCAGGCGCGCCGCCACCGCGGCGGCCGAGCCGCCGGAGGAGCCGCCCGGCACGCGCTGCATGTCCCAGGGGTTCTTCACCGTGCCGAAGGCCGAGTTCTGATTGGCCGAGCCCATCGCGAACTCGTCGCAGTTGAGCTTGCCCAGTGTCACCATGCCGGCCCCCGGGGCGCGGCCCGGCTCGCCGGCACCCAGACGGGCCACCACGGTGGCGTCGAAGGGGCTGGCATAGCCGGCCAGCATCTTCGAGCCCGCGGTCGACGGCAGCGCGCGGGTGACGAAGATGTCCTTGTGGGCAATGGGCACGCCGGTCAGCGCTTCGGCCTGGCCGCGCGCGTGGCGCGCATCGGCCTGTCGCGCCTGTTCCAGGCTGAGCTCGGCGTCGCGCGCCAGAAACGCGCCCAATTGTTCGAAAGCCGCAATCCGCGTGAGCAGATGTTGCGTCAGTTCCACGCTCGATACGGCCCCGGATTGCAGTGCGCGGCCGAGTTGGGCCACACCCATGTCGTGCAGCGCGCTGTTCATTCGAGGACCTGCGGCACCAGGAACAGGCCGTCCTTTACCCGCGGGGCGCTGGCCTGGTTGAGCGCGCGCTCGTCGGTCTCGGTGACCACATCGTCGCGCAGGCGCAAGCTCACCGCCTGCACTGCGGACAATGGCGTGTACAACGGCTCCACGCCGCTGGTATCGACGGCACTCATCTGTTCGACGATGCCGAAAAAGCCGTTCAACTGGCTCAGCATCGCGGCGCGTTCGGCGGCGGACAGGTCGAGCTTGGCCAGTACGGCGATGCGGTTCACGTCCTCGGGGGTCAGCAACATGGAAGAGGCTTTGAAACGGCCCGCCTGCTGCGCCGGGCCGGCGCTGCGCTGCGCGGTTTCCGCAGGTGGGAAGCCGGGGGCTATAGGGTATTATCGCTGGTTATCCCCAAGCGCCCTGGCGCGGTATTCGGCTGTTGTGCAGCACGAGACCGGACCAGGAAAATCCCAGTCCGCCCGGCGGCCTCACGCCCAAGTGCAAGTGTTTGCTGCGCCGTCGCCGCCGAACCGTTGGTTTTCTTGACGGCGCCCGCACTGGCCCATCGCTCCAACCGACCATGTTCGCTTCCCTGCGCCGCTACTTCTCCACCGACCTGGCCATCGACCTGGGCACCGCCAACACGCTGATCTACGTGCGTGACAAGGGCATCGTGCTCGACGAGCCTTCGGTCGTGGCCATCCGCCACGAGGGTGGCCCGCATGGCAAGAAGACCATCCAGGCGGTTGGCGCCGAGGCCAAGGCCATGCTCGGCAAGGTGCCGGGCAACATCGAGGCCATCCGCCCGATGAAGGACGGCGTGATCGCCGACTTCACCGTCACCGAGCAGATGCTCAAGCAGTTCATCAAGATGGTGCACCCGCGTTCGATGATGCGGCCCAGCCCGCGCATCATCATCTGCGTGCCCTGCGGTTCGACCCAGGTCGAACGCCGCGCCATCCGCGAATCGGCGCTCGGCGCCGGCGCCTCCGACGTCTACCTGATCGAAGAACCGATGGCCGCGGCCATCGGCGCCGGGCTGCCGGTCAGCGAAGCGTCGGGTTCGATGGTCGTCGACATCGGCGGCGGCACCACCGAGGTCGGCGTCATCTCGCTCGGCGGCATGGTCTACAAGGGCAGCATCCGCGTCGGCGGCGACAAGTTCGATGAATCGATCATCAACTACATCCGCCGCAACTACGGCATGCTGATCGGCGAGCCGACGGCGGAGCTGATCAAGAAGAGCATCGGCTCGGCCTTCCCCGGCTCGGAGGTGCGCGAGATCGAGGTCAAGGGCCGCAACCTGTCTGAGGGCGTGCCGCGCAGCTTCACCATCAGCAGCAACGAGATCCTCGAGGCACTGACCGATCCGCTGAACCAGATGGTTTCGGCCGTGAAGAACGCGCTGGAGCAGACGCCGCCGGAGCTCGGTGCCGACATCGCCGAGCGCGGCATGATGCTCACCGGCGGTGGCGCGCTGCTGCGCGACCTCGACCGCCTGCTCGCCGAAGAGACCGGACTGCCGGTGCTGGTGGCCGAGGACCCGCTGACCTGCGTCGTGCGTGGCTGCGGCATGGCGCTGGAGCGCATGGACCGCCTGGGCGGCATCTTCACTTCCGAGTGAGGGCCTGAGCCTCTTTCGTCGCCCCACGCGCGGCCGCCATGTCGCTAGGCACCATCGACCGCACGCCCCCCCGTTCTTCCGCCAGGGCCCCTCGGCCCTGACGAAGCTGGCCTTCTTCTCGGCGCTGGCGCTGTTCCTGATGGTCGCCGACACGCGCTTCGAGTTCGCCCGGCCGCTGCGCGCCGCGATAGCCACCGTGCTGCTGCCGGTGCAGCGTGTGCTCAACGTGCCAGTGCAGCTTTGGCAGGGCGGCGCCGACTACCTGCGCGGCCTGAATGCGGCACTGGCCAGCGAGAAGGCTGCACAGGCGCAGCTGGCGCGGCAGGCCGAAAAGTCCGCCCGGGCCGAGCGCCTGGAGCGCGAGAACGAACGCCTTCGCGCCATGTTGGAGCTGCGGCCGATGCTGCAGGTGCGCAGTGTCGCCGCCGAGGTCCTGTACGAGGCGGCCGATCCGTTCTCGCGCAAGCTGTTCATCGACCGCGGCGCAACCCAGGGCGTGGTGCTCGGGGCACCCGTGATCGGACCGGACGGCGTGCTCGGCCAGGTGACGCGGCTCTTCCCGCTGAGCGCGCAGGTCACGCTGCTGATCGACAAGGAAGCGGCCATCCCGGTCCTCAACTCGCGCACCCTGGCGCGCAGCGCGGCCTTCGGCGGCGCCGGTGGCGACGCGATGGAGCTGCGCTACATGGCGGCCAATGCCGACGTGCAGGTCGGCGACGAGCTGATGACCAGCGGCGTCGACGGCGTGTACCCATCAGGCCTGTCCGTGGCGCGGGTGATGGCGGTGGAGCGGCGTGCCGAATCCGGCTTCGCCCGCATCCTGCTCGCGCCCAGCGCCTCGGCTGACGGCGTGCGCCACGTGCTGGTGCTGGAGCCGATGGCGCTGCAGCTGCCGCCGCGCGAGGCCCCGTTGCCGGAGCCTGCGGTGTCCGAAACGCCCGGCAAGCCGGCCAAGGCGGGGCGGCGATGATCGCGCCATCGCAGCCCCTGCGGGAGGGCGCCGCATGATCATGCCGCGCGGGTCCGACCAGCTGCTTCTGCCGGTCAACCCCTTCTTCATCGCGCTGACGCTGTTGCTGGCGCTGGGTCTCAATCTGTTGCCGCTGGGCCGCTATCCGGCGCAGCCGGACATGCTGGCGCTGGTGCTGGTGTTCTGGAACGTGCACCAGCCGCGCCGCGTTGGCGTGGGCGTGGCCTTCGTCTTCGGCCTGCTGATGGACGTGCACGAGGGTGCGCTGCTCGGGCAGCATGCCTTGTCCTACACGCTGCTCAGCTTCGGCGCGATCAGCGCGCACCGTCGGCTGCTGTGGTTCAGCCTGGCCGAGCAGGCGGTGCAGGTGCTGCCGCTTTTCCTGGCCGCGCACCTGGTGTCGCTGATCGTGCGCATGCTGGCCGGCGGCATGTTCCCGGGCTGGGAACTGCTGTTCGCCCTGCTCGACGTTGCGCGGCGCCGACGATCCGGGGATCGAGCTCGACAGGCCGCAGGCGATCGAGCCGAGGGTGAAGATCGCGATGGCGAGACGAAAGACGGTGCGGGCGCCGTAGCGGTCGGCGAGCCAGCCCGACGCCGGGATGAAGACGGCGAGCGCGAGAAGGTAGGAGGTCAGCGCCAGCTTGAGATGGATGCGGGTTCGCGCCGAAATCGGCGGCGATCGCCGGCAGCGCGGTCGAGAGAACCGTCGAATCGAGGTTCTCCATGAACAGCGCGCAGGCGACGATCAGCGGCAGGAGGATGCGGTCGGGCATCGTCTCGGTTCCGCTCCGGCGCGCGCCGGGACGGGGCGCAGGAAGGGCGGTCGATCTCATGATTGGGGCCCGGGCGGCGCCGGCGTGATCGGCGATGACCGCGTCCAGAACCGGCGGGATTTCGCGGCCTCGATCGGGTTGGTGCCGATGTGGCGGGCGAGCGTGATCAGCGCCTTCCACAGCGCCCAGCCGCGGCCGCGCGCCCAGGCGGCCTCGTCGGGCGGCAGCGCCGCGCGGAAGGCCTCGCGGCTCTCGCCGTCGAACAGGGTCCAGGCGATGACGAGGTCGCAGGCGGGTCGCCGACGCCCGGACGTGCCGAAGTCGATGACGGCGGCGAGCCGGCCGTCCCCGACCAGCAGGTTGCCGGCGGCGACGTCGCCGTGGAACCAGACCGGCGGGCCGCGCCATTCGGCGCGAAGCGCCGCGTCCCAGACCGCGGCGGCGGCGCCGTGACGTCGATGCGGCCGGCGAGTGCGGCGAGCGCGGCGCGGGTCTCGGCGTCGTAGACCGCGAGCCGGGCCGCCGCGGAAGAAGTTGTGCGCGCCCGGCGGCGGGCCGCCGTCGGCGTCGCTGCGGAGGCCGGCGAGGAAACGCCGCCACGGCCGCGGCGAACCGGGGCAGGCGGCGATCGCGCGCCTCGTCGGCCGGTCTCGCCGTCGAGCCAGCGATAGACCGACCACGGCCAGGGATAGCCCGCCGCCCGGCGCGCCCATGGCGAGCGGGGTTCGGGATCGGGAGCGGCAGGTGCGGCGCGAGCCGCGGCAGCCAGCGGTGCTCCTTCTCGACCTGCAGCGCGTACCAGGCGCCGCTCGGCAGCCGCACCTCATGTCGGTCGCCGAGCCGGAAGGTGCGGTTGTCCCAGCCGTCGGGATCGCGACCGGGCGACGGGGAGGTCGGCCCACTCCGGAAACTGCGTCGGCGATCAGCCGGCGAACGAGCGAAACGTCGATGGGTTCCCGGTCGATGCGGACGTCGTCCTCGTCCATGTCGGCGTCGGTCCATGGGGGGACCCGGAGGGATCGCGGTGCGCTATTTCTTTCGGGCGCGCCGGGCCGCGACGCTGTCGGCGCCGACGTAGAAGTCGGCCGCGGCGATGCCCTCGAAGGCTACCCAGACGTCGTCCTTGGCGACGCCCATCTCGTCGGAGACGGCCTGCGCGACGCGGTCGGCGATGCGGGTCTTCTTGCCCTCCGGGTCGGCGGCGATGTTCTCCCTGACGTATTTGATGCTGACGAAGGGCATGGCTAGGCTCCCTGGGTGGTGATGCGGCGTGGCGCGGCGGGCGCGCGGACCGTCGATAGCATATGCGCCGGCCGGGCGGCGACAGATGAACTCGGGCCGCGGCGCGAATGGGAGATGCGGAGCGTACGCCCTCGTTCCCGCGGGCGTTTCCCGCTCCGGGTCATGCTCCTTCTCCTTCGCGGTGGTTACGGCGCTCCGCGCCTGCCCCACCCCGAATTCGCTCGGCAGAGTGCCGAGGGTGGCGGGCGCGTCAGAGGCACCCGAAAGGCCCTCCGTTTGACGGGAGGACCGGAAAAGGGCGCTTCCACCGCGCCCGCCCGGCGACTTGTCGCCATCCGTTCCGCTCTCCGGAGCGCCTGGCCTTCGCGTTGCCCCGTGGGGCTCGGCGGGACCGGGCGCCCCTTAAGGTGCGCCACGCACGCACAGCCGGTCGTAATGCCAGCAGGTTTCCCGGACGGCACCCCGGGACGGCGGCCGGACCTGCGTCAGGGTTACCCGGCCAAGGATTCCGCCGGCGCGGGCGCCGATCACCTCCCGCGACGACCGGCGCCGGTACCAGGACGCCGCCCCTCGGCAGGAAGGGACGATGGGCAATGTAAGTGTGGATTGGAGACCGGGGATAAGATTTTTTTCACAGGGAGTGAGCCGCGCTTCCGATGGCGGCAGGGACCGGGTGAGAGGGTCGGTGAGGCTCGCGGAACCGCCACCTGCTTTTCGAGCAGGTCCAGCTTCGGCGACATCGATCAGCCCGCTGGATGCGACATCGGCGGCGCCGTCGCCATCGAGATCGCCGGCGAGTTTGCCGCCAGCGAACCGCAATTCGCCGGCCGTACCGTGGAAGCCTTCATTGCCGATGAACTGGAAGGGATCGTCGGAGCCGCCAAGAATGGCATCGATCGCCTGAACGTCGATAACGTCGCCCTTCCTGAAGTCGAGGATGACGTCGCGAAGCTTGCCCTTGCCGGAATGACCATCGTTGAACCTGAAGACGTCGTCGTCAGCGCCGCCGCGAAGCCTATCCGTGCCCAAGCCGCCTTCGAGAAAGTCGGCGCCGCCGCCGCCGTCAAGGAGATCGTCGCCTTTGCCGCCGGACAGGCCGGGCTCGCGGTAAAGGAGTTCGCCGCTTGCGGCGCCGGAATCGCTGCCGCCGCCGCCATAGATCGTATCGTCGCCCACGCCGCCGAGGAGCGCATCGCGGCCATTGCCGCCGTAGAGGAAATCGTCGCCTTTGCCGCCGAACAGGCCGGGCACAGACTGCACGCCGGCAATGCGGATGGTGAAGGCGGCACCGAAGTCGCTACCGCCGCCGCCATAGATCGTATCGTCGCTACCGCCACCGCCGAGCGCGTCGCGTTGATTGCCGCCCTCGATGTAGTCGGGGCCTCCGCCACCAGCAGTGTAGTCCTCGCCGGACCCGCCAAAGATCACGTCGACTGCGTCGCCTTGACCACCAGAGAGGAAATCTCTGCTGCCCCTGCCGAAAAGCTTATCGGCGCCCCCGCGTCCTTCAAGCAGGTCGCTTGAGTTGGTGCCTATCAACCTGTCTGCGGAATTGGTGCCCACGATCCTGGCCATTCTGGTACCTCCCAGCGTTGCAGCGTCCTTGTCGTCACGCGGCCGGACCGCCCTGAGACGGTGCTTGTGGTCGAACTTCGACCCCGGTGCGTCTGGCCGGCCGCCGCGAAAATCCTACCGAATGCGCGTTGTCAAAGCCGACAAGCCGCTCCCCGGTCTCATCGTGCAGCGTCAGCGAGTACCGCAGCCCAAGGGGCCTTTCGGCCGGCACGTCACGGCGTTTAACCGTGAACCCAACCCGAAAACGTCCCTCCGGATCGACAAACAGAGACTGGCAGTCAATTTTCCGAGGCGTGTATCCAAGCTATGGTCCCGATCAGGCTCGGCCATGCCTGATGCTTATCATGAAGTGATAACACCGCGCAGCAATTGGCACACGGGCCAGGCATCTTCAGGCGGCGGACGGGTTCCTCGGCCTCGCTCTTACCGCCCACGCTCCACCCAGGTCGCGGTTGCAGTTGGTCGCCCTCGGCCTGGTCAGGCTCCAGCGACTACGCGACGTCTGCCTTGGGCAGCCTGATCTCGACGTGGAGGCCGCCGGCCTTGCGGTTGGAAAGCGTCAGCTCGCCGCCGTGGGCGAGGATGATCGAGCGGGCGATGGAGAGGCCGAGACCGGCGCCGCCGGTCTCGCGGCTCCGTGACGTTTCGAGGCGGACAAAGGGCTTGTAGACCTCCTCGATGCGGTCGGCCGGGATGCCCGGCCCGTCGTCGTCGACGGTGACGAGCGGGCCGTCGGGCGTTGCCTTTTTGAGCACGTACGCGCGCGCGGTCGCCGTAGCGGACGCGCGTTCTCGACGAGGTTGCGGATGGTACGGCGGAGGGCGTCGGCCGGCACGGGTAGGGGACACGCTCGTCGCCGGCGAAGCTGACGTGCTGCCCGTCTCGGCGAGGTCGTCGAGAGGCTTTCGACCAGCGCCGAGAGATCGATGGTGCGGCGCGGGCTCGGCGTGGCTTCCTCACGGGCAAGGCGAGCGTCGCCTCGGTCATCGCGCTGCATCTCGTCCATCGTGCCGATCATCTTCTCCTGCGGCTCCTCGTCCTCGACCAGCTCGGTGCGGATCTTGCAGCGTGGTCATCGGCGTACGCAGATCGTGGCCGATCGCGGCCAGCATCGGGTGCGGTCTGCATGAACCGGGCAGGCGGTCCTGCATGCGGTTGAAGGCGGCGGTAGGCTTCGCACCTCTCGCGGACCGGCTCGGGCAGCGGGTCACCGGCGCTCGCCACGCCCGAGGATCTCGACGGCCGGTCGGCTAGGACCGCGAGGCGGCCGCGTCGCGCGGCGCACCGTGAGCGACGCCCACCAGGATCGGGATGCGCCGTCACGCCGGGCGAGATCAGCGTCTCCCAGGGGATCAGGCACCGGTTCGGCCCGGAGGCGGCGACTGAGCGTCCGCCCGTCGCTGATCGGAAAACGGCACCTGAGGCGGCACGTCGAGAGGTGTCGCGTTCGCGCCGGACGGCCGGCTCGCCTGCCGCGGGGGCCGGGGCACACCCGAGGCGTGCGGATCGCCCGGAGCAACGGTGCCGCGGTCTCGCCGTCGTCACCGCGTCGTGGTGGAAAGGCGCGCGCCTCGCGACGCCCGGGACGTGCCGTTGGAACTGGAGGGCCGGGAAACGCGCGAGCTGGTCGATCAGGGGCTCGGACGGCGTCGCGGGCTCCTCGATCATCCAGAGCCGGATGCGGGGTGGACGGCGGCCTCGGCGAGCGCGGCGCGGTCGTCGGACTGGCGATCCTCTGGGACGCGTGGCGATCGAGGCGGGGGTCTGAAGCCGGCGGCCGCCCGGTTCGGCCCGTGCCGCGACCTGCGACGGTCGTCGCGTGAAAACGATGGAAAGCTCAGCCGCCTGCGCCGCCACCAGCGAGCGCAGAGAAGGATCTGCCAGTCAGCTGGCCGACGAAACTGCTTGCGGCCCACATGGGCCGGTCCTCGGTGACTTCGGCGGCCAGCATGTAGCCGCCGCCCCAACGGTCTTGATGAGCGTCGGGCGCTTCGGGTCGCGCTCGATCTTCTTGCGCAGCCGGCTGACCTGGTTGTCGATCGCTGCGGTCGAACGGCTCGGCGTCGCGGCCGCGGGTCAGGTCGAGCAGCTGGTCGCGGGAGAGCACCATGCGCGGATGCGTCGACGAAGGCGGACAGCAGGCGGAACTCGCCCGTGCGACAGCGGCAGTCGCGACGCCGTCCTCGCCGACCAGCTCGCGACGCGCGGTGTCCAGCATCCAGCGGTCGAAGGCGAGCCGCTCGCTCGGGCGCGTGCGCCACGCGCGGCGGCAGCGCCGACGGTGCGCCGCAGCACGGCCTTGATCCGGGCGAGCAGCTCGCGCGGGCTGAACGGCTTGGTGACGTAGTCGTCGGCGCCGATCTCGAGGCCGATGATGCGGTCCGTCTCCTCGGCCTTGGCGGTGAGCAGGATGACCGGCATGCTCGTCGTCGCGCGGATGCGCGCGGCAGAGCGACAGCCCGTCCTCGCCCGGCATCATGATGTCGAGGACGACGAGGTCGACGGCGCCGGCCTTGAGCACGCGGCGCGCGGCCTGGCGCGCTCTCCGCGGTCGAGACGCGGAAGCCCGACTTGGCGAGGAAGCTGCCCAGCAGGCTCGCGGATGTCGGCGGTGGTCGTCGACGACGAGGATGTGCGGGGATCGGTTCCATGGGCGCGTCCGGCGGGCGGACAGCCTGATTATGGGGGCGCGCGAAGCGGCGCGCGGGGGAAAATTGTAACGCTTTGTATCAGGGACCGGGGCCGAAACGGTTTGATACAAACTGGTGTCCGCCCGGCACACGCAAGCGTCCGATCCTGCCTATGTCTGGCTCGTGCCCACCCCGCACAGCAAAGGAACGGACATCATGAAGACGACCCACAGGTTCTTGCTCGCCGCCCTGGTCAGCACTTCGCTCGCCGCGATCGCCATGCCCGCGCTCGCCGATCCGGGCGAGCGCGGCCGACCGCGTCGCGGATTTCGACGGCGACCGCGGCCATGGCCGGTTCATGGGCGGCCCGCACGGCCCCGGACCCGGCGGCCCCGGCGGCATGGCCCATTTCCAGGGCGGTCCCGGCGGCGGACGCCACGGCGGCCCGCAGTTCGGCGGCCCGATGGGCGGACCGGGCGGTCCCGGCGCTGAGATGATCATCGAGCGCTTCGACGTGAACGACGACGGCCAGATCACCAAGGACGAGGTGACCACGGTCACCGCGGAGAAGGTCAAGACCTTCGATACCAATGCCGACGGCTCGCTCACGCTCAAGGAATACAAGGCGCTTTGGACCGACGCCATGAACGAACGGATCGTGCGGAGCTTCCAGTTCCACGATCCCGACGGCAACGCCCAGGTGACCCTCGAGGAATATTCGGAGCCCGCTGACAAGCTGTTCGCGCGCTTCGACCGGAACGGCGACGGCACCATCGCGG
>CAWFQP010000018.1:0-64768 GCA_963818005.1 uncultured Pseudomonadota bacterium
AACGATTTGCTCAGGCCTTGCAGTTGCAGCATCGTGGCCGATGATGCCCGATGGGCCGCGCGTCGGGCACGATGGCCGGCAAGCCCATCCACAAGGAAACAAGCATGCAGCCACTGAAGGGCGGCGTGGCCGTGGTCACCGGCGCGGCTCGCGGGATCGGCCTGGTGCTGGCCACGCGCCTTGCCGCTGCCGGCACGAGGCTGGTGATGGCCGACGTCGAGGCCGCGGCCTTGGGACGCGCCCTGGCGCAACTGCGGGCCGCTGGCGCAGCGAAGGCCTGTACAAGGAACCTCAAGACGATGGGTGCCCGGCTGTCGGCATCGGTGCTGTGTCCGGGCGTGGTCCGCACTGCGATCCTCGATGCCGAACGCAGACGCGCGGCGCAGTTCGGCGGGCCCGGCGATCGCCACCTCACCGGCGCCTACGTCACGTCGCTGGAGATGGCCGGCTGTTCGATCACCGTCAGCGCGGTGGATGCCGACACGCTGGCGCTGTGGGACGCACCGGTGCACACCGCGGCGCTGCGCTGGGGCCTCTGAAGATTCAGCGCCCCGACGCGCGGCGCAGGGCGTCGAGCAGACGCGCTGGCCACGTCGGGCGCATCGCAGACGATGCGCGTGCCGTCGTCCATCGAGCGCAGCCAGGTGAGCTGGCGCTTGGCCAGTTGCCGCGTGGCGGCGATGCCGGCCTCGCGCAGGCCGTCCAGCGGCCGCGTCCAGCGCCGCCCAGGCCTGGCGGTAGCCGACGCAGCGCATCGACGGCATCTGCGGCTGCAGGCGCCGGGCGCTGGCGCAGGCGCCGCACCTCGTCGACGAAGCCGGCCGCCAGCATGGCGTCGAAGCGCCGCGCGATGCGCTCGTGCAGCCAGGCGCGCGAGTCCGGCTCCAGCGTGACCAGCGGCCAGCGCGCCGGCATCGGGCCGTGCCGCGCTGCGTGCATGGAAGGCCGACAGCGGCCGGCCGGTCGACAGCCACACCTCGAGCGCGCGCTGGATGCGCTGCGCATCGTTCGGCGCCAGCCGCGCCGCGGTGGCCGGGTCGACGCGCTGCAGCTCGGCATGCAGCGCCGGCCAGCCCTCGGCGGCCGCGCGCGCGTCGAGGCTGTGCGCGCAGCGCCGGGTCGGCGGCGGGCATCGCGATCCAGCCCGTCGCGCAGCGCCTTGAAGTACAGCATCGTGCCGCCCACCAGCAGCGGCAGCCGGCCGCGTGCGCGGATCTCGGCGGCCGCGGCCGTCGCGTCGTGCACGAACTGCGCCGCCGAATAGGCCTGCTCCGGGTCGAGCAGGTCGATCAGGTGGTGCGGCACGCGCGGCGCGCTCGGCCGCGTCGGGCTTGGCGGTGCCGATGTCCATGCCGCGGTAGACCTGGGCCGAATCGACGCTGATGATCTCGACATCGATCTCGCCGCGCAGCGCCTCGGCCAGCTGCAGCGCCAGCGCGCTCTTGCCGCTGGCGGTGGGGCCGGCCAGGCAGATGCCCAGCGGACTCACCGCACCTCGCCATGCCGCTGCACCAGCGTCCAGGCCACCGCCGCCGTCGCCACCGACATCGCGCCGACGCGTCAGCGCCAGCGGCAGCACGGTGCCGTCCATCGCCACGCCCAGCCAGGCGCCGACCGCCACGGCGGTCGCGGCGAGCATGAAGCCGGCCAGCGCCGACGCGGCGCCGGCCGTGCTGCGGAAACGGCCCGACCACGGCCGCCTGGCCGCAGGGCTGGTGGATGCCGTGGCCGAAGGCGTAGACGAACTGCGGCAGACGATCGCCCAGGGCCCGATGCACGCCGGCCCAGGCCAGGCCCGCCATCGACAGCGCCGCCGGCCAGCGTGAAGGCGGCGCCGCGCTTCACCGCGCCGGCCAGGCCGTGGCGCGGCAGCCAGCGCCGGCACCAGAAGGTGCCGACGATGTAGCTGATCGAGCAGCCGGCGATGTACAGCCCGCAGGCCAGGCGCGAGCCGCCCAGCACGTCGATGAAGACGAAGGACGAGCCGGCCAGGAAGGCGAACAGCCCGCCGTAGGTGCAGGCGATCAGCAGCGCCCAGGCGATGAAGGTGGGGTGGCGCAGGATGCGCCCCCACTGCGCGAGCATCGGCGCCAGGCGCAGCGCGTCGGGGTTGCGCGCGCGCAGCGTCTCCGGCATCGCCAGCGCCACCATGGCCAGGCAGGCGGCGCCGAACACGCCGATCGCCGCCAGCGCTGCGCGCCAGCCCACGGTGCTGGCGAGCACGCCGCCGAGCAGCGGGCTGGCCAGCGCGATCAGGCCCAGCCCGCTCAGCGCCTTGGACATGACGCGTGCGCCGTCGGCGGGCACGTACAGGTCGCGCACCATCGCGCGCGCGCACACCACCGCCGCGGCCATGCCCACGCCCTGCAGCGCGCGCCAGGCCACCAGCGCGCCGATGTCGGCGGCCAGCACGCTGCCGATGCTGGCCAGCGACGAACACCGACAGCCCGCCCAGCAGCACCGGCCGGCGGCCGAAGCGGTCGGCCACCGGCCCCAGCAGCAGCTGGCTGAAGCCGAAGGCGAAGATCAGCGCCGACAGCGTGGCCTGCGTGCTGCCCATCGGCGACTGCGAGCTCCGCCGCCAGACCGGGCAGCGTCGGCAGGTACAGGTCGGTGGCGATCGGCTGCATGCCCAGCAGCAGCGCCAGCAGCGTGACGATCAAGCCCGGAGCACATGCGCTCGCGCGCGGCGTTCAGCGTCGCCTCAGAAGCGTTCGTCATCGCGCAGGTAACGCCATTGCCCCGCCGGCAGCTTGCCCAGCACCACGCTGCCGATGCGCACGCGCTTCAGGCCCACCACCTGCAGGCCCACGGCCTCGCACATGCGGCGGATCTGCCGCTTCTTGCCCTGCTGCAGCACCACGCGCAGCTGGTCCTCGTTGGCCCAGCTCACCTTGGCCGGCTTCAGCGCCTCGCCGTCCAGTTCCAGGCCGTGGCGCAGCAGTTGCATGGCCGACATCGGGCACGCCGTCTTCGAAGGCATGGGCCACGCGCACCAGGTATTCCTTCTCCACCAGCGAGTGTTCGCCGATCAGCAGCTTGGCGATGCGCCCGTCCTGCGTCAGCACCAGCAGGCCGGTGGAATCGATGTCCAGCCGGCCGGCCGGCGCCAGGCCGCGGGCATGGCCGGGGTGGAAGGGCCGCTTCTCGTCGGCCCAGCGGTTGGCCGCGGTGACCAGCGAGGCCGCGGGCGGGTAGCCGTCCTCGGCCTGGCCGCTGACATAGCCCACCGGCTTGTTGAGCAGGATGGTCACGCTGCGCGCCTGTTCCTTGCGCGCGGCCGGGTCGATGTCGATGCGCTGCTCGGGCCGCACGCGCTGGCCCAGCACGGCCATCTCGCCGTCCACGCGCACCCAGCCGGCGGCGATCCAGTCGTCGGCCTCGCGGCGCGAGGCGATGCCCTGGTCGGTGAGCCATTTGGACACGCGGATGCCTTCGCCCGGCCGGCTGCTGGCCGGCGCCGGCCGCGCCGGTGCCAGCTTGGCGGCCGGCGTCGCCGGGCGGGCGGGGGCGAGCACGCGGCGCTCCGGCCGGGGCGCGGCCGCCGGCTTCGGCGCCGGCCGCGGTCCGGCGGTGGTGTTCGGCCCGCGCGGACGCTTGGGCGGCGCGGGCGGTCGCGGCGGCGCTTTGGCTCTTGCGCCGGCCGGCTTGGGGTCGGCCGGGGCCGGCGCCGGGGCGGTGCTGTTGGCCTTGCGCGGTGCGTTGGTGGCGCGCACGCGCAGCCGCTGCGGGTCGCGCGGCTGCGCGCCGGGTTTGAGCTTGATCGTGGGTCGTTCGGCCATGGTGCGCCGATTGGAGCACAGCCCCTCGCGCACGGTCGGCGCGGCCGCCGACGCCTTCAGTTCGAGCGCGTGTCGCTGGCGGCGCGCACCAGCCGCGCGCTGTGGGGCAAGGCCGGCAGGCCGAAGAGTTCGGCCACCGCCTCGCGGTACTGCGCCTGGCCGACCGCATTGGTGTTGTGGTGCGAGCCGCCTTCGACGAGCACGAAGCGCTTCGGGTTACGCGCATGCTCGTAGAGCTTGCGGCCCAGTTCCGGCGGGATCAGCCGGTCGTTGCTGCCGTGCACCACCAGCAGCGGCGAGCCCAGCTTGTCGACGCGCGCCGCGGCATCGAAGCGCTGCGTGATCAGCGGCCCCAGCGGCAGCCAGCCCCACTTGAAGCTGCTGAACACGTCGGGCACCGAGGTGAAGGCGCCTTCGACGAGCACGCCGCCTTCGTCGTCGACTGAGGCGGCCAGCTGCACCGCGATGGCGCCGCCCAGCGAATGGCCGAACACGTAGCGCGGCAGGCCGGGGTGTTCGCGGCCCAGCCAGTCCCAGGCCGCGCGCGCGTCCTCGTAGGCCATGGTCTCCGAGGGCAGCGTGTCGGTGCTCTGGCCGAAGCCGCGGTAGTCGATGCCCAGCACCGCGAAGCCCAGCTCGTGCATGCGGCGCATGCGGTGCGCGCTGCTGCGCACGTCCCAGCGCGCGCCGTGCAGGTACAGCAGCAGCGGCGCGTCGGCCGCGTGCTTGCGGCAGCCACAGGCCGTGCAGCTTGACCGGCTCGCCGCTTTCCTGCGAGACGAACTCGATCCACACGTCCTGCATGCCCTCGGCCGCCGAGGCGCCGCCCCACCAGCTTTGTTTGCTGGGCTGGAACACCCATTCACGCTGCTTTTCGTCGAGCGTGGCGCAGCCGCTCAAGGCCAGCGGCACCAGCACCACCAGCGCCAGCAGGAATCCCATCCATCGTCGTGACATGGGGGCGAAGCGTGCCACAAGTCGCCGGCCCGTGCCGGCCTGCGGCCTATTTCGCGCGTCGCGCCTCGAATTCCAGCGGCTTCTCGCTGCTGAAGCCGCCGCTGCTCTGCAGGCGGATGGCCAGCACCTCGTCGGGCGGCTGGCCGCGCAGTTCGGCCGCGTAGCTGTGGGTCAGCTCGCGCGTCTCGTTGCCCATCATGACCTGGCTGCGCGTCTGGAAGTGCAGGTTCGGCCCGTCGATCTGCAGGTTCTCGATGGCGCGCGGGTATCTCAGGTAGCCGGCCGTGCCGGTGATGCGGCCGGCATGGCGCTTGAACTCGAAGCGCTCGTCGTGGCGGTCGCCCCAGCCGTAGCGCACCGGTGCCACCCAGGTGCCGATCAGCCGGTCGCCGGCATCGCGGCGGCGGCGCCGGCGTGCGGCCGCAGCAGGCACCAGCCGCCGACCAGCGCCGCGGCCAGCAGCGCGGCGCCCAGCGCCCAGGGCCAGACGCGCCGCGGCGGCGTGACGCCGATGCTCGCCAGCCAGCCGGTCGATGTCGGCGCCCCAGTGGCGTGTCGCCCAGGGTCATCGCGTTGCGCCGCGCCAGCGCTTGCAGCGGCGCGGGCAGCTCGGCTTCGGTGGGCATGGTCGCGCCGGGCAGCAGCACCGGGATGACCTGGGCGCCGCTGGCCAGGGCCTCCTGCACCTCCAGGCGCACGAAGTCCTGCGCGTCGTCGATGCGACGCGCGCCGGGAGTGTCGCCGCCGGCCCAGCGCGGGCCGATCAGCACCAGCACGGTCTGCGCACCGGCCAGCCGCTGGCGGATGGCCTGCGCCGAAGTCGGCGCCCGGGGCGATGTCGAGCACGTCGCGGAACACGCTGCCGTGGCCCAGGCGCTTTTCCAGCGCTTCTTCGAGCCGGCCCGCATAACCGGCCGCGTCGTCGCGGCGGTAGGAGATGAAGACGCGGTTGGCGACCGACGTCAGCGCCCGCGCAGGAACATCGCGTCCAGTTCCTTCAGCGTCACCTGGCGCCAGGTGGGGCGCCCGTGGTTGCACTGGTCGGCGCGGTCGGTGGCTTCCATCTGGCGCAGCAGCGCGTTCATCTCGGCCAGGCTCAGCCGCCGGTTGGCGCGCACCGCACCATGGCAGGCCATCGTGGCCAGCAGCTCGTCGCGCGCGCGCTGCACCACCTGGCTGGCGTCGAGCTGGGCCAGTTCGGCCAGCACCGCGCGCACCAGCTCGGCCAGGTCGGCATCGGGCAGGGCGCTGGGCCGGCTGCGCACGCGCCAGCGTGGCGGCCGACAGCGGCGACACGTCCAGCCCCAGGTCGAGCAGCGCCTGCGCGTGCTGCTGCGCCGTGGCCATCTCGGCCGGCGTGGCCGCAAAACTCAGCGGAATCAGCAGCGGCTGCGCTTGCAGCGCGCGCTCGCCGAGCGTGGCCTTGAGCCTTTCGTAGACCACGCGCTCGTGCGCGGCGTGCATGTCGACGATGACCAGGCCCTGCGCGTTCTGCGCCAGCACGTAGGCACCGCCCAGCTGCGCCAGCGCCTGGCCCAGCGGCAGGTCCTCGGCGGCAGGTTCTTCGGCGCGGCGTTGCCGGCACCGTCCACGGCGCAGCCGGCTCCTGCGCGTACAGCGTGGCCAGCGTCTGCAGCGCCAGCCTGCCCTGCACCGCGGGCGGCGCTTGCCAGGGCGGCGGCACGAAGGGGTCGCGCCCGGCGCTCGGTGCCGGCGGCGCCGCAGGGCGCTCGTCCGGCGGCCAGCGGCGCGGGTGGCGGCCAGCGCGTTCTCGGCCGCGTGGCGCACGCCCTGGTGCAGCTCGCGTGCGTCGCGGAAGCGCACCTCGATCTTGGTCGGGTGCACGTTCACGTCGACGCGCGCCGGGTCGATGCCGATGAACAGCACATAGGCCGGCTGGCGCGCGCCGTGCAGCACGTCCTCGTAGGCCGAGCGCAGGCCGTGGGCGATCAGCCGGTCGCGCACGTAGCGGCCGTTGACATAGACGTACTGGTGGTCGGCGCGCGCGCGTGCCGCCTCGGGCAGGCCGACGCGGCCGTGCAGCTGCAGCGCGCCGATGCGCTGCCTGCAGCGGCCGGCTGTGGGCCACGAACTCGTCGCCGAGCACGTCGCGCAGCCGCTGCTCGGCGCTGGCCGCGCGCCATTGCGCCAGCAGCTTGCCGTCCTGCCAGACCGCGAAGCCGACGTCCGGCCGCGCCAGCGCATGGCGGCGCACGGCTTCCAGGCAATGTGCGGCCTCGGTGGCGTCGGTCTTCAGGAACTTGCGCCGCGCCGGCGTGCTGAAGAACAGCTCGCGCACCTCGACGCTGGTGCCCGGCGCGCGCGCGGCCGGCGCCAGCTCGCCGCTGCGCGCGTCCAGCCGGGTGGCATGCGGCGCGTCGGCGGTGCGGCTGGTGATGCGACAGCTCGGACACCGAGGCCACTGCGGCCAGCGCCTCGCCGCGGAAGCCCATCGTCGCTACCCGCTCCAGGTCGAGCAGCGAAGCGATCTTGCTGGTGGCATGGCGCTTCAGCGCCAGCGGCAGTTCGTGCGGCCGGGATGCCGATGCCGTCGTCCTCGACGACGATGCTGCGCACGCCGCCGGCCACGAGGCGCACGTTGATCTGCGTGGCGCCGGCATCGAGCGCGTTGTCGACCAGCTCGCGCACCACGGAGGCCGGGCGCTCGACCACCTCGCCGGCAGCGATCTGGCTGACCAGTTCGTCCGGCAGTTCGCGGATGGCGCGGCGCGGCGCGGCGTCGACGAGGGCACTCATCGCTGCATTGTAGGAAGCGCCGCTCAGGCGACTTGCAGCAGCGCGGCGACGAAGTGGCAGGCGGTGCCCGCCAGCACGAACAGGTGCCAGACGAAGTGGCCGTAGCGCAGCTTCGAATCGAAGTGGAACACCACCGCGCCGAGCGTATAGGCCAGCCCGCCGGCGAGCAGCCAGGTCAGTTGCGGCGCGGCCAGGCGCTCGAACAGCGGGCCGGCGGCGATCAGCGCCACCCAGCCCATGGCGAGGTACAGGCCGGTCGACCACAGTGGCCGGCGCAGGCGGTTGAACAGCTTGGCCACCACGCCGAGTGCGGCCGTGCTCCAGACGATGCCGAACAGCGTCCAGCCCCAGGGGCCGCGCAGCACGCCCAGCAGGTAGGGCATGTAGCTGCCGGCGATGAACAGGTAGATGGCGGCATGGTCGAGCCGGTTGAACCACTGCTTGGCGCGCCCCGCGGGCAGCGCGTGGTACAGCGTGGACACCAGGTACAGCAGGATCATCGTCGCGCAGAACAGGCTGGCGCCGACCACGCTGGCGGTGCCGCCGCGTTGTGCCGAGAACTGCACCAGGATCGGCAGCGAGGCGATGGCCAGCAGGCAGCCGATGCCGTGGCTCAGGCTGTTGGCGACTTCCTCGCCCCAGGTCTGCGCGCGTTCGGCCGCCGTGCTCTCGAGGAAATGTGGCTTTGCCACTTTCCTTGGTCCCCGCGGGGGGCGGCCGGCCCCGGCCGGCCCTGGGGCACTCATTGCCCACCGCCCGGCTGCAGCAGCGTGTCGATCAGCGCGTCCTTGTCGCACCACTGGCCTTCGACCCAGTCGCCGATGCGCTGGCGGTAGGCCTTGTCACCCACCGGGTCGCCGCCCAGCACCCCGGCCGGAATCTCGCGCTGCTGCACGCGCACCGTGATCGCGCCGATTTGCCCGCACAGCAGCTGCCAGAAGGTGGGCGTGCCTTGCGGGTAGACGATGGTCACGTCGAGCAGCGCCTCGAACTGCTCGCCCATCGCTGCCAGCGCGATGCCCAGGCCGCCGATCTTCGGCTTGAGCAGGTGGCGGTAGGGACTTTGCTGCGCCGCATGCTTGGCGGGCGTGAAGCGCGTGCCTTCGACGAAGTTGATCACCGTGGTCGGGATCAGCTTGAACTTCTCGCAGGCCTCGCGCGTGGTCTTCAGGTCGTTCTGGCGCGCGCCGCTGCCCTTGCCGCGCTTCATGAACGGGAAGTCCAGCGCCCACCAGGCCAGGCCGATCACCGGCACCCAGATCAACTCCTGCTTGAGGAAGAACTTCAGGAACGGAATGCGGCCGTGGAAGATGCGCTGCAGCACCAGGATGTCGACCCAGCTGCGGTGGTTGCTGGACACCAGGTACCAGCCGCGCTCGTGCAGGCCGTCCACGCCCTGCACGTCCCAGGGCGCCGGGCTCACCGCCTCGATCCAGGCGTTGTTGTTGCCTACCCAGAGCGAGGCCAGGCCGTTCATCAGCCGGTCGCACACGCGGCGCACCGGCTTGGCCGGCACCAGCAGTTTCACCAGCGCCGGCGGCACCAGGCTCGATGCGACGATCAAGGTGTTCAGGGCGAGGATCGAGACGGTGATGACGCCGCGCAACGTGGCGGGCAGGCGGCTGAGCATGGGCTTGTGCGGGTGACGGGTCGGGTCGCATTGTGGGCTACGGCCACTCGGCGCAGCCTGCGCTGCCGCAACAAGGCTGCAGCCTCAAGCGTCGAACTCGGCGCCTTGCGCGGCCAGCAACTCGCGCAGGATCGAGCGATGGCAGCGCGATTCGTGCTCGCAGTAGCAGCCGACCGAGAAGTGGGTCTGCCGCGACAGTTGCGCCAGCAGCGCGATGGCATGGGCATGCTCGGGCTCGGCCATCTCGGCGCGGTAGCGTCTCGTGAAGGCCTGCCATTGGGCGGGCGAGTCGGCCTGCTGGCCGAGCTTCATGGTCGCGGCGCTCGGTGCCAGGTTCGGAAACCACAGGTCGTACCAGTCTTGCGCAGCGAACTCGGCCTTCGGCACACCGCGCGGCGGGCGGCGCACCGTGCCCAGCCGCAGGCCCTCGTCGGCGGCGCGCGGGCTGCCAAGGCGGACGATGCGCACGGCCATCAGGCGCTCCGGTTCAGGGCAGCGTCACGCCTGCGGCGGCCGCAGCGGCGCGCACCGGCTCGGGCCAGTTGATCATGCCCGGGTCGGCGCCACTGGCCATGCCCATCAGCCAGGCCGCTTCGCTGCCGACGTTGCGAAAGCCGCGCGACACGCCCGGCGGAATGCTGATCGTGTCCCAGCGCTCCAGCAGCACACTGCGTTCGCCCATCGGCCCCCAGAACACCTGCCAGCGGCCGCTGAGCGCGACGAACACCTCCTGCGTCAGGTGGTTGTGCAGCGGTGCCGACTTGCCCGGCTCGCAGCACACCAGGTTCATGTGGAAGCCTTCGGCGGCCAGCGGTGCCCCGGGCGGCAGGCCGAGCACGCGGTAGGTGCTGCGCTCGCAGCCCGGAATGCCGGCGTCGACGTAGTCGTCGGTGGGCCGCAGCGCCGCAAAGCGCGCCACGCGCGCTTCCATCTCCTGCTCCGTGGGGTTGGCGTCGGTGATCGGGGCCTGGGCCGGGGCGCTGTTCATGACGGCTGCAGTGTGCCTCAGCCCGTGTCGATCTTCACCCGCTTGCGCCGCCCCGACGCGCCGGCCTGGATCGACACCGCCGCCTTGGTGCAGCCGAAGTGCCGCGCCACCAATGCGATCAGCTCGGCATTGGCCCGGCCTTCCACCGGTGCGGCCTTCAGCTGCGCCAGCCAGCTGCCGTCCTCCGCCTGCGCCAGCAGGCTGTGCCTGGCGTTGGGTTTGACCTTGACCTCGATGATTGTCGGACAGCCGGCCATGGTCGGTTCAGCTGGCGGCCCGCAGCGCAGCCAGTTCGTCGATCGAACCGGTCAGCGCATCGGCTCCGGCCGCCGTCAGGTGTGCTCTCGGGGCGACGAAGCCCTGGGTGGTCATCGGAACGTCCTCGGGTTGCGGGGTGCCGCGCAGCGGGCTGGATCACGCAAGGGCAGGACGGACCGGATACGTGGCATCGCCATGCGGCGCGGCACGGAACTCGGGCAATGCCTCCAGCACTGCCGAGAAGGCGGCCTGCAAGGGGAATCGCTCGGCGGCTACCACCTGGGGCAGCATCTGCTGTGTGAAGTGCCAGCCCACGGCCAGCGTCACCTGGGCCTGGCGCAGGCCGGCGCGCCGCGTGTCCAGCGGCTGGCGCGCCAGCTCCTGCTCCAGCTGGCCGTGCGCGGCCAGCAACTGGCCGGTGACCCGTTCGACCCAGGGCTCGTGCAGCTTTTCCGGTGGACGCAGGCCGCGCTCGTAGACGATCTGCACGCTTTTCTCGGTGGCCGCCAGCGCCAGGCCGATCAGCCGCAGCTCGTGTTGCAGCGCGGGCAGTTCGGTGGGCATCAGGCTGCGCGGCCGGGCCAGCGCCTCGGCGTATTGAAGCATCAGCGTCGAGTCCATCAGCACCGTGCCGTCGTCGCACAGCAGCGTGGGCGCCTTGACCACCGGGTTGATCTGCTGAAACTGCGCAAAGCCGCGGAACACCGACAGCGACTGGTGTTCGAAGCCCAGCTCCAGCAGTTGCAGCGAGACGGCCACGCGGCGCACGTACGGCGAGTCGAGCATGCCGATCAGCTTCATTCGGACTCCTTCATCTTGGGACTGGCGCCTCGGGCCTTGCGCCGGCCTTCCTGCAGCGTGCCAGCCTGAGCACGCGGCATCGGCGCCGCCGGCGCACTCAGAGCAGCGGCAGCGTCACCGTGGCCTCGCCACCTTCGACCTGCAGGTGGCCATGGCGATCGCCAGCCTGAAGCGCCGCGGCCCGGCGCTGCCCGGGTTGACATGCGGCACGCCACCTTCGCGGTGCACACGCGGCACGACATGCGCAGCCTCAGCCCGGGATCTCCGGCTCGACCAGCGCCGCCAGCTGGGCGAGCGATTCCTGCCAGCCCAGGTAGCACATCTCCAGCGGAATGGCTTGCGGGATGCCGGTCTGGGTGATGCTCAGGTCGGTGCCGCACAGCACCGGCGCCAGCGTCACCGTCACCTCCAGAAGGCCCGGCAGATTGGGGTCGTCGAAGCGGTCCGTATAGCGGATGCGCTGGTCGGGCACCAGTTCCAGGTACTCGCCGCCGAAGGAATGGCTGTGGCCGCTGCCGAAGTTGTGGAACGACATGCGAAACGCTGCCGCCCACGCGCACGTCCATCTGCTGCACCTTGCAGGTGAAGCCGTGCGGCGGCAGCCACTTGATCATGGCGTCGGGTTCGAGAAAGGCACGATAGAGCCTGTGCGGCGGGCAACGCAGCACGCGGTGCAGGCGAACGGTGCGATCGGACATGAGCGTCTCCTTGCTGATTGCGCTGGCGGGCGGGTCCCGCAGCTGACAGACGACGATCGGCGGTTTGGGTTTTCGACCGCGGCGGCATGCTATAGCGGCGCTGCATGGCACACGACACACAGCTTGTTGCCCTCGGTGTCGCGGAAGTACGCGCCGTAGTAGTGGGCGTGGTACTCGGGCCGCAGGCCGGGCGGGCCCTCGCAGCGGCCACCGTGGGCCAGCGCCACGGCATGGGCGCGGTCGACGAGGTCGCGGCGCTTGGCCAGCAGCGCCACCATCTGGCCGTTGCCGGCGTCGTGCGGCTGGCCGTCGTGGGGCCTGCCGATCAGGAACAGCGGTCGCGGCTCGGGCAGCGATTGCCAGCCGGCCCAGGGGCGCTGCATGTCGCAGAAGCGCTCCTTGATGCCCAGCACGGGCATCAGCGCCCGGTAGAAGACCAGCGCCCGATCGAAATCGCCGACGCCGATGAACACATGCGAGAGCATGTTGCAGCACCCCTTCAGTCCGCTGCCGCCCGGGCGGGTGCGACCGCGTAGGTGCCCACCACATGGGCCACCGGGTCGTCGCTGCCTTCGGAAAACAGCGTCACCTCTCCGACGACCAGCGTGCGCCCCACCCGCAGCAGCTTGCACCGGGCGACCAGGGCCTGCCCGGCCGAGGGTCGGCGCAGGAAGTTGATGTTCAGGCTCGAGGTCACCGCCTGCGGCGTGATGCCCAGCGTGGCATGGATCGCCACGTACAGCGCGGTGTCGGCCAGCGCCATCATCGTCGGGCCCGACACCGTGTCGCCCGGGCGCAGGTCGTCGGGCGTGACCGGGCGGCGCACGGTGGCGCTGCGGTTGCCCGCGTCGACGATGCTGAACCGGCTGCGCGGGAATGCCGCCGCCATGAAGTGGCTGATCTCTTCTTTCGTGGCCATGCCGGATGCTAGGGCATGGCGCGCGTCTGATCGCGGCCGGCCTGGTCACCGCATACCCCCTGGCGGCCGCGGCTGGCTGCTCGGAGCACGATGAATCAAGGCCTTGCACGGCCCGGCGATGGCGTCGTCGCTGCGCTTGAGCGAATGCGAAGGGACTTTCCCGCTCCCGCGACCGTACCGACGCGAGCTTGTGACGATTTGGGACCACCCCGACGGCCGGAGTGCGGGACGCTGCGTTTGACGGCGATGGAAGCAAACACCGACGAGACGGCCGCAGCGGCGAGCTGTTCGACGAGCTGTCGCTGCCCCAGACCGTTCCGGCGCAAGGGCAGCCTGCAGGGCCAGGCTGGCCACGCGCCGCCGCGATTTCCGCTGATGAAGCGTTTCCTTACAAACCGAAACGGCCAGGCTGCGAAAATCGCGTCATGGAAATCCAGTACCTGAACCCGGCGATCACGCCGGAGCTGCGCGAATGGATCCTGGCGCAGGTGCGCGCCGGCTGTGTTGCCGACGACATCCTCAAGGCCATGCACGCCAGCGGTTGGGACGACGCGGTGGCCCGCGCCGCACTGGCGCAGACGCTGCAGCCGGCCGCGGCACAGACGGCGCTGCCGCAACTGCAGCCCGTGCCCGCCGGCAGCGGCAACCCGGTGCCCGAACCCGACCTGCGCGGCGCGCCGTCGGTGCTGCGCCTGCCCGACCGCGAGGTGCAATTGCTGCTGACCCTGCAGCGCCCTCGCGTGGTGCTTTTCGGCGGCTTCCTGTCCGACGCGGAATGCGACGCACTGATGGACCTGTCGCGCCCGCGGCTGGCCCGCTCCGAAACGGTGGACCACCGCAGCGGCGGCAGCGAGGTCAACGCCGCGCGCACCAGCGACGGCATGTTCTTCGAGCGCGGCGAGGCGCCGCTGATCCAGCGTATCGAGCGGCGCATCGCCGCACTGCTGCACTGGCCGGTGGAAAAGGGCGAGGGCCTGCAGATCCTGCGCTACCGGCCCGGCGCGCAGTACCGGCCGCACTTCGACTACTTCGACCCGGCGCAGCCGGGCACCGCCGCCGTGCTGAAACGCGGGGGCCAGCGTGTGGGCACGCTGATCATGTACCTGCAGGTACCACAACACGGCGGCGGCACCATCTTCCCCGATGTCGGCCTGGAGATCGCACCCGTGAAGGGCCACGCGCTGTTCTTCAGCTACGACCGGCCGCACGAATCCACCGGCACGCTGCACGGCGGCTCGCCGGTCACCGAAGGCGAGAAGTGGGTCGCCACCAAGTGGATGCGCGAAGGGGTGTTCGGCTAGGCTCATGGGCAAATCGCGGCTCTGCCGCTCTTGCTCATCGCGCCTCGGGGGCAGATGGCGACGCCGTCGGCCCGGGAGGCTCTCGCGCTCTCAGCCTTCGGCGGTTTCGCCGTGCTGCGGCACGCGCACCTTCCAGCCGAGTTCGTCCTTGATGCGCATGCGCAGCGCGTCGCTGGCATCGGGCTCGCCGTGCACCACGAAGGTCTGGCGCGGCGGCTGGCGCGCGGCGCGCAGCCAGGCCATCAACTCGTCCGCATCGGCATGGCCCGAAAAGCCATCGAGCTGGCTGACCTGGGCGCGCACCGGCACGTACTCGCCGTGGATCTTGATCTCGCTGGCGCCGCCGACCAGCCGCGCACCGCGGCTGCCGCCGACCTGGAAGCCGGCGAAGACGATGTGGTGCTTGGCCACCGGCGCCATCGCCTTCAGGTGGTGCAGCACGCGCCCGCCGGTGGCCATGCCGCTGGCCGAGATGATGACGCTGGGCCAGCGCGAGCGCACCAGCCGCATCGACTGCCTGGCGTCGCCCACCATGTGCACGCCGTCGGCCAGGTGCTCGGCCTCGCGCGCGCCCACGCGCAGCAGCCGGCGGTGCTTGTGGTACAGCGCGGTGGCCTGCACCGCCATCGGGCTGTCCAGGTAGACCGGCAGCTCGGCAGGGATCGCGCCGGCCGCCTTCAAGCCGCTGCAGCACCAGCATCAGCGCCTGCGCGCGGCCCACCGCAAAGGCCGGCAGCAGCACCGAGCCGCCGCGCTGCACCGTGTCGCCGATGATCTGCGCCAGCCGCGCCGCGGCGTCGTCCCGCGGGTGCGGCGCGGTTGCCGTAGGTCGATTCGACCAGCAGCACGTCGGCATCGGGCAGCGGCTGCGGCGCGGGCATCAGCAGGTCGTGGCTGCGGCCCAGGTCGCCCGAAAACACCAGCCGCTCGCCGCCGTGCGTGAGCGTCACCGCGCAGGCGCCGAGCAGGTGGCCGACCGGCGTGAAGCGCGATGCGCACCGCGCCGCACAGCGCGTCGCGGCCGGGCGCCAGCGGCACGATGCGGGCGATGGCACGCTGCGCGTCGCGCGTCGTGTACAGCGGCAGCGCCTTGGCGTGGCGCGAATAGCCGTAGCGGTTGGCGCGGCGCGCGTCCTCCTCCTGCAGGTGCGCGCTGTCCAGCAGCAGCACCTCGGCCAGGTCGCGCGTCGCCGCCGAGGCGTACACCGGGCCGTGCCAGCCGTGCTTGACCAGCACCGGCAGCCAGCCGCTGTGGTCCAGGTGCGCATGGCTGAGCACCACCGCGTCGGCCTGCAGCAACTCGGCCGCGGGCGGCGCCCAGTTGCGCTCGCGGTGCACCTTGAAGCCCTGGAACAGCCCGCAGTCGAGCAGGATGCGCCGGCTGCCGATGTGCACCAGGTGGCGCGACCCGGTGACGGTGTCGGCCGCGCCGTGGAAGCTGACTTGCAGGCTCATTCGGCTCCCAGTTCCTGCAACTCGCCGGACTCGACGATGCGCACACCCGGCTGCTGCTGACGCAGCGCCACCATCATGCCGCGCGCCACGGTGCGCGCATGGATCGGGCGCACGGCCTTGGGTATCAGCCCGGCGATCGGCCCGGTCAGCCACAGCGCCAGCTGCTCGCCGCTGCGCAGCGGCTGGCCCAGTGCAGCGCGGTCGCCGGCCAGCAGCGACGGCCGGGCAATGACCAGGCTGTCGAAGCCCAGCGCGCCCACGGCCGCTTCCATCTCGCCCTTGACGCGGTTGTAGAAGGTGGCCGAGCGCGCGCTGGCGCCCAGCGCCGAGACCACGCCGAAGCGTGTCGCGCCCGCGCGGCGTGCCGCGCGGGCGAAGGCCACGACCGCGTCGAAATCCACCGCGCGGAAGGCCGCGCTGCGAGCCGGCCTGCTTGAGGGTGGTGCCCAGGCAGCACCAGCCTTCGTCGGCGGCCGGCAGCGCCGGCAGCCGGCTGAAATCGACCTGCAGCCAATGGGCGCGCGCGTCGGCCGCCTCGGGCTGCTGCCGCACCAGCGCATGCAGCACCGGCCGCGGCTTGTGCGCCAGCAGCAGCTGGATCAGCTCGTGGCCGATCAGGCCGGTGCCGCCGGCCAGCAGCACGCCGTGGCGTGAGCTGCGTGCGTTCATGGGCGGGGCGCCTTCGGCAACAGGGGCAGGCGGGGCATGCCGCGACTGTATCGGCTGCAGCACGCGAGCGCCGGATCCGCTGCGCTGCGGCGTTAGCATCGCGCCTCTACCGGGAGCAAGGCGAGGCCGATGGATTCCTTCACCAACCGCACCTTCGACGAGATTCAGCTGGGTGAGTCGATCACCCGCTCGCACCAGTTGACGCGGCCCGATGTCGAGGCGCTGGCGTTCGTCTCCGGCGACGTCGACCCGTTCCACGCGGATGCGCAGAGCACGCGCCAGGACACCATGTCGGCCGAAGGCGTGGCCGCCGAGGCGCTGGTGTCGGCGCTGCTGCAGCGCCGCCTGCCCGGGCCGGGCACGGTGATCGTCGCGCAGGACCTGCGCTTCGGCGGCACCATGCGCGTGGGCGACCAGATCGCCGGCACGCTCACGGTCAAGGAAAAGCACGCCGACAGCCAGCAGGTCGTCTTCGACTGCCATGTGGTCAACGGCGCCGTCGACCTGATCACCGGCACGGTCACCGTGGTGGCACCGACGCAGCGCATCAGCTTCACCGACATGGCCACGCCGGAGATCGTCCTGCGCCACACCGACGTGTTCGCGCGCCTGCTCAAGCGCTGCGAGGGCATGCCGCCGGTGATCTGCGCGGTCGTGCACCCGTGCGACCACGACTCGCTGCTCGGCCCGATGGAGGCGGCGCGCCGCGGCCTGATCGTGCCGGTGCTGGTCGGGCCCGAGGCGAAGATCCGCGCGGTGGCGCAATCCGCCGGCGCCGACCTGAGCGGCGTGCGCATCGTCAACACCGAGCACAGCCACGAAGCCGCCGACAAGGCCGTGGCGCATGGCCCGCGCCGGCGAGGTGCAGTCGCTGATGAAGGGCAGCCTGCACACCGACGAGCTGATGGGCGCGGTGGTGGCCGGCGCCACCGGGCTGCGCACCGCACGGCGCATCAGCCATGTGTTCGTGCTCGACGTGCCGGCCTACCCGCGCATGCTGCTGATCACCGACGCGGCCATCAACGTCGCGCCCGACGCGCGCGGCAAGGCCGACATCGCGCAGAACGCCATCGACCTGGCGCATGTGCTGGGCATCGAAGAGCCGCGCGTGGCCATCCTGGCGGCGGTGGAGACGGTCAACCCCGACATGCAGAGCACGGTGGACGCGGCCATCCTGTGCAAGATGGCCGACCGCGGCCAGATCACGGGCGGCCTGCTCGACGGCCCGCTGGCCTTCGACAACGCCGTCAGCGAGGCCGCGGCGCGCACCAAGAAGATCGAATCGAAGGTGGCCGGGCGCGCCAACATCCTGCTCGCGCCGGACCTGGAAGCCGGCAACATGATGGCCAAGCAGCTGCAGTACCTGGCCGGCGCCGACAGTGCCGGCATCGTGCTCGGCGCGCGCGTGCCGATCGTGCTGACCAGCCGCGCCGAACCGGTGCGTTCGCGCCTGGCCTCGACCGTGGTGATGGCGCTGCTGGCCGATGCGCAGCGGCGCAAGCGCAGCGTCCCGGGCTGAAAACCATGGCAGCGCGCGAGCGGCCTGGGCAAGTACCCGTTGCCGATTCCCAGGCGATGCTGCCGTTGGGACGACGTGGCGTCCTGTACCGGCCGTTGCATGGCGGCTACGTGGTTCGATTCTCAGTGAATCAAAAGACCAAGGAGTTAGTGACAGCTAAGCCGCTAACCCCCGTCAATGCATGGTGCCGGTGAGAAGAGTCGAACTCCCGACCTTCGCATTACGAATGCGCTGCTCTACCAACTGAGCTACACCGGCGCCGGAAAGACCGGCATTGTAGCGGCCCGGCGCGGGCACAATGGCCGGCAGACGGCAGCAGCAGGAGCGCGCGATGACAGCCACCAAGATCCTTGTCGCCCAGGGCGGCGGCCCCACCGCGGTGATCAACCAGTCGTTGGTCGGCGTGGTGCTGGAGGCGCGGCGCATGGGCCCGGTGGATCGCATCTACGGCGCGCGCCACGGCGTGCGCGGCATCGTCAACGAGGACTTCGTCGACCTGACGCGCGAGACCAGCCACAACCTGGAGATGGTGGCGGCCACGCCCGGCTCGGCGCTGGGCTCGACCCGCGACAAGCCCGACCTGAAGTACTGCCACCAGATCTTCGAGGTGCTGCGCGCGCACCAGATCGGCCACTTCTTCTACATCGGCGGCAACGACTCCTCGGACACGGTGCGCATCGTCAGCGAGGAGGCATGCAAGGCCGGCTACCCGCTGCGCTGCATCCACATCCCGAAGACCATCGACAACGACCTGGTCTGCAACGACCACACGCCCGGCTTCCCGTCCGCGGCACGCTTCGTCGCCCAGGCCTTCGCCGGCGCCAACCTGGACAACGCGGCGCTGCCCGGGGTGTACGTGGCGGTGGTGATGGGCCGGCATGCCGGCTTCCTGACGGCGGCTTCGGCGCTGGGCAAGAAGTTCCCCGACGACGGGCCGCACCTGATCTACCTGCCCGAGCGCGACTTCGTCATCGACCGCTTCCTGGCCGACGTCAAGGCCACCCACGAGCGCCACGGCCGCTGCGTGGTGGCGGTGTCCGAAGGCATCCACGACGCGTCGGGCCAGCCGATGCTGACACAGCTGGCCAAGCAGGTGGAGCACGACGCGCACGGCAACGTGCAGCTGTCGGGCACCGGCGCGCTGGCCGACTTGCTGTGCGAGGAGATCAAGGCCAAGGTCGGCATCAAGCGGGTGCGCGGCGACACCTTCGGCTACCTGCAGCGCAGCTTCATCGGCTGCGTCTCCGACGTCGACGCGCGCGAGGCGCGCGAGGTCGGCGAGAAGGCGGTGCAGTTCGCGATCTGGGGCGACCGCGACGGCTCGGTGACGATCAAGCGCACCGGCTTCTATTCGGCCGACTACGAGCTGATGCCGCTGTCCGACGTGGCCGGCAAGACGCGGGTCATGGACGACGCCTTCATCGCGCCCAGCGGCACCGACGTCACCGACGCCTTCAGGCTGTACCTGCGGCCGCTGCTCGGCTCGGGCATGCCCGACGCCTACCGGCTGCGGCCGGCGCCGGTGGCGCGGGTGCTCAAGCCGTAGCCGCGCGGACTGCGTTGCCGCCACCAGGAAGGCCGACGGGTTGGCCTCGTGCCTCGGGCGGCCGCAGGGCTCAGCCGGCCGTCTCGCCCGATCGACGCTCGGGGGCATCGGGTGGCAGCGCGGCCACGGCCCTGGCATACCACGCGATGAAGGGGCGCGCGCTCAACCCGTGCGCGACGATGCTCAGCAGCACGGTGGCGATGACGGCCAGGCGGATGGTCTGCTCCCCCGGCAGCTCGGCCTGCTGCTCGAGATAGACCAGCCCGAGCACGATCGACGCCAGCCCACGCGGCCCGAACCAGCCGACGAACAGCACGCTGGCGCGGCCCAAGCCCGTGCCGCGCAGTGCCACCGCCACCGGCAGCATGCGCACCAGCGTCAGGCTCGCCAGCGCGTAGAGCCAGATGAGCGGGCTCAGTTCGTGCCAGGCACGTGCCGCCAGCAGGCCGAACAGGAAGAAGACGAAGCAGTTCAGCAGTTGCCCCCAGTCGTGCGTGAACTCCACGCTGTGCCGGCCCACGGTGCGGAAACCCACCTGCGTGGCCAGGCCAGCGACGAAGGCGGCGATGAAGGCGCTGGCGGTGCTGGCGTGCGCCGCCATCAGACACAGCAGCGGCAGGGCCACCACACCCAGCTGCGTCATCGGCGCGGCCATCCAGTTGCGGCGCTGGGCCTGTCCCAGCAGCCAGCCGCCGGCCAGCCCGATGCCCAGGCCGACCGCTGCGCCCAGCCCGAGTTGCTCGAACAGCAGCCACCCCAGCCTGGCGCCGAAGTCGGCGCTGTCCTGTGCTGACGCTGCAAGGGCGATGAAGAACATCAGGAACGGCACCGCCAGGCCATCGTTCAGCCCGGCCTCGACGTTCAATGCCTGGCGGATGCGCGGCGGCACGTGCGGGCTTTCGACGATGACCTGGCCCAGGCCCGCATCGGTGGGCGCCAGGATCGCCGCCAGGATGCCGGCCTCGAGCCACCCCAGCTCGCCGAAGAAGACCATCGCGCAGACCGCGCCCAGCGCGATGCTGAGCAACATGCCGCTGCTCAGCAGGCGCAGCGGCAGCGACTCGTCATGCGCGAGCTGGCGCAGCCCGATGCGCGTGGCGTCAGTGAACAGCAGCATCACCAGTCCCAGTTCGGCGATGCGCAGGAACGCCTCGCGGTCGAGCACCAGCTCGAGGCTGGCGGCGGGCGCCAGCGCACTGAGCGCGCCCGCGGCGGTGAAGACGATCGGCTTGGTGAGCACGCTGCCTTCCAGCCGGTGCGACACCAGGCTGACGACGAAGACCGCGACGACGAAGATGGTCAGCAGGGTCATGGTCGGGGCCTTGCAAGTGGCGCCGCTGCTGCAGTCTGGACGGCGCCGCGCGGCAACGCGGCTCAGCCGCTTGCCGCTGCGGCTTCGAGGTGGTAGGCGGTGGCGCGCTCGACCTCGTTCTTCGAGCCCAGGATGACGCTGACGCGCTCGTGCAGCTTGCCGGGCATCAAGTCCATGATGCGCTGGCGGCCGTTGGTGGCCGCACCGCCGGCCTGCTCCACCAGGAAGGCCATCGGGTTGGCCTCGTACATCAGCCGCAGCTTGCCCGGCTTGTCGGGTTCGCGTGCGTCCCAGGGGTACAGGAACACGCCGCCACGGCACAGGATGCGGTGCACGTCGGCCACCATGCTGGCCACCCAGCGCATGTTGAAGTCCTTGCCGCGCGGCCCGGTCGTGCCGGCCAGGCATTCGTCGATGTAGCGGCGCACGGGCGGCGCCCAGTGGCGCAGGTTGCTCATGTTGATGGCGAACTCCTTGGTGTCCGCCGGGATCTGCAGGTTCGATTCAGTCAGCACCCACGAGCCCATCTCCCGGTCCAGCGTGAACACCGCGACGCCGTTGCCCACCGTCAGCACCAGCTGCGTCTGCGGGCCGTACACGCAGTAGCCGGCGGCGGCCTGGAAGCGCCCCGGCTGCAGGAAGTCGTCCTCGACCACGCCATGGTGATGGCCCACCTTGCGCAGCACCGAGAAGATGGTCCCGATGCTGACGTTGACGTCGATGTTGCTGGAGCCGTCGAGCGGGTCGTACAGCAGCAGGTACTCGCCCTGCGGGTAGCGGTTGGGCACCACGTGGATCGTGTCCATCTCCTCGCTGGCCAGCGCCGCGAGATGGCCGCCCCATTCGTTGGCCTCGATCAACACGTCGTTGCTGATGATGTCGAGCTTCTTCTGGATCTCGCCCTGCACATTCTCGGTGTGGGCGGTGCCGATGACGTCGCCGAGCGAGCCCTTGTTGACCGAGATGGCGATGCGCTTGCAGGCTCGCGCCACCACCTCGATCAGCAGCCGAAGCTGCCCGGGGATGCGGCCGTGCTCGCGCTGTTGTTCGACGAGGTACTGCGTCAGGCTGACGGGGTGACTCATGTGCTCTCCAGGGCACGGCCGACGATCTCGCGCACGTCGGCGCTGAGGTCGCTGCGCGCGGCGACGCGGACGATGGCCTCGCGTGCCGCGCCGCGGTAGGGCTCGGCCAGGTGGGCCCAGCGGTCCATCACCCGAGCCAGCCGTCCCGCCATGCTGGGGTTGATGGCATCCAGCTCGACCAGCCGCTCGGCCCAGAACACGTAGCCTGAGGCATCGGCGCGGTGGAAGGCGGCCGGGTTGTCGCGGCACAGCGAAACCAGCAGCGCGCGCACGCGGTTCGGGTTGCGCAGCGAGAAGTCCTTGTGCAGCAGCAGCGACTTGACGCGCGCCAGCGCGGCGCCACCGCCACCCGTTGCACCGAGAGGCTCCTCGCTGGCCCGGGCCTGCACCTCGAACCACTTGTCGATGACCAGCGCATTGCCGTGCGCCAGCGCATGGAAGCGCTGCAGCGCCGCGTCGGCCAGATCGGAGCGGGCATGCACCAATGCTTTCAGCGCGGCCAGCCGTTCGCTCATGTTGCCGGCGTCCTTGACCTGCTGGTAGGCGCGTCCCGGCCACACCGGGTTGCCGCAGCGCGTCGCATGGCGGCACAGCATGGCCAGTGCACGCCCGGCCAGTGCGCGCTGGCCGGCCTGCGGGTGTTGCGGCTTATAGCCAGCGCGCACCTGGTGCTGCTCGTAGGCCCAGGCCCAGTCGAGATGCAACTGCGCGGCCAGCTGGTCGAGCAGCTGCTCGCGCACCGCATGGATGCGCTGCGGGTCGACCACCGCCAGCTGCTCGGCGATGTAGCCCTCGCCCGGCAGGTCCAGCACCATCGCCTTGAAGGCCGGGTCGAGCCGCGGGTGGCGCAGCACGCCGCGCAGCGCCTGCAGGTACGGCTCGTCCGGCGGTGCCGGTGAGTCGGACTGCAGGGCCGCCAGCAGCCGGCGCAGGCTCAGGCGCTGGCCGGCTTCCCAGCGGTTGAAGGGGTCGGTGTCATGCGCCAGCAGCGTCAGCAGCGCGGCATCGCCCAGGCCGTCGTCCAGTGTCACCGGCGCGGAAAAGCCGCGCAGCAGCGAAGGCACCGGCTCACCACTCAGGCCGACGAAGCCGAAGCTGCGTTGTGCCTGGTCCAGCACCAGCAGCCGCTCGCTGCCGGTCGCCGTGCTTTCGCCCTCCAGCTGCAGCGGCAGCGCTTGTCCCTCGGCATCGAACAGTGCCAGCTGCACCGGGATCAGCAGCGGCGGCCCGTCGGGCGAGCGCTCCAGCAGCTGCGACAGCTGCAGCGTGTAGCGTCCCGTCGCCGCATCGAAGTGGCCGCGTGCGGTGACGCGCGGCGTGCCGGCGCGCGCGTACCACTGCTTGAAGGCGTCGAGCTGCGCAGCCAGCACGCTGCCCGGGTTGGCATCGGCGACGGCCTGGGCAAAGTCATCGCAGGTCACGGCCTGGCCGTCATGGCGCTGGAAGTACAGCTTCAGGCCCTGCGCGAACCCCTCGCGGCCGACCAGCGTGTGCATCATGCGCACCACCTCGGCGCCCTTCTCGTAGACGGTGGGCGTGTAGAAGTTGTTGATCGCCATGTACTGCTCGGGCCGCACCGGGTGCGCCATGCTGCCGGCGTCCTCGGGGAACTGCACGGTGCGCAGCTTCTGCACATCCTCGATGCGCTTGACGGCGCGGGCCGACGCATCGCCGGCCATGTCCATGCTGAATTCCTGGTCGCGGAAGACCGTCAGGCCCTCCTTCAGCGACAGCTGGAACCAGTCGCGGCAGGTGATGCGGTTGCCGGTCCAGTTGTGGAAGTACTCGTGCGCGACGATGCTTTCGATGGCGAAGAAGTCGTCGTCGGTGGCGGTGTCGGCGCTGGCCAGCACGTACTTGGTGTTGAACAGGTTCAGGCCCTTGTTTTCCATCGCGCCGAAGTTGAAGTCCTCGACCGCGACGATCATGAAACGTTCCAGGTCCAGCGGCAACCCGAAGCGCGCTTCGTCCCACACCAGTGCGGCGACCAGCGAGTTCATCGCGTGCTCGGTCTTGCCCAGGTCGGCACGCTTCACGTACACCTGAAGCAGGTGGCTGCTCCCCGAGCGGGTGCGGATCTTCTGTTCGCGCGCTACCAGGTCGGCAGCGACCAGCGCAAACAGGTAGCTCGGCTTGGGGAAGGGGTCGTGCCATTTGGCGAAGTGGCGGCCATTGCCGAGCTCGCCCTGTTCCACCAGGTTGCCGTTGCTCAGCAGCACCGGGTACCTCGCCTTGTCGGCGCGCAGCGTCACGGTGTAGACCGCCATCACGTCCGGCCGGTCCAGGAAGTAGGTGAGGCGGCGAAAACCCTCGGCCTCGCACTGGGTGTAGAAGCCGCCGCCGCTGGTGTACAGGCCACTGAGCTCGGTGTTCTTCTCCGGCGCGATGGTGTTGCGGATCTCCAGCGTGAAGCCGTCGGCCGCGGGCGGGTTGTCGATGACGAGCAGGCCGGCCTCCTCGCGGAAGGACACGCTTTCGCCGTCGGCCTGTACACGCAGCAGGTTCAGGCCGACGCCCTGCAGCTGCAGTGCGCCGCCGGGCCCCGCAGGGTTGCGCTCGATGCGCATGCGGCTGCCGACGATGGTCTTCGCCGGGTCCAGGTCGAAGCTCAGCTCGACGCTGCGGATCCAGTAGGCCGGGGCGGCGTAGTCCGCGCGCTTGACGGCGATGGCAGGGCCTTCTCTCATGGGGGTCTCAGCTCGGAAAAGTCTGGATGGACAGGACAGGACTGGGCGCGGATTCGTCCTCGCAGGCCGCAGCGAAGCCGTTGAAGGCCAGTGAACTGGGCTCGTGCAAGTAGCGCTTGAACAGCGCGCTGGTGTCGACGCAGGTGCCCACGCGCTCCTACCGCCTGTCGCGCTCTTCGCGCAGCAGCTGTGCGGTGGGGACGCTCACCGTGGCCATCTTCGCGCGCTGTGCGGCCAGCGACCGGACCTGGCGCTTGCGCAGCACGGGCAGGATGCGCGCCAGCGGCTCGCCGTTGGACACCTGGAGCAGTTCATGCGCCTGCGCCAGCGTCTGCTTCAACTGCGGCATGGCGCTGCGCCACTCGCGAACGTTGCCGTCTTCATGGCGATACTGTTTCATTGACCGTGTCACGCCCGTACTGCGCGCACCTCACAGCCCCTGCTTCAGGCTGGCCTCGATGAACACGTCGAGGTCGCCGTCCAGCACCTTCTGCGTGTTGTTGACCTCGACGTTGGTGCGCAGGTCCTTGATGCGGCTGTTGTCCAGCACGTAGCTGCGGATCTGGTGGCCCCAGCCGACGTCGGTCTTGCTGTCTTCCAGCTTCTGCTGCGCGGCGCGCTGCTTCTGCATCTCGTGCTCGTACAGGCGGCTGCGCAGCATCTGCCAGGCCTCGTCGCGGTTGCGGTGCTGGCTGCGGTCGTTCTGGCACTGCACGACGATGTTGGTCGGGATGTGCGTCAGCCGCACCGCCGAGTCGGTCTTGTTGATGTGCTGGCCGCCGGCGCCGCTGGCGCGGAAGGTGTCGACGCGCACGTCGGCCGGGTTGATGTCGATCTCGATCGAGTCGTCGATCTCCGGGTAGACGAACAGCGAGGCGAAGCTGGTGTGCCGCCCGCCCGACGAATCGAAGGGGCTCTTGCGCACCAGCCGGTGCACGCCGGTCTCGGTGCGCAGGTGGCCGAAGGCGTAGTCGCCTTCGATCTTGATGCGTGGCACTGCGGATGCCGGCGACGTCGCCTTCGGTCTCTTCCAGCACCTCGGCCTTGAAGCCCTTGCGCTCGCAGTACTTCAGGTACTGGCGCAGCAGCATCTGCGCCCAGTCGCAGGCTTCGGTGCCGCCCGCGCCGGCCTGGATGTCGATGAAGCAGTTCAGCGGGTCGGCCTCGTGGCTGAACATGCGGCGGAACTCGAGCTGCGCCACCGTGTCGCGCAGGCCTTCGGCAAACTGCTCGATGTGCTGCAGTGCGTCGAAGTCGCCGTCGGACTTCGACATTTCGTACAGCTCGGTGTTGTCGGCCAGCTCGCTGCTCAGGTGGTCGATGGTGCCGACCACGGTGTCCAGCGCCTTCTTTTCCCGCCCCAGTTCCTGCGCGCGCTTGGGGTCGTTCCAGACCTCGGGATTCTCCAGCGCGGCGTTGACCTCGTTCAGCCTTAAGGCCTTGCGCTCGTAGTCAAAGATACCCCCTTAGCGCGTCGGTGCGCGCTGTCAGGTCGGCAAGCAGGCTGCCAATCAGGTTGATGCGTTCGATGTCCATGGTGTCGGGCAGGCCGGGTGTGCGGGAAGGCCGCGATTTTGACACGGGCCCCCGTGGCCGCCCGTGCCGAAACCCGCGGTCTGCAGCGTGCCGCGCCCGCGCGGCACGGCGAATTGCGCCATCAGCTGGCGTCAAGGAAGGCGTCCAGTGCGCGGGCCAGCGCTTCGGGCTGGTCGTGGTGCAGCATGTGACCAGCCGGCGTCAGCTTCAACCGCTCGACGCGCGGCACCGCGGCCAGCCGCTGCTCGAACTGCTCGCGTGTGTAGCGGCCGTGGTACCAGCCTTCGAAGTCCTTGCCGTCGCCTTCGACCCACAGCAGCGGCGCGCTGATGCGGCCCCAGGTGGCGATGACGTCGTCGGCGCGTGTCAGCACCGGGTTGACGCGCTTGTGTGCCGCATCGCCCAGGATGCTCCAGCGTCCGTCCGCGCCTTGCCGCGACCAGTGCGCCGCCAGCCAGGCGGCCTTGTCGCCGGGCAGCCGCGGGTTGGTCTTCATCAGCTGCCGGGCGACGCCTTCGAGCGCATCGTAGCTGCGCAGCCGCTGCGGCGTCTTCAACTCGTCCAGCCATTGTTCGAGCCGCTGCGGCGCCTGGTGCGGCTCGGCATGCGGCACGCCGTAGCCTTCCATGTTGACCAGCCGGCGCACCCGTGCGCTGCGCACGCCGGCATAGCTCATCACGACGTTGCCGCCCATGCTGTGGCCGGCCAGGTCGATCGGCGCGTCGGGGCTCAGCTGGTCGATCAGCGCATCCAGGTCGCCCAGGTAGTCGGCGAACCAGTAGCAGTCGGACGGCGTCGGGTCGCTCAGGCCGAAACCGCGCCAGTCGGCGGCGATGATCCAGCGTTGCGCGGCCATCGCGTCGACCGTGAATTGGAACGAGGCGCCCACGTCCATCCAGCCGTGCATCAGCAGCAGCGGCGGACGCCCGGGCGTGGCCATCGAGGCATCGCCCCAGACATTGAGGTGGTGCTTCAGCCCGCGCAGCGTGACGAACTGGCTGCGCCCGGGGCGCTTCGGCGTGTAGCTTTCCGGCATGCGCCGCACTATAGGCGGCGTCGGCTCAGCCCGTGCGTCAAGCGCGGGACAGCGGCTGGCGCCGCACTCAGGCCAGCGCCAGCGTCATCAGCCTTTCGGGCGCGATGCGCACCGGCACCGCAGCTTCGCCGACGACGCCGGCAATCGCATGCTCGCGCTTGCTGGTGTCGCGCGGCAGCGGGTCGACGAGGGCGGCGCCCGAGGGCGAGGTCAACGCCGCCACCAGCGGCGTCACCACGCTCGGCCCGCGCTTGACCACCACCGCGGTCTCGCCCGACACCAGCTTGACGAAGCAGCCCGGCGGGTAGACGCCGAATTCCTTGACCAGCGCCGCGGTCATCGAGTTGCCCGGGTCGTACATGAACATCGCGCGGCCGGCGCGGTCGGCGGCCATGGCGCATCGCGTGGTGCGCGGGCTGAGCTTGGCGGTGTAGATGTCGGCACGGCGAACCAGCGCGGCGAAGTCGTTCGGCTCGTGGTTCACCGCCGGATAGCCGCTGCCATCGGGCGCCACATGGTGGTCGGCCACGCCGTCCAGCCAGTCGCGGTCGGTCACGCCCGAAAGCTCCAGCATCTGCACGCTGCGCTGCGGGTGCGCCAGGATGGATGCGCGCTGCTGCGGCGTGACCGGCGTGGTCTGCGCCGCCAACTGGCCCTGCAGTTCCAGCATCGACAGGTTCATCGTCAGCGCGACCTTGAAGACCTTCTGCACGCCGGCCTCGTCCCAGCCCAGCCTCTGCGCTACCAGGAAGGCGGTGATGGCGGTGTGGATCGAATGCGTCACGCCGTACTGCGTGTGCGCATTGCCGTCCTGGTGCAGCACCTGGAAGATGGCCAGGTCGGCATCGCGCTCGATCAGTGCCTGCACCGGGCCGGTGACCTCTTCCAGGGCCTTGCTGAAGCCTTCCTGCGTGCACGACTGCAGCGTCTGGCCGACGCGGTCCATGCACTGGCTCCACAGCTTGGGAAGTTGTTCGAGTGGCGCTTGCCGGATGCTGTCTTCCGGCGAACGCAGTTCGGCGATATCGACCAGTGCACCGCGCGTGAACAGCGCCTCCATCTGGTCGAAGGTGTCCACCACCTGGCCGCGCGCGAGTAAGAGTGTGTGATCCGCGTTACGGACATTGAATGGCAGCGGCTTGCCGACCGCGACGCGATGCCTGACCGAGGCGAGTTGCGAGAATTGCATGGTGCTCCTGCTGGAAAGATGGATGAAGGCCGCAGGCACCCGGGGTTCGGGCATGAGGACCGTGCTCCCTTTTTCGGCCCAGCCGGGGTGGACTTGAGCGCCACGCTGCGGCCGGGGCCCCGCCCGTCGTGTGCCGACGGGATGCGGGAGAATCGAAGCCGAAGGAGCCCACCATGATCGAACTCACCCTGCCTACCATGACCTGCGGCCATTGCGTCAAGGCCGTCACCGCGGCCGTGCAGCAGGTCGATGCGGCGGCCAAGCTGCAGATCGACCTGGCCACGCACCTGGTGCGCATCGAATCGACACAGCCGGCGCACGAGTTCCTGCGCGCGCTGGCCGAAGAGGGCTACGCCGCCGCCTGAAGCAGGCTTCAGGCGAGGTCGACCTCAAGCGCCGACAGCGCCGTCACGGCGCCGAGGGATCGGGACGTTGGCAGTTGTCGGGCGTCGAACACCCGAGGGCGAGCTTCAACCCTTTCGGCGCTTCAGCGTAACGGCCACGATGGCCAAGCCGGCCAGCATCATGGCGTACACGCTGGGTTCGGGCACTGGCGTAACGGCCCCGAAGAACGCCGCGTGCGAAAGACCGAAACCCTGATCGCGTGCCGCCTTCACACCCTTGGTGTCGTAGGCGAGGGAAGAAATGCCGCCCTGTACCGCAGCACCATCAAACAAGTACAGAGCAAATCCATTGCCCTGCTTCAACCCGATCGCGAACAAGCCGCTCTGTGGCGCATCGAAGTTGATGGTTCCATCGTCGTTTGCACCTTCGTCCTGCGAGAACGGATTCATCGCGGCCGCGAAACTCTCGCTTGAAACGTAGGCTCTGGATTGTGCTGCCGCCGCCCAGCCACGGCCAGCCGCGTCCATCGCGCTCCAGATGCTGGAGAGCTGGTTGTCGATGTTTCCGCTGAATGCGCCGAGACAGCCAACATAGCCCGCATTGCCAAGTGTCCTCACGGACGCCTCGCATGCAGGCAACTGCGGCGGCCCTGCGTGAGCGCCAATGGCGGTCCCCAAGCCCAGGACAACGGCCATGCACTTCAAGGTTGTGTTCATCCCGTTCCCCTGGTTCGGTAGTCCCGCAAACCGCTCCAAGCGGCTCGGCCCCGTAGACACCAACCAACCAACGACTTCCAGGCACTTTATTGCATGGGCCCGAAGAATCACATCCCGTGTTCTGGGGATTCGGAGCAGATGCCAGGTCGAGGCGTGCTTCGGCCGCGCAGCCCATGTGAACCTGCGCAGCGACGTCGGCCGCCGGGCCTACAGCGGCATCGCCCGCTGCGGGTGGAGGTGCCGAGCGCCGCTCACGACGTGGCGCGGCGACGCACGCAGTCGATGTAGCCCGGGCCGTCGGGCGGCAGGCCGCTGCGCTGCGAGTTCCAGATCATCTCGCCCAGGCATTCCATCACCTCGTGGTGGGCCTCGTGCAGCGATTGCCGTCGCGCCGCCAGCAGTTGCACCGCCTGTCGGATGCCGGTGGGCTGGTCGATGCCGGTCTGCTCCAGGATCGACAGGTGCATCGACAGGTGCAGGAAGGGGTTCTCGCGACCATCCTCGACGCGGTAGACGGCCTGCAGCGCCGCAGCCTCGTCCGCCAGCGCGGCATGGTATTCAGGGTGCTCGTCGATCCAGCGCGCGGCCTGCGCCTCCAGCGGCGACAGTGGCGCCCCATCGCGCTGCTTGCGCCAGGTGCCGCAGAAGAAGGCGCGCACGTCGTGCTGCGAGGGCTGGAACATCCGACAATTGTGGGACTTCCACTGAATTTCGCATCGGCCCGTCCATGATCACCAGCACCGAACAGCTCTTCACCGCAGCGCGCACGCAGAACGGCTACCGGCCCGAGGCCGTTGCCGACGACACGCTGCGTCAGCTTTACGAGCTGGTGAAATGGGGGCCGACCGCAGCCAACAGCGGCCCGGCCCGATGGATCTTCGTGCGTTCGCCCGCAGCCAAGGACAAGCTGCTCGGCTGCGTCAGCCCTGGCAACGTCAACAAGGTGCGCGAGGCGCCGGTGACGGTGATCGTCGGCATGGACCTGGATTTCCACGAGCAGCTGCCGAAACTGTTCCCGCACGTCGATGCGCGCGCCTGGTTTGCCAACGACGCGGCCAAGCGCGCCGAATCGGCACTGCGCAATTCCAGCCTGCAGGGGGGCTACCTGATCCTCGCAGCGCGGGCGCTGGGCCTGGACTGCGGGCCGATGAGCGGCTTCGACCCTGCCAAGATGGACGCCGCCTTCTGGGCCGGCAGCAGCGTGAAGACCAACTTCATCTGCGCGCTGGGCCATGGTGACCCTGCCAAGGTGTTGCAGCGCAACCCGCGCCTGTCCTTCGAAGAGGTCTGCCAGCTTGCCTGACTGGGCGGCCGGATGGCTGGCTTCGTGGTCGCTGATCGCCGACCCCTGGTTCTACGCGCTGGCCGTGCCCGCGGTCCTGCTGATGGGCCTGGGCAAGAGCGGCTTCCTCAGCGGCTTCGGCGCGCTGGCCACGCCGATGCTGTCGCTGGCGCTGCCGGTGCCGCAGGCGGCGGCGATCATGCTGCCGCTGCTGCTGGTGATGGACGCCTTAGGGCTGCAGCAGCTGTGGCGCGAGCGCGACCGCATGCTGCTGCGCCAGCTGCTGCCCGCCGGGCTGGTGGGCGTTGCAGTCGGTGCGCTGCTCTTCGGCACGCTGTCAACGCAGGCCGTGTCCGGCCTGGTGGGCGCACTGACGCTGCTGTTCCTGGCGCAGCGGCTGCTGTTCCCGCCATCGCCCAGTGCGCCGCCGCTGCCGCGCTGGGTCGCGTTCGGGCTGGCCACGACCTCGGGCTTCACCAGTTTCGTCGTCCATGCCGGCAGCCCGCCGCTGAACGTGTACCTGCTGCCGCTGCGCCTGAATCCGGTCACTTTCGCGGCGACCAGCGCGGTGTTCTTCGCCGCGGTCAACCTGGCCAAGTGGCTACCCTATGCCTGGCTGGGCCTGATCGATCGCGCCAACATGGCCACATCGCTGCTGCTGCTGCCGCTGGCGCCGCTGGGCGTGTGGCTGGGCGTGTGGCTGACGCGGCGCATCCAGGCCCGCTGGTTCTACGTGGTGGCCTATGCGGGCATGTTCTTCACCGGGATCAAGCTGTTGTGGGACGGGCTTGCCTGAAGTGGCCGGCCCATGCTCGTAGACTGCTCGCCGCCGAACGACCTTCTGCCGGCTCGACCAGCGCTGAACGATGCCCTTCCTGAACCGCCTGCGAGAACTGGCCGGCGACCGGCCCGGCCACCCCGCCTTCTGTGACGCGCGCGGCGAGTGCAGCTACGCCACCCTGCTGAGCCGGGTCGAGGCCGCACGCGGCGCGCTGTGGCGCCAAGGCATCGGGCAAGGGGCGGTGGTCGGACTCGCGCTGGACGATGAAGCCGAGCATCTCGTCGCCACGCTGGCGCTGCTGGCTGCCGGTGCGCGGCAGATCGTGCTGGCGACCCACGACCCCCCGGCGGTGCACCAGCAACTGGTGGCGCGCGTGGGCGTCACTCACGTGCTGGCGCGCCCGGGTGCCGCGCTGCCACCGGGCGTGGCACGGGTGGACTGGCCCTGTGCCGACGGCCTGGCCGATGCCGAGCGCGAGGCGGTGGCGCCCGTGCCTGCGGCGGGGCTGCTGTTGCTGAAGACCTCGGGCACGACCGGCAGCATGAACCTCGTCGCGTTCGACGAGGGGCAGATCGCTGCTCAGGCGGCACGGCACGCCGACTACCGCGACGAGCGTCTGCTGCGCCTGGCATCGATCGAGCACAACAACTCCAAGCGCCATCGGCTGTACTGCACGTGGGCCGGCGGTACCAACGTGTTCCGCCCGGCCCACGTCGATGCGATCGACTTCGCACTGTCGCAGCGGGTGAGCTGCCTCGACATCTCGCGCATGCACGCGGCGGATCTGGCCGACTCGCCCGACGCGCATCGACTCGGCGCCCTCAAGCTGCGCACCGGCGGCTCGGCTGTGCCGATCGCCTTGCGCCGAGCCATCCTCGAGCGCGGCACGCGGCAGTTGTTCGTGCGCTATGCGGCGACCGAGTGCGGTGCCATCGCCATGGCCCTGCCGGGAGATCACGACGCCGACGAGACGGTCGGGCGGCCGCTGCCGGGTGTCGAACTGCAGGTGCTCGGCCCGCACGGGCAGGCGCTGCCGGCCGGCGAGACCGGTGAGATCCGGCTGCGCGCGAGCGGCATGGCCACCGGCTATGTGGACAGTCCGTCGCAGACCGCGCAACGCTTCCGCGACGGCTGGTTCCATCCAGGCGACGTGGGAGCGCTGCGTGCGGACGGCCATCTGATCGTGCAAGGTCGGCGCGACGACATGATCGTGCTCAACGGGCTCAACATCTTCCCGGCCGAGATCGAGCGGGTGCTCGAGCGCCATCCGTCGGTCGCCGAGGCGGCGGCGCTGCCCTTGCCATCGGCGGTGCATGGCCAGATCCCGGTGGCGGCCGTGGTGCTGCGCCCGGGCCAGAGCGTGACAGCCAACGAGCTGCGCCGCTTCTGCCATCAGCATCTCGGCCTGCGCACCCCGCGCCGGGTGCTGGTCGTCGACCGCCTGCCGAAGAACGGCCAGGGCAAGACGCTGAAGCGCGACCTTGCCAACGCCTTCCAACCCGAGGACGCCACGCCATGACGGATCAGCAGGTGCGCGAAATGCTCGTGGAGGCGCTCGAGTACGCGAGCGTCATCGCCCTGCGCGACAAGAACCTCGGCGCGGGCTTCCTCGCCGGCACGAGCGAGGTGCCGATCGATGCCCTCGACATGGACAGCCTCGCCGAGATGGAGCTGTGCATCGCCATCGAAGTCAACGCGGGCGTCAGCATCGTGCCCGAGCGGCTGCGCAGGATCGGCACCCTCGACCGCCTGGTGGCGCTGATCCGCAGCCGGCAATGATCGAATGCTATCGCCGCGCCGCCCGGCGCTGCCGCTCGGTCAACCAGATCAACGCCCTGCACATAACGCTGGCCAATCGCATCACGCCGCTGGAGCTGGTGGCGCTGCGCGACGCCCAGGGGCCCTGGTTTGCGCTGCGCATGCTGCTGTGGCAGGGCCGGCACCTGCTCAGGCGGCTGTGGGGCGGCGAGACGCCACCCGCCGAGCTGTGCGATCGGTGGCTGAGAAAGCTGCTCGGCCTGTACGCGCAGGCGGCCAAGCCGCAGCCCGAGACCTACCGACGCCGCAAGCTGTCGCGGCACCTGAGGTTGTACAGCGCGGGCGGAGCGAGGCACGACAAGACCCTGCTGATCTGCTTCGTGGGCTCATCGCAGCGGCCGTTCCTGCCGGTGCCGGTGTTCCTGCAGCATCTGGATGCCGCCCGCACCGACGTACTGATGGTGGGCTACCCACGCGGCAAGGGGCATCGCCACGGGCTGCCCGAGCTCGGCCGCACGCTCGAACAGACGATAGACAGGTTGCCGGGTCTGGCTGACATCGGCGCCTACCGGCGCTGCGTGGCGCTGGGCACGAGCGGCGGCGGCACACCGGCCTTGCTCACCGCATTGCGTCTGCAACTGCCGGCCGTGCTGTCGGCCGGTGGCGGCAGCCCGACCGACCCGCGCTGGTGCGCGGCGCTCGGCGAAGACGTGGGCGAGCTGGCGCGCCGCTATGTCGCAGCCGCGACCCACCCGCCTCGGGTGGTGCTGGCCTTCGGTGTCGATGCGCAGAAGGACGTCGTGGCGGCCCAGGCCTTCGCCGCGTGCGTGCCGGCCGAACTGCGGCCTGTCGGCGACCGCCGGCAGCATGCGCCGCACAACCTGTTCCAGCCGCTGCTGCGGCGCCGGCGTCTGCGCGGCTTTCTCGAGTCCAACGTGATGTAGCCGCCCGCGGCAGGCAGGCCGGCGCGCGCGCTGCGCCGGACCCGTCCGCCTGGCGCGGGGTGCTCAGTCGAGCTTGACGCCCAGGTCCACCGCGGCCTTGATCCACGCCGGCACCGCGCGTTCCCAGTCGGCGCGGGTCTCGGCCAGACCCTTGGGCTTGGTCGGGATGCCGAAGTTCTCGCGCAGCTTGGCGGCCTGCTCGGTGGCCGCGCCCTTGACCACCACGGCCGACAGCGTCTGCAGGATGGCCTCGGGCGTGCCGGCCGGCGCCATCAGCGCCAGGCCGCCTTCGAGCGCCACCAGCGGCTCGTTCAGGCCCTGCTCGATCAACGTGGGCACCTCGGGCAGGCGCGGGGTGCGGTAGGTGCCGGTCACGCCGATCGGCTTGACGCCGCGCGTCGAGACCGTGTTGAAGGCCTGCACGCTGCCCACCGCCACCTGCGACCTGGCCGCTCGCGACGTCCACCCACATCGGCGACTCGCCGCGGTACTGGATGGTCTGCAGCTTGGCGCCCTGGGTGCGGTTGAGCAGGTCGGCCAGCATCTGCGGGTACGAGCCCGGTGCGTACGATCCCATCGAGGCGTCGCGGCCCTTGGCCCAGGCCAGGAACTCCTTCAGGTTGCGCGCCGGCACGTTCGGCGCCACGCCCACCACCAGCGGCCCGGAGGGGAACACGGTGACCGGCACCAGGTCCTTGTCCAGGTTGTAGGGCAGCTTGGTGTAGAGCACGCGGTTTTGCATCACCGTGCCGGTGGTGGTGACCAGCAGCGTGTAGCCGTCGGGCGCCGCCTTGGCCACCGCGTCGATGCCGATCACCGCGCCGCCGCCGGTCTTGTTCTCGACCAGCACCGATGCACCCAGCTGCTGCGTCAGCTGGTCGGCGAACAGCCGGGCATAGGCATCGGTCAGCCCGCCGGGAGCGAAGGGCACGACGATGCGGATCTGCTTCGACGGGAACTTGGCGCTCTGGGCCTGCGCCAGCGGCAGCGTGACGGCAGCGGCCAGGCCGGTCGAGCCGGCGATGAACTGGCGGCGGGTGGGGCGGTGCATCGCTGTGCGCTCCTCGAGACTTGTGGGGGCAGGGCCGCCGGCAGCATAGAGCCAGCCGGCAGCGCCGCGTCTACGGTCGAACCCGGCCCCGCGTCGCCGCTGTCGGGTTCGCCTGCCCGGCCGGATCGCCCGCGCGAGCTGCTGGCGTGCTTCGGCCGAGTCGGTGCCGGCGACCGGCCCGCGGCATTGCAGCATGGCGCAAGCCGCCGACGGCCTACGCGCTGCGTCCCGGGCAGTCGGCCGCCGCAGCGGTCAGACGGCCCATGTCAACGGCCCGGGTGCCACCTTCAGCGTGACCCGGCCTTCGTGCCAGGCGCGGTCGAAGTCGCCTTCGATATGGCGCAGCTCCGGTGGGTTGCGGGCCTGCGCGGCGACGATGCCGACCGCGCGGTTGCGACCCTGGTTCTTGGCGGTGTACAGCGCCATGTCGGCCAGGTTGATGGCCTGCTCCCAGGCCACCGGCAGCGTGTTCGGCGGCAGCGGAAAGCGTGCATAGCCGATCGACACCGTCACCCGCACCGGCTGGCCCTGCACCAGCACCGGCCGTTCGCCGATGAAGCGCAGCACCCGCTCGGCCAGCATCTCCACCTGCTCGGCCGGCACCTGCAGCGCCAGCACCAGGAATTCCTCGCCGCCCCAGCGCACCACCAGGTCGTCGCCGCGCACGGCCTCGTTGAGCCGCCGGGCCACCTCGCACAGCACCAGGTCCCCGGCAGCGTGGCCATGGCCGTCGTTGACATGCTTGAAGTGGTCGATGTCCACCAGCAGCAGCGCCCCATCGAAGCCGCGTCCGTCCGGGCCCAGCGCCCGCTGCGTCTGCATCACCGACAGGAAATGGCGCCGGTTGGCCAGGTTGGTCAGCGGGTCGCGCTCGCTGCGCACGCGCAGGCTGGCCTGGCTCGACACCAGCAGCCGCTGCGTGCGGCGCACGCGCCGGTAAAGCCAGGCCACGAGCACCGCCGACAGCAGCAGCGCCAGCGCGGCGGCGGCCCAGACACGCTGCATCAGCTCGCGGTTGGCCAAGGCGGCGGCCTTGAGCTGGTTGTCGCGCTCCAGCAGCTCGATGTCGCGCTGCTGGCGTTCATGGTCGTTGCGCTGGCGCAGCTGTTTCAACGCCGCGTCGCGGTTCTGGCGCAGCACCTCGGCGCTGAGCGCGCGCTCGCGGTGGAACAGCGCCAGGGCACCGCGTGCGTCGTCGGCGCCGGCCAGTGCCTCGTCGTACTCGCGCAGCACTTGCGCGCGCAGTGCACCCAGTCCGGCAGACGACGCCAGCTCTTCCACACGGGCCAGGTCCTGCAGGCCTTCGGCACTGCGCTTCAGGCCGATCTTGGCCAGGCCGGCATTGTTGGTCAGGGCCAGTTCGATGCGCTGGTCATGGTGGCGGCGCACGATCGGCAGCCCGCGTTCGGCCGCGCGCAACGCGTCGGCAGGCCGGCCCAGCTTGGCATAGGCGTCGCTGAGGAAGGTCAGCACGGCGGCCTCCAGCCGCGGCGATGCGGCGCGCTGCGCCAGTGGCAGCGCCTGTTCGGCCAGGCGGCGCATGGCCTCCAGGTCGTTGCGCTGCGCCGCCATCCTGGCCTCGGCCAGCTTGGCCCGCGCCAGCAGGAAGGGATCGCCCGAGCGCTGCGCCAGGCGCTGCGCCTGCTGCAGCAGCGACAGCCCCGCGTCGATGCTGTCGCTGCGCGCGCTGAGCCAGGCCAGCTCGGCGGTGCTCCAGGCCAGGCGCGGGTCGTCGCCGGCCGCCGCCGCCAGGTCGCGCGCCAGCCTGGCATGCTGGCTGGCGCCGATCCAGTCTCCCGTGTCGACGGCGTGGTGCTGCAGGACCAGCAGGGCCTGCCAGGCGATGCGGTGATCGCAGCGCTGCCGCCGTCTCGGGCAGGGCCACCGCTTCGGCCACCGCGGCAGGGCGCATGCCGTTGAGCGCCGGCTCGCTAAGTGGCGGGCAATGGGGCTGCAGGCCATCGCGCACGGCGCGCGCCAGGCCGGCGGCCACGTCCAGCCGGCCGGCGTTGTGCGCAATCAGCGCCTTCACCAGCGCGGCCGCGGCTTCGGCCTGGCCGTCGCGATGGCTGCGCGCATGCGTGCGCAACGCGCCAGCCCAGCCCTGGGCCTCGGCATCGCGGCCGCTTTGCGCCAGCACCATGCCACGGGCCAGCAGCAACAGCCTGTGCGCGCCGCTGTCGTCGGCGGGCGGCTCGAGCGCGCGCAGTTCGGCCAGCGCCGCGTCGGGCTTGTCGTGGCCCAGGCGCAGCAGCGTGTCGATGCGTGCCTCGAAGCCCGGCTGTGCCGACGCCCCCAGCGCCAGGCCGGCCAGGCCGGCCAGCAGGGCGCCCCGCAATCTACGGAGCAAGGGTCGGCTCGCGCGACTGCCCTTCGCGCCGCGCGCTGGGGGACCGAGTGCTTGGGAACGGCCTGGCGCGCTCACTGGACTGCCCTGCGCGCTGCGCGCTCCGGGATGAGCGCTTTGGAGCGGCCATGCGCGCTCGCTGGTATGCCTTGGTGCAGCGCACTGCGGAATTCGCCCTTCGGGCGGCCGGGCGGGCTCATGCAGCCTCGGCCAACGCCACATCGGCGGGCACGGGTTCATTGCCTGGACCACGCAGCGGCGTCAGCGCCACCTCGCCGGCCAGCCAGGCGGTTTCCAGTGCGCGGCCGACGGCCTCGAACTGCAGCCTCGTCTTGCGCCTGCAGCATGCGCACGCCATAGGCGCGGTTGCGGCCATGGGCCTTGGCCAGGTACATGGCGGTGTCGACCAGTCCGATGGCCCGTTCCCAGCTCACCGGCAGCAGCCCCGGCTCGATCGGGAAGGTGGCATAGCCGATCGACACCGTCACCGGCACCGGCCGGCCCTCGTGCATGCAAGGCGTGCCGCCGATGACGTCGAGCATGCGCTGCGCCAGCGCCTGCACCGCGCCGGCATCGAGTGCGCGCACGATCACCAGGAATTCCTCGCCGCCCCAGCGCACGATCAGGTCGGCGTCGCGCAGCGTGTCGCGCAGACGCTGCGCCGCTTCGACCAGCACGGCGTCGCCGGCGGCATGGCCATGGCAGTCGTTGATGCGCTTGAAGTGGTCCAGGTCGGCCAGGAACACGGTGCCGCTGAAGCTGCCGTTGGCGCCCAGCCGGCGCATCGCCTCCAGCAGATGACGGCGGTTGGCCAGTCCGGTGAGCGGGTCGATCTCGGCCTGGCGCTGCAGCAGCGCGTTGCTGTGCGCCAGCTGCCGGTTGGCCTGGCGCACACGCTGCGCACCGATCAGTACCAATCCCACCGCCAGCGCGCCGCTGGCCGCGACCCACCAGCCCAGGCGCTGCTCCAGCTCGCGAGCGTGCAGCGCCTCGGTCTTGATCGCGCCGTCGCGCTGCAGCAGCGCAAGCTCGCGCTCGCGGCGCTCGGCGTCGAACTGCTCCTGGATCTCCAGGATGGCCTGCTGCTGCTCGCGCGCCAGGATCTGCCCGGCCAGCGTGCGATGCTGGTGCCACGCATCGATGGCGCCCCTGGCATCGCCGGCGCGCTCCAGGTACTGGGCCATCTCGGCATAGGAGGCGGACACGCCGGTGATCGAGCCGCGGCGCTCATCGATGTCGATGGACGCACGCAGATGGCGCTTGCCGGATTCGATGTCGTGCAGCGCGATCTGCGCCAGCCCGATGTTGGCCAGCGCCACCGTCTCGCCGCCCAGGTTCTTCAGCTCGCGCGTCAACGGCAGCGCGGCCTGCGCATAGCGCAGCGCGGTGGCGTAGTCGGCCTTCTTCAGGAAATGGTCGGCCAGATTGGCGAGGTACAGCGACTCCTCGTACTTGGCGCCGGCGCGCCGCGCATGGTCCAGCGCCGATTGCAGCGAGTCCTTCTCGGCCGCCTTGTCGCCCAGCGCGTCGAGGATGATGCCCTGCACCGTGTAGGCATGGGCCAGCGTGATCGCATCGCCGGAGCGCCGCGCGATGTCCATGGCCTCGCGGCTGAGCTTGCGCGCCTGCTCCATCTGGCCGGCCTGGTGGTAGCTGTAGGCCAGGTCGTTGCGCACCTCGGCCTGGCGCCACGGCACGGCCAGCGCGTCGGCCAGCTTCAGCGCCTGGTGGTCGAGTCGGATTGCATCCTCCAGTCGGCTGGCCGAGTTGCGGATGTGCGACTGGGCCGAGACAAAGCGCAGCCGGTTCAGCGCGGCGGCATCGGCCGGCAGCCGCGCCAGCGCCTGGTCCACCAGGATGCCGGCCTGGGCGGTGTCGCCCGTCTGCTCGGCCAGCCGCGCACGCACCAGCAAGGCCGCCGCGCCGGCCAAAGGCGCGGCGCCCGCTTGCGCGGCCTGCTCCAGTTGGCGTGCCACGGCCTCGGTGCCCGCAAGGTCGGACAGGCCGGCCAGCAGCCAGCCCTGCAGCAGCAGGGCTTCGGCACGGCCGGCGGGGTCGAGTTGTCCACTGTCCGCCAGCGAGCCGAGCCGGGCGGCGCAGGGCCGGGGCTGTGCCCGGCCGTCCTGCTCCAGCTCCAGCAGTTGCCCGGCCGGCGGCAGCGCTGCCCTGGGCACGCAGGCTTCAGTCGCTGCGCATGCGCCGGCTGCCGCAATCAGGCAGCACAGGCCGGCCAACGCGGCACGCGCCCGCCGCCGCAGCGCAGGCGCGGCGCCTGTCGCCACGAGCTGCAGGAATGCCATCGCACGGATATCGGCCCGCCCCGGAACCACTTGAGGCCGTCCGCAGCAAAGCTGTCTGGAGCGACCGCGTCGTGATCGAGTAGTTCAGCCCGGTGTTGCCAAGGCAGCCGGTTTGATGGCTGCCGGTCGGCGCATGGATCGGCATCAGGAAGTCGCACTGCCAGTCGTCTGACTTCCAGGCCAGAAGAACCGGCACCACGGTCATGTCGCCAAAGCCGTTGACGCTGCTCTCGATGCCGATGCCGCCGAGTGCCTGCGAGTCGCCGGAAATGGACAGCCAGGTGCAGGGCAGGAACGCGCCCATCGAGAAGTGGGCACCGCCGAGGACCGTCTGGTCAAAGGTGTCGCCCCCGCCGAGCACGAAGGTGTTGGCACTCGCGTTCAGGTCGGTCACGATGCCGGCGCCCGTGGGAATGTTGGCTGAGGCGTCGCCGCGGTAGTGGATGAGCATCGGCTTGACGAACCCGCCCGGCGAGGTCGGCGGCAGGTCCGCCAGCGTGGCAGCGCCACGCGGCATGATGTGCGAGGCACCGCCTTTGCCGGCGTGGGCTGCGGACGCCAAGCCGACCCGCAGCACCAGTACCGCGCTGCCCAGCCTGCCGTGGGCACGGCTGCGCGTCGAATCGCGTCTGCGCTTCATCTTGAGGTTTTCCGTTGCCGCGCAGCCCACGTCCCGCCGGACCGGGGACGAATCACGATGCAGCAACATCTGGAAGGCCGCAAGCGGCGTCCAATCGAGTTCATGCCGCGATTCGATACAGTTCGCGCATGGCCCTATCGCTGCGCCTGATCGAACAGACTCTGGTGCTCGGCGAGACCGGCAACTTCGCGCGCGCCGCGGCGCGGCTGGGCATCACCCAGCCGACGCTGACGCGCAGCATCGCCGCGCTCGAAGCCGACACCGCCAAGCAGGTGGCGCACCTGGGCAACGCGCCCTTTCCCGGCAGCCGCGCGATGCTTGCCGGAGCTCGCGCGCGGCGATCTGGTCTGTCTCGACTGCGACGCACCGGAGCTGCGCACGCGCTCGGCGCTGGTGCGCCAGCGTCACCGCCGCCCTTGCCCGCCGCGCTGAGCTTCATGCAGCTGCTGCGCGAGACCGAAGCCAAGCTGATCGCCGATGACGAGGCCCATGCGCGCCCCCCGAAGCCATGCGGCGTGAATGCGGTGGCCGCGAGGGCCGGGCGCGAGTGAGCGCGACCCTCATCCCGCCAAGGGATCCGCGCGGCCCGCTGCAGCGGCGTCTCGCGCTCGCGGGCCATCGTCTCGACCGCCTCGACCCGGTCGTCAAGGGCCTGCTGTGGTCCGGCGCCGCGGGGCTGGTGTTCAGCGTGCTCAACGCGCTGATGCGCGGCCTGGCGCAGCAGCTCGACCCGTTCCAGGCGCAGTTCCTGCGCTACCTGTTCGGCCTGGTGGTGCTGCTGCCGCTGCTGTGGCGGCATGGGATCGCCGCCTACCGGCCCAAACACGTCGGCGGGCAGTTCCTGCGCGGCGCCTTCCACACCGCCGGGCTGCTGCTGTGGTTCGCGGCGCTGCCGATGATCCCGCTGGCCGACATGACGGCGATCGGCTTCACCGGGCCGATCTTCATCATGATCGGCGCCTACATCTTCTTCAAGGAGCCGATGCGCTGGGAGCGCTGGCTGGCCGCGGGCATCGGCTTCGTCGGCGTGCTCATCGTCGTCGGCCCCAAGCTGACGGGCAGCGGTGGCTTCTACAACCTGGTGATGCTGGCCTCGGCGCCGATGTTCGCCGCCTCCTTCTTGCTCACCAAGGGGCTGACGCGCTACGAGACCACCGGCACGATCCTGGTCTGGCAGGCGCTGACGGTGACGCTGTTCAGCCTGCCGCTGGCGCTGCTCGCCTGGCAGGCGCCGTCGGCGCTGCAATGGGCCGGTTTCCTCTTGTGCGGCTGTCTCGGCAGCCTCGGCCACTACTGCCTGACGCGCTCGTTCAGCATCGCCGACATCTCGTCGACACAGTCGGTGAAGTTCCTCGACCTGGTGTGGGCCTCGCTGATCGGCTGGCTGGTCTTCGCCGACGTGCCGAGCACCAGCACGCTGGTCGGCGGCGTGGTCATCTGCGCGGCGACGATCTGGATCGCGAGCCGCGAATCGCGTGGCCATTCGCGCGCCACTTGATGCGGGCCGGCGTTCGAGGGACGCAGGCCAGAAGGCTGTTCAAGGCGCTTCGCTGTCATTCGAGCTGACGAACGGGGGGCAACAACGCAGCGGCTGCTGTCGTTCGCGGCCAACCTGCCGATTCATGTTTCGTGCGATGCCGGATTGAAATGATGGACACTGGGCACACGGTCTGCGCCACTAACCGGTTAGCCCATCAAAAACGGCCCCTAACGCCCTGCGCGGCCGGTTTTGCCGGGTTTGCAGTGCACGAGTTGCAGATCGCGGCTCCATATCAGGTTAGGCCGCATACAGCGAGGCAGCATGCAAATCCGTCAAGTTGAAGCATCTGAGGACCTTTCGGCACTCACCTCGATGATTCGAGCGGCGTATGCACCCCATACCGAGAGAGGCCTGCGGTACTGGGCAACGCACCAGACAGTTGAAGACACTGCCAAACGCATCGCCCGCGGTGTTGCCTTTGTCGGAGAGCAGTCCGGAAAGGTCATTGCCACAGTCGCGCTCAGCAGGCCAGACCCCGAGTCCAAGGTGGCGCTGTTGAGAGAACCTACAACCTGGTCATTTGGTCAGTTCGCCGTGCATCCTGACCACAAGGGCAAGGGCTTCGGCAAACGCATACATGACGCCGCGCTTCAATATGCCGCCGCAAATGGCTGCCGTGTCATGGCACTCCATACCGCGCAGCCAGCAGTTGAGCTGATCGAAATGTACGAATCCTGGGGCTACGCGCAGGTGGGCACCTGCGATTGGCGGCCTCACACAAACTTTCTCAGCGTTCTCATGAGCAAGTCTCTCGCCTTGGCAGCGAGCGACAGCTATGCGGCCTAACCCGTCAGTCGAACTGACCGGCTCCGGCATGGCACCTTGGCCGTTCGGCAGCTTTGTCTATTCTCTGCCTCACGGCCAAGGCGCCATGCCTCCACGGTCAGCTCACCTCCAATGTTAGGCCGCACAATGCCCGCGCTGGTCGCCGTCGCCTATGTCAGCAGTGCGACCCGTCGCTTCGCGTCGGAGGAACTCGACGCGTTGCTCCTTGATGCTCGAACGTTTAATGCGACAGCAGGTGTGAGCGGGGCCCTCCTTTATCAGGATGGCTCGTTCTTTCAGTACTTTGAGGGACCCGAAGCCGGGGTTGAGCAAGTCTATTCACGCATCAAGAGCTCGCGCAGGCATCGCGGGCTCATCGAGCTTGTCGCTGCGCCCGTCAATCAGCGCCACTTCTCAACTTGGTCCATGGGATTCGCAGAGCCTGTGACTTCTGAGTTGCAGTCCATCTCTCATGCAAATTGGCAGGCACAGCAGCACGCGGTCTCCATACAAGATGCACCTCCTCCTAGCGGCCTCATTCTCCTGCTGTCCTTCTGGCAACGAGCTCAGGCCAGTCGTGGAAGTGCAGCCTAACCCCTCGGTCGAGGCGAGGCCCAGCGGCGGGCCACCAGGCCCGCCCAGCGCGGCGGCCTATCCTGCGCCGGTCGGGCCTGGCGTCCCACCGCTGGTCCGCCTCACCTCGAACGTTAGGCGTCAACACAGCCACCTTGGCGGTCCATCGTGAGCAAATTCGAAGTCCGCATCGCGTCACCCGACGATCGGCTGCCGATCCAGCGGATGCTTGAGCTCTACCAGCACGACCTGTCGGACATCTGGGACCAGGATCTCGACAGCCACGGAGAGTATGGCTACGCACTCGACCGGTACTGGGACACAGAAGGCTTCCATCCGTTTGTCGCCACCGCCGAGGGCAAGTACGCCGGCTTTGCTCTCGTGAACCAAGCGGTACGAGTCGGAACCGAGGGCTACTGGATGGACCAGTTCTTCGTCCTCAAGAAGTACAGGCGCCAAGGCGTCGGCCAGTTGCTGGCCACATCAGCGTTCGCAGCGTTGCCTGGTCGCTGGGAAGTCGGTCAAATGCCGCAGAACCTCGCCGCGCAGGCGTTCTGGCGCAGGATCATCGGCGAGTACACGGCCGGTAGGTTCAAGGAACACGAGGTACGCGAAGGCTGGTGGCAAGGCGTCATACAGGTGTTCGAGAGCAGTGCCCCGCGATGACGCCTAACCCTTCGCTCGAGCGGACCTCCACCGGCAAGCCGGTGCCTGCGGCTCACCGCGAACGTTGAACGGCAGCAATCTGGAAAGCCGAGTGACCGCTGACAGTCTGCTGTCGTTCAGCCTGCCGCCCTGAGCGACAGCAGTGCGCCGCCAGCCGCCGCCGAGTTCCCGCGACCGCTCGGTCGCGAGTCGGCATGAAACCCTAGAATGCGCAGCCCCGGCGCGAGGCCGGCTCACCACCCGCCCCTCAGGAGAGATCCCCGATGACCCGCATGCATACTTTGTTGGCCGCGCTGTGCCTGGCCCCTACGCTGGCCCTGGCGCAGATGGCCAGCGCACCCTTCGACGGGCGGCTGAAGAAGATCCAGGAGACCAAGACGATCAACGTCGCCTACCGCACCGACGCGGTGCCCTTCTCCTTCGAGGACAACGACAAGAAGCCCACCGGCTACACGGTGGAGCTGTGTCGCAGCATCATCGGCGTCATCGAAAAGCAGATCGGCGTGGTGCCGCTGCAGGTGAAGTGGGTGCCGGTGACGCTGCAGACCCGCTTCAGCGCCGTCGCCAGCGGCCAGGCCGACATGGAGTGCGGTGCCTCCACCGTGACGCTGGGGCGCATGAAGGAGGTGGGCTTTTCCACGCTGACCTTCGTCGACGGCACCGGGCTGCTGGTGCGTGCCTCGACACCTGGCACGTCGCTGATGGACCTGGCCAACAAGAAGATCGGCGCCATCGCGGGCACTAGCAACGAACGCGCCATCAACGAGGCGCTGCGCATCAAGGTGGTCACCGCCACCGTCGTGCCGGTGAAGAGCCGCGAGGACGGTCTGGCGCAGCTGGAGGCCGGCACGATCGACGCGCTGGCCAGCGACCGCGTGCTGCTGGTCGGCCTGGCGGCCAAGGCCAAGGACCCGAAGTCGCTGGCGCTGCTCGGCGATCCGCTGTCCTACGAGCCCTATGCGATCGCACTGCCGCGCGGCGACTGGGCCATGCGCCAGGCCGTCGATGCCGCGCTGGCGCAGATCTACAAGAGCCCGGCGCTGCCCGAGATCTACAACCGCTGGTTCGCGGCGCTGGGCCGGCCGGCGCCGGTGCTGGAGATCATGTTCGCCTTGGGTCGTCTGCCCGAGTGACCCAGCGGCGCGCCATCGGCTCGCCCATGCGGATGGCGCCGCCGGGCATCCAGCCCGGGTTGAACTGCAGCCCGCCTTCGGGGTACAGCAGCACCACGGTCGAGCCGAGCAGGAAGCGGCCCATCTCGGCACCCTGCGCCAGTTCGATCGTCTGCTCGTCGTAGCGCCATTCGCGCAACTGCCCGGGGCGCGGCGGGTTGACCACGCCGTGCCACACAGTAGCCATGCTGCCGACGATGGTGGCGCCCACCAGCACCAGCACGAAGGGCCCGGCCTGGCCTTCGAAGACACAGACCACACGCTCGTTGCGCGCGAACAGGCCCGGCACGCCGCGCGCCGTGACCGGGTTCACCGAGAACAGCTCGCCCGGCACGTGCAGCATGCGCGTCAGCCGCCCGGCACAGGGCATGTGGATGCGGTGGTAGTCCTTGGGGCTCAGGTACAGCGTGGCGAAGTGGCCGTTGTCGAAGCGCGCCGCCAGCTCGGCGTCGCCGCCGAGCAGCGCGCGCGTGCTGTAGTCGTGGCCCTTGGCCTGGAAGATCTGGTCGCCGCGAATGCGCCCGAACTGGCTGATCGCACCGTCTACCGGGCACACCAGGTCGGAGCGGGCCAGCGGCCGCGCGCCGGGCTTGAGCGCGCGGGTGAAGAAGTGGTTGAAGCTCTGGTAGGCGGCGATGTCGCTGTCAGCCGCCTCGGCCATGTCCACGCCGTAGCGGCCAACGAACCAGCGGATCAACCGCGTCGTCGAAGCACCGCGCTGCGCCGACGCGATGCGGCCGGCCAGGCGCGTCAGCGCGCCCTTCGGCAGCAGGTACTGGGGCAGCACGGCCAGGCGGTGATCGGGCATGGGGCCAGGGGTGTCGGTGGGGCGCGCGATTGTATCGGCCGGGTCCTTGCACTGGCCTTAGCATCGGTGCCCCACCAAGAGCCCGAGACCCCATGAGCGAAGCCACGCCGCCGCCCCGCAGACCGCTGTCGCACCTGCGTGTGCTCGACCTGTCGCGCGTGCTGGCCGGACCCTGGTCGACTCAGAATCTGGCCGACATGGGCGCCGAGGTCATCAAGGTCGAGCGTCCCGGCGAAGGCGACGACACGCGCGCCTGGGGCCCGCCCTTCTTCGGCGCCGACCCGGCCAGCGGCGTGCGCGGCGATTCGGCCTACTTCCTGTCGGCCAACCGCGGCAAGAAGTCGATCACCTGCGACCTGGCCAAGGCCGAGGGCCAGGCACTGATCCGCGCGCTGGCCGAGAAGAGCGACATCGTGGTCGAGAACTACAAGGTCGGCACCCTGGCCAAGTACGGGCTCGACTATGCGTCACTGCGCGCGCTGAACCCGCGGCTGATCTACTGCTCGGTCACCGGCTTCGGCCAGAGCGGGCCCTATGCGCCGCGGCCGGGCTACGACTTCGTGTTCCAGGGCATGGGCGGCTTGATGAGCATCACCGGCGTGCCCGACGGCCAGAGCGGCGCCGGGCCGATGAAGGTGGGCGTGGCCGTGGCCGACCTGATGACCGGCATGTATGCCACCACCGCCATCCTGGGTGCGCTGGAGCACCGCCATGTCAGTGGCGAGGGCCAGTACATCGACATCGCGCTGCTCGACTGCCTGGTCGCGCTGACCTCGTTCCAGACGCTGAACTACTTCGTCTCCGGCCAGGTGCCGCAGCGCCTGGGCAACGGCCACCCGAACATCGTCCCGTACCAGGTGTTCGCCTGCAAGGGGGGCTACCTGATCCTGGCGGTCGCCAACGACAGCCAGTTCAGGAGCTTCTGCCAGGCGGTGGGCCGACCCGAGTGGGCCGAGGACGAGCGCTTCAAGGTCGGCGCGCAACGCGGCGCGAATCGCGAGCTGATCTGCGGCATGGTGGCCGAGCTGATGCTGCAGCGCACGATGCACGAATGGATCGAGCTGCTGGAGGCGCACAACGTGCCCTGCGGGCCGATCAACAACATCGACCAGGTGTTCGAGGACCCGCAGGTGCAGCACCGCGGCATGCGCGTGGAGATGCAGCACCCGCGCGGCGAGGTCGCGCTGCTGGCCAGCCCGATGCGCTTTGCCGACACGCCCGTCACCTACCAGGTGGCGCCGCCGCTGCTGGGCCAGCACACGCGCGAGGTACTGCAGCAGGTGCTGGGCTACGACGATGCGCAGATCGACGCGCTGCACTCGCGCGGCATCGTCTGATCAGGCGTTGTAGTTCAGCCGCAGGCCCGGCGTCGGCCAGCCGTCTATGGCGACCAGCTGGCCGCTGCCGGACAGCGTGACGTAGACGGTGCGCAGGTCGCGCCCGCCGAAGCACAGGTTGGTGACGAATCGGTCGGGCAGTGGCACATGGTGATAGAGGCGGCCGTCTGGCGAGATCACGCTGATGCCGCCGTGCATCAGCGTGGCCACGTGCAGGTTGCCGTGCGCATCGACCGCCATCGAATCGAAGCGCTGGAAAGACCCGCCCGGTGACGCCGCCAGCATGCGCCCGCCATGCGGCGACGGCCACGGCTGCCGCGCACCTGGCCCGGTGCCGTCGATGTCGAAGGCCCACAGCCGAGCACCGGCGGTTTCGGCGTAGTACAGCGTCTGGCCGTCGGGCGACAGCGCCACGCCGTTGGGCGTGAGCGCCGGCCGCGCGATGCTGCGTGGGACGCCGCTGGCCGGCGCGTAGCACACGCCGCCGTGGTCCATGTCGTGCGCGCGGGACTTGCCCAGGTCGGTGAAGTAGAAGCCGCCGGCGGCGTCGAAGACGATGTCGTTGGGCCCGCGCAGCGCCACGCCGTCGACGGTGTCGAACAGCCGCTCGAAGCTGCCGGTGGCCAGGTCCACGCGTTCGATGCGTCCGCCGTCGTAGTCGTGCGCCTGGCCGGTGGGGCGGAAGCAGCCGTCGGCCTCGGTGGTGTATTCGAAGCCGCCGTTGTTGCAGACATAGACCGCGCCGTCCGGGCCGATGGCCGCGCCGTTGGGGCCGCCGCCCAACTGCGACACCACCTGGATGCGGCCGTCCGGCGTGACGCGGCTGAGCGTGCCGCGCGCGATCTCGACCAGCAGCACCGAGCCGTCGTCCATGGCGATCGGGCCCTCGGGGAACTGCAGGCCGCTGGTGATGTGGCGGATCTTCATGGGACCTCCAGGTGGGCAAGCGTTGCCGGGCGCGCGCCTCATCCGTCGCCGTCCACCGGCCGACGGGCCTCGCCAGCATCGGCGGATGGCGTGTGCCAGCCGGCGCGCGAGCGCTGCTCGCGTTGCTGCTGCCGCTCCTGCGCCCATTGCGCCTCGAGCTGCTCGCGGCCCTGCTTGGACACGGCGATCAGCTTCTTCTCGTCGCCGAGGTGCGGCGCCATGCGCAGCATCAGCTCGATGCTGTGGCGGCGAAAGCGCAGCGCCTGGTTGCGCGCGCTGTGCGGCTGCCAGCCCATCAGCTCGAGCACGCTGCGCCCGCTCATCAGCGCCGAGTCCAGCGTCTCGCGCTCGATCAGCGCGACGCCCAGCTCGCGCAGCCGGTAGTAGTGGGTGACGTTGCGCGCCCGCGCCACGACCTGCAGCTGCGGGAAATGCTCGCGCGCCAGTTTCGCCACCGCCAGGCTCTGCTCGATGTCGTCGATGGCCAGCACCAGCACCCGCGCCTTGCCGGCGCCGGCGGTGCGCAGCAGGTCCAGCCGCGTGGCGTCGCCGTAGAACACCTGCCAGCCGAAGCGGCGCACGGTCTCGACCTGGTCGGCGTCGTGGTCCAGCACGGTGGCGCTCAGGCCGTTGGCATTGAGCAGCCGGCCGACGATCTGCCCGTAGCGGCCGAAGCCGGCAATGATGATCGGCGCCTGCTGCGCCTCGCTGATCTCGTCGGGGCGCCGCGCCGCGCCGGCGCTGCCAGGCGCGGCGCAATCCAGCGGTCGACCAGCACCAGCAGCAGCGGCGTCAGCAGCATCGACAGCGCCACCGCCGCGACCAGCAGCGAGGCCGCCTCGGCGGCGATCACGCCCGACTGCGCGGCCGCCTGGAAGACGACGAAGCCGAACTCGCCGCCCTGCGCCAGCAGCAGCACGAACACCGGCCGCTCGGCCAGCGGCAGCGGCATCCGCCGCGCCATGCCCAGCAGCACCAGCGCCTTCAGCAGCAGGAAGCCGGCGACGACGGCCGCCACCAGGCCGGGCCGGGCCAGCACCACCGCGAAGTCGATGCTCATGCCCACGGCGATGAAGAACAGGCCGAGCAGCAGGCCCTTGAACGGCTCGAGGTCGGTCTCCAGCTCGCGCCGGTATTCGCTTTCGGCCAGCAGCACGCCGGCCAGGAAGGCGCCCAGCGCCATCGACAGGCCCACCGATTGCATCAGCGCCGCGGTGGCCACCACCAGCAGCAGCGACGCGGCGGTGAAGATCTCCGGCGTGTCGCTGCGCGCGATCCAGCGCAGCGCCGGGCGCAGCAGCAGCCGGCCGCCGAGCACGATCAGCGGCGATCACGCCCACCGCCTTGGCCGCGCCCCACCAGCCGCCGCCAGCGTCGGCCGCGGCGCTGGCCGACACCGCCAGCAGCGGCAGCAGCGCCAGGATCGGGATGGCGGCGATGTCCTGCAACAGCGCCACGCTGAGCACGCTCTGGCCGGAGCTGGTGGCCATCAGGTTGCGCTCGTTCAGCACGCCCAGGCCGATGGCGGTGGACGACAGCGCCAGGCCCAGCGCGGCCACCAGCGCCAGGCGCCCGTCGGCACCGAAGGCCAGGCCCGACGGCCAGGATCAGCAGCGTCGAGCCGAGCATCTGCACGCTGCCCCAGCCGAAGATCGGCCGGCGCAGCGCCCACAGCCGCTTCGGCTCGCAGCTCCAGCCCGACCAGGAAGAGCATCAGCACCACGCCGAATTCGGCGAAGTGCAGGATCGTCGCCGCGTCGGTGACCAGCCTCAGCCCGCAGGGCCCGATGGCGATGCCGGCCGCCAGGTAGCCGATGATCGAGCCCAGGCCGAGCAGCCGCGCCAGCGGCACGGCCAGCACGGCCGCGCCCAGGTAGACCAGGCTCATCTGCAGCCAGGGGGTGCCGTGTTCCATGTCATTCGTCCAGCGCCGGGGCGGGCGTCGCCGGGCACCTCGCAGGGCGCGCAGGGCTCCAGCTCGGCGATCTCCGGCCAGTCGGGGTAGCTGCGCCAGGCGCTGCACGAACAGCTCGGCATGCGCCGCCAGCTCGGCCTCGCCGAGCGCGGTGCGCGCCGTGCAGCAGCAGCGGCGGCAGGAAGCGCATGCCGGCCAGCGCGGCCGTCTGCTCGTAGGGCGGCAGGAAGGCGTCGAAGAAGTAGCGGTTGTAGCCGTCGGGCCGGTACGACTCCGGCCGGCCCGCCGGTGGAGGCCACCAGCCACAGGTCCTTGCCGCGCAGCGCGATCGCCGCCCGGTCCGTAGGCCCAGCCGAAGGCGAACACCTCGTCCAGCCACAGCTTCATCAGCGGCGGCATGCCGTACCAGTGGATCGGGTGCTGCCAGACCACCAGCCGGGCCGGCGCCAGCGCGGCCTGCTCGGCGGCGACGTCGATCAGGTAGTCGGGGTACAGCGCGTACAGGTCGCGCACCTCGACGCGCGGCCAGGCCGCTGCGCTGCGCGGCCTGCAGCAGGCGCGGTTGACGCGCGAATGCTCCAGCTGCGGGTGGGCGACGAGGACGACGATGTCGGGCATGTGCGCAGGCTGCGGCGCTGCAAGGCGCGCTTGGGTTTGCCCCGGTGCAGGCTGCGCCGGCGGCCCGCTACCATAACCCGATCGCCTTCCCCGGAGTCGCGCATGCCCGTGATCGTGGTCGCCAACCCCAAGGGCGGGGTCGGCAAGAGCACGCTGGCCACCAACCTGGCCGGCGCGCTGGCCCGCTCGGGGCACGCGGTGATGCTGGGCGACGTCGACCGCCAGCAGTCGTCGCGCCAGTGGCTGGCGCTGCGCCCGGCGCAGCTGCCGGCGCATCCAGGGCTGGGAGGTCAGCCACCACGAGATCGTGCGCCCGCCCAAGGGCACCACGCACGTGGTGCTGGACACGCCGGCCGGGCTGCACGGCAAGCGGCTCGATGCGGTGCTGCGCATCGCCGACAAGCTGCTGATCCCGCTGCAGCCCAGCCTGTTCGACATCCAGGCCACGCATGCCTTCCTGGCGGCGCTGCGCGAGCACCCGCGCGCCGGCGAGATCGAACTGGGCCTGGTGGCCATGCGCGTGCGCGAGCACACGATCGTCCAACGAGCAGCTGCACCAGTACCTGGCCACGCTGAACGTGCCGGTGGTGGCCTGGCTGCGCGACACGCAGAACTACGTGCAACTGGCCGCCCGCGGCCTGACACTGTGGGACGTGGCGCCCAGCCGCGTCGAACGCGACCTCGAACAATGGGCGCCCTTGAAGGATTGGATCCAACGATGAGACATTTCGAGCATCTGCATGACCTGCAGGCCCTGGTCGGCCAGGAGATCGGCGTCAGCGACTGGATCGCCGTCGACCAAACGCGCATCGACCAGTTTGCCGCAGGCCACCGGCGACCACCAGTGGATCCACGTCGATCCGGTGCGCGCCGCCAGCGGGCCCTTCGGCAAGACCATCGCACACGGCTTCCTGACGCTGAGCCTGGTGCCGGAGATGTTCGCCACGGCCTTCGACATCGGCGACGTGCACATGGGCGTCAACTACGGCCTGAACAAGGTGCGCTTCACCGCGCCGGTGCCCAGCGGCAGCCGCGTGCGCGGGCATTTCGTGCTGCAGGTCCTACGAGCCGATCGAGGGCGGCGCGCAGCTGACGGTGGAGGTGCGGATCGAGCTGGAAGGCTCGGCCAAGCCGGCCTGCGTGGCCGAGACGCTGTCGCGCCGCTTCATCTGAGCCGACCAGCAAGCTGCACTACCATTGCCGGCATGCACGGGGCGTAGGGGACGGCAAGATGAAGGTGCTGCTGGTCGATGACCATCCGCTGATCCTGTCGGCGCTGCAGACGGTGATCAAGGGCCTGGGCGACGACGTGTCGGTGCTCGGCGCCGGCAGCGCGGCCGAGGCGCGCGCGGCGCTGCGCACGGATGCCGAGTTCGACCTGGTGCTGCTCGACCTGTCGCTCGGCGATGCCGACGGCTTCGAGGTGCTGACCGAGCTGCGCGCCGCCTATCCGTCGCTGCCGGTGGTGGTGGTGTCGGCCTCCGACCGCACCAGCGACGTGATCCGCGCCATCGACCTGGGCGCGATGGGCTTCGTGCCCAAGCGCTCGTCCAACGACCAGTTGTTCGAGGCGCTGCGCATGGTCATGTCCGGCGGGCTGTACGTGCCGCCGATGATGCTGGGCCTGGACGCGCCGCCGGCCGAGAGCGACACCGTGCCCGACGTGATGCGCCCGGCGGGCGGCGCCAGCCGCGCAGGCCGACTACCAGAGGGCGCCGATGTCGCTCGAATCGGTGGGCCTGACGCCGCGCCAGGGCGACGTGCTGGCGCTGCTGCTGCAGGGCAAGCCGAACAAGCTGATCGCGCGCGAGCTGAACGTGTCGGTCGAAACCGTCAAGGACCATGTGGCCGCGGTGCTGCGCGCGCTGGGCGTCAGCTCGCGCACGCAGGCGGTGCTGGCGGTGAGCCAGATGCAGCAGCAGGCCGCGCAGAACGCCCGCCAGCCGCTCGAACCCCGACACGCGATGAGCGTGCCGCCGGCCGCGGCGCTGCAGCTGCCGGCCACGGCCGCGCTGCCGCAGAGCCGGCGCTTCGACCATGTGCGCGCGCTGTTCGTGCAGACGCCGGCCTCGCTGACCGGCTACCTGATCGGCTGGAGCCTGATGGTGGCGATGTACTGGCCGCTGGCGCCGCGCGGCCCGATGCTCGCCTGGAGCGGCGTGCTGGCCGCTGCTGCTGCTGCTGCGCCTGGCGCACTACCTGCGCTTTCGCCGCAACCCCGACGCCGACGAGGCCACGCTGCACGAATGGCGGCGCAGCTGGAAGCTGCTGGTGCTGGCCGCAGGCCTCGTGCTGGGCGGTGGCGGTGTGGCTGTTCTGGGACCTGGGCACGCCTTACCACCGCACCGCGCTGATGCTGGTGATCTTCAGCCTCGGCCTGGCCTCGGTGCAACTGCTGGCCACGCAGCAGCGGCTGTACATCGCCTTCGTCGGCCTGCTGCTGGTGCCGGCGATCGTGCGCATCGCCACCGACACCACCCAGCCCTGGCACTGGCAGCTGGCCGGCATCCTGGGCCTGCAGTTCGTGGCGCTGCTGGTGATGGGCCGGGTGCAGCGCAGCGCGCTCGACCAGGTGATCCGGCTCAAGGCGCACAGCGAGAAGCTGGCCGAGCAGCTGCAGCCGAGATGGGCGTGTCCGAGCAGGCGCGGCGCGCCGCCGAGGCCGCCAGCCGCGCCAAGACCCAGTTCTTCGCCGCCGCCAGCCACGACCTGCGCCAGCCGCTGCATGCGATGGGCCTGTTCGCCGAGGCGCTGCGCCAGCGCGCGCACGACCCGGAGGTGGCCTCGCTGGTGAACAGCATCAACGAATCGGTGGACGCGCTGGAGGGCCTGTTCGGCGAGTTGCTCGACATCACCCGCATCGACACCGGCGGCGTCGACGTCAACCCGGCGCCGGTGCCGATGCGCGAGCTGTTCGCGCGGCTGCGCCTGCACTTCGAGCCCACCGCCTTCGAAAAGGGTCTGGCGCTGAGCTTCCACGGCGGGCGCCACGTCGCCTTCTGCCGACCCGGTGCTGCTGGAGCGCATCCTGCGCAACCTGATCAGCAACGCCATCCGCTACACCGACGACGGCGGCGTGCTGGTCAGCTGCCGGCCGCGCGGGGACAAGCTGCTGATGCAGGTGTGGGACAGCGGCATCGGCATTTCCGAAGCCAGCCTGCCGCGCATCTTCGACGAGTTCTACCAGGTGCAGAGCCAGCGGCCGCTGCAGGCGCACCAGCGCAAGGGCCTGGGCCTGGGGCTGGCCATCGTGGCGCGGCTGGCCGGCGCTGCTGGAAGCGCCGATCTGCGGTGCGCTCGCGCGTCGGCCACGGCACGGTGTTCTCCTTCGAGGTGCCGCCGGGCAAGGCCGTGCGCGCGCTGGAGCCGGCCGTCCCGCGCGCCAAGGCGCCGCTGGGTCTGACGCTGCAGGGCCGGCTGATGCTGCTGGTGGAGGACGAGCCCGCGGTGCGCGAAGGCCTGGTGGTGCTGCTCAAGGCCTGGGGCGCCAGCGTGCTGGACTTCGATTCGGTGGCCGCGCTGCAGGCCTGGCTGGCGGGTGGCCCGGCCGAGGCGCCCGACCTGCTGCTGGTCGACTACCGGCTGCCGCAGGGCCGCACCGGCCTGGATGCGCTGGCCGTCGCGCGCGCGCATTGGCCGGGGCGCCAGCTGCCGGCCATCGTCATCACCGGCAGCACCATCGGCGGCCACGAGAGCGAAGCCGCCGAGCACGACTTCCACCTGCTGATCAAGCCGGTGCTGCCGAACAAGCTGCGCGCGATGATCGCCTTCAAGCTGGGCGTGCGCTGATGCGCAGCGTCGGTCAGCGCGGCGCGGACGGGCGCTGCTGCGGCGGCGGCAGCTTCGACACCAGGCACCGCGCGGCCACGGCGGTGCGCTCGCCGGGGAACAGGTTGTTGATGTTCTGGATGTAGGCCTCGGGCGTGATGCGCTTGTAGTACAGGTTCGAGGTCTGGTCGAGCCACACGCCGTACTGCGCCGGCGGCGTAGTTGGGCGGTTCGTAGTTCCTCGTGATGACCATCGGCCCGACCTGCAGCGGCGCACATTCCACCGCGGCTGTGTCCACGAAGGCATTGAAGCCGGTGGCCTGGTAGTTGCTGAACTGGTCCGGCGCGCAGCCGGCGCTCAGCGCGCAGGCGCCCAGAACCAAGCAAAGCTTGTCGTGCATGGCGCAGATCTCCGATAGGCCGCCGGCAGTGGCGCGCCCGCCCACTTTAGCGGGTCAGGGGGCGGTGGCTGCCACGCGCCCGGCCACCGGGTACTGCGCGTCGGTGTAGCCCGGCGTCGACGCATGCCCGGCCGTCACCAGTGCCGAGATGAAGGCCTCGTCCTCGGCGTCGAAGGGCTGGCCCAGCGCGTCGAGGTAGTCCTGCCACTGCGCCAGCGTGCGCGGCCCGCCGATGAGGCCATGCACCAGTTGGTTGTTCCAGACCCAGCCCAGCGCCAGTTGCGTCGGCGTGCGGCCCTTGCGCTGCGCGTAGGCGGCGATCTGCTGGGCCAGCTGCACCGACTCGGGCCGGAACTCGGTCTGCAGGATGCGGCGGTCGTTGCGCGCGGCGCGCGAATCCTCGGGCGGCGGCGCATCGTTGCGGTACTTGCCGCTGAGCACGCCGCGCGCCAGCGGGCTGTAGGCCACGCACGCCGACGCCGTAGTGCGCGCAGGCCGGCAGCACTTCCACCTCGATCTGCCGCGACATGGCGTTGTACGGCGGCTGGCAGGCGATGGGCTGCGGCAGGCCCATGGCGCGGCACAGCTCGACCATCTTGGCGATGCGCCAGGCGCGGAAGTTGGACACGCCGAAGTAGCGCACCTTGCCGCTGGCGATCAGCTGCGCCATCGTCGCCAGCGTTTCTTCCATCGGCGTGCTCTCGTCGTCGCGGTGCAGGTAGAGCAGGTCGATCCAGTCGGTGCCCAGGCGCTGCAGGCTGGCGTCCACCGCGGCCAGCATGTGGCGGCGCGACAGGCCGCGGTCGTTGGGCCCGGGGCCGGTGGGGTTGGCCAGCTTGGTGGCCAGCACCCAGTGACTGCGTTCGCTGGCGATCAGCCGGCCGGTGATGCGTTCGGATTCGCCGCCGGCATAGACGTCGGCGGTGTCGATGGCGTTGAGGCCGGCTTCGCGCGACGCGGCGACGATGCGCGCGGCCTCGGCCTCGTCGCTGCGGTCGCCGAACATCATCGTGCCCAGCCACAGGCGCGAGACCTTCAGGCCGCTGGCGCCGAGCGCCGGGTAGTCGGTGGACGTGGCGTTCATCATGCCGATCATGCCACCGGCCGCTGGTGTACAACCGCGGCACGGCGCACGGCGCCGAACCGAGGAGACAAGCAAGGTGGCAAGCCGCAACACCCCCGAAATGAAGAGCGCAGCCGCGACACTGCGCTCGCGCGCCTGGTTCGACAACCCGGCCAATGCCGACATGACGGCGCTGTACCTCGAGCGCACGATGAACTTCGGCCTGTCGCTGGACGAGCTGCAGTCGGGCCGGCCGATGATCGGCATCGCGCAGAGCGGCTCGGACATCGCGCCGTGCAACCGCCACCACCTGGTGCTGGCCGAGCGCATGCGCGAAGGCATCCGCGATGCCGGCGGCGTGGCCTTCGAGTTCCCGCTGCATCCGATCCAGGAAACCTGCAAGCGGCCGACCGCGATGCTCGACCGCAACCTGCAGTACCTGAGCCTGGTCGAGGTGCTGTACGGCTACCCGCTCGACGGCGTGATCCTGACCACCGGCTGCGACAAGACCACGCCGGCGCAGATCATGGCGGCCTGCACGGTGGACATCCCGGCGATCGCGCTGAATGCCGGGCCGATGCTCAACGGCTGGCACGACGGCGAGCGCACCGGCTCCGGCACCATCGTCTGGAAGGCGCGCGAGCTGATGGCCGAAGGCAAGATCGACTACCCGCAGTTCCTCAAGCTGGTGGCCTCGTCGGCGCCGTCCACCGGCCACTGCAACACCATGGGCACGGCCTCGACGATGAACTCGCTGGCCGAGGCGCTGGGGCTGATGCTGCCCGGCAGCGCGGCCATCCCGGCGCCGTACCGCGACCGCCAGGAAGCGGCCTACCTGACCGGCAAGCGCATCGTCGAGATGGTGCGCGAGAACCTGCGGCCCAGCGACATCCTGACGCGCGCGGCCTTCGAGAACTGCATCGCCGTGTGTTCGGCCATCGGCGGCTCGACCAATGCGCCGGTGCACATCAACGCCATCGCCCGCCACATCGGCGTCGAGCTGAACAACGACGACTGGGAGAAGATCGGCTACGAACTGCCGCTGCTGGTGAACCTGCAGCCCGCGGGCGAGTACCTGGGCGAGGACTACTACCGCGCCGGCGGCCTGCCGGCGGTGGTGGCCGAGCTGGTGAAGAAGGGCAAGATCAAGGACGCCCTGACCGTCAACGGCAAGACGCTGGCGCAGAACTGCGAAGGCCAGTTCACCTCCGACCGCAAGGTGATCTTCGCCTACGACAAGCCGATGAAGAAGAAGGCCGGTTTCCTCAACCTGAAGGGCAACCTGTTCGATTCGGCGATCATGAAGACCAGCGTCATCACCGACGAGTTCCGCCAGCGCTACCTGGAGAACCCGGCCGACCCGATGGCCTTCGAAGGCACGGCCGTGGTCTTCGACGGCCCCGAGGACTACCACGCGCGCATCGACGACCCGAAGACCCAGATCACGCCGAACAGCGTGCTCTTCATCCGCGGCGTCGGCCCGGTGGGCTACCCCGGTGCCGCCGAGGTGGTGAACATGCGCGCCCCGTCCTACCTGCTGAAGAAGGGCGTGACCGCCTTGCCCTGCATCGGCGACGGCCGGCAGAGCGGCACCAGCGGTTCGCCGTCGATCCTGAACGCCTCGCCCGAAGCCGCCACCGGCGGCGGGCTGTCGCTGGTGCAAGAGCGGCGACAAGGTGCGCATCGACCTGAAGAAGCGCCGCGCCAACATGCTGATCGACGACGCCGAACTGGCGCGCCGCCGTGCGGCGCTGGAGGCGAAGGGCGGTTACCCGTACCCCGCCAGCCAGACGCCGTGGCAGGAGATCCAGCGCGGCATCGTCGACGAACTCGCCCAGGGCATGGTGCTGAAGCCCGCCGTCAAGTACCAGAAGATCCACGCCACCTTCGGCGTGCCGCGCGACAACCATTGATTCACAGCAAGGGCAAGGCATGAGCAGCAAAGCCACCATCTGCGCCGTTGGCAACGGCCCCGCCGTGGTCGAAAACGGCTTGAACGCGCACTTCACGGTGGTGCGCGAGGCCAACCTCGAAGTGCGGGGCATCGCGGTGTGCGGCGGCCACACGCGCATCGACGATGCCTTCGTCGAGCTGTTCCCGCGGCTGGAGATCGTCTCCAGCTTCGGCGTCGGCTACGACCACATCGACGCGGCCACGCTGGCCAAGCGCGGCATCGTCGTCACGCACACGCCCGACGTGCTCACCGGCGAGGTCGCCGACCTGGCGCTGGGCCTGCTGATCGCCACCGTGCGCCAGCTGCCGCAGGTGGACCGCTACCTGCGCGCCGGCCAGTGGCTGCAGAAGCCCTATCCACTGACCGCCACGCTGCGCGGCCGCAAGGTCGGCATCCTCGGCCTGGGGCGCATCGGCAAGGCCATCGCCAGGCGGCTGGAAGCCTGCGAGCTGGAGATCGAATACCACGGCCGCAAGCCGCAGCCCGAAGTGAGCTACCGCTACCACCCGACCCTGCTGGGCCTGGCACAAAGCTGCGACGTGCTGATGGTGGTGGCCTCGGGCGGCGCCGAGACCCGCCACATCGTCAACAAGGAGGTGCTCGAAGCGCTGGGTCCGGACGGCATCGTCATCAACGTCGGCCGCGGCACGGTCATCGACGAGCAGGCGCTGATCGCTGCGCTGCGCGACAAGAAGATCCTGTCCGCCGGCCTGGACGTGTTCGAGGACGAGCCGCGCGTGCCCGCCGAGCTGATCGCGATGGACCATGTGGTGCTGCTGCCGCATGTCGGCTCGGCTTCGGTGCACACGCGCAATGCGATGGGCCAGCTGGTGGTCGACAACCTGGTGTCCTGGTTCGGCGGCCAGGGCGCGGTGACGCCGGTGCCCGAGTGCCAGGCGCTGGCCGCCGCCAAGGCCAAGGGCTGAGCCGTGCCTGCGGCGCGGCTGATCGCGCTGGACTGGGGCACGTCCTCGCTGCGCGCCTATCTGCTGGGCGAGGGCGGTGCGCTGATCGAAGAGCGCCGCCAGCCCTGGGGCCTGCTGCACCTGCCGCAAGGCGGCTTCGCTGCCGCGCTGAAGGGCGTGGCCGGCGACTGGCTGGAGGCGATGCCCGCCTTGCCAGTCATCGCCTCGGGCATGGTCGGCAGCGCGCAGGGCTGGCGCGAGGCGCCTTACGCACACTGCCCGGCCGATGCGGCGGCGCTGGCGGCGCAGCTGCTGCGCTTCGAGGCGCTGCCGGGTGTGCTGCTGCACATCGTGCCGGGCGTGCGCCTGGACGGCCCACGGCCCGACGTGATGCGCGGCGAGGAGACGCAGGCGATGGGCCTGCTGCACTTGCAGCCGGCGCTGTCCGGGCGCGCCACGCTGGTCATGCCGGGCACGCACAGCAAGTGGGTGCGGGTGGAAGGCGGGCGCATCGTCGACTTCCACACCTACATGACCGGCGAGCTGTTCGCGCTGCTGCGCGAGCACTCGATCCTGGGCCGTCCGGCGCGCGAGGCCGGTGGCGTCGCGGCCAGCGACGAGGCCTTCGATCGCGGCGTGACGGCGGTGCGTGCCGCCGGGGCCGCCGGCGCGACGGCACTGCTGTTCTCGGCACGCGCGCTGGTCTTGGGCGGCCAGCTGCGTGCCGGCGACAGCCTGGACTACCTGTCGGGCCTGCTGGTCGGCGAGGAGCTGCGCTGCGCGTTGTCCGAGGCTGCGGGCGTCGAACCGGTGCTGGTCGGTGATGCCGCACTGTGCGCGCGCTACCGTCGCGCGCTGGCGCTGTTCGATCGTGCGTCGCAGGTGGCCGGCGCCGACGCGGCCGCCGCCGGCCTGTGGCAGATCGCCCTGCAAGCGGCACTGTACCGAGGAGAGAGCCATGCGTGAGCACCTGGCCGAACTGCCCTTGATCGCCATCCTGCGCGGCATCACGCCGGACGAGGCCGTGCCGGTCGGCCTGGCGCTGGCCGAAGCGGGATTCCGCATCATCGAGGTGCCGCTGAATTCACCGCAGCCCTTGCAGAGCATCGAGCGGCTGGTGCGCGAGCTGGGCACGCGCTGCCTGGTGGGGGCGGGCACGGTGATGAGCGCGGCGCAGGTGGACGCGGTGGCCCAGGCGGGCGGGCGGCTGATCGTCATGCCGCATGGCGACGCCGCGGTGATCCGAGCGGCCAAGGCACACAGCCTGTCCTGCGCGCCGGGCATCGCCACGCCCAGCGAAGGTTTTGCCGCGCTGGCGGCCGGCGCCGATGCGCTGAAGCTGTTCCCGGCCGAGTTGCTGACGCCGGCGGTGCTGAAGGCGCTGCGTGCGGTGTTCCCCAGCGACACGCTGTTCGTGCCGGTGGGCGGCATCACGCCGCACAACCTGACACCCTACCTGGCCGCCGGCGCCAGTGGTTTCGGTCTGGGTTCGGCGCTGTACAAACCCGGCGACACCGCGCAGGACGTGGCGGCCCATGCCAAGGCCTTCGTCACGGCCTGGCGCTCGGCAAGTAGTGTTGACTGATCGGTCAAATAAGGCTAGAGTCCCGGCATGGCACGCGAAAAGCAGTTCAGCGAAGTGCAGGTTCTCGACGAGGTTGCCGACCTCTTCACCGCGCACGGTTACCAGGGCACCTCGCTGGCGATGCTGCTGGACGCCACCGGGCTGGGCAAGCAGAGCCTGTACAACTGTTTCGGCGACAAGCGCGCGCTGTACCTGAAGTCGATCGACTGTTCGAGCGCGCGCTACCAGGCCGTGAATGCGCAGATGCAGGCCACCGTCACCGGACGCGCGGCGGTGGAACTGTTCTTCAATCACGTGGTCGGCAAGTGCGACAGCGAAGAGGCGGCGCACAGGAGCTGTATCGTGGCCTCGGGCTTGCTCGAAGCCGTGGACGATGCGCTGATCGTGCAGACACTGCGCGCCAAGTGGGCCGCCTCGCACGAGATGCTGCGCGCCGCGGTCGAACGCGGGCAGAAGGACGGCTCGATACACAACCCCGCGCCTTCGGCCACGTTGGCCGATCTGTTGCTGGCGCTGATGGCCGGCCTGCGCGTCAATGCGCGGGCCGAATTCGGCGCCGATCGGCTGCAGCGCAGCGTCGACCTGGCGCTGGCCGTGCTGGACAGCGGATAAGCCCCTCGAGCCTGTCATCGGCGCGCCGCGGCGCGCTTTTCTTCAACCCATTTTTGACCTTTCGGTCCAAAACCTTCGTTCATCCAGGAGCCCGATCATGTTGTTCCAAGCTTTCACCAGTCCTTCCCTGCAACTGAAGAACCGCGTCGTCATGGCGCCGCTGACGCGCAGTCGCGCCGTCGAGAAGAACACGCCCAACGAGCTGATGGCCCGCTACTACGCGCAGCGCGCCGGGGCCGGCCTGATCATCACCGAGGGCACCTCGCCTTCGCCCAACGGGCTGGGCTATGCGCGCATCCCGGGGCTGTTCAATGCCGAACACGTGGCCGGCTGGCGCCGCGTCACCGACGCGGTGCATGCACAAGGCGCCAAGATCTTCGTGCAGCTGATGCACACCGGCCGAGTCTCGCACCTGGCGAACCTGCCGGCTGGCGCCAAGGTGGTCGGACCGGTGGCCAGTGCGCTGGCGGGCGAGATGTACACCGACAGCCAGGGCATGCAGCCGCACAGCACGCCGCAGGCGATGGGCGCCGAGGACATCGCACGGGCGACCGGCGAGTTCGTGCATGCGGCCCGGCTGGCCGTGGAGGCCGGCTTCGACGGCGTGGAACTGCATGCAGCCAACGGCTACCTGCTGGAGCAGTTTCTCAATGCCAACGTCAACACGCGCGACGACGCCTATGGGGGTGCCGCCGACAAGCGCAACCGTTTCGTGCTCGAGGTGGCGCGGGCCACGGTGGCGGCGATCGGCGCCGCGCGCGTGGGCATCCGCCTGTCGCCCTATGGTGTCTTCAACGGCACCGGGGCCTTCGATGGCGTCGACGCGCAGTACCTGGCGCTGGCGCGCGAGCTCGGCGCACTGAAGCTGGCCTACCTGCACCTGGTCGACCATTCGTCGATGGGCGCGCCCGAAGTGCCGGCCGCCTTCAAGGCCGGGCTGCGCGCGGCCTTCGGCGGCAGCTTCATCGCGTCCGGCGGCCTGGACCGCGGCAGCGCCGAACAGTTGCTGAAGGAAGGGAGCGGCGACCTGGTGGCCTTCGGCCGCGCCTGGCTGGCGAACCCGGACCTGATCGAGCGCATGCAGGCCGGCCTGCCGCTGAACGCGCCGGACCCGAGCACCTTCTACACGCCGGGCGCCAAGGGCTATACCGACTATCCGCGCGCCGAGGCCGACGGCCGAGGCCGTGGCCTGACGAGCTGGGGTCGGCTACTGGCCGACCACCACTTCGCTGATCTGCATCACCGGCGCGATGTCGGTGTAGTTGGGGATGTCGCCCATGATCTCCTTCATGTGCGGCCCCATGCCGGCCTGAAAGGATTCGACCGAATCGCAGTAGATGTGGCACATGCCCACGTAGGTCGGTGGCGCACCGGGCGCGCCACCGGCCAGGCCCTTGTCCACCGTGTAGAACTTGCAGGCGTCGCCCATCTTCGCCTTGACCAGCGGCATGTGCTTGTCGCGGTAGTAGGCGTGGTCGAAACGCGCGCCTTCCTGGTGGGGGTACATCACACTGACCTTGATCATGCCTTGTCTCCTGGGGCTCTATGCGGCCAGCAATTGCCTCAAGCACGTAGGGCAGGATGCCGCCGTGCACATAGTAGTCGACCTCGATCGGCGTATCGATGCGCAGCGTCACGGTCACGCGCCGCGGCGTGCCGTCGGCGCCGGTGATCACCAGCGTGGCATCGCCCTGCGGCACGATCTGCTCTGCCAGTTCGACGTCGATGGTCTCGCTGCCCGTCAGCCCCAGCGACTGCCAGGTGTCGCTGCCCTTGAACTGCAGCGGCAGCACGCCCATGCCCACCAGGTTGCTGCGGTGGATGCGCTCGAAGCTCTTCGCCACCACCGCCTTGATGCCCAGCAGCATCGTGCCCTTGGCGGCCCAGTCGCGGCTGGAGCCGGTGCCGTATTCCTCGCCGGCGAAGATCACCGTCGGCACGCCGGCCTCCATGTAGTTGATGGCGGCGTCGTAGATCGGCAGCTTGTCGCCCGCGGTGCTTGCGCCGCTGCCTGCGGTCAGCTGGTACAGCGTCACGCCGCCTTCCTCGCGCGAGCCGTCCGCGGCGGCCGGGATCATCAGGTTCTTGATGCGCACGTTGGCGAAGGTGCCGCGCATCATCACCTCGTGGTGACCGCGGCGTGAGCCGTAGCTGTTGAAGTCCACCGGCTTGACGCCCTGTTCGATCAGGTACTGGCCCGCCGGCGAGCTGGCCTTGATCGAACCCGCCGGCGAGATGTGGTCGGTGGTGATCGAGTCGCCGAACAGCGCCATGATGCGCGCGTCCTTGACGCCGGCCACCAACTGCTTCGGCGTCATCGTGAAGCCCTGGAAGAACGGCGGCTGCGCGATGTAGCTGCTGTGCGGCCAGTCGTAGACCTGGCCCTTGGCGCCCTTGATGGCGCTCCACAGCTTGCCCGGCTTGGCCGCCACGTTGTCGTAGTTCTCGCGGAAGGCCTTCGGGTTCATCGCGAACTTCAGCAGCGCGTGCACCTCGTCGCTGCTCGGCCAGACGTCGCCCAGGTACACCGGCTTGCCCTTCTTGCCGGTGCCCAAGCGGCTGGGTCATCAGGTCCACCGTCATGTTGCCGGCGATGGCATAGGCCACCACCAGCGGCGGGCTGGCCAGGAAGTTGGCCTTCAGGTTGGGGTGGATGCGCGCCTCGAAGTTGCGGTTGCCGGACAGCACCGCGGCGCAGACCAGGTCGTTGCCGGTGATTGCCTCGTTGATCGGGCCGTGCAGGTCGCCGGCATTGCCGATGCAGGTGGTGCAGCCGTAGCCGGCGACGTTGAAGCCGAGCTTTTCCAGGTAGGGCAGCAGGCCCGGTCTTGCTCAGGTACTCGGTGACGATGCGCGAGCCCGGCGCCAGCGAGGTCTTGATGTGCGGCTGCACCTTCAGGCCGGCTTCCACCGCCTTCTTCGCCAGCAGGCCCGCGGCCAGCAGCACGCTGGGGTTGCTGGTGTTGGTGCAGCTGGTGATGGCGGCGATCAGCACGTCGCCGTTGTGCAGGCTCAGGCCGTCGCTGGTGCTGACACTGCTGGCCCAGCTTCGTCGGCCGGCTGGTTGAAGCCGTTGTCGGCCGTCGGCGCGCTGAACAGCTCGCCGAACTTCGTCGCCACGTCGGTCAGCGTGATGCGGTCCTGCGGCCGCTTCGGCCCGGCCAGCGAGGGTGCCACCGTGCCCAGGTCGAGTTCGATCACCTGGCTGTAGTCGATCTCGCCGGCCTCGGGCATGCCGAACAGCTGCTGCGCCTTGAAGTAGGCCTCGAAGGCCTCGATCTCGCCCTTGCTGCGGCCGGTGCCCTTGAAGTAGTCGATGGTGCGCTCGTCCACCGGGAAGAAGCCCATCGTGGCGCCGTATTCCGGCGCCATGTTGGCGATGGTGGCGCGGTCGGGCAGCGACCAGGTGCGTGTTGCCGGCACCGAAGAACTCGACGAACTTGCCCACCACCTTGTGCTTGCGCAGCAGCTCGGTGACGGTGAGCACCAGGTCGGTGGCGGTGCAGCCTTCGCGCAGTGCGCCCGAGCTTCATGCCGACCACGTCCGGCGTCAGGAAGTACACCGGCTGGCCCAGCATGCCGGCCTCGGCCTCGATGCCGCCCACGCCCCAGCCGACCACGCCGATGCCGTTGATCATGGTCGTGTGGCTGTCGGTGCCGACCAGGGTGTCGGGGTAGTAGACCCCGTCCTTGCCCTTGTGCACGCCGCGCGCCAGGTACTCCAGGTTCACCTGGTGCACGATGCCGAAGCCCGGCGGCACCACGCCGAAGGTGTCGAAGGCCTGCATGCCCCACTTCATGAACTGGTAGCGCTCCTGGTTGCGCTGGAACTCCAGTTTCATGTTCAGGTCGAGCGCCTGCTTGCTGCCG
>CAWFQP010000019.1:0-7089 GCA_963818005.1 uncultured Pseudomonadota bacterium
AGTCGTCGACGGCGGTGTCGCGAGCGGATTCGGGCATAGCGGACATGGTGTCTCCTTGTCTTATAGATTGAACGAACATTCTTGCAGTTGTTGTCGAGTGTCGCATACCTTTGTCGAAATTTCAAATAGCGCCAATCAATTTCACATTGTGAATTTATGCGATGACAGCACCAGCCGCCCTGCGCGACAGCCTCCGATAATCCGCCCCATGGCATCCACGCTCGCCAACACCCTGCCCTGTCGACGGCATGGCAGCGCGTGCGGCGTCTGCTCGGTCGCTGGTGGGTGCATCAGCCTGCGGCGCGACAGGACCGTTTTGTCACCCTTGCGCCGCTGGTGTCGGTGCTGCTGTTCCTGGCGGCCATCATTTCCGCCTTCTGGTACCTGCGCAACGAAGAGGTCGCGCGCGAGTCCGAATCGTTGAAGCGCGACACCGAGATCGTCCAGCAGCAGCTGCGACTGCACCTGATCGAGAACCAGGAGCAGCTGGTTCGCATGGCCAGCGAGCTGGTCAAGCGCGAGACCGACATCGACGACTTCATCGGTCAGGCGCAGCGCTTCGTGCGCGAGCGCCCGGCCGTCACTCAGTTGGCCTGGCTGGAAGGCAACCGCAAGCGCAAGGCCGGGCGCTGGGCCACCCTGTACCGTGAAGAGAGCTCGCCGGGCAACGACGCCACCGACCCGTCGCTGCCCAACGCCGAGTCGCAGAACCCGCCCGAACTGGCCTTCGTGCAGGCTCGCGACATGCGCCAGCCGGTGTACTCGCGCGCTTTCATCGATCACCTGGGCGTGGCGGTGCTTCAGATGCATGTGCCGCTGGTGACGCGCAACACCTTTGCCGGCAACCTGATGGTCGAGTACTCGGTCGAGGCCCTGCTGCGGCACTTCGTACCGCCCGAAACGGCCAGCCGCCACAGCCTGAGCGTGGTCGACGAGAGCCAGCGTGTGCTGGCCGGCACCGTGACGCCGATGCCGGGCCAGCCGCTAAGCCAGCGCACGCCGATCGTCTACGACTTGCCGCTGGCGCCCACCGTCAACGGCCTGCTGCTGCGCGGCCAGGGCTACCGCACCTCGATCGGCCTGATCAGCAACACGCTGTTCTGGATGGTCGTCGCGCTGTCGGGGTTGACGGTGTGGATGCTGCTGGGCAGCTGGCGACATCTGCGCCGGCGCGCGCAGATCCAGTCGGCGCTGGTGCAGGAGACGAACTTCCGCCGCGCTATGGAGAACTCCATGCTCACCGGAATGCGCGCGATGGACCTGGAAGGCCGCATCACCTACGTCAACGCCGCCTTCTGCGCGATGACCGGCTTTTCCGAGGCAGCGCTGATCGGCCGCGCCCCACCCTTCCCCTACTGGCCGAGCGATCGCATCGACGAAAACAGCCGGCTGCTGCAGCAGGAGCTCAGCGGGCGCAGCCCGGCCGGCGGCATCGAGGTGCGGGTGATGCGCAAGGACGGCTCGCTGTTCGACGCGCGCATGTACGTCTCGCCGCTGATCGACCCGCGCGGCCAGCAGACCGGCTGGATGACCTCGATGACCAACATCACCGAGGCCAAGCGCATCCGCGACCAGCTGTCGGCGTCGCACGAGCGCTTCACCACCGTGCTGGAAGGCCTGGACGCGTCGGTGTCGGTGCTGTCGGTGCCGCAGGGCGAGCTGCTGTTCGCCAACCGCTCGTACCGGCTGTGGTTCGGCGCCGATGCCGGCGGCCATGCGCTGCTCACTGGCAACCTGGACAGTTCGGCCTTCGTCGCCGACGCCGAGGACATGACCGATGCGCTGTCCGGCCTGCCGACCCAGGAACTCACCGAATCCGGCTCCAATCCGCGCGAGGTCTTCGTCGCACCGCTGCAGAAGTGGTTCGACGTGCGCGCGCGCTACCTGCAGTGGACCGACGGCCGCCTGGCGCAGATGCTGATCGCCACCGACATCACCGCGCGGCTGCGCGCCGAGGAACAGGCCGCGCGGCAGGCCGACCGCGCGCAGGTCACCAGCCGCTTGGTGACGATGGGCGAGATGGCCAGCTCGGTGGCACACGAACTGAACCAGCCGCTGACGGCCATCACCAACTACTGCAACGGCATGGTCTCGCGCGTCGATGGCGACTCGATCGACAAGCCCGACCTGCTGGCCGCGCTGCGCAAGACCGCACGCCAGGCCGAGCGCGCCGGGCAGATCATCCGCCGCATCCGCGCCTTCGTGAAGAAGAGCGAGCCGCAGCGCCAGTCGGCGCATGCGCGTCAGATCGTCGAGGACGCGGTCGAACTCGCCGGCATCGAACTGCGCCGCCGCAACGTCGCCATCCGCACCTACGTGGCGCAGCGCCTGCCACCGCTGGAGGTGGACCCGATCCTGATCGAGCAGGTGCTGATGAACCTGCTGAAGAACGCGGCCGAGGCCATCGACAGCGCGCAGTTGCCCGTCGCGCGCCGCAACATCGAGTTGCGCGTCGTGCCGCGGCACACGCCGGACGAGGGCGGCGTGATCGAGTTCAGCGTCACCGACAGCGGCCCGGGATTGAGGGTCGAGGTCATCGAGCGGTTGTACGAAGCCTTCTTCTCGACCAAGGCCGAAGGCCTGGGCATCGGGCTGTCGCTGTGCCGCAGCATCGTCGAGTCGCACCGCGGCCGGATGCGGGCGCAGAACCTCTACAATGGCGAGGCCGTTTCGGGGTGTCGTTTCGCCTTCACCCTGCCGGTCGAAGTGCCTGTCCGCGGCGAGTCCACCAGCCCGCCCATCGAGGCGCAGCGCGATCCCAACCCGAATACCACCGTGGCCTCCTGAATGAGCTTGATCCCAAAGAAGGGCACCGTCTATGTCGTCGACGACGACGAGGCGGTGCGTGACTCGCTGCAATGGCTGCTCGAAGGCAAGGACTACCGGGTCAAGTGCTTCGATTCGTCCGAGTCCTTCCTGTCGCGCTTCGACCCGCGCGAGGTGGCCTGCCTGATCGCCGACATCCGCATGGACGGCATGAGCGGCCTGGAACTGCAGGACCGTCTGCTCGAACGCAAGAGCCCGCTGCCGGTGGTCTTCATCACCGGCCACGGCGACGTGCCGATGGCGGTGACGACGATGAAGAAGGGCGCGATGGACTTCATCGAAAAGCCCTTCAAGGAAGAAGAACTGCTCGGCCTGGTCGAGCGCATGCTCGACCAGGCGCGCAATGCCTTCAGCCAGCACCAGGAGCAGGCCAGCCGCGACGCGCTGCTCGGCCGGCTGACGACGCGCGAGGCGCAAGTGCTGGAGCGCATCGTCGCCGGGCGCTTGAACAAGCAGATCGCCGACGACCTGGGAATCAGCATCAAGACGGTGGAGGCGCACCGCGCCAACATCATGGAAAAGCTCAATGCCAATACCGTCGCCGACCTGCTGAAGATCGCCCTCGGCGCGCAAAGCAAGGCTTGAGGCTGACCCGCGCCGCCAGCCTGCCTGCGAACGCGAGCCCTCGCTCCGAAGCCCGATGACTGCCAGGCTGATCGACGGCATTGCCCTGTCCCGCACCCTGCGCGCCGAAGTCGCCACGCGCGCCGCCGCGCTACGCGAGCGCGGCACGCCGGCAGGGCTGGCCGTGATCCTGGTCGGCGACGACCCGGCCAGCCAGGTCTACGTGCGCAACAAGATCAAGGCCTGCGACGAAGCCGGCGTGCGCTCGATCTTCGAGCGCTACGACGCCAACCTGAACGAGGCCGAACTGCTGGCGCGCATCGCCGCGCTGAATGCCGATGCCGGCGTGCACGGCATCCTGGTGCAGCTGCCGCTGCCACGCCATATCGACCCGCAGAAGGTCATCGCCGCCATCGCCACGGCCAAGGACGTGGACGGCTTCTCAGTGCACTCGGCCGGCTGCCTGGTGGCCGGCCTGCCGGGGCTGCGCCCGGCCACGCCCTACGGCTGCATGAAGCTGCTGCACAGTACCGGCATCGATGCGCGCGGCAAGCATGCGGTAGTCATCGGCCGCAGCAACACCGTCGGCAAGCCGATGGCGCTGCTGCTGCTTCAGGCCCATGCCACCGTCACCGTGTGCCACAGCGCCACCCCCGACCTGGCCGTGCATACGCGCCATGCCGACATCGTCATTGCCGCCGTCGGCCGGCGCAACGTGCTGCGCGCCGACATGGTCAAGCCCGGCGCGGTGGTCATCGACGTCGGAATGAACCGCAACGACCAGGGCAAGCTGTGCGGCGACGTCGACTTCGACGCGGTGCGCCAGGTGGCCGGCTGGATCACGCCGGTGCCCGGCGGCGTCGGGCCGATGACCATCACCATGCTGCTGGTGAACACGCTCGAGGCTGCCGAGCGTGCTCGGCCTGGGGACGCCTTGCGCGGCGATGCCCACGATTCCAATCCGCTGCTGCAGGTGCTGGGCCTGCCGGCCTACGACCGCATCGAGGCCCGCCACGTGGCACCCGCCGTCGATGCACTGCTGGCCGCCGCCGACAGCGCGCTGGCCCAGGCCACGGGCGCGCAGGTGCCGGCCGACTACGCAGCCCTGGCACTGCTGCTCGACGTGCCGATCGAACGCCTGGGCCGGGCCTGGGGTGCCGTCGCCCACCTGTGTGCAGTTGCCGACACGCCGGCGCTGCGCGCCGCCTACCATGACGCGCTTGGCCGCATCACCGACTTCTACACCCGGCTTGGCGCGGATCCGGCGCTGTACTGCAAGTACCGGCAGGTCGCCAGCACGGCCGATGCGCTCGAGCCGGCGCAGCGCCAGGCGCTGCAGCACACCTTGCGCGAATTCGTGCTCGGCGGCGCCGAACTGCAGGGCGCGGCACGCCAGCGCTTCGCGCAGATCCAGGAGCGCGCTGCCGAGCTGCAGCAACGCTACGGCGAGAACGTGCTCGACGCCACCGACCGCTATGCCTACCTGGCCAGCGCGGCCGAAATGGTTGGCGTGCCACCGGACGTGCTCTCGGCCACGCTCGTCCAAGGTCAGCCCGGCGAGCCCGGACCGCGCTACCGGCTGACGCTGCACGACCCGTGCTACCTGCCGGTGATTGAACATGCGCAGGACCGCGCCCTGCGCCAGCGGCTGTACCGCGCCCATGTCACCCGCGCCAGCGAGCTGGGCGATGCCGACCTGGACAACACCGCGCTGATGCGCGAACTGCTGGCCTTGCGCCAGGAGCAGGCGGCGCTGCTCGGCTACCCCTGCTACGCCGAGCTGTCGCTGGTGCCGAAGATGGCCGAATCGGCCGCTCAGGTGCAGCACTTCCTGGCCGACCTGGCGCAGCGCGCGCGTCCCTTTGCCGAGCGCGATCTGGCCGAGCTGCGCGAGTTTGCCGCACGCGAACTCGGCCTGACCGAGCTGCAGCCCTGGGACATGGCCTTCGCCGCCGAACAGCTGAAGCAGTCGCGTTATGCCTTCAGCAGCACCGAACTGCGCCAGTACTTCACCGAGCCGCGTGTGCTGCAAGGCCTGTTCGACATTGCCCAGACGCTGTTCGAGGTCGAGATCCGGCCCGACCGCGCGCCGGTCTGGCACGACAGCGTGCGCTTCTACAGTCTGTACCGCGGCGGCGCAGCCATCGGCCACTTCTACCTGGACCTGCATGCGCGGCCGGGCAAGCATTCCGGCGCCTGGATGGACAATGCGCAACAGCGCTGGCAGCGGCCCGACGGGCACGGCATGCAGCTGCCGGTGGCCATCCTGGTGTGCAATTTCGCACCGCCGCTGCAGCGCGACGGCCAGGTCCGGGCGGCGCTGCTGTCGCACGACGACCTGCTGACGCTGTTCCACGAGTTCGGCCACGGCCTGCACCACCTGCTGACCCAGGTGGACGAGCTGTCGGTGTCGGGCCTGTCCGGCGTGGAATGGGACGCGGTGGAGCTGCCCAGCCAGTTCATGGAGAACTTCTGCTGGGAATGGCCGGTGCTGCAGCGCATGAGCGCGCACGTGGACAGCGGCGAGCCGCTGCCGCGCGAGATGTTCGACAAACTGCTGGCGGCGCGCAACTTCAACAGCGGGCTGCGCATGCTGCGCCACATGGTGCTCGCGCTGTTCGACCTGCGCATCCACCGCGAGCACGATGCCGAGTCGCGTCTGCTGCAGGTGGCCAACGAGGTGCGTTCGCAGGTGGCGCTGGCGCCGGCGGCCGAATTCAACCGCTTTGCGCACAGTTTTTCACACATCTTCGATGGTGGATATGCCGCCGGCTACTACAGCTACAGCTGGGCTGAAGTACTGTCGGCGGATGTGTGGAGCGCGTTCGAGGAAAGCGGTGTATTCGACCCCGAGACGGGCCGCCGCTACCGCCAGACGATCCTCGAGGTCGGAGGCAGTCGCGCCGCGATCGACAACTTCACGGCCTTTCGCGGTCGCGAACCGCGCATCGATGCGCTGCTGCGCCACCAGGGCATGGCCTGAGCCCATTCGCCCGCTTGTGCCCGATGCCGCCTGAACCCGACGCCACCCGCCGATGAAACCCAAAGCCGCTACCTCGAAGTCCACCTGGCACCCGACGCTGTTCGTTCTTGCGCTGCTTGGCCTGGCGCTGCCGGCCGCCGCGCAGTACAAGGTGGTCGGGCCCGACGGCCGCATCACCTACACGGACCGCCCGCCCAGCGACGCCGCCGCGCGCGTGACCACGATCAGCCGCTCCGGCGTCAACGAGGTGCCCGCGCCGCAGGACGGTCTGCCGGTCGACCTGCGCCAGACCGCGACGCGCTACCCGGTGACGCTGTACAGCGCCGCCGATTGCCCGCCTTGCGACGCCGCCCGCCAGCTACTGGTGCAGCGAGGCGTGCCCTTCACCGAGAAGCTGATCGTCAGCAACGACGATGCCGCGGCCATGGAGCGCGTGCTCGGCGCGCGCACCGTGCCATCGCTGACCATCGGCTCGCAGGCGCTGCGTGGCCTGTCGGAGAGCGACTGGACGGCGTACCTGGACGCTGCTGGCTACCCGCGCGAGTCCAGGTTGCCCAAGAACTGGCAGGCGCCCGCTGCCGCACCGATGGTGGCACGAAGCAGCCCGCGGCCCGCCTCGGCACCAGCCGCCGCCTCGGTGCCGGCGCGCAGTGCACCTGCTGCCGCCGTGCCGGCGGTACCGGTGGTGCCGCCCGCACCCGCAGGCATACGTTTCT
>CAWFQP010000020.1:0-16448 GCA_963818005.1 uncultured Pseudomonadota bacterium
CACGCCGGCTGCGCCCAGGCACAGCACCGGGCGGCCGCGGCCAACCGGCCTGCAAGGGGGTGGCATCCATCGGTGGCAGGTGGGCGCCGCCGGCGCCGCTTCAAGCCGGGCGCACGCGAAACATTCTCGGCAAGCTGCCATCCACCCAGGGTTAACCCCATGGCATTGGCGTTGCGTCAAGCCGGCGCCTGTTCTACGATTTACCGACCGATCGGTTGAATTTGTGTTCCCGAGCCGGCACACCCCAAGCAACAGCGAGACACACGATGCACAAGGCCGCCACGCCGTTGTCGCCGCAGCAGATCGCCGACAAGGTGCGCGAGGGCATGCTCGCGCAACGACCGCGCCTCCAAGTGGCTGGGCATGCAGGTGGCCTGGAGGTGACGCCCGGCCGCGCGGTGCTGCCGATGACGGTGCGCGACGAGATGCTCAACGGCCACGACATCTGCCACGGCGGGCTGATCACCACGCTGGCCGATTCGGCCTTCGCCTACGCCTGCAACTCCTACGACGAACTCACCGTGGCCTCGGGCTTCGCCGTCGATCTGCTGGCACCGGGCCGCCTGGGCGACGTGCTCACCGCCACCTGCCACGAGGTGTCGAAGGCCGGCCGCACCGGCGTCTACGACTGCGAGGTCAGCAACCAGCGCGGCGAGCGCATCGCGGTGTTCCGCGGCCGCTCGTACACCGTGAAGGGCAAGCCGGCGGTGGCCGCCTGACGCACACGGACACGGAGACACCGATGCCCGTCAAGCACCCCGACCCCGGCGACCTGGAGCCCATCGAGCGCGCCAGCCGCGACGAGCTGCAGGCGCTGCAGCTGCAGCGCCTGAAGCACACGCTGCAGCAGGCCTACGACGAATGTGCCGCACTACCGCCAGGCCTTCGACGCCGCGGGCGTGCACCCGTCGGACTGCAAGTCGCTGGCCGACCTGGCGAAGTTCCCCTTCACCACCAAGGAGCGACCTGCGCGACAACTATCCCTTCGGCATGTTCGCCGTGCCGCGCGAGCAGGTGGTGCGCGTCCACGCCTCCTCGCGGCACCACCGGCAAGCCGACGGTGGTGGGCTACACCAAGAACGACATCGACACCTGGGCCGACCTGGTGGCGCGCTCGATCCGCGCCGCCGGCGGCCGCGCCGGCGACATGGTGCACGTGGCCTACGGCTACGGCCTGTTCACCGGCGGCCTGGGCGCGCACTACGGCGCCGAGCGGCTGGGCTGCACGGTGATCCCGATGTCCGGCGGGCAGACCGAGAAGCAGGTGCAGCTGATCACCGACTTCAGGCCCGACATCATCATGGTCACGCCCAGCTACATGCAGGTGATCGTCGAGGAGATGCGTGCGCCAGGGCGCTGGACCCGCGCGCGTCGCTCGCTGAAGGTCGGCATCTTCGGCGCCGAGCCGTGGACCGAGGCGATGCGCCACGACATCGAGGTGCGCGCCGGGCTCGACGCGGTGGACATCTACGGCCTGAGCGAGGTGATGGGCCCGGGCGTGGCCAGCGAATGCATCGAGACCAAGGACGGCCCGGTGATCTGGGAGGACCATTTCTACCCCGAGATCATCGACCCCGACACCGGCGCGGTGCTGCCCGACGGCGAGGAGGGCGAGCTGGTCTTCACCACGCTGACCAAGGAAGCGCTGCCGGTGATCCGCTACCGCACGCGCGACCTGACGCGGCTGCTGCCGCCCACCGCGCGCAGCATGCGCCGCATGGGCAAGATCGTCGGCCGCAGCGACGACATGCTGATCATCCGCGGCGTCAACGTCTTCCCGACGCAGGTCGAGGAGCTGGTGCTCAAGCACGGCCAGCTGTCGGGGCAGTACCAGCTGGTGGTCACGCGCGAGGGCACGCTGGACGAGGTGCAGGTGCTGTGCGAGCTGGCGCCGGGCCACGAGGCCGCCGACCGTGCCACCGTGGCCGGCGCGCTGCAGCACCGCATCAAGACGCTGATCGGCATCAGCACCACGGTCAGCGTGGGTGCGCCGGAATCGATCGAGCGCACGCTGGTCGGCAAGGCGCGCCGCGTGATCGACAAACGCCCCAAGTAAAGGAAGCACGAAGCCATGTACACCCAGGCGATGGACACGATGGCGCGCGAAGGCGCCGGCAAGCTGGAACGCGTGCTCAGCGCCGACGAGCAGGCGCTGCAGGACCGCTTCGACGCGCGCATCGACGCCGGCGACTTCATCGAGGCCAAGGACTGGATGCCCGACAACTACCGCAAGACGCTGCTGCGCCAGATCAGCCAGCATGCGCACTCGCGAGATCGTCGGCATGCTGCCCGAGGGCAACTGGATCAGCCGCGCGCCCACGCTCAAGCGCAAGGCCATCCTGCTGGCCAAGGTGCAGGACGAAGGCGGCCACGGCCTGTACCTGTATGCCGCGGCCGAGACGCTGGGCACCAGCCGCGACCAGATGATCGACGCGCTGCACAGCGGCAAGGCCAAGTACAGCTCCATCTTCAACTACCCGACGCTGACCTGGGCCGACATCGGCACCATCGGCTGGCTGGTCGACGGCGCGGCGATCATGAACCAGGTGCCGATCTGCCGCTGCTCCTACGCGCCCTATGCGCGCGCGATGATCCGCATCTGCCGCGAGGAAAGCTTCCACCAGCGCCAGGGCTACGACAGCCTGCTGGTGATGATGAAGCAGGGCACCGACGCGCAGCGGGCCATGGTGCAGGACGCGGTCAACCGCTGGTGGTGGCCCTGCCTGATGATGTTCGGCCCGCCCGACGACCAGTCGCCCGAACAGCGCGCAGGGCATGCGCTGGGGCATCAAGCGCGTCAGCAACGACACGCTGCGCCAGAAGTTCGTCGATGCCACCGTGCAGCAGGCCGAGGTGCTGGGCGTGACGCTGCCCGACCCCGACCTGAAGTGGAACGAGGAGCGCCAGCACTGGGACTTCGGCGCCATCGACTGGGACGAGTTCTGGCGCGTCGTCGGCGGCGACGGGCCCTGCAACCGCGAGCGCCTGGCAACGCGCGTCAAGGCCTGGGACGACGGCGCCTGGGTGCGCGACGCCGCGCTGGCCCATGCCCGCAAGCAACAGCAGACCGATGAAGGAGGCGCATGAGCGGACGCGACCAACGAATGGCCGCTGTGGGAAGTCTTCGTGCGCAGCAAGGCCGGCCTGGACCACAAGCACTGCGGCAGCCTGCATGCCGCCGACCCGAAGATGGCGGTGCAGATGGCGCGCGACGTCTACACCCGGCGCCAGGAAGGTTGCAGCGTGTGGGTGGTGCGCTCGCGACCAGATCGTCGCCAGCGACCCCGGCGACAAGGACATGTACTTCGACCCGGCCGAGGACAAGGTCTACCGCCACCCCACCTTCTACAAGCTGCCCGATTCGGTCGACCACATGTGAGGCCACGATGCAAGCTTCGATCTCCATCCCTGCCGACCCGAAACTGCAGTACCTGCTGCGCATCGGCGACGCCTGCCTGATCCTCGGCCAGCGCCTGGGCGAGTGGTGCGGCCACGCGCCGATCCTCGAAGAGGACATCGCGCTGACCAACATGGCGCTGGACCTGATCGGCCAGGCGCGCGGCGTGCTCACGCTGGCCGGCGACCAGTGCCCGCAGGACTACGACGAGGACCAGCTCGCCTTCCTGCGCGACGAGCGCGACTACCTGAACCCGACGCTGGTCGAACTGCCGCGCGGCGACTTCGCCTTCACCGTGCTGCGCAATGCCATGGTCGCCACCTGGCTGAAGCTGCTGTGGGAGCGGCTGCGCGATTCCAGCGATGCCGAGCTGGCCGCCATCGCCGGCAAGGCGCTGAAGGAGGCGCGCTACCACCAGCAGCATGCCGCCGACTGGGTGGTGCGCCTGGGCGACGGCACCGACGAATCGCGCCGCCGCATGCGAGGCCGCGCTGGCGCGGCTGTGGCTGTACACGCCCGAGCTGTTCGAGGACGACGCGGTCGATGCCGCTGCCCAGGCCAGCGGCCTGGGCCCGGCGGCCAGCGAACTGCGCGAGCCCTGGCTGGCCGAGATGCGCGAGATCCTCGGCGAGGCCGGCCTGGCGCTGCCCAGACGACGCGGCCTTCCGCAGCAGCGGCAAGCGCGGCGTGCACAGCGAGCACATGGGCTACATCCTCAGCCGAGATGCAGTACCTGCAGCGCGCCTTCCCCGGGGGCGCGTGGTGAACGCCACGCTCGCAGCCACGCGCACCGAGCGCGCCTGGGCCGTGCTCGACGCCGTGCCCGACCCCGAGGTGCCGGCGATCTCGGTGCGCGAGCTGGGCATCGTGCGCGAGGTGCTGGACCACGGCGCGTCGCTGGAGATCGTGCTCACGCCCACCTACAGCGGCTGCCCGGCCACCGAGGTCATCGAGCGCAGCGTGTGCGAGGCCATCGACGCGGCCGGCCTGGGCCCGGCGCGCGTGACGATGCGCCGCGCCCCGGCCTGGACCACCGACTGGATCAGCGCCGACGGCAAGCGCAAGCTGCGCGACTACGGCATCGCGCCGCCGGGGCCCACGGCCGACGGCAGCGCGCCGATCCGCATCGTCGGCCGGCGCGCCGAGGCCGTGGCCTGCCCGCGCTGCGGCAGCGCCCACACCGAGCGGCTGTCGGCCTTCGGCTCCACTGCCTGCAAGGCGCTGTATCGCTGCGTCGCCTGCCGCGAGCCCTTCGAACACTTCAAACCCATCTGAACCATGTCCACGCCGCTGTTCCACGACCTGCGCGTGCGCCGCATCGAGCCGGACACGGCCGAGGCCTCGATCGTCACCTTCGACGTGCCGCCCGAGCTGCGCGCGGTCTTCGGCTTCACCCAGGGCCAGTACCTGACGCTGCGCACCACCATCGACGGCCAGGACCTGCGCCGCTCCTATTCGATCTGCGCCGGCGTCGACGACGGCGAGCTGCGCGTCGGCGTGCGCAAGGTCAAGGGCGGCGTCTTCTCCAACTGGATCAACGAGCAGCTGCAAGCCCGGCGACAGCGCTCAGCGTGATGGCGCCGCAGGGGCGCTTCTTCGTGCCGATCGAGCCGCAGTCGCGGCGCCACCATGTCGGCATCGCCGGCGGCAGCGGCATCACGCCGATCCTGTCGATCATGAAGACGGTGCTGGCGCGCGAGCCGATGAGCCGCTTCACGCTGATCTACGGCAACCGCATGCTGCGCTCGACCATGTTCAAGGAAGAGCTGGAAGACCTGAAGAACACGCTACATGACGCGGCTGGCGCTGCACCACGTGTTCAGCGACGACCCCACCGATGCGCCGCTGAACATGGGCGTGATGAACCGCGACAAGATCGCCGAGTTCCTGGGCCACGTGCTGCCGGCGCCGAGCATCGACCAGGTCTACGTCTGCGGCCCCTTCCAGATGAACGACGAGGCCGAGGCCGCGCTGCTGGCCGCCGGCGTGCCCGAGGCGCGCATCCACATCGAGCGCTTCGGCGTGGCCGCGCCCGCCGGCGCGCCTGTCGGCGCGGTGCTGCACGAGGCCCAGCCGGGCGACGCCGAGCAGGCGCGCATCGTCATCATCCGCGACGGCATGCGTCGCGAGATCGAGTTCCGCAAGGACCAGCCGAGCATCCTGGACGCGGCCTCCGCGGCCGGGCTGGAAGTGCCGTTCTCGTGCACCTCGCGGCGTGTGCGGCACCTGCCGCGCCAAGCTGCTCGAAGGCGAGGTGCGCATGGAGCGCAACTTCGCGCTCGACAAGGCCGAGGTGGCCGGCGGCTTCGTGCTCACCTGCCAGGCGCACCCGCTGACCGAGCGCGTGGTGCTTGTCCTTCGACGATCGCTAGATGGCAAGGGGACGCGCCCGCGGCTACGACGACCAGCGCGAGGCGATCGTCGCGCGCGCGGCCGAGCTGTTCGCCCGCCACGGGTACCACGCCACGTCGATGAATCAGGTGGCCGAGGCCGCGGGCCTGTCGAAGGCCACGCTCTACCACTACTACCGCGACAAGGACGCGCTGCTGGTGCACATCGCCGACGGCCATGTGTCGCGGCTGCAGGCTCTGGTGGCGGACGTGCGTGCCCTGGGCCTGAAGCCTGAAGAGCGTTTTCGCGAACTGGTGCGCCGCATTGTCGAGGAGTACGCCGATGCGCAGCACGCGCACCGCGTGCTCACCGAAGACGTCAAGTTCCTGGCCCCGGCCGATCGCCAGCGCATCCTGGACAAGGAGCGCGAAGTCGTCGCCGGCTTCGCCGCAGTGGTGGCAGCGCTGCGCCCCGAGCTGAAGCAGGCCGCGCTGGCCACGCCGATGACCATGCTGCTGTTCGGCATGATCAACTGGATGTTCACCTGGCTGAAGCCGGACGGCGCACTGGACCACGAGGCGCTGGCGCCGATGGTGGCCGACCTGTTCCTGGGCGGACTGCCGGCGGTGCGGCTGCCGGTGTCAGCCGCGTTGGCCGAGTGAACGACTGGCATGCGCAGTAGGAGCCGACCTTGCCGCTGATCGTCCAGTATCCGGTGATCGTGCCCGTTCTCATCGACGGTGTCGTCGCCGGCGAAACGAACCAGCCGATCGCCGTGCCTGCCGGCGCACACCGCATCTGTGTGGATGACGCCGACGACGCGGAGCCGGCGTTTCGCGATCTCGTCGTCGGCGCCGCGGATGCCGTGCTCGACGCGGCCCCGACCTTCATGACCTTCTCGCCCCGGACGCGCCCGGTCGAGCGCTACTCCCCTCTGTACTGCTGCTACAACGGCTTTGTCTTCGGCCAGTTCATGGCGTTGGGCCTTACCGACTGCAAGCCGGCCAACTACGCGGACCGCCGCATGCGCATGCGGGAGTTCCTGGAAGAGATCGGTGCCGGGGTCGAGCTGCCGCAACAGGCGGTCGCGTTTGGCAGCGAGGAGCACACGCTGGCGATCGCGCGCGGGGTCGAGGCCCTGGCCGCGCGTTCTTCGACCATGGCGGACTTCGCTCGGCTCGGGCTGGCCCTGATCGTGTACGGCAATCACGCTGCGTCGGCCGCCACAGGTGACGCGGAGGCAGCCGATGCCGCCGCCGATGCCGCTATCACCATCGAAGATCTGCGCAGCCGGCATCAGCTGCCACCCCCGCGCCTCGAGCAATTCGTGCCGCGCCTGGTCGACGGGTGCAGCCGGGACATCGACGATGTGCTGTCGCCATCGCTGGCTTACCTGGCGCGCGTGATCCAGGGCCTGGAGGTTGAGGACGATACCGCCTTCGTCATCATGCCCTTTGCAGCGCCCTACGCTGGCTACTTCGCCAGCTTCTATCGGCCCACACTCGAAGCGGCGGGCCTGCGCGCCTTTCGCGCCTGGGGCGGGCTGTCGAACGAGGACTACTGCGAGTTGCTGCTCGCGCTTATCGCCAAGTGCGGGCTGGTCTGGGCCGACGTCTCTGACGCCAACCCGAACGTATTCTACGAAACCGGTGCAGCGCACGCGTTCGGCAAGATCGCGGTGCTCGTTGTGCACGAGGACCAGGCCAAACAGCGGCCAGCCAACATCGGCCACGACGTCGTCATGTGCTACATGCCTGCCCAGGCGGACTGGCCCCTGGGCGCGATCGCGCGTTTCGCGGTGGTGGTCGTTGCGCTTCGCGCCGCGGCCGTCGAGGGCCAGCGGACGCGTATCACTCCCGCCCTCCTGAATGCCTCGCTCGAAAAATCCACCGAGCGCCTCCGGCAGAGACTATTGATACGGCCCCAATGATGCTGAAGCATCGCGACGGGCCCTCATGCCCGGACGGTGCCTGGAAGCTTCACAAAGGCGGCGCAGCGAAGGCGTTGCAGGACATGTCTCCCCTGACTCAGGCAGCGAATTGTGGCGCCTGCGCGAACTGCTCGTTCAGCCAGGCGACGAACTCCTCGACATGCGGCCGCCGCGCGACTTCGGGGCTGAGGATCAGCACATGGCGGTAGCCGGCCGGCATGCGCAGCTCGGGAAAGGGCATGACCAGGTCGCCGCTGGCCAGGCAGTCCTGCAGGAAGGGGGAACGCACCAATGCCACGCCTTGGCCGCGGATGGCGGACTGCACCGCCTGGTCGACGAAGCTGAACACCAGCCGCCCGGCAGCCGGCTGCACCGGCCCGGCACCGGCGAAGTCGAACCAGGTGTCCCAGTTCAGGCGCACGGCACCCGGCACGCCGTCGTCCAGGTCGAGCAGCGGCCACTGCGCCAAGTCGGCCGGCTGCCGCAGCCGCCGGCCTTGCAATAGCCTCGGGCTGATCGCGGGGGCCAACACGTCGTCGATCAGCAGTGTTGCGCTTGCCGACAGCCTGCCCAGTGGCACCCAACGGATCGCCAGGTCGATGTCCTCGGCGCGCAGGTCGACCACGCGGTCCGAAGCGTCGAGGCGGATCTCGATGTCCGGATGCAGGCGCTGGAACAAGGCCAGCCGCGGCACCAGCCACAACGATGCGAATGACGCATAGGTGCTGAGGGTCACGCGCTGCGCGTCGCCGACACCGCGGATGGCGTCGACGCTGCGGTCGATGCCGGCCAGGGCCTGCTGCACTGCCTGCTGCAACTGCAGCCCCGCCGGCGTCAGCAGCAGTGCGCGTGTCTTGCGCACGAACAGCGCCTTGCCCACCTGCTGCTCCAGCGTGGCGATCTGCCGGCTGATCGACGACTGGGTCAGCTTCAGCTCGGCCGCCGCGTCGGTGAAGGACAGCCGCCGCGCGGCGGCCTCGAAGCCGCGCAATGCGGCCAGACCGATCGGACGGCGCTTGCTGGAAGGGTTGACCATGACTCAACCATACATGCACATAACGCATTCATCAACTGCGATCTTTTCGTTTGTCACCCAGGGCGGAGATGGCTCCAATACAGCCACGGGCCATGCATGGATGCGTGGCGCAAATGGAGCAGGAGATGAAGACCCAGACGCAGCAGATCAGGACCATCGACCTCGGCGACGACCAGCTGATGCTTCTCGAAGGCGCGCCGGGCGAGCGAGTGCGGGTGCTCTTCGGCGCCACCTGGCTGACGCAGGAAAGCGAGCCGGGCGACACCTTCCTGCGCCCCGGCGACGAGGTGCTGCTGCGCGGCGGGCGCACGCTGGTCGGGGCGCTGGAGCCGACGCGGCTGGAGATGCTGGGCGGCGCACGTCGCGCCAGCGCGCTGCAGCGCCTGGCGCGCGGCCTGCGGCGTTGGGCGACGCGGCTCCAATTGGGCCCGGTGCAGCCCGAGCCGGTCGCCTGAGACTGGCGACATGGGCCCGGCGGGCCGCGCGAGGCCTAGAGCTGGACGAATCCTTCGGATGATCCACGCCGAGCCTGAGATCAAGCATTGACGCGGCTTGCAGGTCGAAAGTTCGCGCCGCGACTCGGCCGCGTCTTCGACCGCGAGCGACTTTTCGCGCTGCTCGATGCCGCGGCGCCGAGCCCGGGGCTGTGGGTCGCGGCGCCGCCCGGCGCCGGCAAGACGACACTGATCACGACCTGGTTGCGCCGCAGTGACGCACCGTCGTTGTGGCTGCAGCTGGACGCCGGGGATGCCGACCCGGCCTCGTTCGCCAACTGCCTGCAGGCCGTGTGGCTTAACGCGCTGCAGCCGGAGATCGTGCTGCCGCCGTTTTCGGGCGAAGACCTGGCCGATGTCGCCGGCTGGCTGCGACGCCGTATCGGTCGGCTGTTTCCGTTGCTGCCGCCACGCTGGACACTCGTGCTCGACAACGCCCAGGAGCTGCCGGCCGGGTCGACCTGGCATGTGGCACTTGCGGCCGCACTCGGCGAGCTGCCCGAAGGCGTTCAGTGGGTGATGGCCAGCCGCGAGCCACCGCCGGCGGCCTACGCGCGCGCGATCGCGACGCGCCAGTTGGCCGTCGTCGGCGCCGAGCCGATGCGCTTCGACGCTGCGGAGACCGATGCGCTGATCCGCCTGCACGAACGGCCGGAGACGAGCGTTGCGTCGCTCGCTTTGGCCGACGGCTGGGCCGCCGGCCTGACCTTGATGCTGATGACGCCATCCGATCGCCCGGACCGGCCGGCGCTCGAAGCCCGCGAGCGGCTGTTCGACTTCTTCGCCGAGGAAGTGCTGTCGCGCCTGTCGCCACTCGAGCGCCGCACGCTCGAGCGGCTCGCCGTGCTGCCTCGCATGACGCCCGAGCTGGCGCAGCTGGTCAGCGGCGACGCCGACGCGCCGGCGCTGCTCGAGCGCCTGGCCCGGGCGAGCCTGTTCACGCAGCGCCGCGAAGGCGACGAGCCGGTGTTCGCGTTCCACGCGCTGTTCGCCGCCTTCCTGCGCGGGCGCCTGGAGCGCGATACGCCGCACGATGCGTTGCAGGCACTGTTAGTGCGCGCCGGGCACGCCCTTGCCGCCGCCGGCGACGTCGAGGCTGGCGTCGAGCGCCTCATCGAAGGCGAGGCCTGGGACGACGCGCGCCTGCTGATCGCTGGCGGGGCCCCTGTGCTGCTGGCACAAGGCCGCGCCGCGACGGTGCATCGCCACATTGCGGCACTGCCGGCGCCACATGCAGCGTCGCTTGCCTACTGGCGGGGCGTGTGCCTGCTTGACGTCGATCCCGATGCCGCCCTCGCCGACATGCGCAGCGCCTACCACACGGCAGTGGGCGCTGGCGACGTGCCGGCGCAGCTGGCCGCCTGCGCCGGCGCGGCGCACGCGTTGGTGCCGCTTGGTCGCCTGATCGACCTCGACCCCTGGATCGGCATCGTGACCGCGCATGCCGACACCCTGCAACGGGGCTTCGACCCGGCGCTCGAGGCACGCATCGTGCCGGGCGTGCTCAGCGCGCTCGTCCACCGCATGGCGTGGCATCCGCTGTGCGAACCGCTGGCCGAGCGCGGCGAGCGGCTTCTCTACGGCGCGTCCGGCGGCGGTGCGCGGCTGCTGCTGGGCTCGCTGGCCTACCACTTCATGTGGCGTGGCCAGCTCGACCGCGTCGAGCGCATCCTTCATCACATCGACGCACTGTGTGCGCAGGGCCTGGCGTCACCGACAACAACGATGCGCTGGTGGAGCATCGGCATGGCGACCAAGGCACTGCTCGGGCACCAACAGGCGGCCCGCGCCGACTTGAACCAGGCCCTCGCGGTCGCGGACGCGATGCCGCCGCCCTTCCGCCTGATGCTCGCGCTGGCCGCGTCGCACGTCGCGATCGGTAGCCTGGATGTGATGGCCGCGCGGGCGCACCAGCAGCAGGCCTCCGCGCTGCTGCAACCGGACAGCGCCGACGCCCGCACCGCGCTTGAGTTGCAGCGCGGGCTGCTGGCGCTGCTCGAAGGCACAGCGCCCGAGGCGCTGCGGCAGTTCCGGTCGGCGCAGGCGAGCGCACGCCAAGGTGGCATGCACATCCGCGAGCACCTGGCGCTGATCGGCGTGGCGTTCGCGTCGGTCGCACTCGGCGATGCGGCCGGCGCGCTGCGCTATCTCGACGAAGCGCGCATGCACCCGATCCACGCCGTGTGCCGTTGGCACCACTGGATCTACGGCTGCGTCGCGGCACAGGCCGCACTGCAGCGCGGCGACACCGCCGCAGTGGTGCGCGAGCTTGGCGACGCACTGCGCGTCGCAGGCGATTGCGGCTTTCGCTACGCGATGATGTTGACAATGCGGCCCGACGTGCTGCCTGGGTTGATGGCGTTCGCACTCGAGCACGATATCGAACCCGCGGTCGCGCGCGACCTGATCGCCCGCCTGCAACTCCAGGCGCCGGAGTCGGCCGACGCCTCGTGGCCCTGGCCGGTGCGCATCCGTGCGTTGGGCCGGTTGGACGTCGAGGTCGGCGGGGCGCCGCTGCGGCAATCGCGCAAGGAAAGCCGCCGCCTGCTGGAGATGGTGCGCCTGCTTGCGGCGCATGCCGGGCGGCCGCTGCCGCTGGAGCAGATCGCCGACGAGCTGTGGCCGGATGCCGAGGGCGACGCGGCCCGCAACGCACTCGACAATGCCTTGCATCGGCTGCGCAAGGCGCTGGGCGGCGAGGACCGCGTGCTGCTGCGACAAGGCGGTGTGGTGCTGAACCCGCAGCGCTGTTGGGTCGACGTCGCTGCGCTCGAGCGCTTGCTGCGTGCCTTCGATGATCTCGCGGCCGACGCGCTGCCCTGTTGGGTGCGCGAGGTGCGGCGTCTGTACGCCGCGCACCCATAATGTTCTTGACCGGCTGCACCAAGGCGGCGAGCTCCGCGGCCAAGTGGCCTCGATAACTTCGGTCAATTCATACGGAAAGACGAGCAGCCCGATGATCTACTCGAAATCCAGCAAACGATTGGCCAGGGACGCCGCCCGCTCGCGCCTGAAGCAAATGCCCGACAGCGCCTTCGCCGGCCTGGGCCTGGACCGCGCGCGGCTGGCCGGCTTGATGGACGGCTTCAAGGGCGAGTTGGTGTTTCCCGGCCAACCCGGCTATGAGCAGGACCGCCAGGAATCCAACCCGGCGTTCCAGGCCTACCCGCTGCTCATCGCCTATTGCGAAGCCTTCAGCGATGTGCAGGAGGTCCTCGCCCTGGCCACCGACTACGGCCTGAACGTGGCCTGCCGCTCGGGCGGCCACAGCACGGCCGGCTACTCGGTGAACAACGGCATCGTGCTCGACACCAGTCGCATGAACGACGTCAGCGTCGATCCAGCGGCCAGAACCGCCACGGTCGGGCCAGGCACCGCGTTCGAGAAGCTCAACGCCACGCTCGATTCCTACCGCCTGCATGTGCCGGGTGGCGGCTGCCCCGATGTCTGCGTCGGCGGCTACATGCAAGGCGGCGGCTATGGCTTCACCTCGCGCGAGTTCGGCATTCACTGCGACAACGTGCTGTCGGTGCTGGTGATGCTGGTCGACGGCAGCATCGTCCGGGCCGACGCCAATCAGCACGCCGACCTGTTCTGGGGCATCCGCGGCGGCACCGGCAACAACTTCGGCGTGCTGCTGCAGACCACCTACCGCCTGCATGCCCTGTGGCAGATCTGGGGTTTTGGTTTGCGCTGGAGCCTGGACGACGCGCCGGCCGCGCTGGTGGCGATGCAGCAGGGCTTCATGCGCAGCGGTGCCTCGGCGCGGCTCGGCTACATGACGGTGATCACGCTGCAGCAGGACGATCGGCAATGGCTGCTGATGCGCGGTGTCTACGACGGCAGCCAGGCGCAGGCCATGCAGGAGCTGGCGCCGCTCCTGGCCACGCCCGGCGTGCAGTTCGACATCCCGCTGCAGCGCGACTCTTACTACCGCATCAACACCCTGCTGCTCGAGACGGCGCCCTGGGAAATTCCGTACGTCCCGCCGCAGCCGCCGAACGCCACGGTGAAGGAAGACAAGCAGGCCGGCTACATCGCCAGACCGGTGCCGCTGGCGCATTGGCAAAAGGTGGTCGACTACTACCGCACGGCGCCGACGCCGTTCAACACCGTGGTCATCGAACCCTATGGCGGCGCCATCAACGCGCACCCGGTGTATGGCAATGCCTTCGTGCATCGCAACGTCGACATGGATTTCTTCGTCGACAGCTTCTGGGTCGACGACGCCGACAAGGCGGCGGCCGTGGCCTGGCTGGACGGCTTTATGCAATTGATGGCGCCGTACTTCAATGGCGAGGTCTATCAGAACTACCCGCGCCGCAACACGCCCGGCTACCGGCAAGCCTATTGGGGCGATGCCTTCGCGGCGCTGCTGGCGTGCAAGCTGCGCTACAACAGCGGCACGCTGCTGGACTTCGAGCAGAGCATTTCCGCTGCGCCCCATGCGGTGAGCTCGAACGCCGTCGCCGTACCGGCCCCACCCGCCTGTGCCTTGACTCCCGAGCCTTACTCGATGCCGGTCCCGCCGCTTCAACCCTAGCCCCAGCCCCAGTCCATGCCAGCCAGGATGACGCTGAGCGAGCAGCTTCAGGCCAAGACCGAGCAGCTGGCCGACTCGATCGAACAGCAACGCGCCGTCAGCTCGATCCTGGCGGCCATCAACAAGAGCTCGGACGACGCTTCGGCAGTATTCGACGCCATCCTCGCCAGCGCACTGCGCCTGTGCGATGGCCTGTTCGCCGATGTGTTCATTACCGACGGCAAGCTGGTCTACCTTGCCGCGCACAACTTCACCGGCCCGGGTGAGAACGTCGCGCTCGTGAACGAGGCGATGGGCGCCTATCCGCTGCCCTTGAAACCCGAAGTGCTGCCGGCCCGCGTCATGCTCGAGGCCCGGGTGATCCACTTTCCGGACGTCGAGACCGACCCCAACGTGACCCCGTTGACGCGCCGCTTCGCGCGGGCCATCGGCTTTCGCAGCGGCTTGTTCGTGCCGATGGTGCGCGACGGCCGCGGCATCGGAGCGATCGGGGTGGCACGCGCCGCACTCGGGCCCTTTCCGGAGCGCCGGATCCAGCTGCTGCAGACCTTTGCCGACCAGGCGGCGATGGCGCTGGACCACACCCGCCTGGTCACCGAGCTCGAGGCGCGCAACCGCGAACTCAGTGCCACCCTGGCCCAGCAGCAGGCCTTGACCAGCCTTCTGGCCACGGTCAACCAGGCCCCCGAGGATGACCGCATCGTCTACAGCGCGCTGACCGACAACGCGGTGCGGCTGTGCAACGCGCACTTCGGCGCGGCGCTGCGCTACGACGGTGAACGGGTGCACCTGATGGCGCATTCGCAGGCCTCGGCCGATTGGCTGGCCCTGGCCGAAGGGGTTTTTCCCGCCGCGCCGACGCGCGACAACGTTTCGCTGCGGGCCGTGTTCGACCGCGCGGTGGTCAACGTCGCCGATACCGAAACCGATGCGTCGTGCCCCGAATCGACCCGCGCGCTCGGCCGTTCGCTGGGCTACCGCTCGGTGCTGGCCGTGCCGATGCTGCGCGCCGGGCAGCCGGTGGGCGCGATCACCGTCACCGGGCAGCAGGCCGGCGCCTTCACGCTGCGGCATGTCGCCTTGCTGCAATCCTTTGCCGACCACGCGGTGATTGCCATCGACCGCGCCGAACTGGTCAGGGAGCTGAAGAACCGCACGGTCGAACTCACGCGCAGCGTCGGCGAGCTGACCGCACTCAACGAGGTCGGCCGCGCACTCGGCTCGTCGCTCGAGCAGGACGTGGTGCTGCGCACGATCATGCAGCACGCCAATCGGATCGGCGCCATCGATGGCAGTTCGATCTACGAGTACGACCCGGCCGCCGGTGTGTTCACCGAACTCGCCTCGCTGCAGCTGGGCGAGATCACCGGCGGGCGGGCGACGGTGGTGCGCGTGGGCGAAGGCACCATCGGCAGGCTGGCGCTGACGATGCAGCCGATCCAGATCGCCGACATTGCGCTCGACCCCAGCTACCAGGCGCGCTCGCGCGAAAGCCTGCTGGCTGCCGGCTTTCACGCGCTGCTGGCGGTGCCGCTGATCCGCGAGGCGCGACTGATCGGCGGCCTGGTGGTCGGGCGCAAACTGGCGGGCCCGTTCGAGCCGCGCACCGTCGAGACCCTGCGCACCTTCGCCGCGCAGTCGGCGCTGGCGATCGAGAATTCGCGGCTGTTTCGCGAGCTGCGCGAGAAGGGCAGTCGAGTTCGAAGCGGCCAGCCGCCACAAGTCGGAGTTCCTGGCCAACATGTCGCACGAGCTGCGCACGCCGCTGAACGCGGTCATCGGCTTTTCCGAGGCGCTGATCGAGCGATATTTCGGCGAGCTGAACGACAAGCAGGACGAGTACGTCAGGGACATCCACTCCTCGGGTGCGAGCACCTGCTCGCCCTCATCAACGACATCCTCGACCTGTCGAAGATCGAGGCCGGGCGGATGGATCTGCACATGGCCGACTTCGACCTGCCGGCAGCGCTGCAGAACGCGGTGACGCTGATCAAGGAACGGGCGTATCGCCAGGGCCTGCGGCTGAGCCTGGACTGCGCGCCCGGGCTGGGCAGCATCCGCGCCGACGAGATCAAGTTCAAGCAGATCATGTTGAACCTGTTGTCCAACGCGGTGAAGTTCACGCCCGCCGGCGGCTCGGTGCGGGTCGGCGCGAGACTGTCGGGCGACACGGTCGACATCGCGGTGGCCGACACCGGCGCCGGCATCGCGGCGCAGGATCACGACGCCGTGTTCGAAGAGTTCCGCCAGGTCGGCAACGATCTTGCACGCAAGTCCGAAGGCACCGGCCTGGGCCTGTCGCTGGCGAAGCGCTTTGCCGAGCTGCATGGCGGCTCGATCGGCCTTTGCAGCGCGATCGGCCAAGGCTCGACCTTCACGGTCCGGCTGCCGCTGCGTCCGCAGGGCGCTCGGGCATAGCCCTGGGCCGGCTGGCGGCTGCAAGCCGGGCTCTTGTCCGTGGACAGCGCAGGTCGCCGAACTTGGGCGCCGAGCTCCTTTTAAGGATCTGGATGCGGTTCGTCGTCAGGCTGCGGCGCGTGCCGCGGCCTTGCGTGCCGGCGGCTTCTTCGCCGCCACCTTCCTGGCGCCTTGGCGGCCACTTCTTGGCGGTGCCTTCTTCGCGGCGGCCTTTTTCACCGGGGCCTTGGCCGCCACCGCCTTCGGCGCGGCAACCCGCTTCTTCGCCGGCGCGCGTGCCGGCTTCGCCGGGCTCGCGC
>CAWFQP010000021.1:0-70147 GCA_963818005.1 uncultured Pseudomonadota bacterium
TGCGAAAGCGAACTCGCTTCTCGATCGCCAAGGATTCGACTCTCTGACTAGGCCCCGCCCCGCGCGGCGGGGAGGGGACGGGGAGGGGCGCCGTCATTTCAGCGGCAGCGCCGGCGCCTGCACAGGCACCGGCGAAGCCAACCGGCACGTCAGTGCTGGTTCGCTTTCTGGAATTTTTCCAGTTCGACGTCGCCGCGCCGCTTGGCGTCTTCCAGGCCCTGCTTGGCGCTCTTCTTGCCGGCCCAGACCTGCTCGAGCTCCTCGTCGATGATGGTGCGGATCTGCAGGAAGTTGCCGAGCCGGATGCCGCGCGACTTGTCGGTGGTCTTGCGGACCATCTGCGTGACGGCGACGTCGGTGCCGGGGTTCTGCTTGTAGAAGCCCGACTGCCTCGGTGAGCTTGTAGGCCTCCAGCGTGATCGGCAGGTAGCCGGTCTCCTGGTGGCTGCCTGGCCTGCACCTGCGGGCTCGGACAGGTACTTGAAGAACAGCGCCACGCCCTTGTACTCCTCGGGCTTCTTGCCGCTCATGCACCCACAGGCTGGCGCCGCCGATCACCGTGTTCTGCGGCACGCCCGGCACGTCGGGGTAGTAGGGCAGGTGGCCGATGCCGGCCTCGACCTTGAGGTTGCGCTTGATGCCACCGTAGGCCGCCGAGGTGCCGGTGTACATCGCGCACTCGCCGGACTGGAAGGTGGCGTCGGCCGCGTTGTTGCGGCCCTTGTAGACGAACAGCCCCTGCTGCGCCATGTTGGCCAGGTTCTCGATGTGGCGCACGTGCAGCGGCGAGTTGAAGGCCAGCCGCGTGTCCAGGCCGCCGAAGCCGTTGCGCTTGGTGGCGTAGCTCGACGTTGTGCCAGGCGCAGAAGTTCTCCAGCTGCGTCCAGCTGGCCCAGCTGGTGGTGAACGGGCACTTGTGGCCGGCGATCTTCAGCGTGGCCGCGGCCAGCGCCACTTCGGGCCAGGTGGTCGGCGGTTTGTCGGGGTCCAGCCCCGCGGCCTTGAAGGCGTCGCTGTTGATAGTAGAACACCGTCGTCGAGCTGTTGAACGGGAAGCTCAGCATCTGGCCGTTCGGCGCGGTGTAGTAGCCGGCCACCGCCGGCACGTAGGCGTTGGGGTCGAACTTGTCGCCGGCCTCGGCCATCATCTTGCCCACCGGCACGATCACGCCCTTGCTGGCCATCATGGTGGCGGTGCCGACCTCGAACACCTGCAGGATGTGCGGCGCGTTGCCGGCGCGGAAGGCGGCGATCGCCGGCCGTCATCGACTCGGGGTAGCTGCCCTTGAAGGTCGGCACGACCTTGTAGTCCTTCTGGCTGTCGTTGAACTCCTTGGCCAGGTCGTTGACCCATTCGCCGAGTTGGCCGCTCATCGCGTGCCACCACTGGATCTCGGTCTGGGCCTGCGCCGGCAGTGCAGCAAACAAGGCTGCCGACGCGGAGGCGGCCAGCGCGAAGGACTTCAAATTCATGACATCTCCATGACGCACCGAGGTGCGGAAAGGGCGAATGTGCCCGAGCTTTGTGACAACCGCGTTTCTTTCACACAAGCGCCATGCACGGCTACGGGGATAACCCCGCCGAGCGTTACCGGGCGCGACCCGTGGGGAATTGCTGCGCTGCGATAGGATGCGCGGCCTACTCTCACTTCGCGCATGGGCCCGGCCGCGCGCGGCCGCCTGAACCGACATGAATGCTCCGCTTCCCATCGAGCCCGTCCTGGCGGGCGCCGCCACGGCCGCTGCGCTGGCGGACGATGCGCCGCGGCTGCGCGAGATTCCGTACAACTACACCTCGTTCTCCGACCGCGAGATCGTGCTGCGCCTGCTGGGCGCGCGCGGCTGGGAGTTGCTGAACCTGCTGCGCCAGGAGCGGCGCACCGGGCGCTCGGCGCGCATGCTGTACGAGGTGCTGGGCGACATCTGGGTGGTGCAGCGCAACCCCTACCTGGAAGACGACCTGCTCGACAACCCGAAGCGCCGGCAGTTGCTGATCGACGCGCTGCATCACCGGCTGAACGAGGTGGAGCGCCGCCGCACGCCGGACACCGACCGCGAGCGCGACGCGCTGGTGGCCGAGCTGCTGCGCTGCGGCACGCGATGCGGTGGAGCGCTTCGCGGCGCATTTCCGCCAGGTCTGGGACCTGCGCAAGACCACGCGCCGCGTGCTCGGGCGCGTGACGGCCAAGGACAACCTCAAGTTCGACGGGCTGTCGCGGGTGTCGCATGTCACCGACGCCACCGACTGGCGCGTCGAATACCCCTTCGTCGTGCTCACGCCCGACACCGAGGCCGAGATGGCCGGCGTTGGTCAAGGGCTGCATCGAGCTGGGGCTGACGATCATTCCGCGCGGCGGCGGCACCGGCTACACCGGCAGCGCCGTGCCGCTGACCTGGCATAGCGCGGTCATCAACACCGAGAAGCTCGAGGCGATGAGCGAGGTGGAGATGGCTGCGCCTGCCCGGCGTGGACCACGAGGTGCCGACGATCCGCACCGAGGCCGGCGTGGTCACGCAGCGCGTCGCCGATGCGGCCGAGCGCGCCGGCCATGTGTTCGCGGTGGACCCGACCTCGGCCGAGGCCAGCTGCATCGGCGGCAACATCGCGATGAACGCCGGCGGCAAGAAGGCCGTGCTGTGGGGCACGGCGCTGGACAACCTGGCCAGCTGGCGCATGGTCACGCCCGACGCCAATGGCTCGAAGTGACGCGGCTGGACCACAACCTGGGCAAGATCCACGATGCGCCGATGGCGCAGCTTCGAGCTGAAGTACTTCGACGCCAGCGGCAAGACGGCTGCGAGCGCACCGAGCGGCTGGACATCCCGGGCGCCACCTTCCGCAAGGAAGGCCTGGGCAAGGACGTCACCGACAAGTTCCTGGCCGGCCTGCCCGGCATCCAGAAGGAAGGCTGCGACGGCCTGATCACCAGCGCGCGCTGGGTGCTGCACCGCATGCCGGCGCATGTGCGCACCGTCTGCCTGGAGTTCTTCGGCAACCCCAGGGACGCCGTGCCCAGCATCGTCGAGATCAAGGACTTCCTGTTCGCCGAAGCGGCGCGCGGCGGCGCCACTGGGAGGGCAGGGCGCCCGTCAGCTGGCCGGCCTGGAGCACCTGGACGACCGCTATCTGCAGGCCGTGGGCTACACCACCAAGAGCAAGCGCGGCGGGCTGCCGAAGATGGCGTTGTTCGGCGACATCGTCGGCGACGACCCCGACGCGGTGGCGCGCGCCACCAGCGAGGTGGTGCGCATCGCCAACTCGCGCGGCGGCGAGGGCTTCGTCGCCGTCAGCGCCGATGCGCGCAAGAAGTTCTGGCTCGACCGCAAGCGCACCGCGGCCATCGCGCGCCACACCAACGCCTTCAAGGTCAACGAGGACGTGGTCATCCCGCTGCCGCGCATGGGCGAGTACACCGAAGGCATCGAGCGGCTGAACATCGAACTCAGCCTGCGCAACAAGATCGAGCTGGTCGACGCCTTGGACGGCTTCTTCGCCCAGGGCAATCTGCCGCTCGGCAAGGCCGACGATGCCGCCGACATCCCGAGCGCGGAACTGCTGGAAGACCGGGTGCAGCAGGCGCGTCAGCTGCTGGGCGAGGTGCGCGAGCTGTGGCAGGTCTGGCTGGCGCATCTGGACACCGCGGTGCTGCCCGGCGAGCGCACGCTGTTCGCGCAACTGCAGGACCACACGCTGCGTGCGTCCTGGAAGACGCAGATCCTCAAGCCGCTGGAGGCGATCTTCTCGGGTGAGTCGTTCGCGCCGATCGTGGCGGAGTGCCGGCGCATCCACCAGCAGGTGCTGCGCGGGCGCGTCTGGGTGGCGCTGCACATGCATGCCGGCGACGGCAACGTGCACACCAACATCCCGGTCAACAGCGACAACTACGCCATGCTGCAGACGGCGCACGAGGTCGTGGCGCGCATCATGGCGCTGGCGCGGCGGCTCGACGGCGTGATCAGCGGCGAGCACGGCATCGGCATCACCAAGCTCGAGTTCCTCAGCGACGCCGAGTTGCAGCCCTTTGCCGACTACAAGGCGCGCATCGATCCGCGAGGGCCGTTTCAACAAGGGCAAGCTGCTGCGCGGCGCCAGCGCCGGCCACCTGGCCGACCTCAGTGCCGCCTACACGCCCAGCTTCGGCCTGATGGGGCACGAGTCGCTGATCATGCAGCAGAGCGACATCGGCGCCATCAGCGACAGCATCAAGGACTGCCTGCGCTGCGGCAAGTGCAAGCCGGTGTGCGTCGACGCACGTGCCGCGCGCCAACCTGCTGTACAGCCCGCGCAACAAGATCCTGGCCACCAGCCTGCTGATCGAGGCCTTCCTCTACGAGGAGCAGACGCGCCGCGGCGTCAGCCTGCAGCACTGGGAGGACTTCGAGGACGTGGCCGACCACTGCACGGTGTGCCACAAGTGCCTGTCGCCCTGCCCGGTGAAGATCGACTTCGGCGACGTCACGATGAACATGCGCAACCTGCTGCGCAAGATGGGCAAGAAGAGCTTCCGCCCGGGCAACGCGGCGGCGATGCTGTTCCTGAACGCCACCGACCCACGGGTCATCAAGACGGTGCGCGCCGGCATGGTCGGCGTGGGTTTCAAGGCGCAGCGCCTGGCCAACGACCTGCTGCAGCGCCTGGCGCGCAAGCAGACGGCGGCGCCGCCGGCCACGCTGGGCGCGGCGCCGGTGAAGGAACAGGTGATCCACTTCATCAACAAGAAGATGCCCGGCGGGCTTGCCGAAGAAGACGGCGCGCGCGCTGCTGGACATCGAGGACAAGGACTACGTGCCGATCATCCGCGACCCGGCGGCCACCACCGCCGAGACCGAGGCGGTGTTCTACTTTCCGGGCTGCGGCTCGGAGCGGCTGTTCTCGCAGGTGGGGCTGGCCACGCAGGCGATGCTGTGGTTTGCCGGCGTGCAGACGGTGCTGCCGCCGGGCTACCTGTGCTGCGGCTATCCGCAGCGCGGCTCGGGCCAGTTCGACAAGGCCGAGAAGATGATCACCGACAACCGGGTGCTGTTCCACCGCGTGGCCAACACGCTGAACTACCTGGACATCAAGACGGTGGTGGTCAGCTGCGGCACCTGCTACGACCAGCTGCAGGGCTACAAGTTCGAGGACATCTTCCCCGGCTGCCGCATCATCGACATCCACGAATACCTGCTGGACAAGGGCATCAAGCTCGACGGCGCACGGCGGCTACCTGTACCACGACCCCTGCCACAGCCCGATGAAGTTGCACGAGCCGCTGAAGACCGTCAAGGCGCTGGTCGGCGGCAACGTGCTGGAAAGCAAGCGCTGCTGCGGCGAGAGCGGCACGCTGGGCGTGACGCGGCCGGACATCTCCACCCAGGTGCGCTTCCGCAAGGAAGAAGAGCTGCGCAAGGACGAGGCCGCGTTGCGTGCCACCGGCAGCGTCGGCGGCACCGGCGCCGTGAAGATCCTGACCTCGTGCCCGAGCTGCCTGCAGGGCCTGAGCCGTTACGAAGGCGACCTGCGCAACGGCCTGCTCGAGGCCGACTACATCGTGGTCGAGATGGCGCGGCGCATCCTCGGCGAGAACTGGCTGCCGCACTATGTGCAACGCGCCAATGCCGGCGGCATCGAGCGGGTGCTGGTCTGAGACGCAGGCGCTAGACTCACGGCCCGACACACGCGATCGCAGCACGAACATGGCCGGACTCGAACCCGACACCCCCGCACCCACGGCGCTGACGCTGCACCAGGCGTCGCGCGTGCTCGAGGTCGGCTTTGCCGACGGCAGCGTGTTCCGCCTGCCCTTCGAGTTGATGCGTGTGTACTCGCCGTCGGCCGAAGTGCAGGGCCACGGCCCGGGGCAGGAGGTGCTGCAGACCGGCAAGCGCGAAGTCGGCATCGACGAACTCGACGCCGTCGGCCACTATGGCGTGCAGCCGCGCTTTTCGGACGGCCACGAGCAGCGGCATCTTCTCCTGGGACTATCTGTACTTCCTGGGCAGCCGGCAGGACGAGTTGTGGCGGCAGTACGAGGAACGCCTGGCCGCGGCCGGTGTCGAGCGCGACGCGCCGATGGTCGGCTCCGCGGGTTCGTCCTGCGGCCACTCGCATTGAATCCAGGGCCCAGGCCATGACCCAGACGCATTTCGGCTTCAAGACGGTCGACGAAACCCAGAAGGCGCAGCAAGGTGCGCGGCGTCTTCGACTCGGTGGCGTCGAAGTACGACCTGATGAACGACCTGATGTCGCTGGGCGCGCACCGCGCCTGGAAGGCCTATGCCGTGGCGGTGGCCAACGTGCGGCCCGGCGACAAGGTGCTGGACATCGCTGCCGGCACCGGCGACCTGGCCCGTGCGTTCGCCCGCCAGGCCGGGGCCGGCGGCACGGTGGTGCACACCGACATCAACGAAGCGATGCTGCGCGCCGGGCGCGACCGGCTGCTGGACGAAGGCCTGGTGCTGCCCAGCAGCGTGTGCGATGCCGAGCAACTGCCGTTTCGCAGCGGCAGCTTCGACCTGGCCAGCGTGGCCTTCGGCCTGCGCAACATGACTCACAAGGACCGTGCGCTGGCCGAAATGTGCCGCGTGCTGCGCCCTGGGCGGCCGGCTGCTGGTGCTGGAGTTCTCGCGCGTGGCCGAACCGCTGCGCAAGCCCTACGACTGGTATTCGTTCAACGTCCTGCCGCGTCTGGGCCAGTGGGTGGCCGGCGACGCCGACAGCTATCGCTATCTGGCTGAATCGATCCGCATGCATCCGTCGCAGCAGGAACTGAAGGCGATGATGCAGGCGGCCGGTTTTGGCCATGTGGATGTTCACAACCTGACCGCAGGTGTCGTGGCCCTGCATGTCGGGGTCAAGTGCTGATCCGCTGGTCGCGCCATGCACGCCTGGTTGGTGCAACGATGAAGACCTCGATATCCGGATTCCCGGCCTCGAGCCGTTGGCATGGGACGGCGGTCTTGATTGCCGCCAGCACTGCATTCGTGATGGCAGGCTGCGGCGACAAGAAGAAGGGCAACGGTGCAGCCCAGGTCGCAGCAAAGGTCAACAACGAAGAGATCACCGTCGAGCAGATCAGCACGGTGCTGCAGCAGCAGCGCGGGGTGAAACCCGATCAGGCCGAGCTCGCGTCCAGGCAGGTGCTGGAGCGGCTGATCGATCAGGAACTGGCGGTGCAGAAGGCTGCCGAGTTGAGGCTGGATCGTGAGCCGCGGGTGATGCAGCAGTTGGAAGCGGCCAGGCGCGAGCTCTTGTCGCGGGCCTACCTCGAAAGAGCCGGCGAGGCGGCCAGCAAGCCAACGCCCGAAGAGGTGGCCAGGTACTACGAAGCGACTCCGGCACTTTTCAAGGAGCGTCGCATCTACAGCCTGCAGGAGATCGCTATCGAGGCAAAGCCCGAGGAGATTGCGCGGCTGAGAACGCAGTTGGAAGAGGCAAGAGGCATCAATGAGTTCGTCGAGTACCTGAAGGCCAACGACATCCGGTTCAGTGCGCAGCCAGGCGGTTCGCGCGGCGGAGCAGTTGCCGCTTGCCAGCCTGAGTACCTTCGCGGCGATGAAAGACGGGCAGGCAGTTCTGACGGCGACGCCAAACGGTGCGCAAGTCATCGTGCTGGCAGGTTCGCGTTCGCAGCCGGTCACGCTGGAGCAGGCCACCGCCGGCGATCGAGCAGTTCCTGGTGAATGAGCGCAAGCGCGAGGTCATCGCCAAGGACATCAAGACGCTGCGCGACGCCGCCAGGATCGAGTACGTCGGCAAGTACGCTGTGTCTGGCCATGTGCCTGCCTCCGACGCTTCAGCCTCGTCTTCCGATGGGAAGGGCACCTCGCCTGTCTCCAAGGGCGGCGGCGACAGGCAGTAGTCGAGCCTTTGGGCAAGCGCTGCTCTGAGCTGTCTTGTCCTCCAGGAGGCCGACGCTGCTGGCATCGAGGTGGCGTCGGCTTCTTGAAGAGCCCGTGAAGAGTTCGATCGCCTACGTGGACTTGGGGCAGGCCGGGAGCATCGGTTGCACCGACTTTCCCCGGCTGCGCGGCGCAGGACTCAAGGAGCGCGTTCGCGCCGCGATGTGTTTGCCATGCGCGGAATTGTGCGGGCTCACACGGTGTTGCAGCGATGGAGCGCGCGGCATTCGAGCACGCCAGCAAAGGCCAAGGTCTTTGCGGATCATCGGTGACGCGGTGCAGTTCAAGCCGTGCCTGCACGGGCGCGAAATGCCAACGCACTCTGGGATGGGTTGAGGATCGGGATGATGCGGCCCTGCGTGCGGTGCCGAGACCAAGATGCCGCCCGCGCTTGCCGGGATCGTGGCGTTTGACGCGGATGCCGCATGTCCGGCTCACGGATAATTCCGTGCGACTTCGACTCACAGGCAGCGCTTGCCTGCAGAACAATGAAAATCCTGGTCACCGGCGCGGCGGGCTTCATCGGCATGCATGTGTCCCAACTGCTGCTGGCGCGAGGCGATCGCGTGGTCGGCCTGGACAACCTCAACGACTACTACAGCCCCGAACTCAAGCAGGATCGTCTGGCGAGGCTGTTGCCGTCGGCGGGCTTTCGCTTCGTCCAGATGGACGTGGCCGACCGCGCTGCGCATGGCCTCACTGTTCGCCGAGGAGAGGCTTCGATCGCGTGGTGCATCTGGCGGCCCAGGCCGGCGTGCGCTATTCGCTGGTGAATCCCCACGCCTACATCGACAGCAACGTCGTCGGCTTCATGAACGTGCTCGAAGGTTGCCGGCACGCCGGCGTGCAGCACCTGGTGTATGCATCGAGCTCCAGCGTCTACGGCGGCAATACGAAGATGCCGTTCTCCGAGCACGACAACATCGACCACCCGGTCAGCATGTATGCGGCCACGAAGAAGGCCAATGAGTTGATGGCGCACACCTACAGCCATCTGTTCGGGCTGGCGACCACCGGCCTGCGCTTCTTCACCGTGTATGGCCCTTGGGGCCGGCCGGACATGGCGCTGTTCCTGTTTGCCAAGGCGATCCTCGAGGATCGTGCCGATCGATGTGTTCAACCATGGCCAGATGGTCCGCGACTTCACGTACATCGACGACATCGCCGAAGGCGTGGTGCGCGTTCTCGACCGGCCCGCGGCCGCCGACCCGGCCTTCGATCCGGCCCAGCCGGACCCGGCGCGAAGCAACGCGCCCTACCGCGTGTTCAACATCGGCAACAGCGATCCCGTCCGGCTGATGGATTTCATCGAGTCCATCGAACAGTCGCTGGGCAAGCCGGCGCTGAAGAACTTCCTGCCGCTGCAGGACGGCGACGTGCCGGCGACCTTTGCCGACGTCACGGAACTGGCCGGCTGGACCGGCTTCAAGCCGGCCACGCCGGTGCGCGAAGGCGTCGGCACGGTTCGTGGACTGGTATCGCAGCTACTACGGCGCCTGACGGCGTCGCGCTGACGCGAGACGCACACCTTCTGGAATCGACGAACATGACCACCATCGCCGTCATCGGACTGGGCTACGTCGGCCTGCCGCTCGCCGTGGAGTTCGGCAAGAAGTTCGAGACGCTGGGCTTCGACCTTGCGGCCGACAAGGTGGCGGCCTATGCGCGACACGTGGACCCCACCGGCGAGGTCAGCACCGAGGATCTGCGCGCCGCCACGCGGCTGACCTGCAGCACCGACCCGGCGGTCATCGGCCAGGCGGACTTCATCGTCGTCGCCGTGCCCACGCCGGTGGACGACGCCCACAAGCCGGATTTCACGCCGCTGCTGAAGTCATCGGAGAGCGTCGGCAGGCACCTGAAGCGCGGCGCCACGGTGGTGTTCGAGTCGACGGTCTACCCCGGCGCGACCGAGGAAGTCTGCATCCCGATCATCGAGAAGCACTCGGGCCTGAAGTGGAAGCGCGACTTCTTCGTCGGCTACAGCCCGGAGCGCATCAACCCGGGCGACAAGGAGCGCACGGTCACGAAGATCGTCAAGGTGGTGTCCGGCGACACGCCCGAGACGCTGCGAGCGCGTGGCGTCCGTGTACGGCTCGATCATCACCGCCGGGGTGTATCCGGCCAGCAGCATCAAGGTGGCCGAGGCCGCCAAGGTGATCGAGAACACGCAGCGCGACCTGAACATCGCGCTGATGAACGAGCTGTCGGTCATCTTCCACCGCATCGGCATCGACACGCTCGAGGTGCTGAAGGCGGCCGGCACGAAGTGGAACTTCCTGCCGTTCAGGCCCGGGCTGGTCGGCGGGCATTGCATCGGCGTGGACCCGTACTACCTGACCCACAAGGCCGAGATGCTGGGCTACACGCCGCAGGTCATCCTGGCCGGGCGGCGCATCAACGACGGCATGGGCAAGTACGTGGCCGAGCAGACGGTCAAGCAGATGATCGCCAACGATCTGCCCGTCAAGGGCGCGCCGATCATCGTGCTGGGCATGACCTTCAAGGAGAACTGCCCCGACATCCGCAACAGCAAGGTGATCGACGTGGTGCGCGAGCTGCAGAGCTTCGGCGCCGACGTGCGGGTGCACGACCCGATCGCCAATTCGGCCGAATGCGAGCACGAGTACGGCGTGGCGCTGACCGAATGGGACGCGCTGCCGCAGGCCTCGGCCATCGTCGCGGCGGTGTCCCACAAGGAGTACGCCGCCATGGGCGTCGAAGGCCTGCTGCGCAAGTTGGTGCCCGGCGGCGTCTTCGCCGACGTGAAGAGCGCCTACGACCTGGCGGCGCTGCAGGCGGCCGGGGCGCGGCCCTGGCGGCTTTGAGTCAGCGCCGCGCCTGCCGGTCAGGCGTCGGCTCGGCGCCTGGGTATTCCTCAGGCGGATATGCAGCTCGCGCAGCTGCGCCTTCGTCCACCGCGCTCGGCGCCCCGGTCAACAGGCACTGCGCGCGCTGCGTCTTCGGGAAGGCGATCACGTCGCGCAGTGATTCGGCGCCGGTCATCAGCATCACGAAGCGGTCCAGGCCGATGGCGATGCCGCCGTGCGGCGGCGCGCCGTACTGCAGCGCGTCGAGCAGGAAGCCGAACTTCGCCCGCGCCTCGTCGGCGCCGATGTTCAGCGCGCGGAACACCTTGCTCTGCACCTCCTCGCGGTGGATACGCACCGAGCCGCCGCCGAGTTCGATGCCGTTCAGCACCACGTCGTAGGCCTTGGCGATGCAGCGGCCGGGGTCGGTCTGCAGCCAGTCCTCGTGCCCGTCCTTCGGCGCGGTGAAGGGGTGGTGCACCGCATTCCAGCGGCCGGCCGCATCGTCGTGCTCGAACATCGGGAAGTCCACCACCCACAGCGGCTCCCAGTCGCCCTTGACCAGGCCGTTGGCCTTGCCGAAGTCGCTGTGGCCGATCTTCACGCGCAGCGCGCCGATGGCGTCGTTGACGACCTTGGCCTTGTCGGCACCGAAGAACAGCAGGTCGCCGTTGGCGGCGCCGGTGCGGCGCAGGATCTCGGCCAGCGCCTGGTCGTGCAGGTTCTTCACCACCGGGGACTGCAGGCCCTCGCGGCCCTTGGCGACATCGTTGACCTTGATCCAGGCCAGCCCCTTGGCGCCGTAGATCTTGACGAACTCGGTGTAGGCGTCGATCTCGCTGCGGCTGATCTCGGCACCGCCCGGAATGCGCAGCGCCACCACGCGCCCGTCGGGCTGGGCGGCCGGACCGGCGAAGACCTTGAACTCCACTTCGCGCATCACGTCGGTCAGTTCGGTCAGTTCGAGCTTGACGCGCAGGTCGGGCTTGTCCGAGCCGTACAGGCGCATCGCGTCGGCGTACTTCATCACCGGAAAGGCCGGCAGTTCCACGCCGATCGCATGCTGGAAGGTGCTGCGGATCATGCCTTCGAACATCGTGCGGATCTCTTCCTCGTTCAGGAACGAGGTCTCGATGTCGATCTGCGTGAACTCCGGCTGGCGGTCGGCGCGCAGGTCCTCGTCGCGGAAGCACTTGGTGATCTGGTAGTAGCGGTCGAAGCCGGCCACCATCAGCAGCTGCTTGAACAGCTGCGGGCTCTGCGGCAGCGCGAAGAACTGCCCGTCGTGCACGCGGCTGGGCACCAGGTAGTCGCGCGCGCCCTCGGGCGTGCTGCGCGTGAGCATCGGCGTCTCGATGTCGATGAAGCCGTTGGCGTCGAGGAACTTGCGCACCTCCATCGCCACGCGGTAGCGCAGCATCAGGTTGCGCTGCATGCTCGGGCCGGCGCAGGTCGAGCACGCGGTGCGTCAGGCGGGTCGTCTCCGACAGGTTCTCGTCGTCGATCTGGAACGGCGGCGAGATGCTCGGGTTCAGCACCTCGAGCTCATGGCACAGCACCTCGATCCTGCCGCTGGTGAGGTTGGCGTTCTCGGTGCCGGCCGGGCGCGCGCGCACCAGGCCCACCACCTTCAGGCAGAACTCGTTGCGCACGTCCTCGGCGGTGGCGAACATGTCGGCGCGGTCGGGGTCGCAGACCACCTGCACCAGGCCTTCGCGGTCGCGCAGGTCGATGAAGATCACGCCGCCATGGTCGCGCCGGCGGTGGGCCCAGCCCATCAGGGTGACCGTCTGGCCCAGTCAGCGCTTCGCTGACAAGGCCGCAATAGGTGGTTCTCATGCAAGTTGCTCCGCTGTTCTGGTGTGTCGGCTGCCGGGCGGGCGTTGGCGCCGCTCGACAAACATGCGCCGTCATCGGTGCGCCGCTGCGCCTGTCGCTTGCCGCGCGCTCAGCGGGCCGGGTTTTGCGCCGGCTGCACTGCGGGCGCCCTGCTCGGCGGGGCGACCACGCCCATCGAGATGATGTACTTCAAGGCCTCGTCCACGCTCATGTCCAGCGGCACCACGTCGGCGCGCGGCATCATCAGGAAGAAGCCCGAGGTCGGGTTGGGCGTGGTCGGCACGTAGACGCTGACGTAGGCGCCTGCCAGGTGCTGCGCCACCTCGCCGCCGGGCTTGCCGGTGACGAAGGCGATGGTCCAGGAGCCCTGGCGCGGGTACTGCACCAGCACCGCCTCGCGGAAGGCGTTGCCGTTGCTCGAGAACAGCGTGTCCGACACCTGCTTGACCGAGCTGTAGATCGACCGGACGATCGGAATCTTGTGCAGCAGCGCGGTTCCATTGGCGCAGCCACCACTGGCCGAAGATGTTGGTCGACGAACATGCCGGTCAGCAGCAGGCCCAGCGCCCATGACCAGCACGCCCATGCCCGGCACGTGGCGCAGCCGTTCGATGCTGGCATGCGCCGAAGCCGGCAGCAGCGCCTGCGGCGCCGGACAGCAGCCAGGCGAACAGGCCGTCCATCGCGCCCAGCAGCCACGACAGCACCCAGACGGTGATGGCCAGCGGCGTCCAGACCAGCAGCCCGGCGAGCAGGTACTTCTTCACGCCGCTTCCGACTTGGGCGGGCGCGGCTTGTCAGCGGCAGGCGCGGCGCCGCCGCAGGCGCGGCCGCTGCGGACGCCGTGGCCGGCGCAGCGGTGTCGGCACGGCTTGGACTGCGTCTTGGATCTCGTCGGGTCCGGCGCCGCCGGGGTTCCGCCGCGGAAGTCGGTGGCATACCAGCCGGAGCCCTTCAGCTGGAAGCCCGCGGCCGTGAGCTGCTTGACGAAGCTCGAGGCGCCACAGGCCGGGCAGGTGCTCAGCACCGGGTCGGAGATCTTCTGCAGCACATCCTGCCGGTGTCCGCAGGACTCGCACTTGTAGGCGTAGATCGGCATGGCGAAGCAATCGGCGCAAAACTGCGAATTATAGGTTCGCCGAGCCCACGACGCTGCCAGCCCTGCCGCTGCGGTTCGAAGCAAACGCCTTGCCGCCCCGGCCTCGTTGAACCCGCGCGGGACGGGCTGGGTGCACTGCGCCCTGAGGGCGCTCAGCTGGAGCCGTGGTGGCCGTGCGGATGCGCCCCATGCGGGTGCGTGGCGTGTGCGATCGAGTGCCCGCGGTTGGCGACCAGGATCTGCGGCGCCAGCGCTGCCGAGCAGCATGCCGATGATCGAGGCGAAGAAGCCCACCAGGTTCGGCGGCACCAGCGCCTCCGGCGCCACCGCGTTGGCCACCAGCCAGGTGCCGATGCCGAGCACGATGGAGAACAGCGCGCCCTGCGTGGTGGCGCGCTTCCAGTACGCGCCGGCCAACAGCGGCACGAAGGCGCCGGCAGCGTCACGTTGTAGGCGTTCTGCACCATCTCGTACATGGTGCTGCGTGCTGTTCAGCGCGAACAGCAGCGCGCCGGCGGTGAAGATGATCAGGATCAGCCGCAGCATCGAGCAGCAACTGGCGGTCGCTCATGTGCGGCACGAAGGGGCGCAGCACGTTCTCGGTGAACGGCGCCGTCGGTGCCAGCAGCGCGCCGCTGGCGGTGGACAGGATGGCCGACAGCAGCGCGCCGAAGAACATGATCTGCGCCCACAGCGGCATCTTGCCGAGCACCAGGTCGGGCAGGATGCGCTGGATCTCGCGCGCGTCCTCGGCGCCGAACAGCTCGGCCAGCGACGGGTCGGCCACCAGCGCGGCATAGGCGATGTAGATCGGCACGAAGGCAAAGCAGAAGTAGACCAGCCCGCCGATGATGGTGCCGCGCACCGCGGTCTTCTCGTCCTTGGCGCTGGTCATGCGCTGGAACACGTCCTGCTGCGGGATCGAGCCGAAGGCAAAGGCGAAGAAGGCGCCGGCCATGGCCCACCAGGCGGCGGCGTCCAGGTCGGCCGGAAACATCATCAGCTTGCCGTCGGCCGCGGCCTGCGCGATCACCTTGCCGAAGCCGCCGGCCAGGTCGCCGACCAGCAGCGCCACCGAGCGTCAGCCCGATGAGGATGACGACCGTCTGGAACAGGTCGGTGAAGGCCACCGACCACATGCCGCCGAAGATGGTGTAGACCACCACCACGGCGGCGCCGATCATGATGCCGGTGTTCAGGTCGATCGCGCCGCCGGACAGCATGGGATGACCAGGCCGAGCGCGGTCAGCTGCGCCGAGGTCCAGCCCAGGTAGGACAGCACGATGGCGACGCTGGTCAGCACCTCCACGCCCTTGCCGTAGCGCTGCTTGTAGAAGTCGCCGATGGTCAGCAGGTTCATGCGGTAGAACAGCCGCGCGAACAGCAGCGCGGCGATCACCAGGCACACCGACGCGCCGAACGGGTCGCCCGGAATGCCGTTCAGGCCGTCCTTGGCGAAGGTGGCCGACACCGACAGCACCGTCTCGGCGCCGAACCAGGTGGCGAACACCGTCGCCACGTTCATGTACAGCGGCAGGGAGCGGCCGGCGACCAGGAAGTCCTTGGCGCCGTGGACGCGGCGCGCGGCGAGCAGCCCGATGGCGATGGTCAGGGCCAGGTACAGGGCGACGAAGGTGATGAGCACGACGGGCCTCCGGAAAACGGCGACGCGCAGTGTAAGGCGGCCCCGGGCTGCGGCTTCAGGCCGGCCACCAGTGCAGCCAGGCGCGCACCAGCACCACGCCGGCCAGGAAGCCGAGCGCGCCGAACAGCAGCCCCTGCAGCAGGCGGTTGGTGCGCCGCTGCTCGGCCAGCAACGCCACCATCGCGGCCGACTCGGCGGCCGACTGTGCCGGGGCCTGCAAGGCCTGGTGCAGCAGCCGCGGCAGCTCCGGCAGCAGCTGTGCATAGCGCGGCGCCTCGTTCTTCAGGCGGTCGAGCAGCCCCTGCCAGCCGATCTGCTGGTTCATCCAGCGCTCGAGGAAGGGCTTGGCGGTGCTCCACAGGTCCAGCTCCGGGTCGAGCTGGCGGCCCAGGCCCTCGATGTTGAGCAGCGTCTTCTGCAGCAGCACCAGCTGCGGCTGGATCTCGACGTTGAAGCGGCGCGAGGTCTGGAACAGCCGCATCAGCACCTGGCCGAGCGAGATGTCCTTCAGCGGCCGGTCGAAGTGCGGCTCGCACACGGCGCGGATGGCGTTCTCCAGCGCATCGACCCGCGTCGCCGGCGGCACCCAGCCGGATTCGACGTGCAGCTCGGCCACACGCTTGTAGTCGCGGCGGAAGAAGGCGATGAAGTTCTGCGCCAGGTATTCCTTGTCCCATTCGGTGAGCGTGCCGATGATGCCGAAGTCCAGCGCGATGTAGCGGCCGAAGGTGGCCGGATCGGTGCTGACCTGGATGTTGCCCGGGTGCATGTCGGCATGGAAGATAGCCGTCGCGGAACACCTGGGTGAAGAAGATGGTCACGCCGTCGCGCGCCAGCTTCTGCAGGTCGACGCCGGCGTCGCGCAGGCGCTGCGTCTGGCTGATCGGGATGCCGTACATGCGCTCCATGACGATGACCGTCGAGGTGCAGAAGTCCCAGATCATCTCCGGCACCATCACCAGGTTCAGGCCCTGCATGTTGCGCCGCAGCTGCGCGGCGTTGGCGGCTTCGCGCACCAGGTCGAGTTCGTCGTGCAGGTAGGTGTCGAACTCGGCCACCACCTCGCGCGGCTTGAGGCGCTTGCCGTCGACGCTGAACCGCTCGACCCAGCGCGCCAGCGTGTGCAGCAGCGTCAGGTCGTCGTCGATCACCGCCAGCATGCCCGGGCGCAGCACCTTGACCGCGACTTCGCGGCCGTCCTGCAGCGTCGCGAAGTGCACCTGGGCGATCGACGCGCTGGCCACCGGCCTCGGCGTCGAAGCTGGCAAAGAGCTCGTCGATGCGCCGCCCGAAGGCCTTCTCGACCAGCGCGGCGGCCTGGGCGGCCGGAAACGGCGGCACGCGGTCCTGCAGCTTGGCCAGTTCGTCGGCCACGTCCAGCGGCAGCAGGTCGCGCCGCGTCGACAGCACCTGGCCGAACTTGACGAAGATCGGGCCGAGCCGTTCCAGCGCCAGGCGCAGGCGCACGCCGCGCGGTTGATCGAAGCGGCGGCCGAGCGTGACCGTCCACGACAGCGCGCGCACCCAGCGCTGCCGGAAGCCCGACATCGCCAGCTCGTCGAGTCCGAAGCGCAGCATGGTGAACACGATGAACACCAGCCGCATGAAACGCCTCATGGCGGCGGGCGGCGTGCGCTGCGTGAAGCCCGGAAGCCCCTTGCAGCGCCGTGCGCAGGCCACGCGCCAGCGCCGAGCCGAGCCGGTGCAGCGGGTAGGCCACCGCGGGCCGAACAAGCCGCTCCATGTCGGCCGCGACGTCCCAGCGCAGGTTCTGCAGCAGCCAGTTCACGTCGGCGGCCAGCTGGGCATCGCCGTCGATGGTCACCGAGGGCTTGTCGCCCGCCATCGCCCGGGCCATCAGCAGCAGCGGGTTGCCGGCATCGACGCGCACCACCAGGTCGGCCGCGACCGCGGCGTCATTGCCGCCGCACCACTCGAGCATGCCGGCCGGCGTGACCCGGAAGGCCAGTGTCGGCGGTGCCGGCAGCAGCGACGGCCAGCCCTGCATCTGCAGTTCGATGATCCGCTGGTCATGTGCCTGCAGGCGCTGGGTGGCCGCGGGCTCGGCGCCCAGCACGTGGTTGACGACGAGAACGATGCGCTCCATCAAGGCCGGCGCGAGCATGGCGTTCAGACTGTGCAGCATTGCCCGATTGTAGGGATGGCGTTCCGGCGCTCGCGCGGCGCCCGGGTCGGGAGCCTGCCGGCACTTGCGGGACAATGCCGGCTGGGCGCCCGACGCCAGTCTTTCGAAGTCCGTGGGTTGCATGGCCGTCACGCTGCACGTGTCGCGGACCCCAGGACGCCCCGCCCATCGATGCTCGACGACCGAAAACGCATGCCCACTTCGCCCGCCATGACGCGCCGCACCGTGCTGCTGACCGGCGCCACCGGCTACATCGGGTCGCACACCTGGCTGGCGCTGCTGGCAGCCGGGCATGCCGTGGTCGGCGTCGACGACTTCTCCAACAGTTCGCCCGAGGTCCTGAAGCGCGTCGCGCAGCTGGCGGGCACGACGCCGGTGTTCGAGCGCGCCGATGTCTGCGACAGGCCGGCCATGCAGCGGCTCTTCGACCAGCACGCGCCCGACGCCGTGGTGCACTTCGCGGCGCGCAAGGCCGTGGGCGAGTCGGTGGCCCGGCCGCTGGACTACTACGCCAACAACCTCGGCGGGCTGTTCAGCGTCTGCGAGGCCATGCAGCAGGCCGGCTGCCGGCGCATCGTGTTCAGCTCCAGCGCCACCGTCTACGGCATGCCCGAGCGGCTGCCGATCGCCGAGGACGCCGCGCTGTCGGCGCACCAACCCCTACGGCCAGACCAAGCTGATGGGCGAGACGGTGCTGCGCGACCTGATGGCCAGCGACGCACGCTGGAAGGTCGCCACGCTTGCGCTACTTCAACCCGGTGGGCGCGCACCCCAGCGGCCTGATCGGCGAAGACCCGCGCGGCACGCCCAACAACCTGATGCCCTACGTGGCGCAGGTGGCGGTCGGGCGCCGCGAGCACCTGCAGGTCTTCGGCGACGACTACGACACCGTCGACGGCACCGGCGTGCGCGACTACATCCATGTCAGCGACCTGGCCGACGGCCACGTGGCTGCGCTGCGCTACCTGTTCGACGCCGGCCGTTCGCTGACGGTCAATCTCGGCACCGGGCGCGGCTACAGCGTGCTCGAGGTGGTGCGTGCCTATGCGCAGGCCAGCGGTCGCGACATCCCGTACCGGGTCGGTGCCGCGCCGCCCGGGCGACGTGGCGGCCTGTTATGCCGACCCCGCCCGTGCCGCGCAACTGCTGGGCTGGCGCGCCGCGCTGGACCTGCAGCGCATGTGCGCCGACAGCTGGCGCTGGCAGCGCCTGAATCCCGACGGCTTCGCCGTCACGCCCCATGTCTGAGCGCGCAGCGTGCCGCGTCGGCCACGGTGCGCGCGCGCACGCGACTTCCAACTCATGACACAAGCAATGAACTCGATCGACCTGCAGCCCGTGATCATGGCCGGCGGCAGCGGCACCCGGCTGTGGCCGCTGTCGCGCTCCAGCCTATCCGAAGCAGTTCCTGGCGCTGCACGGCCGGCTGAGCCTGTTCCAGCAGGCGGCGCTGCGCCTGCAGTCGCTGGCGCGCAGCGGACATCGCCGTCGGCGGCCCGTGCGTGGTCGGCAACGAGGAGCATCGCTTCCTGGTGCTGGACCAACTGGCGGGCCTGACGCTGCCGCCGGCCACCGTGCTGCTGGAGCCGACCGGGCGCAACACCGCGCCGGCGATGACGCTGGCCGCGCTGCAGGCCACGCAGCAGGGGCGCGATCCGGTGCTGGTGGTGACGCCGGCCGACCAGAGCATCGGCGACGAAGCGGCCTTCACCGAGTCGCTGCGGCGCGCGGTGCGGGCGGCCGCCGGCGGCGCGTTCGTGATCCTCGGCGTGAGCGCCCGACCGGCCGGAAACCGGCTACGGCTACATCCGCTGCGAGCGCGGCCGGCCAGGGCGAGATGAAGGTCGCGACGTTCGTCGAGAAGCCCGACGCCGCGACGGCGCAGCGCTACCTGGACGATGGCCGCTACTACTGGAACAGCGGCATGTTCGTGGTGCGCGCGTCGGTGTGGCTGAAGGCGCTGGGCCGGTTCCGGCCCGACATCCTCGCGGCCACCCGCGCGGCCTGGGACGGCGCGCAGCGTGGATGCCAGTTTCGTGCGGCCCGACAAGGCGCCTGTTCGCGGCCATTCCCGAGCGAGTCGGTCGACTATGCGGTGATGGAGAAATGCCCCGGCGCGGCCGAATTCGACATCCGCATGGTGCCGCTGGCCGCGGCCTGGTCCGACCTGGGCGCCTGGGATGCCGTGTGGCAGGTCAGCGCCAAGGACGCGGCCGGCAACGCCACCATCGGCGATGCCCTGCTCAGCGACACGCCGCGACACGCTGGTGCATGCCACCAGCCGCCTGGTCGGCGTGATCGGCCTGCACGACGTGGTCGTCGTCGAGACGCCGGATGCCGTGCTGGTGGCCGACCGCTCGCGCAGCCAGGACGTCAAGAACATCGTCGGCCAGCTGCAGCAGGCCGGGCGCAGCGAGCAGACCCTGCATCGCCAGGTGCACCGGCCCTGGGGCTGGTACGACAGCATCGACTCGGGCCCGCGCTTCCAGGTCAAGCGCATCATGGTCAAGCCCGGCGCGTCCTTGAGCCTGCAGAAGCACCACCATCGCGCCGAGCACTGGATCGTCGTGTCCGGCACGGCCGAGGTGACCAACGGCGAGCAGGTGATCCTGCTCAGCGAGAACCAGAGCACCTACATCCCGCTCGGGCAGGTGCATCGGCTGGCCAACCCGGGCAAGGTGCCGCTGGAGATCATCGAGGTGCAGTCCGGCAGCTACCTCGGCGAGGACGACATCGTGCGCTTCGAGGACAGCTACGGCCGCGGCTGAATTGCCGGGCCCAGCGCCTGCCCCTCAACCTCATCACAAGACCCTCCCATGATCCTCGTCACCGGCGGCGCCGGCTTCATCGGCAGCAACTTCGTGCTCGACTGGCTCGCGCAGAGCGACGAGCCGGTGCTCAACCTCGACGCACTGACCTACGCCGGCAACATGGAGAACCTCGCCGCGCTGGACGGCGATGCGCGGCATGTGTTCGTGCACGGCGACATCTGCGACCGTGCGCTGATCGACCGGCTGCTGGCCGAGCACCGGCCGCGCGCGCTGCTGCATTTCGCGGCCGAGAGCCATGTCGACCGCAGCATCCACGGCCCGGCGGCCTTCGTGCGCACCAACGTCGAGGGCACCTTCACGCTGCTCGAAGCCGCACGTGCGCACTGGAGCAGCTTGCCCGAAGCCGAGCGCAAGGCCTTCCGCTTCCACCACGTGTCCACCGACGAGGTCTACGGCAGCCTGGGCGCGCAGGATCCAGCCTTCACCGAAACCCATCTGTACCAGCCGAACAGCCCGTACTCGGCCAGCAAGGCGGCCAGCGACCACCTGGTGCGCGCCTGGTTCCACACCTACGGGCTGCCGGTGCTGACGACCAACTGCTCCAACAACTACGGCCCGTACCACTTCCCGGAAAAGCTGATCCCGCTGATGATCGTCAACGCGCTGGCGGCCAAGCCGCTGCCGATCTACGGCGACGGCCTGAACGTGCGCGACTGGCTCTACGTCAAGGACCACTGCAGCGCCATCCGCGCGGTGCTGGCCGGTGGCCGGCCGGGCGAGATCTACAACATCGGCGGCTGGAACGAGCGCACCAACCGGCAGATCGTCGAGACCATCTGCGCACTGCTCGACGAGTTGCGCCCGGACCCGGCCGGTCCGCACCGCCGGCTGATCACGCTTCGTCACCGATCGCCCGGGCCACGACCGGCGCTATGCCATCGACGCGCGCAAGATCGAACGCGAACTGGGCTGGCGTCCGGCCGAGAGCTTCGAGACCGGCATCCGCAAGACGGTGCAGTGGGTATCTGGACCATCCGGACTGGGTCGCGCGGGTGCAAAGCGGCGCCTACCGCGACTGGCTGGCGCAGCATTACGGCGCTGCCGCATGAACGCGGCAGCAACGGCGTCGCGTGGCATCGATTCAACCTTGAAGGGAGTGGACGGATGAAGATGACGGTGGTGGGTACGGGCTACGTCGGGCTGGTGTCCGGCGCCTGCCTGGCCGAGATGGGCAACGACGTGTTGTGCCTCGACGTCGATGCCGCCAAGATCGCCATCCTCGAAGGCGGCGGCATGCCGATCCACGAGCCGGGGCTGGAGCAGATCGTCGCGCGCAACGTGGCGGCGGGGCGGCTGCGCTTCACCACCGACGTCGAGCGTGCGGTGGCCCATGGCCAGTTGCAGTTCATCGCCGTCGGTACGCCGCCGGACGAAGACGGCTCGGCCGACCTGCAATACGTGCTCGCGGCGGCGCGCAACATCGGCCGCCACATGAGCGAGTACAAGGTGGTGGTCGACAAGAGCACGGTGCCGGTGGGCACGGCCGACAAGGTGCGCGCCGCCGTGGCCGAGGCGCTGGCCGAGCGCGGCGCGGCGATCGATTTTTCGGTGGTGTCGAACCCCGAGTTCCTGAAGGAAGGCGCGGCCGTCGACGACTTCATGCGGCCGGATCGCATCATCATCGGGACCGACGACGAACGGGCCACCCGCGTGATGCGCGACCTGTACGCCCCCTTCCAGCGCAGCCACGACAAGATCGTGGTGATGGACCTGCGCTCGGCCGAGCTGACCAAGTACGCCGCCAACGCCATGCTGGCCACGCGCATCTCCTTCATGAACGAGCTGGCGCTGCTGGCCGAACGCGTCGGTGCCGACATCGAGCAGGTGCGGCTGGGCATCGGCAGCGACCCGCGCATCGGTTTCGGCTTCCTGTATTCCGGCTGTGGCTACGGGGGATCGTGTTTTCCCAAGGACGTCAAGGCGCTGATCCACACCGCCGAAGAAGCCGGGCGCGGCCTGCAGGTGCTGCGCGCGGTGGAAAGCGCCAATGAAGCGCAGAAGCGCGTGCTGATCGAGAAGATCGTGCGCCGCTTCGGCGACGATCTGGCGGGCCGCCGCTTCGCGCTGTGGGGCCTGGCCTTCAAGCCCAACACCGACGACATGCGCGAGGCGCCGAGCCGGGTGCTCATCGCCGAACTGCACGCCCGCGGCGCCCGCGTGAGGGCCTACGACCCGATCGCCATGCCCGAGGCACGGCGTGTGCTGGGCGAGTCGCCGTCCCTGACCCTCGCCGACAGCGCCATGGATGCGCTGCAGGATGCAGACGCGCTGGTCATCGTCACCGAGTGGAAGGAATTCCGCAGCCCGGATTTCGAGCGCATCAAGGCCACGCTGCGGCAGCCGGTGATCTTCGACGGGCGCAACATGTTCGCGCCGGCCACGGTCGCGGCGGCGGGCATCGAGTACCACGCCATCGGCCGGCTCGGCGCCCCGGGCTGAGCAGGCCGGCGTGGCCCGCGCCGCGCTATGCTGGGCGGCATGAGCCCAGCCCCGCATGCGCGAGCGCCAAAGATCCCGCAGTCGGTGCTGGTGGTCATCCACACCGCGCAGCGCCAGGTGCTGCTGATCGAGCGGGCCGACAAGCCAGGCTACTGGCAGAGCGTCACCGGCTCCAAGGACGAGCCGGACGAGCCCTTCGACGCGACCTGCGTGCGTGAGGTCGAGGAGGAAACCGGCATCGCCATCGGCAGCGATGCGGTGCCGCGCACGGCACTGCGCGACTGGGGTCTGCGCAACGTCTACGAGATCTATCCGGTGTGGCGCCACCGCTATGCGCCGGGCGTGACGCACAACACCGAACATGTCTTCGGCCTGACGGTGCCGGCGGGTACGCCGGTGCGGCTGAATCCACGCGAGCACCTGCGATTCGCCTGGTGGCCCTGGCGCGAGGCTGCCGACCGCTGCTTCTCGCCCAGCAATGCCGAAGCCATCCTGCAGTTGCCGCGTTTCCTGGCGGCCGATCGGTTATGAACCCGTACTCCTCGCCCGGCTTTGCGGCATCGACACAGGTGGACCTGGCCACGCTGCGCGTGGCCACCTACAACATCCACAAGGGGGTGCGCGGCGTCGGGCCGCGCAAGCGGCTGGAGATCCACAACCTGGGCCTGGGCATCGAGGCCCTGGATGCCGACCTGGTGTTCCTGCAGGAGGTGCGGCTGTTCCACACCCGCGATGCCCGGCAGTTCGAGCGCACCTGGTTCGGCTGGCCCGACGGCGGGCAGGCGGATTTCCTGGCGCCGCATGGCTACGACGTGGCCTACCGCACCAACGCGGTGACGCGGCACGGCGAGCACGGCAACGCGCTGCTGTCGCGCTGGCCGTTGGGCGAGGTCGGACACCACGACGTCAGCGACCACCGCTTCGAGCAGCGTGGCCTGCTGCACGTGCCGGTGCGCTGGAACGGGCAACCCCTGCATGCGGTGGTGGTGCACTTCGGTCTGGCCCATCGCAGCCGTGTGCGCCAGGTGCAGCGCCTCGCCGATTTCCTGGACACGCAGGTGCCGACGGGCGAAATGCTGGTCGTCGCCGGCGACTTCAACGACTGGGGCGAAAAGCTCGACCCGGCGATGCGCGAGCTTGGGCTGCACCGCGCTCGCTCGCTGCTGGACCGCAGCGCCCAGCGCATGACCTTCCCGTCGCGGGTGCCGGTGTTTGCCATGGACCGCATCTACAGCCGCGGCCTGGTGAGCCGCTCCACGTCGGTGCCGCGCGGCACCGCCTGGGCGCGCATGTCGGACCATCTGCCGCTGCTGGCCGAGCTGGAGCGGGCCTAGCCCTCGATGTCCGCGCCGGCGCCCGAGAACGAGCTTGCTGACGGGCTGCCGTCAGAACCTGCGCACACCGCAGCCGACGGCTTCGTCGGCGGCAACCGCGTCGGCCTGCTGCAGGGGGGCGACGAGCTGTTTCCCGCCATGCAGCGGGCCATGGCTGCGGCGCGAGCGCAGGTCTGGATCGCCACCTACATCTTCCACGACGATGCCGCCGGCCAGGCGATGGCCGAAGCCTTGCGCGCCACCGCGCGGCGCGGCGTGGCGGTGCACGTCGTGGTCGACGGCTTCGGCTCGATGGCCACATTGCAGCGCCTGAGGGACTGGATGGCCGCCGACGGCGTGCATCTGGACGTCTTCCGTCCGCTCGATCGCTGGTCGGCCTGGCTGCAGCCGGCGCAGTTGCGGCGTCTGCACCACAAGCTGTGCGTGATCGACGACGAGGTGGCCTTCGTCGGTGGCATCAACATCCTGGACGACCGCAACGACCTGAGCCACGGCCGCAGCGAGCAGCCGCGCCTGGATTTCGCGGTCGAACTTCGTGGCCCGGTGGTGCTGCAAGTGCAGCGGCTGGCGCATGCGCTGGGCGCGCGCGCGCGCCTGGGCCACGAATGGCGCAACGAGGTCGGCGCGCTGGCACGCAGCCCTCGCCCGGTGGCCCAGACACTGCAACTGCTGCGCGAACTGCGCGGCCTGCCTCCGGCCGATGCCGTATTGCCCGGGCCGCAGCAGCCGGTGCGCGTGGCCTTCGTGGTGCGCGACAACCTCGGCCAGCGCCGTGCCATCGAGCGCAGCTACATCGAGGCCGTGCGCGCTGCGCGGCTCAGCATCGACATCGCCTGTCCGTACTTCTATCCGCGCCGGGCCTTTCGCCGCAGCTTGCTCGCGGCGGCGCAGCGCGGCGTGCAGGTGCGCCTGCTGATGCAGGGCAAGGTCGACTATCGGATGGCGGCGCTGGCGGCGCGCGTTCAGTACGACGAGCTGCTGTCGCAGGGGGTGCGCATCTTCGAGTACGAGCCGGCCTTCCTGCATGCCAAGGTGGCGGTGGTCGACGCCAGCTGGGCCACCGTCGGCAGCTCCAACATCGATCCGCTGTCGCTGCTGCTCAACCTGGAAGCCAACGCGGTGGTGCAGGACGCGGCCTTTGCACAGCTGCTGCGGCAGCGCCTCGATCTGGCGATGCGGGCCTCGCACGAGGTCAGGGCGCCGCCGCTGCGCCAAGGCTGGCGCCGCTGGCTGTCGCGCGGTGTCGTGTCCTGGTGCGCCAACCTCTACCTGCGCGTGGCCGGAATCACAGGCAGGTATTGACGTCCACCGCCTGTGCGCCTTGCGCGCCGCCTGGGGGTGCGAGTCGGACGAGGAACCGTGCCGGCGCACTGTGCTTCGCCCCCGAGCGCCCCCAGCGCCTTCGCTGCCGGCCCCGCTGGCGGAGCGGCACAGGCGGATCCGCGGCGGCTGCTCGACTCCGCGCTGCGTCTACGGCGAGGAGGGCTGGCTGGGCGCCAGCGGGTCGTTGCCGAAGCGGTTCGGGCCCGGCGTGCCGCGCAGCAAGCCGTTGTCGATCAGTGCCCAGAGCCAGCCGATCACCGGCACCAGGTTCAGCAGCACCCACCATCCCGAGCGGTCGCGATCGTGCCAGCGCTTCACCGACACGGCCAGCGCCGGCCACACCAGCAGCAGGTTGACGATCAGGTCGGCCGTGTGCGCGCGCACAAGGGCAATGCCCAGCAGCGCATGGGCCAGGATCGCCAGGCCGATCAGCGTCAGCACACCGTACAGCCAGAACTGCCGTCGCGACAGCCGACCGCGCAGGCCGAAGAACAGGCGCAGCGGCGGCATCGCCTCGGCATAGGCATCGGCGGCGGGAGGGGTCGAACTCACGGTCTGGGTTCCTGGGCCCAGTATTCCACGGCCGCGCCGCGCATCGTTCCGCCGCAGCCCGACACCCAGCCCGCGACGCCGAGCCCGCCGGCAGCCGTCGCCGCTGCCGGCGCCGAGAAGTTCAACGAGTCGACATCACAGCAGCAGCTCGATGCGGCGGATGCCGGCGCCCTGGTCGCTGGGCGTCTCGACGAAACCCAGCCTCTGTGCCAGTTCCAGCATGCGTGTGTTCTCGGCCAGCACGGTGGCCACCAGCTTGCGCGTGCGCTGACCACGCTGGTAGGCGACGATGCGCTGCATCAGCAGCTGACCCAGGTGCATGCCTTTCATGTCCGAGCGGATCACGATGCCGAATTCGGCACTGACGTTGTCCGGGTCGGCGATGGCGCGCACGACGCCGAGCGTGCGTTCCTGGCCCGTGTCGTCGCGGTCCACCGCCACGAAGGCCATCTCGCGCGCGTAGTCGATCTGCGTCAGTCGCGCCAGTTGGCTGCGCTCGATGCTGCGCCGCGTGTAGAACACCCGCATGCGGATGTCGGCCGGGTCCAGCTGGCTCAGGAAGGCCACGTGCTGCTCCTCGTCCTCGGGGCGGATCGGCCGCAGCGTGATGTGCCGGCCGTGCCACTGCAGCGTCTCCTCCAGGTTCGACGGGTAGGGCCGGATGGCGAAGTTGAGTGCGCCGGCCGGCGCCGCCAGGCTCAGGCGCACGCGGGCATGCACAGCCACCACCCGGTCGCTGCCGACGAGCAGCGGGCTCAGCTCGACCTCGGCGATCTGTGACACGTCGATCAGCAACTGCGACAGCCCGACCAGCATCCGGTGCAGCGCCGCCTCATCGGCCGCGGGCGTGTCGCCATGTGCGCGCAGCGCCACGGCGGCCCCACTGCGTTGCAGCAGCGCGCGCGCCAGCGGCACGTTCAACGGCGGCAGGGCCAGCGTCGGCGTGCCCGCGGCGTCGCCCGCGCCAAGACAGATCACCGGACCGAAGCGAGCGTCGATGTGGGCCCCCACGTGCAGCACGCGGGCAAACGCCGGCCGGTCCATGGCCTCGACGAGGAATCCGTCGATCCGGGCCTCGGGCAGCGCGCGCTGCAGGCTGGAAAGCATGCGCCGGGCCGCGTCGCGCACCTGCACGGCGCTGCGCAGATCCAGGCGCACGCCGTCGACGTCCTGCGCAACGTCGGGCGAGACGATCTTCAGCGCCACCGGATAGCCCACCTTCTCCGCGGCACTGGCCGCGGCATAGGGTTCGGGCTGCACCCGCCGCGCCGACAGCACCTCGATGCCGTAGGCCGCCAGCAACCCGTGCGCTTCCTCACCCTGCAGCGCCGTGCGGCCGGCACCCAGCGCGCGCTGCACCAGGGCGCGGGCGGCTGCTGCGGCGTCGCTGCCGACGTCACGGCTGCTGCTTGGCGGTGCCTCGATCAACTGCGCCTGGTTGCGGCGGTAGTCGACCAGCATCGAGAACGCGCTCACCGCCTCTTCCGGTGTGGCGTAGGTGGCAATGCCGGCCTGCTGCGACACATAGCGCGCTTCGGCCACCGCCGAATGCCCCAGCCAGCAAGTCATCAGCTGCGGCGGCGTGCGCTGCGCCAGCGGCAACAACGCGCGCGCCACCTGCGCCGGCGACACCACGGCGCTGGGCGCATGGATCAGCAGCAGCGCCGGGCAGGCCGCATCCGCGGCCAGATCCTGCAGCGCCTGCGCATAGGCCTCGGGTGCGGCATCGCCGGGCAGCTGCAGCGGTGCCGACGACGCCGCCGCATGCGCCAGCAGCGGCTGCAGGCGCTGCAGGGTCTCGGGCTGCAGGGTGCACAGTCCCACCCCGGCCTGGGCTGCGGCGTCGACTGCCAGTGCGGCGGCGCCGCCGCCGTTGCTCAGGATCACCAGCTGCTCGCTGCGGTTGGTGCGAAAGCGCGTCAGCGTCTCCGCCGCCAGGAACATCTGCTGCAGCGTGCCCACGCGCAGCATGCCTGCGCGCGCGAAGGCCGCGTCGTAGACCCGGTCGGCATTCGCCGACAGTCCCGGCGCGGCCCGGCCGGCGCGCACCACGATCACCGGCTTGTTGCGTGCGGCGGCGCGCGCCGCCGACATGAACTTGCGCGGCGACTCGACCGTTTCCAGGTACAGCAGGATCGAGCGCGTGCGCGCATCGCTGGCCAGCAGGTCGAGCATGTCGCCGGCGTCGATATCGGCATGCTGACCCAGCGACACCAGCTGCGAGAAGCCGATCGCGCGTTCACCTGCCCAGTCGAGCATCGCACTGGCCAGCGAACCGGATTGCGACACGAAGGCCAGCTCGCCGGCCGCCGCATCGCTGTGGACGATGCTGGCATTCAGGCCGATGTGCGGCGACAGCATGCCGACGCTGCCGTGACCCAGCACGCGCAGCAGGTGCGGCCGCGCCGCATCGAGCATGGCCTGGCGCTGCGCCTCATCCAGGCCGGCGCTGAGCACGACGGCGGCGCGCGTGCCGCAGCGCCCCAGCTCGGCCACGATGCCGGGCACGCTGGCCGCGCTCGTGCACACCACCGCCAGGTCGGCCGGCGCGGGCAGCTGCTCGATGCGCGCGTACACGGTCTGGCCGTCGAGCCGCCGGTGCTTCGGGTTGACCGCGTACACCGGCCCCTTGAAGCGGCTGGCGCGCAGGTTGCGCCAGGCCGTGGCGCCGACGCTGTCAGGCCGCGCCGAAGCCCCCACGACCACCACCGAGCCCGGGTTCAGCAGCGCGTCCAGGTTGCGCGTGCTCAAGCCCGGCTCCGTGGCGCGACGGCATCATGCCGGCTGTTGGGTGCGGCGGCAGGGCGGGTGCGTGGCACGATGGCGGAGCTCGGTCGGGTGCGGGCGCGCGGCGCGCGTGATGGGTGATGCTAAGTCCTTCGAGCGGCTGCGCTGCAGGTGACACACTCGGGCCGGATGCAACCGGAGATGAAAACGATGAAGATCCTTCTGCCCGTCGACGGCTCGGCCGCATCGCTGCAGGCCGTGCGCCAGACGCTGCTCATGATCGAGGACGGCCTGCGCGCCAGCCTGGTGCTGGCCAACGTGCAGGAGCCGGCCACGCTGTACGAGATGCTGCTGGCGCATGACCCGCAGGTGATCGAGCAGGTCAGCGCCAGGGCCGGGCTGCACCTGCTGGAGTCGGCGCGCGCCCTGGTGCGCGCCGCCGGCGTGGAGCACGAGATCGAGGTCGCCGCCGGAGACCCGGCGCACACGCTGATCGACATCCTCGAGAACTTCGGCTGCGACATGGTGGTGATGGGCGCGCGCGGCATGGGCACGCTGCGCAGCGCGCTGCTCGGCTCGGTCTCGCACGAGGTGCTGCATGCGGCCCCGGTGCCGGTGCTGATCGTCAAGCCGCCGCCGGCACCCGAAGCGCCTGGTGACGGAGACGGCGAAGAAGCCGCCGGGCCGACCGAATAGGACGGCCGCGTCCCCTGCCTGCCGCGAGCCACCCTGCGTCGTCACCACTGACGTGTGCATGGCGCTGTACGGCAAGAGCCCCGGCGCTCGGCGTGTCCCTGGCGCGGGTCTTCGAACTCGGCTTCGAAGGTGTGAACCGCAGCCCGCGCCCCAAGAGCGGCCGCGGTGCGCTTCCCGCGCCTGCTGCGCATCCGCCACGACAAACCGCTGCAGGAGGCTGACTCGCTGGCGCAGTTGCAGGCACTGCTGCCGCAGCAGCACCACCAGATTGACAACTATTGATAGTTCTCGCATCATTTCGATGATGAACACCACCATGAGCTTCGCGCTGCCCACGACGATGCGCAGCTACATCGACGAGCGCGTCAAATCCGGCGCTTACGGCAATACCAGCGAGTACCTGCGCGACCTGATCCGCCGCGACCAGGAAGAGCTTGCGAAGAAGCGTTTGCGCGAGCTGATGGAAGAGGGGCTGAACTCCGGCCCGGCCCGCGAGATGACGGCTTCCGACTGGGCCGGCCTGCGCAGGGCCGCGCTCGGCCGCAAGGGGTGAAGCCCGCGCGGCTGCGACCTGCCGCGCAACAGGATCTGGTCGAGCTCAGTCTCTGGTACGCGGATCAGGGTGGCGCACCGCTTGCCGCGCGGCTGTTCGACGCCGCGCGCACCGCTCTGAAGCCGATTCAGCGGATGCCCGGTATCGGTTCGCCCGCGCTCGCCGAATCCGTGGGCATGGTGGGGCTTCGGCATTGGGGCGTTCAAGGCTTTCCCGTGCGCTGGTTCTACCTCGAACGCGAGGACCACCTGGACGTGCTGCGCCTGCTGGGCGAGCGCCAGGACATCGCGGCGATACTCGCGGCCGAACCGTCGGCGCCGCGCTGAAGCCGATCTCAACATTCGCCGCGACATGGCCTCACCCGGCTGCAACGAAGCCGACGCCCGTGCCAAGCTGATCGACCCGGCGCCGCACAGAGCACGCTGGGTCGAACGCGTGACCGAGGCCGAGCGCCACGCGCATGGCGAGATTCGGCGCGAACCATGCGCGGTGCGCACAGGCAAGGCGCAGGCGATCGAGGACGCCGTGTATGGCCTCAAGGCGGTGAATCCTGCCGAGAAGAAGGTCTCCGATACGCGCACGCCAGCCGAACTGCTTCAAGCTATCGCTGACAAGGGCATGGAGGTTGACGAAGCCCTCGATCGCTTGAAAGGCATTGATGAAGTGAGCGGCCACGAACCGCACGTCCACTGCCTCGTCCCGGTATGGCGCTGACCGCCGTCACCGTCTTCCTCGGTGCCTTCCTGCTGTTCCTGGTGCAGCCGATCATCGCCAAGCTGATCCTGCCGCGCTTCGGCGGCAGCGTGGCGGTGTGGGCCACCTGCCTGGTGTTCTTCCAGGCCGCGCTGCTGCTGGGCTATGCCTTCGCGCACCAGCTGGTCAAGCGCGACGGCAGCCGTGCATTCAAGTCCATGCACCTGGCGCTGCTGCTGGGCAGCCTGGCGCTGCTGCCGATCGTGCCGTTGACGCCCTGGCCGGGCCTGCGATCGGCCAGCCCGGAGCTGCAGATCCTGGGGCTGCTGCTGCTGACCATCGGCCTGCCCTTCACCCTGCTGGCCATGACCAGCCCGCTGCTGCAGGCCTGGCGCGCCGGGGCCCCTGCCGGCGGCGACCCGTACCGCTTGTTCGCGGTGTCGAACGGGGCCTCGCTGGCCGCGCTGCTGGCCTACCCATGGCTGATCGAGCCCTGGCTGCACACGGCCACGCAGGCCACCGCCTGGTCGGTGGCCTATGCGGCCTACGTGCTGGCGCTGGGTGCCATCAGCCTGCGGCGTCGCGGCCGTGCGGGTGCGTCAGCCGCTGCTGCGGTGCCGGCCGACGACCCCGCGCCGGGTGCGACGCGCACGCTAGCCTGGTTCGCGATGGCGGCGCTGGGCAGCTATGCGCTGGTGGGCTTCACCAACCACCTGACGCAGAACATCCCGTCCTTGCCGATGATGTGGGTGCTGCCGCTGGGGGTCTACCTGCTCAGCTTCACGTTGTGCTTCGACGCCGACCGATGGTACCCGCCGCGCGCCTACCGCACGGCCGTGCTGCTGGCGCTGGTGGCGATGTGCGTGCTTCTGCTGCAGGAGCGGCAGGTGAAGAACATCGCCTGGCACATCGGCACCTTCGTGCTCGGGCTGTTCATCGTCTGCATGTACTGCCATGGCGAGCTGGCGCGCAGCCGGCCGTCGCCGTCGCGGCTGACGCACTTCTACCTGGCGGTGTCGGCGGGCGGCGTGTGCGGCGGCGCGCTGGTCGCGCTCGGTGCGCCGGCCGTGCTGCACGGCTACTTCGAGGTGGAGGTCGGCCTGGTGCTGCTGGCCGCTGCCGTGCTGTGGCGAAGCTGGGGCCGGGGCGGCCCGTGGACCGGTGCGGCGGCACTGGTGCTGCTGGGCGCATGCACGACCGCGGTGCTGCGGGTGCACGATGCGCTCAACGGGGTCATCGACATCAGCCGCAACTTCTATGGCGTGGTGCGCGTGCGCGAATACGGACACGGCGATCCGCAGCATCTGGAACGCGTGCTGATCCACGGCCGGGTGATGCACGGGCAGCAGTTCCTGGCACCCCATCGACGCCGCCAGCCGACCAGCTACTACACCGAGGCCTCCGGCATCGGCCGGCTGCTCGGGACACTGGCCGACCGGACGATCGAGGTCGGCGCGGTCGGTCTGGGCGCGGGCACCATCGCCAGCTACGGCAAGCCAGGTGACCATTACCGCTTCTATGAGATCGACGCGGGCATCGTCGCTGCCGCGCACAAGTACTTCAGCTTCATCGCCGATTCTCCTGCCGACGGTGGATGTGGCCGTGGGCGACGGCCGGCTGTTGCTGCAGGACGAGGCCGCGCGCCGCTTCGACGTGCTGGTGGTCGATGCCTTCACCGGCGACGCGATTCCAGTGCACCTGCTGACGCGCGAGGCCATGATGCTCTACCGCCAGCGCCTGCGGCCCGGCGGGGTGATCGCACTGCATGTCAGCAACAGCCACCTGGACTTGCGGCCGGTGGTCGGCCGCATTGCCGCCGAACTGGGCCTGGAACTCGCGCTGGTGGCCGATGGCGGCAGCGAAGGCGAGCTCGGCAGGTCGGCGTCGGACTGGATCCTTCTGGCCGAAGAACGGCATCTGCTCGACCTGCCTCTGATTCGCCAGGCCACGGTGCCGCTGCCGCAGCGCGCCGGTGCGCGCGCCTGGACCGACGACTACAGCAACATCCTGCAGGTCATGACCTTCGGCCGCGTCGATCTTGAATAGCGACGAAGTTCAGCGGCCCCTCGGCGAATCCGGCCTTGCTGATGCGGCGGGCGGATGGCGAGCCCGAGACGCCTGCCGGCCGACGTGGGGTCCACGACGCACGCTGCGCGTGCACCGCCCCGAGCGCTACTTGACGATCATCACCGGCACGCGCGCGAGCATCAGCACCTTGCCGGCGACACTGCCGAGCAGCACGCGCGCGACGCCGGAGCGGCCGTGCGAGCCCATCACGATGAGGTCGGCGCCACAGTCCTGCGCGGCCGCGACGATGTGTTCGGCCGGGTTGCTGCCTTCGTCGGTTGCGGTACTCAGGCTCACGCCCTGGGCCTGGGCCAGCGCGGCGACACGGGAGAACGCCATCTCGGCCTGCTGTTGCGTGGCGGCTTCGTACTCCAGCAAGGCGGCGCCGCTGGCCGCACCGATGCCGGCGTAGGGGTAGGGCTCGCGCACATAGACGGCGTGCAGCGGCGCGCCGGCCAGGCGGGCCAGCCCGACGGCCCGTTCGGCCGCAGCCATCGAGAGCTCTGAACCGTCGGTGGGCAGCAGGATCTTGTCGTACATGGCAGGCTCCGTTCGGGTGTCGTTCGGTTCGAAGGTGTCGGCACGCCAACCATACACCGCGCCGCGCGAGCAGGCCGTTGAAGCACCGCTCGGTGCGTTCGGGCGCCGAGCGGCGCCTTGAAGTACCCGTGCGCGCGCTCCTGGACGAAGCGAGGGTTGACACAGGGTGTCTCATGCCGCGTCCCACAACGCGTGCATCGCGCTGGCAAAGCGCGCCGCGATGCCACCGCCGCCGGTGGGTCGGTGCGCGCGCAGCGCCCAGCGGCCAGCCACCATCACGTCGCGGAAGGGCTGGCCGGGGCTGGAGAAGACCAGTGCGTCCAGCAGCCGGTCGGCCGGCATGCCCAGCAGGCGGGCTGTCCTGGGTGTCGAGCACCAGCAGGTCGGCACGCGCGCCCGACGCTCAGCCCCCAGCGCCTGAAGCCCGCGGCCGTGCCGCCGGCACTCGAAGCCACGGCCGAACAGCCGCGCCGCGGTGGCCGGCTCGCCCGCGGCCGGCGCGGCGCTGACGTTGCGCTGGCGCAGCCGCAGCCGCTGGCCGTACTCGAGCCAGCGCAGCTCTTCCGGCCAGGCGCGGGTGACATGGCTGTCCGAGCCGATGGCCATCGGCACGCCGGCTTGCAGCCAGCCCGGCAGGTCGGCCAGGCCGTCGCCGAGGTTGCCTTCGGTGGACGGGCAGATCACCACGCCGGCGCCGCTGCGCGCCACCGCGTCGATCTCCGCCGTCGTGGCATGGGTGGCATGCACCAGTTGCCAGCGCGCGTCCAGATCGGCGTGGCTCGCCAGCCACTCGATCGGGCGCTGCCCGGTGGCCTGCAGGCAGTCGTCGACCTCGGCCGTCTGTTCGGCCACGTGGATGTGGATCGGCACCTCGCCCAGGCCGTCCAACAGTCGCGCGATCGATGCCGGCGCGGCGGCGCGCAGCGAATGGATGGCCACGCCGGCATTCAGCAGCGGCCGGCCGCTGCCGGCCAGGCCGCGCTGCAGCGCACGCACCGCGGCGGCGTCGGTGGCAAAGCGGCGCTGGTCGTCGCGCAGCGCGGGCTGGGTGAAACCGGCGCGTTCGTAGAGCACCGGCAGCATCGTCAGGCCGATGCCGGCGTCGGCGGCCGCATCGGCCAGCGCCCAGCTCAGTGCCAGCGGATCGGCGTAGGGCCGGCCATCGACATCGTGCTGCAGGTAGTGGAACTCGCACACCTGGGTGTAGCCGCCACGCAGCAGCTCGGCATAGAGCATCGCGGCCACCGCGCGCAGCTGCTCGGGCGTGATGCGCAGCGCCACGCGGTACATGCGATCGCGCCAGGACCAGAAGTCGTCCTGCGCGCTGTCGCGCCGCTCCGACAGGCCGGCAAAGGCGCGCTGGAAGGCATGGCTGTGTGCATCCACCAGCCCCGGCAGCACCGGGCCGGCCAGCACTTCAGCCTGCGCCGGCGCGGCTGCGCCGGGGTGGATCTCGGCCCAATGGCCGTCGTCGCCCGCGCGCAGCAGCACGGCGTCGGCCCAGCGGCCGTCGATCCAGGCGCGCGGTGCCCAGTACAGCGTGCCGCTGCAGGTGGCCCCCTTGGACCTGCGGTCCGTCCCCCCGCGGGGGAGCCGAGCGCCTTCGGGCGGCCGTGCGGCGCTCATTCCGGGGTCCAGTCGAGCATCGTCTGCACCAGCTGCCGCAGCAGCGGCTGCAACTGCTCGGCGCGCGCGGCGTGCCAGTCGAGCGGTGGCCGCTCGCGCATGTAGGTGCTCCAGCATTTCTCCAGCTGCACCGCATGGATGCCGTGCAGCGGCTGGCCGTAGTGGCGCGTGATGTGGCCGCCCTTGAAGCGCCCGTCCACCGCGAAGCTGTAGTGCTCCTGCGAGCGCAACACGGCTGCCAGCGCATCGCGCAGCGACGGCGCACACGCCGTGCCGTCGGCCGTGCCCAGGTTCAGGTCGGGCAGCCTGCCTTCGAACAGCCAGGGCAGCTCGGACTTGATGCTGTGCCCGTCGAACAGGATGGCGTGGCCGTGTTCGGCCTTCAGGCGCGCCAGCTCGTGGTGCAGCGCGTGGTGGTAGGGCTGCCAGTAGGTGTCGACCCGATGCGCCACCTCGGACGGTGTCGGTGCCATGCCGTCGCGGTACAGCGGCTCGCCCGTGAAGAAGTGCGTCGGGCACAGCTCGGTGTTGTTGGCGCCGGGGTACATCGGCCGGTTGTCGCTCGGCCGGTTCAGGTCGACGACGTAGCGGCTGTGGTGCGGCACGATCAGGCTCGCCCCCATGTCGATGACGAAGGCGTAGAGCCGATCGAGGAACCAGTCGGTGTCCTCGACCTCGCGAGCGCGCGGCTGCATGGCCGCGAGCATCGCAGCGGGAAGCACCGTACCGGCATGCGGCAGGCTGACCAGCAGCGGTGTGCGGCCCTGATGCAGGATGTAGATGGGCGGTTTCATGGCGTGGATTCGATGCCGCCGACGACGACGGCGCCGGCAGGGGTTGCGGCCGAACCAGTAGGCCAGTTCGTTCGGGTGTTCCAGGTCCCAGGCGACGAAATCGGCGCGCTGGCCAGGTTTCAGTGTGCCGCGGTCGTGCAGGCCGAGGGCGCGTGCGCCATGGACCGTGACGCCGCGCAGCGCCTCTTCGGGCGTCATGCGGAAGAAGGTGCAGGCCATGTTCAGCATCAGCAGCAGCGACAGGCCGGGCGACGAGCCGGGATTGTGGTCGCTGGCCAGCGCGATCGGTACGCCGGCGTCGCGCAGCGCCTGGATCGGCGGCAGCTTGGTCTCGCGCAGGAAGTAGAACGCACCGGGCAGCAGCACGGCGGTGGTGCCGGCAGCGGCCATGGCGCGCACGCCTTGCGGCCGACAGCCATTCCAGGTGGTCGCAGGACAGCGCGCCGAAGGACGCGGCCAGCGCAGCGCCGCCGCAGTCGCTGAGCTGCTCGGCGTGCAGCTTCACCGGCAGGCCCAAGGCGCGCGCGGCTTCGAACACGCGCTGCGTCTGCGCCGGCGTGAAGGCGATGTGTTCGCAAAAGGCATCGACCGCATCGACCAGCCCTTCGGCATGCAGCTGCGGCAGCCAGGCGCAGACGGCTGCGATGTAGTCGTCGGCGCGGTCGTCGAACTCCGGTGGCAGCGCGTGCGCCGACAGGCAGGTGGTGCGCACCGTCAGCGGCAGCTCGCGACCGAGCCGCCGCGCGATGCGCAGGCAGCGTGCCTCGTGCTCGGCGCTCAGGCCGTAGCCCGACTTGATCTCCAGCGTGGTCACGCCCTCGGCCATCAGCGTGCTGCGCGCGCGCGCGGGCCGAGGCCCACAGTTGCTCGTCGCTGGCGGCGCGTGTGGCCGCCACGGTGGAGCGGATGCCGCCGCCGGCGCGGGCGATCTGCTCGTAGCTGGCGCCTTGCAGCCGCAGCTCGAATTCGCGCGCGCGCTGCCCGCCGTAGATCAGGTGGGTGTGGCAATCGACCAGGCCCGGCGTCACCAGCGCGCCGCCGAGGTCGACCTCTTGGTCGACATGCAGGCTCGCCGGCAGGGCGGCTTCGTCGCCGACCCAGCGCAACTGCGCGCCATCGACCCACAGCGCACCCCGTTCGACCCAGCCCCAAGGCTCGCCGCCAACCAAGGTCGCCAGTCGGGCGTTGCGCCACAGTGTCTTCATCAGCGGTCCGTCGGCTGAAAGCTCATCCACCAGGCGCGCGGGCGGTCCAGCTCGCTGTGCAGCCGCCACAGCCCGTGGGCACCGCCGGCGGACCACAGCAGCGTGAACGGCGCCAGCACGCGCGCGTCGCTGCCGTCGATCTGCAGCGTCGCCGCGTCGGCGCAGAACAGCGCGCGCAGCGCGGCACGCGGATGAAAATCGACGCCGGGTTCGGCGCGTTGCATCGCCGCAGGGCCATGGCCGCGCCGCACCATCAGGTTCAGGTCGCGGGTCGGCCCGTCGAGCAGGTCGCAGCCCGGCGCGTCCTCGCCGCGGAACTGCAGCGCGGCGCTGTCGGTGTCGATCGACTTCGCGCCGCCGGGCAGCTGCAGGCGCACGCCCGCGCCCTCGACCACCGCGAACCAGCGGTCGACGCCGGGGTAGGGCGAGAACGGGCCATCGCGGTCGATGTCGGCCACGCTGATGCGCAGTTGCCATTCGTCACGGCTCGGCCAGGCCAGCAGCTCGCGCGTGTGCCCGCCGCCGTTGCGCCAGGCCTGCGGCTCGACCCGGTCGCAGTGCAGCACCTGCAGCGTCATGCGCTTCGCCTCCACGCGACGGGAAACAGGGGGTGGTCCATCGGGGCGCCTGCGGGCAACTCTTCGGCCAGGCCGGGGAAGTCGGGCGACGTGGCCCAGCGCCGCGGTGCATGGCGCATGTCGTCGCCGAGAAAGCGGACCGAGAACACACGCCGCCGCCGGTCGCCGTCGACGCCCGCGGCCGCATGCAGCGCCAGCATGTGGAAGCAGACCACGTCGCCGGGTTCCAGCTCCCAGCCCAGGATCGGCTGCTGCGCGCGCGTGCCTTCGATGTCGGGCAGATCGGCCAGGCTGCCTTCGGGGAACCACCTGGCCTGCTGATCCATGAAGCTGCGCGGCATCAGCCACGGCCCGCGGTGCGAGCCGGCCACGAACTCCAGCGTCGAATGGCGGCGCACCGGGTCCACCGGAATCCACAGGCTGCAGTTCATGATGCCTTCGACGTTGTAGTAGGGCTGGTCCTGGTGCCAGGGCGTGGGCGCGCGTGTGCCCGGCTCCTTGGTCAGCATGTGGTCGTGGTACAGGCGGATCGTCTGGCTGCCGGTCAGTTCGCCGGCAGCGGCGGCCAGCGGCGTTTCGAAGATCACGCGGCGATAGGCCGGGTTGTTTTGCCAGTTGCAGAAGTCCTCGATGAAGAAGCCCGGGTCGCCCGGCCGGCTGGCCACCTTGGCGCGCGGGCTGGGCGCCGCCAGGTTGGCGTCGATGCCCTCGCGCAGCAGCGCCACCTCGTCGGCGGACAGCAGCTGGCGCACGCAGACGGCCCCGTCGCGGCGAAAGGCCTCGATCAGTGGCGGCGTCAGGCAGTGGCGCACGCGCGCTTCAAGCGACAGGGTCGCGCTCATGGCTTGAATTCTCCCTGCAACAGGTAGCGGCTGCCCGGATGCACCAGCCGCGCCGTGGTGATCGGCACGTCCTGGCCGACGGTGCGGCGTTGCACCATCAGGCAGGGTTCGTCGCGGCCGATGCCCAGCAGCTTGGCCTCGCGCGCGGTGGGCAGGGCGGCCTCGATCGAGTACTGCGCCTCCCAGAACGGCGCCACCTGCAGCAGGTACTGCGTCGGCGTGATCTGCGTGAAGTCGGCACCCAGGTAGTCGGGCGCGCTGGCCGGATTGACATGGCGGTCTTCGCATTGCAGCGGCACGCCGTCCTCGAAGTGCACGATCAGCGTATGGAACACCGGTGCGCCTGTGGCCAGACCCAGGCGCTGTGCCACGGCGTCACTCGCGGCCTCCTGACGCGCGACATGCACCTCGGCATGGTGGCGATGGCCGCGCGAGGTGATTTCCTCATGCAGGTCGCGGATGCGCAGCGTGCTGGCCACGCGGAACAACTGCGCGGCGAAGGTGCCCACGCCCTGCACGCGCTCGATCAGCCCTTCGGCGCGCAGCTCGTTCAGCGCGCGTGTCACCGTCATGCGGCTGACGCCGAATTGCGCCACCAGCTCCGCGTCCGACGGCATCGGCGCGCCCGCCGGCCAGCGCCCGCGCGACAGCTCGTCCTTCAGGTGCTGCTTGATGCGCGCATAGGGCGCCACCGGCGCGCCGTGGATCGACCGAGACCTAGGGAAAACCAGAGTACTCATGGCGGAAAAGTCTACTTGCATAGACTTGTCTAGTCAACTAAAGTTGGGTCACTGATCCAGATGTCTGCGAGGCCCCCATGTCCGACCTGTCCACCGTCCAACAACTGGCGCAGCCCCATCCGGTGCGCGCGCCGCGCGGCACGCAGCTCAGCTGCAGGAACTGGCTGATCGAAGCCGCCTACCGCATGCTGCAGAACAACCTCGACCCCGAGGTCGCCGAGAACCCCGACGCGCTGGTGGTCTACGGCGGCATCGGCAAGGCCGCACGCAACTGGGACTGCTACGAGGCCATGCTCAAGGCGCTGCGCGGCCTGAACGAGGACGAGACGCTGCTGGTGCAATCGGGCAAGCCGGTGGGCGTGTTCCGCACCCATGCCGATGCGCCGCGGGTGCTGATCGCCAACTCCAATCTCGTGCCGAAGTGGGCGACCTGGGAACATTTCCACGAGCTCGATCGCAAGGGCCTGATGATGTATGGCCAGATGACCGCGGGCAGCTGGATCTACATCGGCAGCCAGGGCATCGTGCAGGGCACCTACGAGACCTTCGTCGAGGCCGGTCGTCAACATTACCCTGTGAGCCCCTCGTCGGCGAGTACGCGGCCGGTCCCCGAGGGGACGGCGCCGGGCTGGGGCGGCCCGGCGCTCCGGCGCCAGCGGCGAATGGACGGGCAAGTGGATCCTGACCGCCGGCCTCGGCGGCATGGGCGGCGCGCAGCCGCTGGCCGCCACCTTCGCGGGGGCTTGCAGCCTGAACATCGAGTGCCAGCAGTCGCGCATCGACTTCCGCCTGCGCAGCCGCTACCTGGACGAGCAGGCCAAGGACCTGGACGACGCGCTGGCGCGCATCCGGAAGTACACCGCCGAGGGCAAGGCGGTGTCGATCGGTCTGCTGGGCAATGCCGCACAGGTGCTGCCCGAGCTGGTGAAGCGGGCGAACGCGGGCGGCATGAAGCCCGACCTGGTGACCGACCAGACCAGCGCGCACGACCTGGTCAACGGCTACCTGCCCGCCGGCTGGAGCGTGGACAGCTGGAAGGCCGCGCAGCTGGACGCCGGCCAGCATGCCGCGCTGCGCGATGCCGCGGCGAAGAGCTGTGCGGTGCACGTGCAGGCCATGCTCGACTTCCAGGCGATGGGCATCCCGACGGTGGACTACGGCAACAACATCCGCCAGGTGGCCTTCGACGCCGGCGTCAAGAACGCCTTCGACTTCCCCGGTTTCGTGCCGGCCTACGTGCGCCCGCTGTTCTGCCAGGGCAAGGGCCCGTTCCGCTGGGTGGCACTGTCCGGCGACCCGGAGGACATCCGCAAGACCGACGCCAAGATGAAGGAGCTGTTCCCCGAGGACGCCCACCTGCACCGCTGGCTGGACATGGCGGGCGAGCGCATCGCCTTCCAGGGCCTGCCGGCGCGCATCTGCTGGATCGGCCTGGGCGAGCGGCACCGCGCCGGCCTGGCCTTCAACGAAATGGTCAAGTCGGGTGAGCTGAAGGCGCCGATCGTCATCGGCCGCGACCACCTGGACTCGGGTTCGGTGGCCAGCCCCAACCGCGAGACCGAGTCGATGAAGGACGGCAGCGATGCCGTCAGCGACTGGCCGCTGCTCAACGCGCTGCTCAACACCGCCGGCGGCGCCACCTGGGTCAGCCTGCACCATGGCGGCGGCGTCGGCATGGGCTACAGCCAGCACAGCGGCGTGGTCATCGTCTGCGACGGCACCGACGCGGCGGCCAAGCGCATCGAGCGCGTGCTCTGGAACGACCCCGGCACGGGCGTGATGCGCCATGCCGATGCCGGCTACGACATCGCCGTCGCCTGCGCCAAGGCGCAGGGCCTGAAGCTGCCCATGATCGGGGGCTGAGCGTGGAGCTGACTCCCGGTCAACTGTCGCTGGAGCAGCTGCGCAGCATCCACGCCGGGCTGCAGAAACTCAGCCTGCAGGCCTCCTCGCGCGAGCGCATCCGCGCCAGCGCCGCGGTGGTGCAGGCCGCAGCGGCGGGCGACGCGCCGGTGTACGGCGTCAACACCGGCTTCGGCAAGCTGGCCAACCAGCGCATCAGCACCGAGCAGCTCGACACGCTGCAGCTCAACCTGATCCGCTCGCACAGCGTCGGTGTCGGCGAGCCGCTGGCGCCCGAGGTGGTGCGGCTGATGTTGGCGCTGAAGGCGGCGAGCTTGGCGCGCGGCCATTCCGGCGTGCGCGAAGAGGTGGTCGATACCTTGATCGCCGTGCACAACGCCGGCCTGGTGCCCTATGTGCCGGCGCAGGGCTCGGTGGGTGCCTCGGGCGACCTGGCGCCGCTGGCCCACATGACGCTGGCGCTGCTGGGCGAGGGCGAGATGCTGGTGGCGGGCAGCCGCCGCCCGGCGTTGCCGGCGCTGGAGTCGGCCGGCATCAAGCCGCTGAAGCTGCAGGCCAAGGAAGGCCTGGCGTTGATCAACGGCACGCAGACCTCCACCGCGCTGGCGCTGCATGCGCTGTTCGCCTTCGAGCCGGTGCTGAAGTCGGCGCTGGTGGTGGGCGCGCTGACGGTGGACGCGGCGCGCGGCAGCGACGGCCCCTTCGACCCGCGCATCCATGCGCTGCGCGGCCAGCCCGGGCAGATCGACGTGGCGATGGCCTACCGCGCGCTGCTGGCCGGCAGCCAGATCCGGCAATCCCACGCCAGCGGCGACGACCGCGTGCAGGACCCGTACTCGCTGCGCTGCCAGCCGCAGGTGGTGGGCGCCTGCGTCGACCAGCTGCGCCACGCCGCCGGCGTGCTGCTGCGCGAGGCCAATGCCGTCACCGACAACCCGCTGGTCTTCGCCGCCGTTGGCGAGCTGCCGGCGATGATGATCTCCGGTGGCAACTTCCACGCCGAGCCGGTGGCGCTGGCGGCCGACGGCATGGCGCTGGCCATCGCCGAGGTCGGCGCGATTGCCGAGCGGCGCATCGCCATGCTCATCGACACGGGGGTGTCGCGGCTGCCGCCCTTCCTGACGGCCGATGCCGGGCTGAACAGCGGCTTCATGATCGCGCACGTCACCGCCGCGGCATTGGCCAGCGAGAACAAGTCGATGGCCCACCCGGCCAGCGTCGACAGCCTGCCCACCAGCGCCAACCAGGAAGACCATGTCAGCATGGCCACCTTCGCCGCGCGCCGGCTGCAACCGATGATCCGCAACACCGCGCACATCCTCGGCATCGAGTGGCTGGCCGCGGCGCAGGGCATCGAGTTCCTGCGGCCGCTGCGCAGTTCCACCGTGCTGGAAGCCGCGCAGGGTTTGCTGCGCAATGCTGTGCCGGCGATGGCGCAGGACCGTTACATTGCACCGGACATCGACACCGCCACCGCAATGGTCTGTGACGGGTCGCTGGCGCGCATCTTGCACACCTTGCCCGGCCTGCCGGCGCTGGTGTGCGCCGATTGAGGAGTTGCCCATGAAGACCGCATCGCTGCTGATCCTGGCCACCACCGCCGTGCTGACTGCCTGTGCCGTTGGCGATGCGTCGAAACCCGCGGCGGTGTCGAAGCTGCCGCCGATGCCGCAGCCGGCCGACAACCCGGCCACGCCGGCCAAGGTCGCGTTGGGCAAGCAACTGTTCGCCGACCCGCGGCTGTCGGGCAGCGGCAAGATGGCCTGCCAGAGCTGCCACTACCGCGACCTCGGCTGGACCGACGCCCAGGTGCTGTCGCGCAAGGACGACGGCAACCTCAACACCCGGCACACGCCCACGCTGTACAACGTCGGCTACCAGACGGCCTGGTACTGGGACGGCCGTGCCACCACGCTGGAAGGGCAGATCCTGGCCGCCTGGCGCGCGCAGATCGGCGCCGACCCGGCCAAGGTCACGGCGGTGATCAACGCCGTGCCCGGCTACCGCAGCCAGTTCGTCGCGGTCTGGGGCGCCGAAGCCACGCCCGACACCATCGTCAAGACGCTCGGCGCGTTCTTCCGCACCTTCGTCAGCACCGATTCGCCCTGGGACCGCTACGAGGCCGGCGACAGCAACGCGGTGTCGAAGGACGCGATCGCCGGCCAGGCGCTGTTTGCCGGCAAGGGGCGCTGCACCACCTGCCACACGCCGCCGTACTACGGCAACAGCACCTTCTTCAACACCGGCCTGGAGCACGGCAAGGACAAGCCCGACCCCGGGCCGCTTCAACGTCACCAAGAACGAGGCCGACCGCGGTGCCTTCAAGACGCCGACGCTGCGCTCGGTGGCGCTGTCCGCACCGTACTTCCACGACGGCAGTGCGGCCACGCTGAAGGACGCCGTGCGCTACATGGCCGGCGGCGGCAAGCCCGACCCGAACAAGTCGCCGGCGCTGCAGCCCACCGGCCTGAGCGAGGCCGAGATCGACCAGATCGTCGCCTTCCTGAACAGCCTGACCAGCACCGAAACCTGGGAGCAGCCCAAGCTGCCCTGAAGCCATCTTCCCAACCGCCTTTAACGCCAGAGGTTCTACCCATGAAGACGTTCACGCCTCCGCTTCACGCTGCTGGCCGCCGCCGCCCTGGCCTGCACCGCTGCCGCTCGCCCAGGACACCAAGGTCGGCATCGGCATCTCCGGCTGGACCGGCTTCGCGCCGCTGACGCTGGCCAAGGAAGCCGGCATCTTCAAGAAGAACGGCCTGGACGTGACGATCAACAAGATCCCGCAGAAGGACCGCCACCTGGCCATCGCCTCGGGCGCCATCCAGTGCGCGGCGACCACGGTCGAGACCTGGATCGTCTGGAACGCCAACGGCGTGGCGACGACGCAGATCTTCCAGCTCGACAAGAGCTTCGGCGCCGACGGCATGGTGGTCAAGCCGACCATCGTGCGCATCGCCGACCTGAAGGGCAAGACCGTGGCCGCCGACGCGCCGGGCACGGCCACCTACTTCACGCTGGCCTGGATGCTGAAGAAGAACGGCCTGACGCTCAAGGACGTGACCGTGGTCAACCTGGCGCCGCAGGCCGCCGCCAACGCGATGATCGCCGGCACCGCGCAGATCGACGCGGCGATGACCTACGAGCCCTTCCTGTCGCGCGGTGCGCGCCAAGCCCGAGGCCGGCAAGATCATCGCCACCACGCTGGACTACCCGATGGTGATGGACACCTTCGGCTGCACGCCCAAGTTCCTGGCCGAGAACCCGAAGGCCGCGCAGGCGCTGGCCGACAGCTACTTCCAGGCGCTGGAGATGATCAAGGCCGACCCGAAGAAGGCCTTCGAGATCATGGGCGCCGACGTCAAGCAGAGCGCCGAGGCCTTCGAGGCGAGCCAGAAGTACCTGCGCTGGCAGGACAAGGCCGCCAACCAGAAGTTCTTCGCCGGCGAGCATGCCGCCTTCAGCAAGGAAGCGGCCGAGCTGCTGCTCGAGGCCGGCATCATCAAGCAGCTGCCCGACATGAGCAAGCTGGCCGACACCCAGTTCATCAAGTGAGCCCGGCGGCTACGCCGCCCAGGGGCCCGCCTGCAGCCCGGCGAAGCCGTTCCGCGGCGGCTGCCGGAATAGCGCCACCTCGTCGGCCGGAGCGCCTGCTCGCCATGAAGCCGTTGACCCCGGTCAGCCCCGGCGCGCGCATCGCGCTGGGCATCAGCTTCTTCGTGCTCTTCGTCGCGGTGTGGGCCATCGCCACCTTCGGCGGTTTCGTGCAGAAGACCTTCCTCGCCGACCCGATGTCGATGCTGAAGAGCGGCTGGGTGCTGCTCACCGAGATGGGCTTCGCCAAGGACATCGGCATGACGGTGTTCCGCGTGGTCGGCGGCTTCCTCATCGCCGCGGTCATCGCCGTGCCGCTGGGCGTGGCGATGGGTGCCTACAAGCCGATCGAGGCCTTCTTCGAGCCCTTCGTCAGCTTCGCGCGCTACCTGCCGGCATCGGCCTTCATCCCGCTGCTGATCCTGTGGGCCGGCATCGGCGAGGCGCAGAAGCTGGCGGTGATCTTCATCGGCAGCTTCTTCAGCCTGGTGCTGATGATCAGCGTCACGGTGGGCAACACGCGGCGCGACCTGGTCGAAGCGGCCTACACGCTGGGCGTCGGCGATGCGTCGCTGATCCGCCGCGTGCTGATCCCCGGTGCAGCGCCGGAGATCGCCGAGCAGCTGCGCATGGTGCTGGGCTGGGCCTGGACCTACGTGATCGTCGCCGAGCTGATCGGCGCGAGCAGCGGCATCGGCCACATGATCACCGACAGCCAGGCGCTGCTGGCCACCGACCAGATCATCTTCGGCATCATCGTCATCGGCCTGATCGGGCTGGCCAGCGACCTGTTCTTCAAGTGGCTGAACCGCCGTCTTTACCCGTGGGCCCAACTGGGGCGTTGAAGGACACCGGACATGGCCAACATCCTTTCGGTGCGCGGCGTCGAACGCCGCTTCGACACCACGCTGGCGCTGCAGGCCACCAACCTGGACGTGGCGGAGAACGACTTCGTCACCATCCTCGGCCCCAGCGGCTGCGGCAAGAGCACGCTGCTGCGCATCGTCGCCGGGCTGGACCACCAGACCGCCGGCGAGGTGCTGCTCGACGGCAGGCGCATCGACGGCCCCGGCGCCGACCGCGGCATGGTCTTCCAGAGCTACACGCTGTTCCCCTGGCTGACGGTGCTGGACAACGTCTGCTTCGGCCTGGCCGAGCGCGGGTGTCCGCGCGCGCAGCAGCTGGAGATCGCGCATGGCTTCCTCGCCAAGGTGGGCCTGAAGGGTTTCGACAAGCACTACCCGAAGCAGCTGTCCGGCGGCATGCAGCAGCGCACCGCGATCGCGCGTGCGCTGGCCAACGACCCGCGCATGCTGCTGATGGACGAGCCCTTCGGCGCGCTCGACCACCAGACGCGCGAGCTGATGCAGGAGCTGCTGCTCGGCATCTGGGAGGAGCAGCGCAAGACGGTGCTGTTCGTCACCCACGACATCGACGAGGCGGTGTTCATGGGCAGCCGCGTGCTGGTGATGAGCGCGCGGCCCGGTCGCATCAAGCTCGACCGCGAGGTGCCGATCGCGCACCCGCGCCACTATTCGATCAAGACCACGCCTGTTTTCAGCGAGCTGAAGGCCGAGCTGACCGAGCAGGTGCGCGTCGAGGTGCGTGCGGCGCAGACGGCCATGGCCTGATCCGGCGGCGGCGAGCACGGCGCGCCATTGACCTTGCGCAAACCCGCGCCGCGCACACGGACCTAGGATGGTCTGCAAGGGCATCCGGGAGGGTCTGTCATGAGTTCAACTTCCACCGAATCGGCCGGCCATTCGCCGATCGACGACTTCTCGCAATGCCATGCCGGCATCCTGAACCACCTGCAGGCTCTGGGCACCTTGCCCGCGCTGCTGGAGCCGGCGGCCCGGGCGCGGCAGATCGCTGCCGACACGGTGAGCTTCTTCCGCGACGCGGTGTACGAGCACCACGCCGAAGAGGAAAAAGAGCTGTTTCCCGCGGTGCTGGCCAGCGCCACCAAGGGGGCCGAGCGCGACAAGGTGCAGGCCATCGTTGCCGAACTGACGGACGAACACCGCAAGGTCGAGGCCGCGTGGGCAAAGCTGGAGCCCAAGCTCAAGGCCTTGGCCAAGGGACACGAGGCCGAGGTGGACGGCGCCGAGATCACGGCGCTGGTCGAGACCTACCAGACCCACGCGCGCTACGAGGAAGAGGTCTTCCTGCCGCTGTCGCAGGCCATCCTGGGGCGCAACAGCAACCACCTGGCGGCGCTGGGCGTGTCGTTGCACATGCGTCATGCCATGCCGCAGGTGCTGCAGCGCTTCGCCGGCCGCATCTGAAATGAGACCCCCGATGCTCGCTTCGTTCGCTGCCATGGGGCCTGCATGCCGCACGGCCTTCGCCAGCCACTCGCGAGCGCGCAGGCGCTCGCTCGGCGCAGGCTCGGCCCCCGAGGGGGCGAGTACCTTCGGAACGACCGGGCGGTATTGAGATGAAGGCCCTCAGCGGGCTGGACGGCGCCTTCCTTCACCTGGAGACGCCCGACACGCCGATGCACGTGGCGTCGCTGCACCTGTTCGACCTGCCGCGCGGCTACCGGCGCGACTTCCATGCCGACATCAAGCGCCTGATGCGCGCCCGGATTCGCCTGGCGCCGGTGTTCACGCGCAAGCTGGCGCCGATGCCGCTGCAGTTTGCCAACCCGGTGTGGGTCAAGGAAGACAAGGTCGATCTCGACCATCACGTGCGACGCGTGACGCTGCCCAAGCCGGGCACGCGCGCGCAGTTCGAAGACTGCGCCGGCCGGCTGCATGCCGAATTGCTGGACCGCAGCCGACCGTTGTGGCAGCTGGTGGTCATCGATGGCTTGCAAAGCGGTCAGGCGGCCTACTACTTCAAGGTGCATCACGCGGTGGTCGACGGCCAAGCGGGCGTGATGCTGGCGCAGGCGCTGTTCGACCTGACGCCCAAGCCGCGGCGCATCGCGCCGGGCGAGGCGGTGCCGGCTGAGCATCCCGGCATGGCCGAACTCGCGGCGGCGGCGCTGAAGCACGACGTCGGCCAGTACATCAAGCTGGTGCGGCACCTGCCCGAGGTGGTGAAGACGCTGGTCGGGTTGTTCGGCGGCGCACCCGGTCGCGGTACGGGCGCGCTGGCGCGCAACGCCGCATTCGGGCCGAAGACCGAGTTGAACCAGCCGATCAGCGGCGAGCGCGGTTTCGCCGGCGCGTCGATTCCGCTGGACACGCTGAAGGCGCTGGCTGCGGCGCACGACGCCAAGCTCAACGACGTGGTCATGGCGCTGTGCAGCGGCATGCTGCGGCGCTACCTGGCGCGGCACGGCGGCGTGCCGAAGAAGCCGCTGATCGCGGCCATGCCGATCTCGCTGCGCGAAGCCGGCAACACCGAGTACACCACCCAGGCGACGATGGCCGTGGTCAACCTGAACACGCACATCGCCGACCCGGTGAAGCGGCTGGTGGCCATCCGCGATGCGGCCGGGGCCGTGAAAGCCGTGGCCAAGCGGGCCAAGGGCCTGATGCCGACCGACTTTCCGACCATCGGCGTGCCCTGGGTGATGCATGGCCTGGCCTCGCTGTACGGTCGCTCGGGCCTGAGCAAGGCCATGCCGCCGCTGGCCAACGTGGTCATCTCCAACGTGCCGGGCCCGCAGGTGCCGCTGTATGCCGCCGGCGCGCGCATGGTCAACTACTGGCCGATGTCGATCGTCGAACACGGCATGGGGCTGAACATCACCGTGTTGAGCTATGCCGGAGTGATGGACTTCGGCTTCACCACGGCGCTCAACGTGGTGGGCGATGCGCGGGAGTTGTCGGCGGCGCTGGCCGAGTCGCTGGCCGAACTGCAGGCCTGCGCTGCGCCTGCGCCGCGCGCCAGGTCCCGCGCGGCGCGCACTGCCGCGTCGACGCGCTGAAGGCGCCCGACCTGACGCAGCGCTTGCGCAGCAGCGACCCGGTGGCCGCTGGCAGCACCTCGGTGCGGGCCGCGGCGGTGCTGGTGGCCGATTCGAAGAAGTGGGGCGAGGTGGCGCGGCGCATCAAGCTGGGCTTGGCTTGATCGACTGAGGCTTGAACCCCCACCCGGCCCTTGCGGTGCCGCAAGCCAGACCCATCCGCGGCGCGGACTGCGATTCGAATGCCGTGGCGCGATGGGCCAAGGCGGAACCGCCCGCCGATATCCAGGGCGCGCTCCTGCGGGAAGTCGGTCAGGCGTGCTCTACCTGAAATCGATGCGCTGAGGCGCAGGCCCCAGATGGGTAGCGACGTACACCCCGCGTCGACCGACACAACGCCTTCGCCGACAGCTTGACCTGGCTCAGGGCTTCGGTGTGCACGCACCTACCGTTGTTGCGTCGCAGTAGTAGACGCGAATGCGGTTCGTCTCGAAGTCGTCGAGGTCTGGGTTGCTGGTCCCGCAAAGGCCGGAGCTGATGCGCAACGTTACCGGCCCCGAATTACCGACTTGTGCCACGTCGAACTCAAACTTACGATTCCGACCATTCGCCGGTCGTGGCGGAGTTGCCGCCGGGCAGACTTTGCTTGACAGCGCCCACACCATCAAGCATCGCTACCGTGTTGTTGCAGCCGGGAGCAATCGTCGTCTGCCAACCCTTGGCTTCAAGCACCACCGTAGCCCGGGTCCAGCCCGGGTTGGCCTGCAGCTTGGTGCCCCAATCGGCGATCGTGAAGTCCGAAGAAGGCCCAACCAAGGCCGATTGAAGCCTCGAGTTGATTTGCCCATCGAAGTTGCCGTCACCGACATGGGTCACGACATCGCCATTGACAGGCAGGCTGACATTGGTGGCCAGTGGAACCAGAACCACGGATCCAAGACACTCCTGCGTCGTGGTCGGGCACGTGAACTGGGTCGGTTCGAAGCCGGCCTTCACCACCGAGACGGCTACCTCGGTCAGCGCGGCCACGGCCGCTGCTGGCACATCCAGCGGCACGCACTTTCCGTCCGCTCCAGTCTGGGTGGTGGGGCTGGGGTTGATGTTCGTGACATTGAAGGTGACCGAGGCGCCTTCCACGGGCTTGGCGTTTACTGAATCGATCACCGTGCACGTAATTCGGAAGGTGGTCGAAGGAACTACCGGTCCGCCGCCACCGCCACCACCGCCACCGCCACCGCCACCGCCACCACTGTCATCGTCGCCACCCCCGCTGCCGCAGGCCGCAATCAGAGTGGACAGAGCCACGGCGCCGAGAAACCGGGTGAATGCAATGACGGGGTACTTCATAGGTGTTGCCTCTCCAACGTGCAAGCCAAGGCTTGGCAATTCGAAATCATTCTGGGGCGGTCGGCTCGGCCGGCACACAACGATACTGGCCAAGCTTCAAGCGCGAACAACAAACCACGACAAGACTGTGAGCGCAGGGCGACAGGGACTTCGTTGTTTGCGATGCTCGCGTCGAGTTGCCTCATTCTACTTGTGATGCCCGGGCTCGCAGCCGGCGAACCGCCCCATAGGTCCACCCACATAAGGGGGCGGAATCGCCGATCACAGGCTGAATGCGTAAGTGTTTGCGTCCGGCCCCGGCATGCATGCAACGCAGGCGGCCATGGCGCGAGCCGTGCGAGATCGGCGTACCGCTACTGCAGCCGCGGAATGCAATCAGGACCGTCCGCGCCGCAGAAATAGACGCGCATCCGGTTGATCTCGAAATCGTCCAGGTCGGTGCCTCTGCATGAACCTGCGGAAATCACCACCTTGGCACTCGTCAGGCCCACCTGATCCACCTGGAAGACAAAGGGTTTGGCTTCTCGGGTGCCGCCACTCCAGTAGCCCTCTTCCGATGAGTTCGCTCCGGCAAGCGCGACCGAGCCGGCATCGCCAACCAATGCAATCGAATTGTCCGGACAGATCGATGTCTGCCATCCCTTGTGATCAAGTACCACCGTCGCCCGGGTGACACCCTCCTTCTTGACCTGAACGGTCCCAGTCGGCGATTGGAAACTCCAGCGCCGCGCCATCGGGGGCTCTCTTTTGCAGTTGGGAGTTTGGCTGCCCCTGGAAGTTTGAATCGCCAATGTGCCAGACCGTGTCGCTGCCCAGCGGAATGCTCACATTGCCGGCCAGCACGATCAGCCTGACCTCGGCTTTGCAACTGACCTCGGACTTCGAGAACCCGTAGCAGATCAGGGTCTGCGGCTCGTACCCCGCCTTGACAACGGTCCCCGCCGGCAGGTCGACCCCGCTCACCTCGGCAAGTGGCATGTCCAGTTTGCAGGTGCCATCCGAGTCGGTCTGCGTTTCGTACTTTTTGTTGACTCCGGATGCGTCGGTGGTCTGGAAGCTGACAGTGGCGGCTGCGACGGCACCCTGGTCCGAGGTGACCGTACAGTTGATGCGAGCAAAGCCAGCAGGGGGTGGGTCTTCCGATGAGTCGCCGCTGCCGCAGGCGGCGAGCACCGACGCGAGTGCCACGACCCCGAGAAGGCGGGTGAGTGCAAAGGCGGGGCATTTCATGTTTTCTGCTTCCTATACGTGCGAGGCGCGCATGGCGGCCGGAAAATGCTCATGCAGGCCTCTGGTCCCAGGCAACCCGAACAAGTCGCAGGATCTGCGTCGCGGCGACGACTCCAGAACAGCTTGCGCGCATGGCAAGTTCTCGTCCTCCTGATGCATTCGGCCGGTGTTGCACATTGTCGATGCTACCTGTGGCTCTGTGGGCCTGTGTCCGTCGGCAACCCGATGGGTCCACTCATGTTGGGGGGGCGCCTGGATCTCGCTGGCGGCGTGGCGGACCCCTCAGGCTGACAACGGCGTTGCGGCGCGGCGCAACGCCGCCGACGCCCGCAGCGCGCCGACCGCGATGCCGTTCCAGTTTCGCAGGCACACGTCGCTGAGGGCTCGCATCCAGCCGGCCTCACCGTCGTCCAGCGTCACATAGGCTTCGATCAGCGCCGCCATCACCACCTCGGCCGCACGTGCGTTGTTGCCATCGTCGATCTTCAGGGCCACGCCCAGGCCGCGGCCTGGCAGTGCCGCGCAGTACACGCCTTCGGCGCCGACCTTGCAGAACACGCGTTCGCCCAGGCGCTGCATGACGCGGGTGTCGAAACGGTCGGTACCGCCGACCATGAACGGGGCCTTCGCCACCGCCTGGCGCAGGCGCTGGCCGGCCCGCGCGTGGCCATCGCTGAGCCCGACGCCGGTGCCCACCCGCGCGAAAGCCCGCGCCAGGTGCTGCAGCGGGATGCCGAAGGTCGGGATCGAGCAGCCGTCGATGCCCTGCGGCGCGGTCGACAGGTCCCAGCCGGTGGCCGTCTGCAGCGCGTGTGTGACCTCGCGCATCACCGGGTGCTCGGCCTTCACATAGCCTTTGGCATAGTCGAAAAGCGGCTGGTCGCCGGCCATGCGACAGGCCAAGCAGATGAAGCCGGCATGCTTGCCCGAGCAGTTGTTGTGCAGCGCGCTGGGCGTCTCGGCCGCGCGCAGCCATCTCGCGCTGGAAGGCCTCGCGGTAGGGCCAGTGTGCGCCACATTCCAGCACGCGCATGTCGACCCCGGCCTTGGCCAGCATGCCGGCCGCGGTGGCCACATGCGCCGGCTCGCCGTTGTGCGAGGCGCAGGCCAGCGCCAGTTCCTCGTCCGTCAACTGCAGCGCTGCGGCCGCGCCGCTGGCCAGCAGCGGCAGCGCCTGCAGCACCTTGACGGCCGAGCGTGGGAAGATCGGCCGTTGTGTGTCGCCCAGCGCCAGCACCACGTCGCCGTCGGCATCGACCACCGCCAGCGCGCCGCGGTGCGCGGATTCGACGGCCTTGCCGCGGTACGCCTCGACCAGTACCGGATTCATCGCTCCTGCTCCTTCGGATCGTCCAGCGCCGACTGTACTTGGCACGCCGCGACAATCCGCGTGATGAACCCCATGCCCGCGGCCGGCCTGCGCTGTCTCGGCGTCGACTTCAGCAGCCGACCCAGCCGGCGCAAACCCGTGCTGCTGGCCCAAGGCCGGCGCCATGGCGCCGTGTTGAGTCTGGAGTGCCTGGTCGAGCACCCCACGCTGGACGGACTGGCGCGCTCGCTGCGCGAGCCGGGGCCGTGGGTCGGCGCCTTCGACTTCCCTTTCGGCCTGCCGCGCGAACTGGTCGAGGCGCTGCGTTGGCCGCGTCAATGGCTGCCGCTGATGCGCCACTACCAGGCGCTGCAGCGCGCCGAGATCCGCGCGACCTTCAAGGCCTTCTGCGACGCGCGGCCGGCCGGTGCGAAGTTCGCGCACCGCGCCTGCGACCGCCCGGCCGGATCGAGCCCGTCGATGAAGTGGGTCAACCCGCCGGTGGCCTTCATGCTGCATGCCGGCGTACCCTTGCTGATCGATGCCGGCGTGCATCTGCCGGGCCTGCACGAAGGTGACCCGGGACGCGTCGCGCTCGAAGCCTACCCGGGCCTGCTGGCGCGCGAGCTGATCGGCACGCGCTCCTACAAGGCCGACGATGCGGCGCGGCAGACCGCACCGAGGCTGATCGCGCGCAAGGACATGGTGGCCGCGCTCGAGCAGGGCCGCACGCGCCTGGGCCTGCGGCTGAAACTGTCGCCGACGCAGCGTGAGCGGCTGCTCAAGGACGCCAGCGGCGACAGCGTCGATGCGGTGCTGTGCCTGCTGCAGGCCGCCTGGGCCAGCGAGCAGCCCGGGCACGGGCTGCCCGCGCAGATCGATCCGCTGGAAGGCTGGATCGTCAGCGCCTGACCATCATCTGTCCCCTTGCAGCCCGCGCTCTCGCAGAGTCCGGCTCCACCTGAAGTGTTCGAGCCTGCGCCGACAGGCTTTCGCGTCAGTCGGCCCTGAACCCCGAGGCCTTGACCACCGGAGCCCAGCGCTCGCTGTCGCGCTTCATCAGCGCCGCCAGTTCGGCCTGCGTGCCGCCGGTGGGTTCCAGCCCCAGTTTGGCAAAACGCTCGCGCAGCTCGGGCGCGGCCAGCGCGCGGTTGATGGCAGCATTCAGCTGGCGCAGCGTGACCTCGCTCGTTCGCGCCGGCGCGTAGATCGCGAACCAGCTGCTGCCTTCCACGCCCTTCAGGCCGGCTTCGGCGAAGGTAGGCACCTCGGGCAACAGCGCGGCGCGTTGGGCGCCGGCGCTGGCCAGGATGCGGATCTTGCCCGCGCGCTGCAGTTCGACCTGGTCGACCAGCGTGTCGATGGCCGAACTCACCTGGTTGCCGATCAGCGCCGTCATCAGCGGGGCGCCGCCGTTGTAGGGCACGTGGATCAGCTCGAGACCCGCGTCGCGACCGATCATCACGCCGAAGAAATGCGGCAGGCTGCCCGGCCCCGGCGTGCCGAAGTTGGCCATGCGCCGGGTTGGCCTTCCACCATGCCACCAGCTCGGCCACGGTCTTCGCCGGGTGCGCTGCATTCACCGACAGGCCGAACTGGAAGTTGGCCACCGCGGCCACTGGCGCGAAGTCGGCCTGCGGGTCGTAGTTCAACTTCGAGAACACCAGCGGCGCCAGGATCGGCACGACGATCGGCGCGATCATGATCGTGCTGCCGTCCGCAGCTGCGTTCTTCAGCAGCTCGGCGGCGATGCGCCCGCCGGCGCCGGGCTTGTTGTCGACCACCACATTCTGTTTCAGCTCGTCCCTCATGCGTTCGGCCAGCACCCGGCCGGCAATGTCGGCCGAGCCGCCGGGCGCAAACCCGACCAGCAGCCGCACCGGCTTGTCGACCTGGGCCAGGGCGCTGCCGGCCAGCGTGGCCAGGCTCAGCAGCAGAGCGTTCAGCAAGGGGGTGGTGCGCATGCGGGCCTCGAGTCAGTGACGGGGTGGCCATTGTTGAACCACGGGCCGCGGTTGCGCCTGCGTGTTTGCGCCAAGTCGCCGCGCCGAACGTTGTAGCGGCAGCAGCTTCGCCAGCGTCCGGGCGGAGTGTTCAGAAGGCTCGCGGCGCAGCGGGCGTGTCGAGTCGAAGAAGCACACCCGGGCCAAGCGAGGGAAAGGTCACGCCCGAGCGAGGGCCTGCTGTCGCAGAATGCCGCCCATGAGGCTTCTTTGGATCGCATTGCTGTGCCTGTGCAGCGTGGGCTCGGTCCTGGCCGCAGGCGCGGCAGCGCACTCGCTGCAAGGCACGGTGGTGCGCGTCACCGACGGCGACAGCCTGTGGCTGGAGCCCTCGCCGCCGGGCGCGACGGTGGAGCTGCGGCTGCAGGACATCGACGCGCCGGAGATCTGCCAGCCCTGGGGACCACAGGCCAAGCGTGCCTTGCAGGATCTGGTGCTGAACAAGGCGGTCAGCGTGCGCGTCAGCGGCCGTGACACCCACGGCCGCACCCTCGGTACGTTGTATCTGGACACGCTCAACGTCAACAAATCGCTGGTGCAGGACGGTCATGCCTGGAGCAGCCGCTACAAGTATGACCGTGGGCCCTACGTGGCCGAGGAGCGCATGGCCAAGGCGCTGTCGCGCGGCTTCAACACCGACACCGGCGCCGTCATGCCGCGCGACTTCCGCCGCGCCCATGGGCCGTGCCAGAGCGGGGATGCATCCAGCGCCGCCGCACCAGTGGCACCGACCGCACCGATGGTCGCGCCGCTGCCGGTGGCGCTGCCTGCGCCCGTAGCCGTCGCGGCCTATCGCTGCGACGGCCGCACCCATTGTTCGCAGATGCGCTCGTGCGCGGAGGCCAGCTACTTCCTGAAGCATTGCCCCGGCGTGAAGATGGACGGCAACCACGACGGCGTGCCCTGCGAACGGCAGTGGTGCCGCCCGTAGCCGGGCCGCGGCTCACGCTGCGGTCGGCATCCGGCGGTCGGCATCCAGCGGCCGGTGACCGGCAGCGCCTGGTTGGCGCCGGGCCTGGGCGGCGGCGCGGCGAGCCGGTGCTCAACACAAGGCTCAGGCCCTCTGCGGCTGCAGACACCACCGCCTCGCCGACGGCATCGCGGCATCGCCTCGCGCCCTTGCCCCATAGCGCTTGCAAAAAACGCGTCGATCCCGCCGAACAGCAGAATGCCGAGCTTCGGCAGCGGTACCTTTATCGATCGTTCAGGCTGTCCAGGAAGGCGAGCAGGTCCTCGATCTCCTGTGGATTCAGCTTCAGCGGCACCAGCAGCCGCTCGCCGTCGGCATGCAGCCGCTCCTCGTTCAGCTCGGCGTAGTGGTGCAACACCTCGCGCAGCGTGGCCGCGCTGCCATCGTGGAAGTACGGCGCGGTGTGGCGCAGGTTGCGCAGCGTCGGCACCTTGAACTCGCCGTAGTGCCGATGCTCTAGCGTCACGTGCACGGTGGGGGTGGCGCTGCTCTTCGCGGGGTCGTCGCTGAAGGGGCCAAGCAGGTTGTAGCGGCTGGCCAGCAGCGCGCGGATGCCGCCGTGGCGGCCAGGGTCCACCCGGCCCGGCTCGGCGAAGTGCGGCAACCCCAGGTCGTGGAATTCGCCGTTGCTGAAGCTGGGGCCCAGGTGGCAGGTGTAGCAGCGGCCGCGGCCGAGGAACAGCGCCAGCCCGCGCTGCGCGGATTGCGGGTAACGGGCGGCGGCCGCGCGGTCGCCGCTTGCCACCGCATCGCGGAAGTGATCGAAGGGCGTGCGAGCGCTGCGCAGCGTGGCGAGCCAGGCGGCAAGCGCCTTGGCCACGTCCACCGCCACGCGCTCATCGTCGGCGCCTGGCGCTGCGCCGAAGGCCGCGCGGTAGCTGTCGCGCAAGCCCGGCGTGTCACGCACGGCGTGCGCCACATGGACCAGGCTGGCCCCCATTTCGCGCTTGTCGAGCAGTGGGCGCAGGCTCTGCGCCCACAGGCTGTCGTTGGCGCCGTCCCAGCCATACCAGCGCTGCAGGTCCAGGTCATGCAGCGCCAGCGTGTTGCGGTCGCCGCGCGCCAGGCCCGTGCCGCGCGGCAGGCCGTCGCTGAAGCCGCGCGCCGCCTGGTGGCAGCTGGCGCAGGCGATGCGGCCGTTGGCCGACAGTGCCGGTTCGTGGAACAGATGGCGGCCGAAGGCGATGGCCGCCGGCTGGCCCCAGACGCGGTTGGACGGGTCGGGCTGCGGCGGCGGCGGCCAGGGACCGAACGCCAGGATGCGAGGGATGTCGTCGTCGTGCAGCGGCGAGGGCAGCGGGCCCGCGCCGGCCGGCAGCGCCACCGCCGTCAGCGCCAGGGCGAGGGCCAGCGCGCGCGGCGGGGCCTTCACGCGACCGTCAGCGACTGCGCCAGCCGCCGCGTCGCGCCGGCTGCGTCGCGCCATTCGAACACCAGCTCCCAGCGCCCGGGCATGTGGAACATCAGCCCCTCGGCGCGGAACAGGCCCGTGCCGTGCGCGCTGACGCCGGGCCGGTAGTTCATGCCGTGGCGGTGCTCGGGCATCGTCGCATCGACGCGCAGCGTGGCCGGCAGCGCCTGGCCGGCCGGCGCACACAGTGCGATGTCCAGCGCAAAATGCCGGCCCACTGGGATCGGCGTCGGTGCGGCACGCCAGGCGATCTGCCAGCCGGCACCGGCCAGCGCTTGCGTGCCGGCGCCGAGCGCTTCGCCGCAGGCCAGTGCCGCCGACGCACTGCCTGCCAGCATGGCGGCCAGTGCGGCGGCCCGCGCCGGCGCCGTCACTGGACCACCCTGCTTACTGCACTCTGCGTGATGAGCAGCGCTCGGCAGCGGTCCGGCGCTCTCATGGCGCGGCGGGCTTCCATGTCGCGAACAGCGCCTCGCCGTTGCGCCAGGCGATGCGTTCGGCCAGCGCTGTCGGCAGGTCGGCCAGCCAGGCGCGCGTCCACTGCGCATGCTCGACCAGGTAGTGCCAGCGTTCGGGCGTGAAAGTGTCGGTGCCGACCATGAAGCGGTCCGGGAACTCGCTGAACAGCGCCTTCCAGGCTGGTGCGACCTTGCCGCCGCTGCCATGCTCGCTGCGAAAGGCCAGGTCGCACCACAGGTTCTTGTGCTTGCGCAGCATCGCGGCCACCGCTTCGGGCTGTTCGAAGCCCGAGTGCGCCCACAGCACGCGCGCCTGCGGGTCCTGCTTGAACAGCCGTTCGACCGCGTCGGCATCGCTGTGCGCGTGCAGCACCAGGCCGTACTGTTTGGCCAGCTGCACCATGCGTTGCGGCACCGGCAGGTCGGCATCGGCGCCGTAGAGGTGGAACTCGCCGACCGCCGCGTAGCGGGCATTCTTCAGCCGTTCTTCGAGGAAGCCGACGACCTTGTCGTCGCGCATCCAGCTGCTGAGCTCGCCGCGCGTGCGGTAAGGTCGCAGCGAAGGGATGACGATGTCCGGCGCCTCGGCCAGCAGCTTCTGCGTGCCGGCATCACCCGAGCTGGAGACCAGTGCGCGCTTCAGCCCGGCCTTGCGCAGGATGTCGGCCGCCTGGCGCGGCGGCGTCAGCTCCACCGCGTCATGGCTGTAGTGCACATGGGCATCGAAGATCGGCAGTTCCGCGGCGTGCAGCGGCGCGGCGGCAAGCCACAGCGCGCCCAGCAGCAGCGTGAGCACGGGTCGGTTCATCGGCGTTCTCCGAGGGCGAAGGGAAGGTCGCAACGATGCCACGGATCGGCGCGGCCTGCTTCAGGGGCGGGTACTGTCGCGCACCCACTCGGCATAGGCGGCATCGGCCCGTACCGTGGCAATGGCATGGATCGCCGGCAGGTCATAGGGGTGGCGTTCGCGCAGCGCCGCCTCGAGCGCCGCGTACAGCGCCGGCCGTGTCTTCAGCAGCAGGCGGAACTCGCTGTCCTGCGCGACCGCACCCTGCCAGCGGTAGACGCTGTCGATGGCGCCGACCTGCGCGCAGGCGGCCAGGCCGATCTCGACCATCTCGCGGCCCAGCGCCAGCGCCTGCTCGCGCGTGGCCAGCGTGGTCACGACCAGCAGCGGCAGCGCATTGTCGGGCATGGCCGGGCGCGCTCGCCTCAGTGAATCGACAGCACCGGCCAGCCGCGCGCGGCGGCTTCGGCGGCCAGGCGTGTGTCCGGGTTCACCGCCACGGCGTGCGTCACGGCGCTGAGCAGCGGCAGGTCGTTGATCGAATCGCTGTACAGCGTGGACTCGAGCTCCGCCAGCTTCAGCTGCTGGCGAGCCAGCCAGTCGTGCAGGCGCTGCACCTTGCCCTCGCGCATGTTGAGCACACCCAGGCTGCGGCCGGTGAAGCGGCCGTCGGGCCCTGTCTCGCAGTCGGTGGCAATCAGCTGCGAGATGCCCAGGTGCACCGCGCTCAGCTCGCTGAGGAAGCGGCAGGTGGCGGTGCTCAGCAGCACCAGGTCGCCGGCGTCGCGGTGGCGTGCCACCAGCTGCTGCGCTGCCGCACCAATGCGCGGCACGACGCGGGTGTCGATGTAGTCGCGGCGCAGCGCCTGCCAGTCGCCTGGGCTGCGACCGGCCAGCGTGCCGATGTAGAAATCGCAGAAGGCCTGCGCACTGACGGCGCCGGCCGCGTAGCCGCGCGCCATGTCGCGGTTCAGCGTTTCGAAGGGCTCGCGCGGCAGCACGCCGCGGTCGATCAGGAACTCGCACCACAGCTGGTCGCTGTCGCCGTCGAGCAGCGTGTGGTCCAGGTCGAACAGGGTCAGTCGCATCAAGGACTGCGCAGGTGCCAGGCCTTCGGCCGGGTGAAGGCCTGGATGCCGTAGGCGGACAGCGTCAGGCCCACGCCCGAATCGCCATGGCCGGACCACGGCAGCCGCGGGCTGACGCGGTCGCAGCAGTTCCAGTACACCGTGCCGGCGTTCATCTGGGCGAGCAGTTCGCGCGCCCGGGTCTCGTCGCGGGTGTAGATGCCTGCCGTGAGGCCGTAGCGCGTGTCGTTCATCAGCGCCAGGGCCTCGTCGTCGCCGCCCACCTTCTGGATGCCGATGAGCGGGCCGAAACTTTCCTCGCGCATCAGCTCCATGCCGTGGTTCACGCCGCTCAGCACCGTCGGTTCGAAGTGGTGCCCGGGGCCGGGCAGGGTGTGCCCGCCGCAGTGCAGCGTGGCGCCCTTGGCCACGGCGTCGTCCACCTGCGCCTGCAGCACGGCCAGCTGCGGCCCGCGGGTCACGGCGCCGATGTAGGTGCCCTCGTCCAGCGGATCGCCCAGGCGCATGGCCTTCACCGTGGCGACGAAGCGCTCGACGAAGGCATCGTGCAGGCTGTGGTGCACGTAGATGCGCTCCACCGAGCAGCAACTCTGGCCGGTGTTGTACATGGCGCCGTCGGCCAGGCTTTCGGCCGCGGCCAGCGGGTCGGCATCGGCGCGCACGTAGACCGGGTCCTTGCCGCCGAGCTCGAGCTGCAGCTTCAGCAGCTTGGGCGCCACCGCCTGCGCGATGCGCAACCCGGTGGCATGGCTGCCGGTGAAGAACACGCCGTCCAGGCGTTGCGCCAGCAGCGCCGTGCCCACCTCGCCGGCACCCACCAGGCACTGCATCACGGCTTCCGGTACGCCGGCGGCGTGCAGCAGCCGCGTGATGTGCCGGCCGCTGAGCGTGGCATGTTCGCTCGGCTTGTAGAGCACGGCATTGCCGGTCAGCAGCGCCGGCACGATGACGTTGCAGCCGACGAACCAGGGGTAGTTCCAGGCCGAGATGTTGGCCACCACGCCCAGCGGGATGTGGGTGATCTGCTCGTGCATGCCGCCGCCGTCGAACACATGTTCGTCGCGGATCGAGTTTTCGGTCTGCTCGAGAAAGAAGTCGATGCGCGGCAGCAGGCCGTTGAGCTCATTGCGCGCCTGCGTGATGGGCTTGCCCATTTCCAGGGTCAGCGTGCGCGCCAGTGTGTCGATTTCGGCGACCACGCCGGCGCGGAAGCGCTGCATGACGGCCAGCTTGTCGGCCAGCGGCACGCGCGCCCAGGCGGGTTGCGCGGCGCGCGCCGCGGTGGCCTTGGCGGCGACGCTGGCGGCGTCGTCGGCATCGAGTTCGGCGAGCAACGCGCCGCTGGCGGGGTTGTGGATCTGCAAGGTGGGCATGGTGCCGGGCGGTGGGTGTTTCAGCGTGTGCGGGCGGCGCGTGCCGTGGCCAGGAATTCGGCCAGCAACGCGCTGTCGTCGAAGGTGCCGTGACCGACGTCGTGGAACTCGGGGTGCCATTGCACGGCCGCCAGATAGCCTGGGCCGCGGCGGCGGATGGCCTCGATCAGGCCGTCCTCCGGGCAGCGCGCCTCGATGTCGAATCCGGGCGCCAGGTCCTTGATGCCCTGATGGTGGATGCTGTTGACCTTGGCGCGGCGCAGTCCCGGGTACAGCGCGCCCAGGCGCGAGCCCTCGATGATCTCGATGTCGTGGAAATGGCGCTCGTACATCGGCGCGTCGCGGTGTTCATGCGAGTCCGGCCGCTGCGCGGGGATGTCCTGCAGCAAGGTGCCGCCGTGCATCACGTTCAGCAGCTGGAAGCCGCGGCAGATGCCGAACACCGGCTTGCCGGCCTCGATGAAGGCCTGGACCAGCTCCATCTCGTAGCGGTCGCGCACCCGGTCGCCGGCCCATTCGGGCTTCATCGGCAGCTCGCCGTAGCTTTCGGGTGCGAGGTCGTTGCCGCCCTGCAGCACCAGGCCGTCCAGCGCCTCGGCGTAGTGCGCCAGATCGATCTCGCTGCGCGTGACGATGCTGTCGGCATCGACTGCCGGCACCATCACCGGCAGCGCGCCGCCACTCATCACCCAGTGCGCCACCGATTGCTCCAGGTAGTGCAGCGTCTTGGTCCACACGCCGCCCAGGTCGAGCACCGGGCCGGCCGGGTAGTAGATGCGCGCCGAGACGCCGATCAGCAGCCAGGGTCGCTGGAAGGGCATGGCATCGGCCTCACATCGCCTGGCGCAACAGCCGCTCGTAGTCGGCCTCGGTGGCCGGCCGCGGGTTGGTCTGGCTGGTGAAGTCCTTGTGCGCCAGCGCCGCCAGCGGCAGCAGCTGCTCGGGCGTCACGCCGTGCTGGGCCAGGCCGCCGCTGATGCCGATGCTTGCCTTCAGCGCCTTCAGCCAGGGCACGAAGGCGCTGCCGCCGCCGCTGCAGGCCCGCCGCACGGGCCAGCTCGTCGAACTTCGCCGGCACGGCCTCGAAGTTCCAGGCGAGCACGGTGTCGATCATCAGCGCATTGGCCAGGCCATGGTGCATGTCGCAGACGGCACCGAGCGCATGCGCACAGGCATGCACGCCGCCCAAGTCCTTCTGGAAGGCGATCGCGCCCATCATCGAGCACATCATCATGTCGGCGCGGGCCTGCAGGTTGCCCGGTTCGTTGACGGCCGTGGCCAGCGCCCGCGCGCCGATGCGCAGCCCCTCGAGCGCGATGCCGTCGCACATCGGGTGCCAGGCCGGCGAGAGGTAGCTCTCGATGTTGTGCGTCAGCGCGTCCATGCCGGTGGCGGCGGTGATGGCCGCTGGCAGCGCCAAGGTGAGCTCCGGGTCGGCGAAGACGGCGCGTGCCAGGATCTTCGGGCTGAACACCGTGCGCTTGTGGTGCGTATGGTTCTCGCTGACCACCGACGAGCGGCCGACTTCGGAGCCGGTGCCCGAGGTGGTGGGCAGCGCCACCATGGCGGGCAGCGCGTGGACGATGGGCCGCACCTGCGGGTGGTCCCAGACGTATTCGAGGATGTCGCCGTCGTGCGTGGCTGCCAGGCCCACCACCTTGGCCACGTCGAGTGCGGCGCCGCCGCCGAAGCCGATGATGCAGTCGGCGCCGTGCAGCTTGAAGGCCTTGGCGCCATCCATGACCATCGCGCAGCTTGGGTTGCCATGCACGCCGTCGAAGACCACCGCATCCAGCGGTGCCAGGTGCGAGCGGAACTCGGCCATCATCGGCAACGCGGACAACCCGCGGTCGGTGACGATCAGCGGACGCTTGCAGCCGGTGTCCAGCAGATACCCGGCGACGAGCTTGCGCGCGCCGGCGCCGAAGTGGATGTCGGTGGGGAAGGCGAAGCGGGTGATGGTCATGACCGGGGGTCGAGCAGCTGGGGCCTTCCCTGTGATTCTGGCCGACCCGCGGCGGGCGCCGGCACGACTCGCATCACGCGCAACGCCGGAACTTCCCGGCCAGCGCCGCAGAACCGAATTGCTTGACCGTCGGGCCGTCGGCCTCGACCGTCAGGTACGGGCCGGACGGGTCGCTCATCGCGAAGAACACCAGCTGGCTGTTCGGCGCATCGGCAAGCAGCGCGGCCTCGAAGCCGGCGGGCGGCTTCTGCTGGCCGAAGTAACTGAACGCGGCCATCGGCGGCACGTTGCTGGCCAGTTGCTTGCCGCCGGAGCGCAGCGTCAGCGTCTTCACGGCCACGCTCAGGCGCGTGCCCGGCTTGGCGCAGTCCACCGCCCAGGTGCCGGCGTACTTGGTCAGCATCGCGACGTCGTTGGAACTCTGCTGCGCCAGCGCCGGCAGCGCGGCGCAGCTCAGGCTCAGGATCCAGGCGGCTCGTCTTGGCATGTCGGCTCTCCCTCGCAAGCGACGCTTCGCGTCAGATGATCTCGAAATAGCGCCTCAGCTCCCAGTCGGTGACACCATCTTGCCACTGGCGCCACTCCCATTCGCGCGTCGCGGCGAAGTGTTCGACGAAGGTGTCGCCGAGCCAGTCGCGCGCGACGGCCGACTCGCGGAAGATGCGCGTCGTCTCGATCAGCGAGCGCGGCGCGCGCGCGATGTGTTCCGCCCCCTGGTTGGTGCCGGTGATCGGCGGTGCCGTCAGCTTCAGGCCCTTCTCGACGCCATGCAGCCCGGCGGCGATGACGGCGGCCATCGCCAGGTAGGGATTCACGTCGGCGCCGGGGCAGCGTGTCTCCAGCCTGGTCGCCTTCGGGCTGCCGGCGATGACGCGAAAGCTGGCGGTGCGGTTGTCGATGCCCCACGTGGGCTTGACGGGGGCCCAGAAGCCGTCGACCAGGCGCTTGTAGCTGTTGATGGTGGGCCAGATCAGCGGCGCGAAGTCCATCATGCAGGCCACCTGGCCGGCCAGGTAGCTCTCGAACAGCGGGCTCATGCGGCGCGGACTCTTGGCGTCGTAGAACAGGTTGCTCCTGCCGTCGGACAGGCTCTGGTGGATGTGGCCGCTGCAGCCCGGGTAGGCCTGGCTCCACTTGGCCATGAAGCTGGGCATGACGCCGAAGCGCTTGCCGATCTCCTTGGCGCCGGTCTTGAACAGGATCGCGCGGTCGGCCTGCTCCAGCGCGCCGCTGAAGGCGATCGCCGCCTCGTAGACGCCGGGGCCGGTCTCGGTGTGCAGGCCCTCGATCGGCACGCCGAAGGCCAGCATCTCGTCCATCAACGCGTTGAAGAAGCCGCGCTGGTCGCCCATGCGCAGCAGCGAGTAGCCGAACATGCCGGGCGTGATCGTGGTCGGCCCGACGCCCTGCTTGGCGGCCCAGCTCTGCGGCGTCTCGGCGAAGTTGAACCACTCGAACTCCATGCCGGCCATCGGCGCGACGCCCAGCTTCTCGGCCCGCTTGAGCACCCGCTTCAAGGTCTGGCGCGGGCACACCGGATACGGGCTGCCGTCGGCATTGACGAACTCGCCGAGGAAGAAGGGCACGCCGCCGTCCCAGGGCACGCGGCGCGCGGTGTCCAGGTCCAGCCGCGCCAGCGCGTCGGGGAAGCCGTGCTGCCAGCCGGTGACCTGCGCGTTGTCGTAGCAGGCATCGGACGAGTCCCAGCCGAAGACCACGTCGCAGAAGCCGAAGCCGCCGTCGGGGTGGGGCTGCGCGGCGCCGAGGAACTTGTCCTTGTGCAGCAGCTTGCCGCGCAGGATGCCGTCGATGTCGCTGACCGCGACCTTGACCTTGGCGTGAGCTTGCTCGCGCAGGCTCTTCAGCGCAGGGTGTTCGGGGCTCTTCTTGGTGGCCATGGTTGCAGTGCCTTGTCTGTGGGCGTTGCGCATCATGCCCGCTGCGTGGGCGTCGCGTGCGCAGCGTAGACCACGCGATAACGCTCGCAGGCCGCCGGCATGTCCGGGCGGGCCACACGCCCGATGCGGACGCACTCGCGGCCGAAGTAGGCGTCGTGGTTGCGGCGCCAGGTCGCCAGCGTGCCGTCGTCCTCGCCTTCCTCGGCGGCGAAAGCGGCGTCGACCCGGTCGAAGGGCAGCACTTCGAGGCTCGTCGTCACGATCAGGCACAGCGGCTGCCCCGCCCAGTTCTTGACGATGCTCAGCTGCCCTGGCCGGGGCAGCGGCCTGGCCTCGACCTCGACGGCCCAGACCAGGCTGGTGGTTGCTGTCTTGCGGCCCTGCAGCACCAGGCTGGCCAACTCGTCGGCCAGCGCGTCGCTGTCGCCGAAGCAGAAGGCCTCGTGGAAGTCCTCGGCGCGCAGGTCCGGCACATGGGCCACGGCCTGCGCCCAGAAGTCGGCAAACTGCGGGGGGATCGGCATGACCGCTACCGCGCTGCGGTTCCGTCGGGAATGCCCATTTCCCGCAGCGTCTCGGCGATTGCGTTGACGGCCTGCTGCATCTCGTGGTGCCCGATGGCGCCGATGCAACCCACCCGGAAGGTCTCGACCTCGGTCAGCTTGCCCGGGTAGAGGATGAAACCACGTTGCTTGGCCGCGGCGTAGAAGCGCTTGAAATCGTAGGCCGGATGGGCCGGTGCATGCCAGGTGACGATGATCGGCGCCTGCAGCTCGGGCTTCAGGAAGGGCTTCAGGCCCAGCGCCGTGAGTCCGTCGATCAGCGTCCTGCAGTTGTCCTGGTAGCGCGCCAGCCGCGCCGGCTGGCCGCCTTCCTCGATGAACTGCGCCACCGCCTCGGCCAGCGCCACCATCACGTGCGTCGGCGGCGTGAAGCGCCACTGCGTGGTCTTCTCCATGTACTGGTACTGATCGAACAGGTCCATCGCCAGGCTCTGGCTGTTGCCGGCGCAGGCCTCGAGCATGGCCTTGCGCAGGAAGACGAAGCCCATGCCGGGCACGCCTTCCAGGCACTTGCCGCTGGCGGCGACCAGGGCGTCGAAGCGCATCGTGCGTGCGTCGATCGGCAGTGCGCCGAAGCTGCTCATCGCGTCGACGATCAGGCCCTTGCCGTGGCGCTCGCACACCGCCGCGACTTCGGCCAGCGGGTTGAGCACGCCGGTGCCGGTCTCGCAGTGGATCAGCACCACGTGGCGTGATGCTGCGGTCCTGCGCCAGCCGGGCGTCCAGCGCCGCGGGCGAGACGGCGGCGTCCTCGGCGAAGGCCAGGCTGCTGGCCTGGCGGCCCATCATCTGCGTCAGCTTGGCCGCGCGCTTGCAGTAGGCGCCGTTGTCCAGCACCAGCACATGGCCGTCGCGCGGCACCACCGTGGCCACGGCGGCCTCGACGCTGAAGGTGCCGCTGCCCTGCAGCGGCACGACGACATGCGTGTCCTGGCCGTGCACGATGTCCAGCAGCTGGCTGCGCAGGCGCATCGTCACGGCATTGAAGTCGGCGTCCCAGGAGCCCCAGTCCTTGAGCATCGCCAGCTTGGTGCGCAGCGTCGTCGTCAGCGGGCCGGGGGTGAGCAGGATGCGGTCGCGGTCCATGGGGTGTCCTTGTCTCAGGGGTTCTTCCAGGCCTGGGTGCGGCGTTCGATGAGCCAGGACAGGCCCATGAACAGCAGCGTCGCCAGCGTCGACACCGCGGCGATCAGCAGCGCCACGGCGGCGGCGGCGCCGGTGTCGCCGGCCTCGTCCAGGTTCAGGATGGCGATCGACGCCACCTTGGTCTCGGGCGAATACAGGAACACCACCGCCGAGATGGTGGTCATGGCATTGACGAAGAAGTAGCGCGCGATGTCCACCAGCGCCGGTGTGCAGATCGGCAGCGTGACGCGCCAGAAGGTCTTGTAGAACGGCACCTTCAGCGAAGCCGACACCGATTCGAACTCGGCGTCCAGCGACTTCAGCGCCGTCACCGCCGTCAGGTGGCCGGTGGTGTAGAAGTGCACGACGGTGCACAGCGTCAGCAGCGTCAGCGTCTGGTACAGGCCGTTCAGCGGATTGCCCGGCGCGTTGAAGAAGAAGATGTAGCCCAGGCCCAGCACCAGGCCGGGCACCGCCATCGGCAGCATCGACAGCATGCGCACCGCGCCGCGCAGCGCCCCGCCGCCTTGTGTCTTCTCCTGCAGGTAGGCGCCGACGAAGACCAGCGCGGTGCCGAACACCGCCGTGCCGCTGGCCATCAGCAGGCTGTTGACGATGCCGGTGGCCGACTTCGCCCTCGACCAGGCCGGTCTGGTAGTGGCGCCAGCTGAAGCTCAGGTCGTAGGGCCAGAACTTGACGACCGACGCGAAGATGGCCATGCCCAGCATGGCCAGCATCAACAGCGCGATGACGCCGCAGTACAGCTGCATGGTCGCGTCGAACCACGCGGCGCGCCGCGGCCGGTAGGGCACGGCGCGCGCGCTGAGCATGGCGGTCTGCTTGCGCTGCACCAGGTGGTCGATGCTGAAGGTCAGCACGGCCGGCGCCAGCAGCAGCAAGGCCACCACGGCGCCCTTCTGGAAGTCCTGCTGGCCGATGACCAGCTTGAACACGTCGGTGGCCAGCACGTTGAAGCTGCCGCCGATGATCTTCGGGATGCCGAAGTCGGTGATGACCAGCGTGAACACCACCAGCGCCGCCGAGATCAGGCCGTACTTGGCGCCGGGCAGCGTGATCGTCCAGAACTTGCGCGCCGCGCTGGTGCCCATGGCGTCGGCGGCTTCGTACAGCCGCGCATCGGCGGCGGTGAGCGCGGTCACCAGGATCATCAGCGCATGCGGGAACAGCGCGAAGATCTCGGCCAGGACGATGCCGGGCGCCCCGTAGATCTGCTCGATGCCGAAGAAGTCGAGCCAGGACTTGAGCACGCCCTGGTTGCCGAACCAGTAGATCAGCGAGATCGCCGACAGCAGCGACGGCGCCAGCAGCGGGATCAGCGTGATGCCGCGCTGCAGCCGCTTGAAGCCCATGCGGCTGCGCGTCAGCGCATAGGCGAAGCCGAAGGCCGCGGGCACGGTGATGACCGTGACCAGCGCCGACACCCACAGGCTGTTCCACAGCGACTGCAGCAGCGCCGGCGTGCGCGCGTAGTCGATGAAGTTCTTCAGTCCGACCCACTGCGCGTCCTGGTCCTGCACCGACTTCAGCAGGATCGCCAGCAGCGGCGCCGCCAGGAAGACCAGCAGCAGCAGCGCCACCCCGGCCAGCGCGCCATGCGCCAGCCGGTCGGTCCAGTGCACGCGCAGCACGACGCGGGCCGGGGCGGGGAGCGCTGCGGTGTTCAAGGCCTCAGCTGAAGATGCGCATGCGCTCGGGCAGCAGGCGCAGCGGCAGCCGGGCGCCGACCTCGAGCTGCTGTTCGGACAGGAAGTTCAGCGACAGGTAGACCGTGAGCAGGTGTTCGCCCAGCGCCGCGGCGCGCACGTGCACCAGGCAGTAGGAGCCGAGGAACTCGATCTTCTCGATCTGCGCCTCGAACACGTTGCTGTCGCCCGGCGCGATGGGCCGCGCCAGCACGTCCTCGGGCCGCAGGTAGACCTTCACCTCGTGCCCGGCCGCGCCCTCGTGCGGGCAGTCGAAGGGCTGGTCGGCGAAGAGCACACGCTGCCCCGAGGCCAGCCGCGCCGGCAGCACGTTGATGCGGCCGACGAAATCGGCGACGAAGGGCGTGCCCGGCGCGCGGTATACCTCCAGCGGCGTGCCGACGTGTTCGATCACGCCGTGGTTCATGACCACGATGCGGTCGGCCACGGCCAGCGCTTCTTCCTGGTCGTGCGTGACCATGATGGTGGTCACGCCCAGCTGGCGCTGCAGGCTGCGGATCTCCTGGCGCAGGTGCACGCGCACGATCGCGTCCAGCGCCGACAGCGGCTCGTCCAGCAGCAGCAGCCCGGGCTTCGTGGCCAGCGCGCGGGCCAGCGCGATGCGCTGCTGCTGCCCGCCGGACAGCTGCGCCGGGTACTTGTCCTGGCTGCCGGGCAGGCCCACCAGCTTCAGCAGCTCGGCCACGCGTTCGCGCACCTGCGCGCGCGGCATCCTGCGGTTGACCAGGCCGTAGGCCACGTTGTCGGCCACGCTCAGGTTGGGAAACAGCGCGTAGGACTGGAAGACGATGCCGTAGTCGCGCTGCGCCGGTGGCAGCACCGAGATGTCGCGGCCGGCGAGTTCGATGCGCCCTGTGGACTGTGCCTCGAGCCCGGCGATGATGCGCAGCAACGTGGTCTTGCCGCAGCCCGACGGGCCCAGGAAGCAGACGAATTCGCCTTTGGCAATGCCCAGGTCGATGTCGCGCAGCGCGGTGAAGCTGCCGAAATCCTTGCGGATGCCTTCGAGCTTGAGATAGGGCGTCAAGGGAGGAGCCGGCGCGTCGAGGGTTGAGCCCAGCGGACGCCGCGGAACCGGCTCCGCCGGGCCGCAGGCGGCGCCCCCCGGGGGGAGGCGGCCGCAGGCCGCTGCGGGGGGAACCTATTTTTTCGGTTCGCTCTTGGCGTTGTAGCGCGTGTTCCATTCGGCCAGGATGCGCTCGCGGTTCTCGGCCGCCCAGTCGAAGTTCAACTTCACCAGGCGGGCCTCGTAGTCCTTGGGCACGTTGGCCAGCGGCGCGGCCACGCCCGGCTGTGCGGTGATGGCGAAGTTCTTGCCGTACAGCATCATCGCGTCCTTGCTCGCCGCCCAGTTGGCCAGCTTCTGCGCCGCGTCCAGCTTCTTCGTGCCCTTGTGGATGGCGAAGGACTCCAGGTCCCAGCCCAGGCCTTCCTTCGGGAACACCAGGTCGATGGGCGCGCCCTTGGCCTTGTTGGCGTTGGCCCGGTACTCGAAGCTGATGCCGACCACGTATTCACCGGCGGCGGCCATGTTGCAGGGCTTGGAGCCGGAGTGGGTGTACTGCGCGATGTTCTCGTGCAGCGCGTCCATGTATTTCCAGCCGCCGCCCTTGCCGTTGTCGTCGCCCCACAGCGTCAACCAGGCGGTGACGTCGAAGTAGCCGGTGCCCGAACTGGCCGGGTTGGGCATCACGACCTGGCCCTTGTAGACCGGCTTGGTCAGGTCCTTCCAGGTCTCGGGCTTGGGGATGTTGCGCTTCTGCGCTTCCACGGTGTTGAAGCACACCGTCGCACCCCACACGTCCATGCCGAACCAGGCCGGCGGGTTCTTCTTGTCGCGGTACTGGCTCATGATCGCGTCGAGGTTGATCGGCGCGTAGGGGATCAGCATGCCCTGCTTGTCCAGCAGCGCCAGGCTCGACGCGGCCACGCCCATCACCGCATCGGCCTGCGGGTTGGCCTTCTCGGCCAGCAGCTTGGCGGTGATGACGCCGGTGCTGTCGCGCACCCACTTGATCTCGATCTCCGGATGTACCTTGTTGAAGCCTTCCTGGTAGGCCTTGAGCTGGTCGGTTTCGAGGGCGGTGTAGACCAGCAACTGGGTCTTCTGTGCCAGCGCCGAACCGGCAGCCAGGCAGAGCGAGATCGCAGCGATCGACAGGGCGGAAATGCGCATGAGGACTCCTGAGGGTGATGAGTGAGAGCGCGAGAGGCAAACCGCGCATGCTGCGGCGCGCCGATGACCGTGGTGTGACGGCGTTGGCCCGGCACACCCCTTGCATGCTGCCTGCCTGCCTGTCGGCCTGTCAATCGGAGATTCGAGCAAGTTGCAGATTGTTGACATTCACCGGGTGTAAGGGTCCAATCGAGCGCGATGACCGATGACCCCGGAGCGGGCGTGCCCCGCCGTCCATGCAGCACCTGCTGAACCTGCTCGCGGCCATCGCGCTGCTCGTGTGGGCCACGCACATCGTGCGCACCGGCGTGCTGCGGCTTTTCGGCGCCAACCTGCGCCACGTCATCTCGCGCAGCGTCGGCAACCGCTTCAAGGCGATGCTGGCCGGCTTCGCCGTCACCACGCTGGTGCAGTCCAGCACCGCCACCGGGCTGATCGT